>JBAPUM010000122.1:0-156643 GCA_049282655.1 Xanthobacteraceae bacterium
GCGCAATACGGCATCGAGATATTTTATCCTCATAGCAACGAGCTGCACGTCACCAAGCAGAACGGCAAGCTCTCATTCGACGGCGATTTCGGTCCGAAGCCCGACGACAGCGATCTGATGTGGCCGCCATTCCGCAGCTTCGGCCGCGACTTTTACACGTATCAGCTGCTGCTCGATTTGAAGGTCGGCAAGGAATGGGCCGTGCGCACCGAGCCGCACCCGCGCTTCTACACCGATCTCACCGATACCGTTCCGATCGCGATCCCGGCACTGTTGCGCACCGAATGGTGGCCGATGATCTCCTTCATCGTCTTTAAAGCGCCACCGGAAGGGCGAACGCACATCTTCCGCCCGGGCGAGCCGATGCTGCAAATATTGATCTTGCCGGCGACGGCCGATTTTACGCTGACCGCCATGGACCTCGAGGAATCGGCCGAGCGCGAAATGCGCGGCCGGCGCATTCACGGCAGCCGCCCGACGCTGGCAAAAGACACGACCTGGATTTCGGACACCGACACCGAGTTCGACGGCACTTATCGCCATCTCCTCCGCGCCGCCAAGGCGCGCGACCGGGAGAAATGACGGCAGGGATAGACAGCTTCACAAAAAAAATCGGGGCGCGCCCAGCAGGCCCGCCCCGATCATCGCCACGTCTAGTCGTGGTGGTGATGGTGGTGATGGTGGTGATGATGATGCCGGCGAATGACGCGGACATGATGATGGTGGTGATGATGATGACCGATCCCGATCGTAATCTGGGCGACCTCGGTCTTCTCATTCGCCTGCGTCTCGGCGAGCCGGGCATTGTCGGCCTGTAGCAGCGGGACGGCATTCGCAACAGGAGCGAGGAGATCCCGGTAGCTTGTCACCGGCTCCGGCCCTACTGGCGCCGGCGCGGCTTGCGCGGCAGTCATTGTCGTCAGTGCAGCGGCCGCACCCAAGAGGCCGGCGAGTCTCTTATCCATGATTCCTCCAATGGAAAATAAAACACCCTTTGTACCCCGAGCCTTCAATCCGCGCGGCGCTGATTAGTTCCAGATTGCGGCCGCCAGCCGGTGAATTTAGGCCTGCAAATGGCTGAATAGTTGTTCAGCCTGGAACTCTTGCCGGATCCATACGTTACAAACCCCGACGCCGAGCAAGAGGAGCCGTCATGCGCGATGTGAAGCAATTTGGACTCTGGACTAGCGCCGGACTCTATATTGCGATCGGCGTGATCGGCGTCATCTTTCTCGCGCAGACCCACGACGTAACGACGGATGGCTACGGCATCGCCCGGGTCGCCATCGCAACGTCGAGCCTTGAGCCCCACCGCTAAGGATTTGGCCACGAACGCGAGTGGCGGTTAAGCCTTTGCGCTCGGGCGGGCCGCGACGCTTGCGTGCCAGCGCTTGAGGCTCGAGAGCGTTTCAGGCACCGAAAGTTTCATCACCCGCATGAAATCCACCGCCACCATCGCGGTGATGTCGGCGACGCTGAAATTGGCGCCGGCGACATAAGGACGGTTTTGCAACTCGCCATCGAGCATTTGCAGGAAGCTGAAGACGCGCGGCTTGTTGGCCTCGCCCCAATCCGCGACTTGCGGGACTTCCATCTCCGCCATGGCGGGATGCAGGTGGCGGAAGATATGTGACACCGGCAGGAACAGGTGCAATTCCGCCCGCCTGTTCCACATTTCGACCAGCGCCTGCTCCAGTGCGCCGCGGCCGAACAGCGGCGGATCGGGATTGAGCGCTTCGAAATAGCGGCAAATCGCGATCGATTCGGTAATGACGGTGCCGTCATCCAGCAGCAGCGCCGGCACCCGCTGCAGCGGGTTGATGGCAGTGTAGGCTTCACTGCGCTGCTGCAGCGCCCCGAGATCGACCTGCTCGGCCGGAAGTTCGATGCCTTTCTCGGCGAGGAACACCCGCACCCGGCGCGGATTGGGAGCCCGGCCGCCATCATACAGCTTCATCGCGATCGCCCTTCTATCCCTTTGAGTGGAGGAGCTTATCGCGCCCGCCCCGCACTCGCCACCGGCGCCCGGCGCCGTCTCGGTCCGCACGGCGCCCTTTCGTAAACAAAAACTTGCAGCCGTCTTTCCGGCTTAAGCCTCGTCTTAAGGAATTTGGGCCACTTTTATCGCGAATTGGCGTCAGCCCCCGGAATGTAATGGCCAACACGATCAGCGATACGCACGAGCTTGCCTCGGCCGCCGCCGCGCCGTCGACCAAGCGGCGGCTGGCGTCCCAGCACGTGCGCGAGGCGCGTGACCGGCTGACCTCGAGCAGCGGCACGCGGCCGGTGTTCGACCAGGAATTGCTGCGCCAGTTCGCGCAGAACCGCATTTCGGCTTCCCCGGTCATTTTACTTCTTGTCGTCACCATCGGGCTGTTGTCGGGCCTGTGGACCGGCGCGCTGACCTCGGGGGTGTGGACCGCGGGCGCGCTCATCATCCATCTCGTCATCATTCGCATGTGCCGGCGCTTCCTCGACGAGCCGGCGTCGACCAAGGAGCTCCGCTCCTGGCGCATGCGCTTCATCTTGCTCGATCTGTTCTTCGGCATGGCCTGGACTTTCATCCTGATCAATCCGATCGGCATGGACGATCAGGCGGCGACCTTCATGCTGTTCGTCATGCTGCTGGTGGTGGCGATCTCGAGCATGCTGGCGTCGAGCCTGCCGGTGGCGGTGTTCGCGCTGACCTTGCCGGTCGTGATCGCGATCGCGCTCGACTTCGCGGTCAAAGGCACGCTGCACGACTATATTCTCGCCATCATGGCGCTGACCGCCGAGGGCTATTTTTCGCTGCTCGCCTATCGGCTTTATTCGACGACGCTGGCGACGCTCGAAGCGCGCGCCGAAAAGGACGCGCTGATCGGCGAGCTCGAACAGTCGAAATCGGTATCCGACGAGGCGCGCCGCCGCGCCGAAACCGCCAATATCGCGAAATCGCGGTTTCTCGCGCAAATGAGCCACGAATTGCGCACGCCGCTCAACGCCATTCTGGGCTTCTCCGAAGTCATGAAGGGTGAGATCTTCGGCACACATGCGGTGCCGATGTACAAGGACTATTCCGCCGACATCCATAATTCCGGCGTGCATCTGCTCAACCTGATCAACGAAATTCTCGACCTGTCGCGCATCGAGGCCGGCCGCTACGAGCTCAACGAGGAAGCCGTCTCCCTCAATCGCGTGGTCGAGGACTGCCACCATCTGTTGAAGCTGCGCGCCAGCAATCGCGGCATCACCATCCATGAAATGTTCGAGCCCGATCTGCCCCGGCTTTGGGCCGACGAGCGCGCGGCGCGGCAGATATGTCTCAATCTTCTATCCAACGCCATCAAGTTCACGCCGCAGGGCGGCGAGATCTGGCTGAAGGTCGGCTGGACCGCGTCGGGCGGCCAGTACATGAGCGTGAAAGACACCGGACCGGGCATCCCCGAAGAGGAAATCCCCGTCGTGCTGGCGTCGTTCGGCCAGGGCTCGAACTCGATCAAATCGGCCGAGCAAGGCGCGGGCTTGGGCCTGCCGATCGCCAAGAATCTGATCGATCTGCACGGGGGCACCTTCACGCTGAAGTCGAAGCTGCGCATCGGCACCGAAGTGATCGTCACCTTCCCGCCCGAGCGCGTAATGTCGGCGCTGGCGCCGATCGCCGAAGGCTCCCCGCCGCTGCAACCGCGCGCGGATACCTCTGCGTCGGCGCTCTATTCGACCCCCTCCTCCGCGCCCGACGAATCCTCGAGCCGCGCCAAGCGCGCATTGTTCGGCGCCGGCGGCTAAAGCCCGCCTGCGCCGGCCATGATTCCGGGCATTGCCTTCGCCGGCCTCGCGTCTATGGTGCCTCGCGATTCGCCCCGAGACCCCGAATGTCCGCGACCGGAACCGGCTCACCAGAACCTGGCATCATCACGCCGTGCAATCGCATTTGCGTGGTCCATCCGCAGACGGGCCTGTGCAGCGGCTGCGGCCGATCGATCGCGGAGATCGCCGGCTGGAGCGGTTTTAGCCATGCCGAGCGCGCCGGTGTCATGACGCAATTACCGGCAAGGCTCGCGGCGATGAATGGCGGCGGCGGTGTCGCGGCTCGCGCATAAAGGTGATCGACGTGCGGCAGCGCCTGGTGTGGCTTCTTCTGATCGGCATTTTGATCGCGATCCTGGTCCTGATCGCCGAGCACGGCGAAGGCAGTGTCGGTCCGCTGTCGAGCAGCGATTTCGGGTCGCTTGCCTATAAGATCGCGCTGTTGGTGTTTCTCGCCGCCGCGGTCGCCACCATGTTCCGCGAGCGTTTCGTCAATGCTGTCATGGCGGCGCTGTTGTGGGTCGTCGTCGGACTCTTTCTGGTCATCGGCTACACGTATCGCTTCGAACTGAAAGAGGTCGCCGACCGTGTGGTCGCGGAGGTCGTGCCCGGCCATGTGATTTCGCACGGCCGCACCGTTGAAGTCGCACGCACCGGCGACGGCGACTTCGACATTGCAGCGCATATCAACGGCTCACGCGTGCCGATGGTGCTGGATACCGGCGCAAGCTCGGTCGTCCTCACCCACGACGACGCCAAGGCTGCGGGGCTGCCGCTCGATCTGCTCAATTACACGGTCAGCATCGACACCGCCAACGGCCGCACCCGCGCCGCACCCGTCACGCTCGACCGTGTCGCCGTCGGCGGGCTCGAAGAACGCTCGGTCGAGGCGCTCGTGGTGCAGCCCGGCCAGTTGCGGCAGAGCCTGCTCGGCATGAGTTTCCTCAACCGGCTGCAGAGCTGGCAAGTTTCCGGCGACCGGCTGATCCTGAAGGGTTATCCGTAAGGAACCCGCCGGTCAGAACAAACTCACCAAAAACCGCGCCGACACCAGCAACAGAAAAATCGAAAATACGATTTCGAGTGTCCGCCGCGACAGTGTGTGGGCGAGGCGTGCCCCATAGGGCGCGGTGAAGCTCGACACCGGCGCCATTACCGCAACCCCGATCAGCGAGACGAAGCCGAGCGACAGCGGCGGCAATAGCGCGTGATGCGGCAGGCCGGCCAGCATATAGCCCACGGTGCCGACGATGGTAATCGGCACGCCGAGACCCGACGAGGTCGCGACCGCATTGTGGATCGGCTTGCCGTACAGCGTCAGCACGATGTTGGACAGCGAGCCGCCGCTCACTCCCATCAGCGAGCCGGCAAGCCCGATGGCGAAACCGTAGAGCGTCATCGGCACGGTGCCGGGCAGATCGGTGCCGAGATTCCAGCGATCGCCGGCGAACAGAAATTTGGTGGCGATGAAGCCCGCGATCAGCACGAAGGCGATCTTGAACACGGCCGGCGGCGCGAAGGCGGCGATCACAGCGCCGCAAGTGACGCCGAGCACGGCCGGGAGCGCCCACAGCCTGATGACGCGCGGAATGACGAGCCCCTTCTCGCGGTGCGTGAGATAAGAGCGCACCGTGGTCGGCAGGATGATGGCGATCGAGGTGCCGACGCAAAGCTGCATCCGCACTTCCTCCGGCACGCCGAGCACGCGAAAGACTTCGTAGAGCACCGGCACGATGACCGCACCGCCGCCGATACCGAACAGGCCCGCCAGAATCCCGGTGACGACACCGCCCAAGACGATGGCGAGCGCGAGCCAGCCAATCTCGCTCAACGGAACGCCAAGAAGCATGATGCCTGCGATCTGGAAGTGAGCGTGTCAGGCGGCGATGTGCGCCAATTGCCGGTCGCTGTCCAGGACGCCGTCCGCGACCAATGCAAGCGCGGCCGCGAGGTATTCGGCCCCCGCATGGGGCGCCGCGGCGGCGCCGGCAAGATGACGCCGGAATGCGCGCGCGCCGGGCACCGCGCGAAATAGCCCGTGCAGATGGCGGGTGATGTTGTGCAGCCGCGCTCCAGCGCCGATCTCGCGCTCGATATAGGGCATGAGCGCCGCGACGGCCTCCTTCACCGAAGCAAAGCGTGCCGCTTCGCCAAATACATTCGGATCGACAGCGAGCAGCCGCCACGGCTCCTGATAGGCGGCGCGGCCCATCATGATGCCGTCGACGCGATCGAGATGCGCCAATGCCTCCTCGACGCTGCCGACGCCGCCATTGAGGACGACGGTGAGCCGCGGATGCGCCGCTTTGAGCCGATAGACGCGGTCGTAATCGAGCGGCGGCACCTCGCGGTTCTCTTTCGGCGACAGGCCTTTGAGCCAGGCCTTTCGAGCATGCACGATCAGCGCGTCGGCGCCTGCCTGTTCGACCGCTTGCGCAAATGTCTCGAGCGCCGGTTCCGGATCCTGCTCGTCGATGCCGATGCGGCATTTGACCGTGACCGGAATGGCGATGGCAGCCCTCATCGCGGCGACGCAATCGCCGACCAGCGCCGGTTCGGCCATCAAACAGGCGCCGAAGCGGCCGTCCTGGACGCGGTCCGACGGACAGCCGGCATTGAGGTTGATTTCATCGAAGCCGAGATCGGCGCCGATGCGCGCGCATTCGGCAAGCGCGCGCGGATCGGATCCGCCAAGCTGCAGCGCCAGCGGATGCTCGGCGGGATCAAACCGCAACAGCCGCGCCCGGTCGCCATGCAGCACCGCGCCGGTGGTCAGCATTTCGGTATAGAGCAGCGCCCCGCCCGTGAGCAGCCGATGGAAGAACCGGCAATGCCGGTCGGTCCATTCCATCATCGGGGCGACGGAAAATCGGCGGGACCGGCCCAATCTTGTTTTTTCAATATAATCAAACACTTAGTTAATTTCCGTGAGCCTTCATGGTCCGGGTTTCGGCCCATTCTGACCTATTTTTGCTTTTCTGGCACGCCGCTTTGCAACGCATTGTTATCAGGTCGGTATTGCCCCGCCATTTTTACAGCCTGCACCTCGAAAGCACCCGGACAAGGCGCTTGTCGGCCGTCGGGCAACGAGTCGATTTGGCGGGTTATCGCTTTGGCGTTGCCGGACACGAAGTTACCGCCAAGGCCTTTGGAACGATCGTGACCCGCTATCCGTTTCTCATCCTCGAACGGTTCGGCGTTAGGGAGCCAAAGGTGTCTCGCGTAGTCCTGTTGGTCGATGATGAGCCGCTTGTCCGGGAAATCACGGCCGCCATGCTGGAGGACCTGGGATGCGCGGTAAAAACCGCGGCAAATGCGCAAGATGCGTTGAAGAAGCTGGCCGCGGATCGGCGCATCGAAATCTTGATTACCGACATCAATATGCCCGGCATGGATGGCTATGATCTGGCCGAAGCGGCGCGGCGAATGCGTGTCGGTTTGTCGGTCATCATTCTGTCGGGCCGGGCGACGGAAGCTCGTGGCTTCCCCCTTATCCGGAAACCGTTCGGCGCCGATGATCTAAAAAGAACAATGGCGCGGCACACCGGCCTCTGCTGACCCCCATGAAACTTCCCTCCGAAGTGCGTATTCGAGCCGGCGGCATAAGCCAGGTCATTTCGACGGTGGAACAAGCCATAGAGTCGATCGACAAGAGGTTTCCGCCGGAGGTCGCCAATCTGCCGCGATGGACCTTCGCTCGTGCTCTCCTTGTCGAGGCTCTCAAGACAGAAAAGTCACGCGACATGAAGGCGGCGATGCGCCAGCTGCAGCAAGCGCTGCGAAACGAAAAGTGGATTTAGCCGCCGCGATTTGTTCGGCGATGCGCACGGTTCGCATGGAACCGCACCCTCGATGCGCAGTTCAGACTTAGCCGGCGGAGAACGCGACAAATGAACGTGCGAGCTGAGATCGCTGCGCCGCAGGTGATGCGGCGAGCGCGCCTTCGTGAAGGCTTGCCCTTTCCCCTGGGCGCGACGTGGACCGGCCTCGGCGTCAATTTCGCGCTGTTTTCCGCCCATGCGACCAAGGTGGAGCTCTGCCTGTTCGACGATCGCGGTGAACGCGAGATTGAGCGGGTCGAATTGCCGGAATTCACCGACGAGGTCTGGCACGGCTTCCTGCCTGATGCCCGCCCGGGGTCGATTTACGGTTACCGGGTGCACGGTCCCTACGAGCCGGAGCACGGCCACCGTTTCAATCCGAATAAGCTCCTGCTCGATCCTTATGCGAAGGCCGTCGTCGGCAATCTCGACTGGAATCCGGCTGTTTTCGGCTACCACATGGAGAGCGGCGACGATCTGAGCTTCGACGAGCGCGACAGCGCGCCGTTCATGCCGCGTTGCCGGGTGATCGATCCCGCTTTCACATGGGGCGACGGCCGCGCTCCCCGCACACCTTGGGAGCGCACGATACTCTACGAGCTGCACGTGCGCGGTTTTACCAAGCTGCATCCCTCGGTGCCCGAGGAGCTGCGCGGCACTTATCGCGGCCTGACCGAGCCGGACGTCATCGATCATCTTCGCGGCCTCGGCGTCACGGCGGTGGAGCTTTTGCCGATCCATACCTTCGTCAACGACAGCCATCTCAGCGACAAGGGGCTGACCAATTATTGGGGCTACAACACCATCGCGTTTTTCGCGCCGACACGGCGCTATGCCCATGTGCCGGATTTCGCCTTTGCCGAATTCAAGGAAATGGTGGCTCGCTTTCACGATGCCGGGATCGAGGTCATCCTTGACGTTGTCTACAATCACACCGCCGAAGGCAATCAGCTCGGACCGACGCTGTCATTCAAGGGCATCGACAACGCCTCGTATTATCGGCTGCTGCCGGACCAACAGCGCTATTACATCAACGATACCGGAACGGGAAACACCTTCAACCTTTCGCATCAGCGCGTTCTGCAGATGGTGACGGATTCGTTGCGCTATTGGGTGCAGGAAATGCATGTCGACGGTTTCCGTTTCGATCTCGGCACCATTCTGGCCCGCGAGACGCACGGCTTCGACGCGGGGGGCGGATTTCTGGATTCATGCCGTCAGGACCCGGTGCTGTCGTCGGTCAAGCTGATCGCGGAGCCGTGGGACTGCGGACCCGGCGGCTACCAGGTCGGCGGCTTTCCGCCGGGCTGGGCCGAATGGAACGACCGTTACCGCGACACGGTGCGATCTTATTGGAAGGGCGAGGAAGGCAAGCTCGCCGACTTTGCGGCGCGCATTACCGGATCTTCCGACCTTTTCAATCATCGCGGGCGCAAGCCCTGGGCCAGCGTCAATTTCATCACGGCACATGACGGCTTTACGCTGAACGATCTCGTCTCATACGAGAACAAACATAACGAGGCCAATGGCGAGGACAACCGCGACGGCCATTCCGACAACCGATCCGGCAATTACGGCATGGAAGGTCCGACCGATGATCCCGATATCCTCGATCTTCGGGACCGGCAGAAGCGGAACATGTTGAGTACGCTGCTCCTGTCGCAGGGCACGCCGATGATTTTGGCGGGCGACGAGTTTGGTCGCACCCAGCAGGGCAACAACAACGCCTATTGCCAGGACAATGAGATTTCCTGGGTCGACTGGGCGCACGATGAACGCGGGGAAACATTGACCGCGTTCGCCCGGCGCCTGAGCGCATTACGAAACCATTACCCGGTGCTGCGGCAGAGCCGATTCCTGTCGGGAGCGTGGAACGAAGAGCTGGGGATAAAGGATTCCACTTGGCTGACGCCGACCGGTGAAGAGATGGCCCCGCAGCAGTGGCAGGACGCGGCGGCAAAATGCTGCGGAGTGCTGCTGGACGGCCGCGCGCAGATGAGCGGCATTCGTAAGCGGGCGAGCGAAGCCACGCTGCTGTTGATTTTCAACGCCCACCATGACGTCGTCGTCTTCACGCTACCGAAGGCTCCCGGCGGCCGCGACTGGCGTCGGCTCGTCGATACCAACCTGCCGGAGGAGGATGAGGAATTCGACAGCGCCGCGATGTTCAAATGCGGCCATCGTTACGAAGTCACTGGCCGATCCTTGCTGTTGTTCCTGCTGCGGGCCACCAAGCCGCAGCGGCGACCGACGCGCAGCGGCGTCGCTGTCCCACCGAAATCCGGCCCATCTTCATAGCGCGTAGCTTTCCGCAACGGGGTCCGCAGCGGCGACGGAACTTTTGGTGCGCCGCCACATTAACGAAGCAGGGAACCTCCGATTAGGTTGGCTCGCGAGCGGTGACGGTTTGTGAAGTTATGCCTACAAAACGTCGCTCAATGGCGGTGACGAACGATTACCGAGAATTGTTCGCGCCGAAAATATACTATTTTCATCCTTTGCTCGCTGGGCCCCGCACCTCCTGGTCACGCCATTTGCGCCGCGCCCGGGATATGGGATTCGACCATCTACTGACGGCGCCGCTTTTCGCCCCGGGGCGTGACGGCGACATCTTCCTGACGGGCGACCACGACAAGGTTCATCCCGCACTCGAGGAAACCCGCAGCGCTGTCGAAATCATCGGCGAACTGGGGACAATTTGCCGGCAAGCAGGACTTAAACTGTTTGCTGACGTCGTGGTCGGGCGTGTTGCGCCGGACGCGCGCGTCGCACAGGACCAGCCGGGCTGGTTTCACATCAGCAATAGCACCGGCGAGCGTGTCGATCCGCGGTCGCCGCTTCGGCAGACCGAAGCCGCCTATCTTCGGTTCGACGCACCGGGTCTCACCCAAGAGGTAGAAGACTGGTGGGTGACGCGGCTACTGCGGCTGGCGCAGGCGGGCGTAACGGGGTTTCGCTGCACCGAGCCGCACCTCGTGCCGCCTGACGCCTGGCGCCGGGTCATTGCCGCGGTGAAGGAGCGCGACCCTAATTGTCGCTTTCTCGCCTGGACCCCGGGTCTGAAGTGGGACGCCATCGCCGCGCTGCGCGGGGTCGGATTCGCCGGCGCATTTTCCTCGCTGCCTTGGTGGGATGGCCGCGCCGGATGGTTTGTCGAAGAACATGAACTGCTGCGCGGGATCGGCTCGGTCATTGCCTGCGCCGAAGCGCCCTTTGGCCCGCGTCTCGCCAAACGATTTGAGGACGGCATCAATCTGGCGCCGGCGTACCGGCACGTCTTGCGTTGCGCGGCGGCGACCGGCGATGGGCTCATGGTGCCGATGGGTTTTGAATTCGCCTCCAGCGAGGACTTGAACGATCGGCCGCCGGCGAGCAACGGCTTCGCGCTGCCCCAGGACGGCAGCAATATCGATCTTTCCGCAGAGATTAAGGAAGCAAATGCGCTGAGCGACCGATTGGCCACGTTTGGCGGCGGTGAGTGGCGGACGCTTAGCGGCCCCGAAGACCCTGCGACAGTGTTGTTGCGTTCGGAAACCCCGGATGTCCGACGCGCGTTGGCCCCTATCGTGGTGATGGTCAATCCGGATCTGCAACGCGAGCAAAAGGTGCCGATCTCGCTCCATCCGCTGCCCCCGTCCGCCGGCGCGAGCCTTTCTGCGCTTGAGGCCGTATCGGCCGATCGTGAGTCTGGCCAGATGCTCGACGCTGGTGAAGTTCGCGTTTTACGCGCTCACTGCAACGACCCGGTACTCACTCGCCGTCCGGACGTGCGGGCCCAGGCATTGGCCGCGGCCGCGCGCATCGTTATCGACAATATTGCGCCGAGCGTCGACGGCGGGCGTTTCGCTGCAAAACGCGTCGTCGGCGAAGCCATCATTGTCGAGGCCGATGTCTTCACCGACGGTCACGATGTCCTTGTCGTCGAGTTGGTGTGGCGCGCCGCGGATGGCGACGCGTGGCAGCGCGAACAGATGCGTCACCTCGGCAATGACCGATGGCGGGCGACCGTCCTGCCGGACCGTATCGGCCGCTACGAATTCACGGTGGAAGCGTGGATCGACAAATATGGCACGCTGTGCCGCGACCTTGAAATAAAGCGAGCTGCGAACGCCGACATCAACGTCGAAGCCGAAGAGGCACGGCAATTGTTGATGAAGACCCAGGCGCGTACCGAGGATGGCGCCAGCAATGTCGTCAAGAGTGCACTCGAATGGTTGCGCGATACGTCCGCAGAATCCAGCGCCGAGATATTGCTCACGCCCGACTTGCGCGAGGTGATGCGCGAAGCTGAGGAGCGGAACTTCCGCACCCGGCGCGAGCCGGTCTTGCTGCTCGATGTCGAGCGCCCGCAAGCCGCGTTTGGCGCTTGGTACGAACTGTTTCCACGTTCCGCCGCGGAGGATGCCGCGCGGCACGGCACATTCGATGACGTCATCCGCCGGTTGCCGGCGCTGCGCGATATGGGATTCGACGTGCTCTATTTGCCGCCGATCCATCCGATCGGCAAGACGAACCGCAAAGGCAGGAACAACGCACTCGTCGCCGCGCCGACCGACCTGGGTAGCCCCTATGCGATAGGCAGTAGCGAAGGGGGGCACGATGCGATTCATTCAGCATTGGGCACCATCGAAGACTTCCGCCGCTTGCGCGATACCGCCGCGGATCACGGCCTCGAGCTCGCGCTAGATTTCGCCATTCAATGCTCGCCGGATCATCCTTGGCTGAAGGATCACCCGGAATGGTTCAACTGGCGGCCGGACGGGTCCGTGCGATACGCCGAGAACCCGCCGAAAAAATACCAGGACATCGTCAACGTCGATTTCTACGCCAAGGATGCAGTACCGAATTTGTGGATCGCGCTGCGGGACATCGTTGCGTTCTGGGTCAGTGAAGGCGTGCGCATATTCCGCGTCGATAATCCGCACACCAAGCCGCTTCCGTTCTGGGAGTGGCTGATCGCGCAGGCGCGGTCGCAAAACCCCGACGTCATCTTCCTGGCGGAGGCTTTCACCCGGCCGAAAATGATGTATCGCCTCGCCAAGGCCGGCTTCTCGCAGTCCTACACCTATTTTACCTGGCGCAACACCAAGCAGGAATTGACTGGCTATTTGACCGAGTTGACGACGTCGGAGACGAAGGAATTTTTTCGTCCGCACCTTTTCGTGAATACGCCGGACATCAATCCCTATTTCCTGCAGACCTCGGGACGGCCGGGCTTTCTCATACGCGCTGCGCTCGCGGCGACGCTGTCCGGATTGTGGGGCATGTATTCGGGCTTCGAGCTTTGCGAAGCCGCGCCTTTGCCGGGTCGCGAAGAATACTTGGATTCCGAAAAATACGAGCTTCGGGCGCGCGACTATAATGCGCCGGCCAATATCGTCGCCGAGATTTCACAGCTCAATCGTATCCGCAAGCATCATCCGGCGCTGCACAGCCATCTGGGGCTGCGGTTCTACCCCGCCCATAGCGATCAGGTGATCCTCTACGGCAAGCCGTTGCCCGCCCAACGCGACATGATCCTGGTCGCCGTCAGCCTCGACCCGTTCCAGGTCCGGGAAGCCACCATCGAGATCCCGCTGTGGGAATGGCAGCTTCCGGACAACGGCATCGTGCGGGTCCACGATCTGATGCGCAATACGACGTTCGACTGGCACGGCAAATTGCAGCGTATTCGCCTCGACCCCGCAGAACTTCCCTTCGCGATCTGGCGCATCGCGCCGGTGTCGGGAGGCTGAGCGTGGACGCACGAACCAAAGACGACAAGCGTAAAACTGCGTCGGCGAGGGCGGCGTCGAACAGATCGGCATCGAATAGACCGACATCGGCCAAGCCGACAACCGCCGCCGACGGACTTTGGTACAAGGACGCGTGCATTTACCAGCTTCATGTCAAATCGTTTTGCGACAGCAATGGCGACGGCATCGGCGACTTCCTCGGGCTGATCTCTAAGCTCGATTACATCGCCGATCTCGGCGTCAATGCGATATGGCTGCTGCCGTTCTATCCCTCGCCGCTGCTCGATGACGGCTATGACATCGGCGAATATCGCGGCGTGCATCCCGACTACGGCACGCTTGCGGACTTCAAGCGCTTTGTGCACGAGGCGCATGCGCGGGGCATTCGCGTCATTACCGAACTGGTCGTCAATCACACGTCCGACCAGCACCCCTGGTTTCAGCGCGCGCGCAAGTCGAAGACCGGATCGCCGTGGCGCAATTTCTATGTCTGGTCCGATTCCGATCAGAAATATGCCGGCACGCGCATCATATTTCTCGATACCGAGCGCTCGAACTGGACCTGGGACCCGATCGCCGGCCAATATTATTGGCACCGCTTTTATTCGCATCAGCCGGACCTGAATTACGACAATCCACAGGTGCTCAAGGCGGTATTGAGCGTGATGCGGTTCTGGCTACAGCTCGGCGTCGACGGGCTCCGCCTCGACGCGGTGCCCTATCTGGTCGAGCGCGAAGGCACCAGCAACGAAAATCTTCCCGAAACCCATCAAATCCTCAAGCGCTTCCGCGCCGAGCTCGATGCCGCGTTCCCCGGCCGCATGCTGCTCGCCGAGGTCAATCAATGGCCGGAGGATTGCAAGGACTATTTCGGCGACGGCGACGAATGCCACATGGCGTTCCACTTTCCATTGATGCCGCGAATGTATATGGCGATCGCGCGCGAGGACCGCTTTCCGATCAGCGACATCATGCGGCAAACGCCCGCGATTCCGGAAAACTGCCAGTGGGCGATCTTCCTGCGCAATCACGACGAGCTCACGCTCGAAATGGTGACCGACAGCGAGCGCGACTATCTCTGGCAGACTTATGCCGCGGATCGACGGGCGCGCATCAACCTTGGGATCCGGCGGCGGCTTGCCCCCCTGCTCGAGCGCGATCGCCGCCGCGTCGAATTGATGAACAGCTTGTTGCTCTCGATGCCCGGCACGCCCGTGATCTATTACGGCGACGAAATCGGGATGGGCGACAATATACATCTCGGCGACCGCAACGGCGTTCGCACGCCGATGCAATGGTCGCCCGACCGCAATGGCGGCTTCTCCCGCGCCGATCCGGCAACTTTGGTGCTGCCGCCTTTGATGGATCCGCTTTACGGCTATGGCGCCGTCAATGTCGAGGCGCAGACGCGCGACCCGCATTCGATCCTCAATTGGACGAGGCGCATGCTGGCGGTGCGGAGCCGGCATCCGGCATTCGGCCGGGGAACGCTGACATTTCTGTATCCAAAAAACAGGAAAATCCTCGCCTATTTGCGGGAGCTCGGTGACGAGACGTTGTTGTGCGTCGCCAATGTCGCGCGTAGCCCGCAAGCGGTTGAACTCGATCTGTCCATGTTCGCCGGCCGAGTGCCGGTCGAGCTCAATGCCGGCACGGTTTTTCCGCCCATCGGCGAATTGACCTATCTGCTCACCTTAGCGCCGTACGGGTTTTATTGGTTCGTGTTGGGCAAGGCCAGCGATTGGCCGGCCTGGCATACGCCCGCGCCGGAACCGCTGCCGGAGTTCGTCACCGTTGTGCTGCGCGACAGCTTGGCCAAGGCGCTCGCCACGAGCACCGCAATGGCGATCGAAAGGGAGGCCCTGCCGCAATACGTCGTCAAACGGCGCTGGTTCGGGCTGAAAGATCAAGAAATCCAATCGATCCGCATCGGCGATTTCACCAACCTCGCCGAGAGCGATCATGAGATGTTGCTGAGCGAGATCGAGGTGAAAACAAAGAGCGGCAGCAGCCGCTGGCTGTTGCCGCTATCGATACTCTGGGAGGACGAACCGTCGGCGGCACTACCGCACCGGCTCGCGCTGGCGCGGGTGCGGCGCGGCCGGCGTCTTGGACTGCTCACCGATGCATTCTCGTTGCCGGGGTTCGCCCATCGTATCGTCTCGTGCCTGGCGGCGGGGGATGAGTTCGCTCACGGGGACGGAGTCCTGCGATTTAGACCGATCGACAGCGCCCGCGAACTCCTCAACGCGTCGCGTGATGCGGAGGTCAATTGGCTAGCGGCGGAACAGTCGAACAGCTCGCTTACTGTCGGCGATGTCCTGATGCTGAAGATTTACCGCCGCGTCTCGCCGGGCGTGCATCCCGAGGCCGAAATGGGCCGCTATCTGACCGAGCAAGGGTTTGCAAATTCACCGCCTCTCCTCGGTGACGTCGTGCGGGTGGCGGCGGACGGCACGCCATGCACGGTCGCCGTGGCGGTCGGCTTTGTCCGTCATCAGGGCGACGCCTGGACCTGGACGCTCGACCATTTGACGCGCGCCCTCGACCTCCTCGCTCCGGCCGAGACCGCAAAGGACGAAGAAGCGGATCTGCTCACAGATTGCGAGGCTGTCATTACCGCGATCGGACGCCGGCTGGGCGAGATGCACGCGGTGCTGGCGCGCGAGACGACGATTGAGGCATTCGCACCGACAATCGCCGGCGCCGCCGATGTGACGCAATGGGCAAGGAAGGTCGAGGAGCGCATCGGCAATGCGTTCGAGGCCATCAACCGCCGAGCGAAGTGGGAGCGCGAGCAGGACCACGAACGGGCGCGGACATTGTTGGAGATGCGTGGCGCAGTTGTCGCCGCCGTGCGCGGTCTGGCCAAATCCGGAGCTGGAAGCTTGATGACGCGGGTTCACGGCGATTTCCATCTTGGCCAGGTGCTGGTGGTGAGCGGCGATGCGTACATCATCGATTTCGAGGGCGAGCCCGCAGCCTCGATGACCGAGCGCCGCGCCAAGGCAAGCCCGTTGCGCGACGTCGCAGGCCTGCTGCGTTCCATCGATTATATCGGGGCCACGCTGACCGACCGTAAAGGCGTGGGCGCCATGCCGGTGGACGAAGGAG
The DNA here is from genome assembly GCA_049282655.1 of Xanthobacteraceae bacterium. GTDB lineage: Bacteria > Pseudomonadota > Alphaproteobacteria > Rhizobiales > Xanthobacteraceae > BOG-931. The sequence goes on from JBAPUM010000122.1 coordinate 16,460, forward strand.
CGCGCGACAAGCTCATTGCCCAGTTCAGCCGGCGGGCATCGGCGGCTTTTTTGCGGGGTTACTGGGAGACCAGTTGTCTGCGGAACGATGCGGCCGCGCGTGCGCTCCTCGATCTCTGGCTGATCGAGAAGGCTGCCTACGAGATCGCCTATGAGGCGGCCAACCGACCGACCTGGATCGGCGCACCCTTGGCGGGGCTGGCATCGTTGTTGACGCGCATCGTCAAGACCGGAGGCCGATCCAATGAATGACATAGCCGAGGCAGATATTGCGCTGAAGCCGTCCTGGCGATTGGATCCGCAATCCGCCCGCGCGCTCGCGCAAGCGACGCACGACAATCCGTTCGCCGCGCTGGGTCCCCACGACACCGAAGCCGGCCGCGTCATTCGTGCGTTCCTGCCCGGTGCGGAAAAGGTCGACGTGCTTAGTCGATCCGACGGCGCGCTCTTGGCGCCGCTCGAGCCCGCCGAGGAGTACGGGCTGTTCGAGAATGTGATCCACGAGCGCGCGCCCTATCGCTTTCGCATTGTCTGGCCGAACGGCGTGCAGGAAACCGAAGACCCCTATTCGTACGGATTGCTGCTGGGCGATCTCGATCTGCATCTGTTCAACGAAGGCCGGCATTTCGAATTGGCAGAGTGCCTCGGCGCGCAGAGCCTTAACATCGACGGCGTCAACGGCGTTCGTTTTGCGGTTTGGGCGCCGAACGCGACGCGTGTTGCCGTCGTCGGCGATTTTAATTCCTGGGATCGGCGGCGGCATCCGATGCGGGTGCGGCACCGTTCGGGAATCTGGGAGCTGTTCATCCCGGGAGTCGCGCCCGGTTCACGCTTTAAATACGATATTTGCGGGCCCGACCGCATTGGCCTGCCGTGGAAAGCCGACCCGGTCGCAAAGCTGACCGAGGCGCCGCCGCAAACCGCCTCGCGGGTTCCCCTGCCGCACCAGCATCGCTGGCACGACGAGGCGTGGATGCGCGAACGCGGCAGGCGCCAGGCCACCGATGCGCCCATATCGATCTATGAGATTCATCTTGCTTCCTGGCTGAACCAAGTCTGGCTGACCCACGCCCCGCACGACAGTTCGTTCTGGGATGTCGCGGTCGAGCGGCTCATCCCTTACCTCGTCGAGATGGGTTTCACCCACGTCGAATTGCTTCCCATCGCCGAATATCCGTTTGGCGGTTCCTGGGGCTATCAGCCGCTCGGCTTGTTCGCGCCAAGCGCGAGGTTCGGCTCGCCGCAAAGCCTGTCGCGTTTCATCGACGAGCTCCACGCTGCCGGAATCGGCATCATTCTCGACTGGGTTCCGGCCCATTTCCCGAGCGACCCACACGGTCTCGCGCGCTTTGACGGAACCGCGCTCTACGAGCATCTCGATCCGCGCGAAGGCTTTCATCAGGATTGGAACACCTACATCTACAATTTCGGCCGTCGCGAGGTGCAAGGCTTCCTGATCGCGAGCGCATTGTACTGGCTCGAGCATTTCCACGTCGACGGCTTGCGGGTCGATGCCGTCGCCTCAATGCTGTACCGCGATTACAGCCGCAAACAGGGCGAGTGGGTTCCCAACATATACGGCGGCCGCGAGAATCTCGAAGCGATCGGCTTTATCCGTCATCTCAATGCCGTCGTCTCCGAGCGTTGTCCCGGCGCGATGATGATCGCCGAGGAATCGACCGCATGGCCGGGCGTCAGCCGGCCGATTGCCGCCGGCGGGCTCGGCTTTTCCTACAAGTGGAACATGGGGTGGATGCACGACACTCTCGATTACATGACGAAAGAGCCGATCCACCGACGGTATCATCATGACGAAATGACGTTCGGGCTGCTCTACGCTTTCACCGAGAACTTCATTCTGCCGCTGTCGCACGACGAAGTGGTGCATGGCAAAGGATCGCTGATCGGCAAGATGCCCGGTGACCGCTGGCAGCGCTTTGCCAATCTGCGGGCCTATTACGGTTTCATGTGGGGCCATCCCGGCAAGAAGCTTCTATTCATGGGCGGAGAATTCGCGCACGAGCGTGAATGGAATCACGACCGCGAGCTCGACTGGCCCTCCCTCGACGATCCTGCGCATGCCGGCGTGCAGCGCCTGGTGCGCGATCTCAACCATCTCTATGTGGCCGAACCCGCCCTGCATCGGCGCGATTGCGACGGCGACGGCTTCATGTGGACCGTTGGCGACGATCGCTCCAACTCAGTCTACGCATTCTTGCGGCTGGCGCCGGACCAACCGTCCGTTCTGGTAGTGTGCAATATGACGCCGGTGCCGCGTCAGGGCTATCGGATCGGCGTTCCTCATGCGGGCGGCTGGCGCGAAATCCTCAACACCGATTCCGGCTATTACGGCGGCTCCAATATCGGCAACGAGGGACGGGTCGAAACGTCAGCCATCGCCGCGCACGGACAACCGCAATCCGTCGAACTGGCATTGCCGCCGCTGTCCACAATATTCCTTCGGCACGACCGCTGACGTCGATGTCGCTGTTTCCGTCACAACTCGATCGCGGCGCGCCCTACCCGCTCGGCGCGACATGGGACGGACTGGGAGCGAATTTTGCGATCTTCTCCGAGCATGCCGAGCGCATGCAATTGTGCCTGTTCGACCCGACGAGCCGTCGCGAAATCGCCCGCCTGGATTTGCCGGAGTCCACCGACGAGGTCTGGCATGGCTATCTGCCCGACGCGCGAAGGGGACTGATCTACGGCTATCGCGCCCACGGCCCTTACCGTCCTCAAGAAGGGCATCGCTTCAACCCGCACAAGCTCCTGCTCGACCCTTACGCCAAGCGCCTCGCTGGAAGCCTGCGCTGGTCGGATGCGCTGTTCGGCTATCGTATCAACTCGCCGCGCGGCGATCTTTCCTACGACCGGCGCGACAGCGCCCCGGGCATGCTCAAGGCGGTGGTGGGCGACGACGTTTTCGATTGGGGCGATGATCGGCCCCCTAACATCCCATGGCCGGATACCGTCATCTACGAGGCGCACCTGCGCGGCATGACGATGCTTCGCGACGACATTCGCGCCAACGAACGCGGCACGTTTGCGGCTTTGGCCGACGCCAGGATGATCAAATATCTGCAAGATTTAGGCGTCACCGCGATCGAGCTCTTGCCGGTTCATGCCTTTGTCCAGGATCGCACTTTGGTCGAGCGCGGCTTGAGAAATTATTGGGGCTACAACTCGGTGGCATATTTCGCCGTCGAGCCGCGCTATCTGTCGGACGGATCGCGCAACGAAATGCGTATCGCCGTGCGACGTCTGCACGCCGCCGGCATCGAAGTCATCCTCGACGTGGTCTACAACCACACCGCCGAGGGCAGCGAACTCGGCCCGACGCTGTCGTTCCGCGGTCTCGACAATGCCAGCTATTATCGCCTGGTGCCGGCCGACCCGCGGCATTGCATGGATGTGACCGGGACCGGCAACACACTCAATCTCACCCATCCGCGTGTCTTGCAGATGGTAATGGATTCGCTCCGCTACTGGGTCACCTCGTTCCACGTCGATGGCTTTCGCTTCGATCTCGGTGTCACGCTCGGCCGTGAATCGAGCGGCTTCGATCCCGGCGCAGGTTTTTTCGACGCGCTGCGGCAGGACCCGATCCTGGCCCGGGTCAAGCTGATCTCCGAGCCTTGGGATCTCGGCCCCGGCGGTTACCAGCTCGGGCACCATCCGCCCGGATTCGCCGAGTGGAACGATCGTTTCCGGGACGGTGTCCGGCGGTTCTGGCGCGGCGACCGCGGCGCGCGACCGGAATTCGCCTCCCGGCTCGCTGGCTCGGGCGATCTGTTCGACAGCCCCGCCCGGCGGCCATGGGCCTCGATCAATTATGCCGCCTGCCATGACGGCTTCACGCTCGCCGACGTCGTGAGCTTCACGCAGCGGCGCAACGAGGCGAACGGCGAAGACAATAAGGACGGCGTCGGCGAGAACTATTCGGCGAACTGGGGCGTTGAAGGACCGTCCACGGACAAGACGGTGTTGGAAACGCGCATGCGCATCCAAAGAGCCATGCTGGCGACTGTTATGTTTTCTCACGGCACGCCGATGCTGCTCGGCGGCGACGAGTTCGGCCGCACCCAACTCGGCAACAACAATGCGTATTGTCAGGATAACGACGTGTCCTGGTGGAACTGGAAAGAGGCGGACGGCGAGCCTGGGCGCAATCTGCGCCGCTTCGTCGCCAAGCTGATTGCGGTCCGCAAGAACCATAGCGCGTTGCGCGCGCAAAAGTTTTTTCACGGGCAGTACGAACCGGCTCCCGGAATATCGGATATCGCCTGGTTCGACGTGAAAGGCGCAAGCATCAGCGATGCGGATTGGCGCAATCCCGAAGAGCACCTGCTGTGCCTGCGCCGCGCCACCAGCGACGGCGCCGGATTTGTTTCTTTGCTGACGCTTTTTCTCAATCCCACTGCCGACGATCATGCGTTTCGGGTACCGGAGCCGGTCCGCCAGAGCCGCATCCTTATCGATACCGCACATCCGGATGCGGCGGATCTGGAGACCGACAAGAGTGAAATTGACGTGGGACCCCATAGCGCTGTTCTTCTTTACACGCGACTGGAAAGCGCGCGGCGATGACGCGTCCCGGCCGGTGTACGCCTTTCGGCGCCAATTTGGTCGGTCCGAACCGGACTCGATTTCGCATCTGGGCGCCGGCGCAGCGTGCGGTTTCGCTCGCCATCGATGGAGCGGCCGTGATGCCGATGTCGCGGACCGGGGACGGCTGGTTCGAGGTCGAAGCGCAATGCGGCGCGGGTGCCCGCTACCGCTATATTCTCCAGGACGGCACGGCGGTGCCCGATCCCGCTTCGCGGGCGCAAGACGGCGATATTCACGGCAAGAGCGTCGTTGTCGATCCATCGGCCTACCGCTGGCGCCGTCCCGGTTGGACAGGACGACCGTGGCACGAAACTGTGCTCTACGAGCTTCACCCCGGCCTTCTCGGTGGGTTCGCCGGCGTGGCGCGCGAACTGCCGCGGCTTGCGAAGCTCGGGGTCACCGCCGTCGAGTTGATGCCGATTGCGGAATTTCCCGGCGCCCGTAACTGGGGCTATGACGGCGCTCTGCCGTTCGCGCCGGAATGCAGCTATGGCAGCCCTGACGAGTTACGCGCGCTCGTGGACGACGCGCACGGCCACGGCCTGATGATCTTTCTCGACGTCGTCTATAATCACTTCGGACCGGACGGCAATTACTTGCCGATCTATGCGCCCGAATTCTTCCGCAGCGATGTCTCGACACCCTGGGGGCCGGCGATCGACTTTCGGCGCGACGAGGTCCGCCGCTTCTTTATCGAGAACGCGCTCTACTGGTTTCTCGAATACCGCTTCGACGGACTGCGGTTCGACGCAGTTCATGCGATCACCGAGACCGACTGGCTCGACGAGATGGCGGCCGAGGTCCGCAGAACGGTCGAGCCGGGCCGGCACGTCCATCTCGTGCTCGAGAACGACGACAATACCGCGGCTCACCTCGACTGCTATTTTGATGCGCAGTGGAATGACGATGCGCATCACGCCTTGCACGTGCTGTTGACCGGCGAGAGCGACGGCTATTACGAGGATTATGCGGACGAGCCCGCGGCGCAATTGGCGCGTTGCCTCCGCGAGGGCTTCGCCTATCAGGGCGAGCCTTCGCCGCATCGCGGCGGCATATTGCGCGGCACGCCAAGCGCCGACTTGCCGCCGACGGCGTTCGTGCTGTTCCTGCAAAACCACGATCAGATCGGCAATCGAGCCTTTGGCGAGCGGCTGACCAGGCTCGCCGACGCCCTGGCGCTCGAAGCCGCCATCGCACTGCAGCTATTGTGTCCGCAGATCCCGCTTGTTTTCATGGGTGAAGAAACGGCTAGCGTGACGCCTTTTTTGTTCTTCACCGACCATAATGCCGATCTCGCCGAAGCAGTCCGTGAGGGCAGACGGCGTGAGTTCGGAGCTTTCTCGCAATTCTCTGATGCTAAACTCCTCGAGCGGCTCGCCGATCCGAACGACCCAGCCACGTTCGAGCGATCGAGGCCGCTTCCCGACGCCCGCCATGGCGCGCGCCGCCAGGAGCTTTACACGAAGCTCTTGCAACTGCGCAGCAGCGAGATCGTACCGCGGCTCAAGGGCGCGCGCGCCGTGAATGCGCGCGCCGTCGCGGCGCAGGCCGTGGTCGCGCATTGGCGGATGGGCGACAATTCTTTGCTCACCATCGGCTGCAATCTCGGGCCGGACGCAGCCGAGATGCCGGTGCATCAAGGCCGATTGTTGTTCGCGACTTCGGCCGCGGCCGAGCAGGCGGCACACCATGGCCGCCTCGAACCCTATTGCACGATTGCGGTCCTGGGTCGGACATGAATGAGACCGCTATTCACGCGCTTGCCCGCCGTGCCGGGATCGCGGTCGAGTGGAATGATTATGCCGGCAAGCCGCACACTGTATCGATCGAATCGATAGCGCGCATTCTCAACGCCCTGGGACTGCCCTGCGAAACGACGGACGAACTGTCGCATAGCGAGCAATCGCTCAAGAACCGCGGCGTACCACGACTTGTCACTGCAACACTCGGTCAAGCTATCGAACTTCGCGGCATGACGGCACCCGCCGACGGCCACGTCCATGTGATTTTGGAAGACGGGAGCGCGACCGACCTCGCGGTGCGCGCCGGCCCGCGCGGCATTCGCCTCTCCGGCATCGATACGGCTGGCTATCATTCCGTTACAATGGGCGGTCAGGTCACCACATTGGCTGTAACGCCTGCGCGCTGCGTGACGATGGCCGACCTCGCACCCCATGAACGCACATGGGGGATTGCCGCGCAAATCTACGGCTTGCGCGGTCCGGGAGATTGCGGAATAGGCGATGCAACAGGTGTCGCCGCGCTTGCCAGACAAGCCGCCACTTTACGCGCGGACGCGCTTGCGCTCAGCCCGGTGCATGCGCTGTTCGGCGCCGATCCGAACCATTTCAGTCCTTATTCGCCGTCAAGCCGGCTGTTCTACAATCCGCTCTATGCCGACGCGCGGATTGTATTCGGCGATCGCGTGGACAAAGCGTTTGACGCGGCCGGCCTCGCTGCGCTGGCGCGCGACCTCGAACAGCAGGCGTTGATCGATTGGCCTAGGGCCACGCGCGCCAAAATGTCTGCTTTGCGTTATCTGTTCGACGATTTCTCATCGACCGATCTCGCCTCCGGCGGGCTGACGCCGCAGGCAAAGGATTTCGCGGCGTTTCGCCAGGCTGGCGGAGCCTTGCTGGAAGATCATGCTCGGTTCGAGGCGTTGCACGCAAAAATGCTTGCGGCGGGCGGCGCTTGGAACTGGAGCGAATGGCCGGTGGGCTGGCGCGATCCGCACAGCGCCGAGGTCGCAAGCTTTGCGCACGCCAACCCAGCAGAAATTTCATTTCATTGCTTTTTGCAATGGATCACCAACCGCTCTCTCGCCGCGGCTCAGCGAGAAGCAAGAGACGCGGGCATGCGGATCGGTCTCCTGGCCGATCTCGCCGTGGGCATGAGCGGAGCCGGCAGCCACGCCTGGACCAGTCAGAACGATATTCTCGTCGGCCTTGAAATCGGCGCGCCGCCCGACCTTTATAACGCCAACGGGCAGAATTGGGGTCTGACCACGTTCTCGCCACGCGCGCTTTCGGCGTGCGGTTTCGCGCCGTTCATCGCGACCTTGCGGGCGGCGCTCCGCCACGCAGGCGGCCTGCGCATCGATCATGCCATGGGACTTCTGCGGCTCTGGGTGGTGCCGCGCGGCGCTGATGCCAAGGAGGGTGCCTATCTCGCCTACCCGATCGACGACTTGATGCGGCTCACCGCACTTGAATCTCATCGACATCGGGCCATCGTCGTTGGTGAGGACCTTGGTACAGTGCCGGCCGGTTTTCGTGAGCGGCTGGCGGCCAACGGCATTTACGGTATGCGCGTCCTTTGGTTCGAACGTGAGCGCAATCGATTCACGCCACCGCAAGCATGGTCGGCCGACACTTTGGCCATGACATCGACGCACGATCTGCCGACGGTCGCCGGCTGGTGGCGCGGCAAGGATATTGAAACGAGGGTCCAACTCGGCTTGGCCGCCAATAGCGATCAGGAAACGGCCGAGCGAAGCAAGGACCGCCGCGCCCTATGGCGGGCCTTTCGCCGTGCCGGGGCCGCGTCAGGCGACATGCCTTCGCCGGACGAGACGCCGCCGGTTGCCGACGCCGCGGTGAAATTCATAGCTCAAACCGATTGCGAGCTTGCGCTACTGCCGCTCGAGGACGCACTTGCGCTCGGCGACCAGCCCAATCTTCCGGGGACGATCGAGCAGCATCCGAATTGGCGCCGGCGCTATCCGGGATCGGCGGCCGAACTTCTCGGCAAGGCGGACGTGCACCGACGGCTTGAGCCGCTGTCGCGACGGGGACGGCGATGAGCGTACCGCGCGCGACCATGCGCCTGCAGTTTCACCGCGGCTTTACCTTCGCCGACGCCGTACCTTTGATCGAATACATGGCCCGGCTCGGCATCAGCCACGTCTATGCCTCTCCGATCATGACGGCGCGTCCGGGTTCCATGCACGGCTACGACACGATCGATCCGACGCGGATCAACCCCGAGCTCGGCGGCGAAGAGGGCTTTGTTCAACTCGTCAGCGCACTGCGACGTCACGACATGGGAATCATTATCGATATCGTTCCCAATCACATGGCGATCGGCAGCGGCAATCCGTGGTGGATGGACGTCTTGGCCGCCGGTCGCACCAGCCGTTATGCAAAATACTTCGACATCGAATGGGAGCCGGCCAACCTGCACCTTCGCGGCAAAGTTCTGTTGCCGGTCCTCGGCCGGCCTTATGGGGAGGCGCTGGCTGCCGGTGAGATCACGCTGCAGATCGACGAGGCCCAGGTTTTTGTTCGCTATTTCGATCACGTCTTTCCGCTTGCAGGCTCCGCCGCGCCGGTCGTCAGAAAAGCCTGGCCCGACACATTCGACCCCGCTTTGCCGGACGGCCGCGCGCGGCTCCATGAGCTTCTCGAAGAGCAATATTACCGCCTCTCCTGGTGGCGCTCCGCCAATGACGAAATCAACTGGCGCCGCTTCTTCGACATCAACGAGCTTGTCGCGCTGCGGGTGGAAGCCGACGAAGTGTTCGAAGCCGTGCACCGGACGGTCTTTGCGCTTTATGCACGAGGATTGATCGACGGCGTGCGCGTCGATCATATCGACGGGCTCGCGCTGCCCGGCGACTATTGCCGCAAGCTCCGCGCGCGATTGGCACAACTCGAGGGCCAACGGCCGACCGATGTTCCGGGCGGCCCGGCCTATTTCATCGTCGAAAAGATCCTCTCCCGCGGCGAGCACCTGCGGCAGGCTTGGCAGACCGACGGCACGACCGGTTATGACTTCATGGATGAGGTCAGTGCACTCCAGCATGATCCGGGCGGCGAGCGGCTATTGACGGCGCTATGGGAGAAAATCAGCGGCAGGCCCGGCGATTTTAATGTCGAAGAGGAACTGGCGCGCCGCCAAATCCTGGAGCGAAGCTTTTCCGCCCAGCGCGAGAGTACGGTGCGAGCGCTTTACGTCACCGCGCAAAGCGAGCTTGCCCTGCGCGATATTTCTTGGGCGGCGATCCGGCGCTGTCTGACCGAGATCCTCGCCCATTTTCCGGTCTATCGAATCTATACCCGCGCCCAGCACGCAATGGCGGACGATCTGGAGTTTATCTCCCACGCGGTGAGTGGCGCCAAACGGACCTGCCTCGCGGTCGACGTCTGGCTCGTTGAAAAGCTCGGGGCGTGGCTCGCCGGCGCGCGGATGCGGGCCGACAACGATCCGCTGCAAAACATCGCGCTCGCCCGCTTTCAGCAATTGAGCGCCCCGTTAAGCGCCAAGGCAGTCGAGGATACCGCTTTCTATCGCTACGGCCGCTTGATCTCGCGCAACGACGTGGGCTTCGACGTACGTCGGTTTGCTGCCACCGCGGACGAGTTTCACGGCAAAATGAAGCGCCGAGCAGCGGATTACCCGAACGCCATGCTGGCGACCGCGACGCACGATCATAAGCGCGGTGAAGACGTTCGCGCTCGCCTCGCCGTTTTGAGCGAACTGGCGGTCGACTGGGCAAAAGCGCTGCAACAGTGGATCGAACGCAGCGGCGGCCTTTATACGCAGAGCGACAACGCGGTTTTGCCGGCGGCGGGCGATCTCGCGATGCTGTTTCAAACCGTCGTTGGGGCATGGCCTCTGACGCTCAGGCCGGACGACGCCTACGGTTTGGCGGCCTACGCCAAGCGGATTGCCGCATGGCAGCAAAAAGCCCTGCGCGAGGCCAAGCTTCACAGCGACTGGGCCGCACCGAATGAAGCCTATGAGGGCGCGGCCGCCGATTTCGTTGCGCGGCTCTTTCGCGGCCCATCCCCATTGCTCAACGAAATCGCCGATTTCGCGCAGCGCATTGCGCCGGCTGGCGCGGTCAATGGCTTGGCGCAGATTTTGATAAAGCTCACCGCTCCCGGCGTACCCGATATTTATCAAGGCACTGATTACTGGGATTTCAGTCTTGTCGATCCCGACAATCGCGCCCCGGTCGATTTTGCGGCGCGGCAAACATTGTGCGATGCGTCATCGCTGGACGATTTGAAGGCGAACTGGATCGACGGCCGCATCAAGCAGCAGGTGATGGCCAGAATTCTTGCAGTGCGAAAGAAAGAGCCTGAACTATTTTCGCATGGAACGTATGTTCCGTTGCAAACAGTCGGAGCGAGAGCCGATCACGTCATCTCCTTTGCCCGCCAACTGCATGATTCGCGCATTATCGTCGCATTTTGCCGGTGGCCTGCTTATCTTTTGTCCCCGGATGGCACGCTTGGCGTTCCGGCTACCTACTGGGGCGATACCTATCTCGACATTCCCGACGAGTTTTACGCCACGTATTCAAATCCCCTGGCGTTTCCGGAAGAGATTTCGTTGGGCCCGAAAACGCCCGTCGCGCGGATCTTTGACAAGCTGCCGATTGCGATTTTGACCAAACAGTCGCGCTGATCAATCCGTGGGCAATAGAGATAATTGTGAACAAATAGACTCGACCCACCGCGGGGCTTGCGCAATTCCGCGTTGGCAATAAGTTACCTCCCAATCGCGGCGGCGTGGAAGCAGACACGCAGCACAGCACGCACGGGAGCCGGGGGCTTTCCAGGTGAGGGGCGCCCAAAGCGGAAATCCGAGACGCAGCGGCCACTACCTCACGGTGCGTAGGTAGCGAAAAAGTGGCCAGCCGGAGTTGCGACCGGCCCGCGATAACCTTCCCCGCCGACGGGCTGCTTTTGGCTCCGACTCATGCGTCCAACCCATGCGCGCGTTAGCGCTCGAGGGCGAACTACTTCAACGGTCCGCTTGTATCGCCGCCCCGAGTCTCAGGCGGCGTAGAGACCGGAGCGTCCCCGGACTTCAGCGCCGGGGCGGTGCTTCCGGGTTCGATCTCTGGCGGGCAAATGACGCCTGCATTGCTCTGATCGTGCTCGAGCGCTTTGTTGGAGCGCTCCTGGGGAGTGCAGCCCTTGCCGTCTGCGGGCTGTGCTTGTGCGGCCGCGATTGAGCACGCCGCGAAGAATACCGCTGCAGCCAGGGAACCTTCTTTCAGAAAATTCATGAGTCCTTCCCTTCAGAACACCTCAGCATCCAGGAGTAACTTTTTGGAAAGCAGCCAGTTCCTCGTCACACAGGCGTAGCCCTGCAGGCCGATGTGGCGAAAGGCAGCGATGGTCGGGCATCCGCGCCGGGCAAGTCCCGCGTTGACGCCCTCCCCCGCCGCCGTTAACCCCATCCCGGCAAGGGACCGCCGATGAACGCCAAGGAAAAAGCCGCGCTTGGATCGATCGCCGCATCGGCGGGACTGGCGGCGGCGAAAGCTGCGATCGGCCTGCTCACCGGCTCGCTCGCCATCCTCTCCGAGGCCGGTCATTCGTTGATCGACCTCTCGGCGACACTCCTCACTTATTTCGCGGTGCGCATTTCCGGCAAGCCGGCCGATGCCGAGCACCAATACGGCCATGGCAAGATGGAAAGCGTCACCGCCCTCGCCGAGACCGCGCTGTTGTTTCTGCTCAGCGTGGTCGTAATCTTCGAAGCGGCACAGCGGCTGATCGGTGCGCAGGCGCAGGCCGTCGAAGCCAGCACTGCTGCCTTCGTGGTCATCGCCGGCTCGGTCGCAGTCGATTTTTTCCGCGCGCGCGCGCTCAAGCGCGTCGCCAAGGCGACATCGAGCGAAGCGCTCGACGCCGATGCGCTGCATTTCAGCTCGGATGTGTGGTCTTCGATCGCGGTGCTGTTCGGGCTATGCGGCGTGGCGCTCGGCTATCCATGGGCCGATGCTGCGGCGGCGCTTGTCGTTGCAATCTTCATCTGCATCGCCGGCTACCGGCTCGGCCGCCGCACCATCGACACGCTGACCGACGCAGCGCCGGCGGGGGTCAGCGAGCGGGTCGCCGCGATCGCCCGCCAGGTGCCCGGCGTCGTCATGGTCGAGCGCGTGCGGGCGCGCCCGGCCGGCGGCGTCTTATTCGTCGAGCTGGGCGTCGGTGTCAGCCGTACGCTGCCGCTCGATCGTGTGGCCGCCATCAAGGAGCGGCTCACCCGTACCATCCGCGACGATATCCCCACCGCCGAGCTCACCATCACCACCGAGCCGCGCGTGCTCGACGACGAGACGGTTCGCGAACGGGTGATGGTCATCGCGCACGATCTGGGGCTCGCCATCCACCATGTCGCCGTACAGACGATTTCGGGACGGCTGTCGGTCTCGGCCGATCTCGAAGTCGACGGCGCGCTGCCGCTCGTCGCCGCGCACGACATCGCCGATCGCCTCGAAGCGGCCATGCGCGAGGAACTAGGTCCGGACGTCGAAGTCGACACCCATATCGAGCCGCTGCCGGCGGATATTCTCCCCGGCCGTGACGCCGCCCCGCCGCGTATCGCGGAGGTGCGCGAGCGTCTGGGCTTGCTCGCCACCGAGCTTCCCGATCTCGGCGAGGTTCACGACGTGCGCGTGCGCGAAACCGACGACGGCGAAATCGTCAATTTTCATTGTCAGGTCGATCCGACGCTGTCAGTCAGCGCGGTGCACGATGTCGTGGACGCGCTCGAACGCCGGCTGCGGCGGCAATACCCGACCATCCGCCGGGTCATCGGCCACGCCGAGCCGCGGCGCTAGAGCATGATCCCGAAAAGTGGGAACCGGTTTCCCGCCTTCGCGAAGCCACGCTCTCCGCCTCTGCGCATGGAACACGCTACGGCGGGCGAAGGAAGGTCGGATAAGATCATGCTCGAATAAGGAATCTAGACCTTGATCCAATTCCGTTGAATTGGATCAAGGTCGAGGGCGCTTTTCATTGGCGCGCAAAGCCTCTACATCAGGCGCATCATGCGCACCGAAGAACACCGCCCGATCCGCCTGCAGGATTATCGTCCGCCCGACTGGCTCATCGACACCGTCGAACTCGACGTCTCGCTCGATCCGAGCGCAACCACGGTTCGCGCCAAGCTCAGGCTTAGGCCCAATGCCGCCGGCTCGCCCGCGCCGCTCGTCCTTGACGGCGAGGAGCTGACGCTCAAGTCGCTTGCGCTCGACGGCAAGCCGCTGCCGCCGGAGAGTTTTGTCGCTACCCCGGACAAGCTCACCATCGCTCAGGTGCCGAACCGCCCGTTCGAGCTCGAGATCGAGACGGTGATCGATCCGACCGGCAATACCCAGCTGATGGGGCTTTATCGCGCCGGTGCAACCTATTGTACGCAGTGCGAGGCCGAGGGCTTCCGCCGCATCACTTATTTTCTCGACCGCCCCGACGTGATGGCCGTCTATACGACGCGCATCGAAGCCGACAAGGACGAAGCGGCCATACTGCTATCGAACGGCAACCTGGTCGAAGAGGGCGATCTGCCGGGCGGCAAGCGGCATTTTGCCGTTTGGCACGATCCGTTCCCAAAGCCGTCCTATCTGTTCGCGCTGGTCGGCGGCAATCTCGCCGTCGTCAAGGATAGCTTCACCACCATGTCGGGCCGCGAGGTTGCGCTCGCGATCTATGTCGAGCCCGGCAAGGAGGCGCGCGTTCCCTACGCCATGGACAGCCTCAAGCGCGCCATGCGCTGGGACGAGACCGCCTTCGGCCGCGAATACGATCTCGATATTTTCATGATCGTCGCCGTCTCCGCCTTCAACATGGGCGCGATGGAGAACAAAGGGCTCAACGTCTTCAACGACAAATACGTGCTGGCCTCGCCCGAGACTGCGACCGACAACGATTATGCCGGCATCGAAGCCGTCATCGCCCACGAATATTTTCACAATTGGACCGGCGACCGCATCACCTGCCGTGACTGGTTTCAGCTCTGCCTGAAGGAAGGCCTCACTGTATTTCGCGATCAGGAGTTCACCGGCGACCAACGCTCGCGCGCCGTCGAACGCATCAGCGACGTGCGGAACCTGCGCTCGTTTCAGTTCGTCGAGGAAGCCGGCCCCCTCGCCCACCCGGTGCGTCCCGAGCTCTACCGTGAGATCAACAACTTCTACACCTCGACCGTTTACGACAAAGGCGCCGAGGTCGTGCGCATGATCCGTGCGCTGCTCGGCGCCGAAACCTTTCGCAAAGGCATGGATCTGTACTTCACCCGCCACGATGGCGAGGCGGCGACGGTCGAGCAATTCGTGCAGTGCTTCGCCGACGTGAGCGGCCGCGACATGACGCAATTCATGCGCTGGTACTCCCAGGCCGGTACGCCCGAAATCAGGGTCGCGCCGCATTACGATTCGCGTGCGCGGACCTATCGGCTCGACATCACCCAGACCGTGCCGCCGACGCCCGGCCAACCCACCAAAGAGCCGATGCTGATACCGCTCGCGCTCGGGCTCGTCGGCAAAAGCGGCGGCGATCTGCCGCTTGTGCTGGACGGCAGGCCGCTCTTCCGCGGCGTCATCGAACTCACCCAACCGAACCAGAGCTTTCTCTTCACCGAAGTCACCGAACGGCCGGTGCCGTCGGTCAATCGCTCTTTTTCCGCGCCAATCAAGCTTGCGCTGCCGATCGACGCCGACGATTTGCGCTTTCTCGCCGCCCACGATTCCGATCCGTTCAACCGCTGGCAGGCGGTGCAATCTCTGGCGATGAGTCTGCTCAAGGAGAACGTCGCTGTGCTGCGCGCGGGCGGAGCCGCCCGCGACGACGAGGGACTGATGGCGGCCCTTGGCGCAATCCTCGCCGACACGACGCTCGAGCCCGCTTTCGTCGCGCTGTCGCTCGCACCGCCCGGCGATGCCGATATCGCCCGCGAAATCGGCTCCGATGTCGATCCGGACGCGGTCTTTGGCGCGCGCCGCAAACTGCGTGCGGCGATCGGAACGCGCCACGGCGCGGCGCTCGCCGACGCCTATCGGCGGCTGGGGTCGGCCGCTCCGTATAGTCCAGACGCCGCGAGCGCCGGACGCCGCCAACTCAAGAACGCCTGTCTCGACCTTTTGGCGATAACGGGGAAGGACGACGCGATCGCGCGCGCCTTCGCCCAATATCAGAACGCCGATAACATGACCGATCGCATGGCGGCGCTCGAAACGCTGGCACAGCACGACCGGCCGGAGCGCACCGCCGCGTTCGACGACTTCTATAAGCGCTATGCCGCCGATGCCCTTATCATCGACAAATGGCTCGCGCTGCAGGCGGCGATCCCCGAGCCGGCGACGCTCGATCGGGTGCTCGCGCTGACCAGCCATCCGGCTTTCTCCGCCGGCAATCCGAACCGCATCCGGGCGCTGATCGGATCGTTCGCGCAGGTCAATCACACGCAATTCAATCGCAAAGATGGCGCGGGCTACGAATTCGTCGCCGACTTCGTGCTGGCGCTCGATCCGAAGAACCCGCAGGTCGCGGCCCGACTGATGGGTGCATTCCGTTCCTGGCGTGCGCTCGAATCGACACGCCGCGATCGTGCCGAGGCTGCGCTGAAGCGGGTTGCAGCGGCGGCCTCGTTGTCGCGCGATGTGCACGACATCGTCGCGCGGACGCTTGCGGAGAGCTGAGCGACTTGCAGCTTTCTGTGCCGGCCCGATCTGGTCCGGCCGGGCCACCTCTTTGAATCGACTCGGAATTTGGATTTCAGCTGCGTGCGGCCAGCGTCGGCGCCAGAGACAAGCGACCTGCATTAACTTCTTCGCTGTCCGAAAAGCGCGGGACAATTCCTAAAAAATTATTGACACGGACTCTCGACAAATCAGCGCGCATCGATTCATATCAGGATGATTCGGAGAGACGCGGCACACTCTCTGAAGCGCGGGTGCAGGGAACAATCCACACGGAGGCAGGCATGGCGCGCGCCGAAGCGGCGAGTGCGTCTCTACGTTCGGATTCCATCAAGGGCCTGGCGCAGTCCATCGCCAACCCGGCGTATCACCGCCTATTGACGGCCGAGCCGCTACTCCGCCGTGCCGTCCCGGTTCTCATCATCGCTTTCATGCTGACGATCTGCGTGGGCGCCGCGGTCCAAGTGCTCGAACACCGCCGCCAGGTCGTGTTGGGCGCCGCGCAATCGATCGAGGCGCTCGCCGATCATCTCGCCGCCGAGTTCGATCAGCCGATGCGCGACGGCCGTTCGCATGTCGCGCGCGCCTCGGACGCGCTCGAACAGGCGTTGCCGACATGGGCGCGAGGCGCCGGCCGGCGCGTCTTGATCGCCGACGGTGACGGCAAGATCGTCGCCGCAGCGCCGGGCGATGCGGAGACCATGGGCCGCCCCATCCTCGATGTACTCGGACCGTCGCAGCCGCTGACGACCTTCGGCGCAGCCGCGGGGACAATGGAGATTACGCTGCCGAACGGTGAACCGGCCTTCGCCACGGTTCGGGCGCTGCACAATCCTGTCGGTCTGCTGGCGGTAATCCAGGACCGCGGCGAGGCGCTTGCCGGCTGGCGTTCGACGACGGCGCTGACGGTGACCCTGTCCGCAACCACCGGCTTCGTCGTGCTGATCCTGGGCTTTGCCTTTCACTGGCAGGCGACCCGCGCCCGCGAGGCCGACCTCATCTACGACACGGTCCGCGGCCGCATCGACACCGCGCTCAATCGCGGCCGCTGCGGGCTGTGGGATTGGGACCTGGCGCGCGGCCGCGTGTTCTGGTCGCACTCGATGTACGACCTGCTCGGCCTGCCGCAGAAGGACGATCTCCTTACCTTCGGGGAGGTCAATGCGCTGGTCCACAAGGACGATATCGATCTCTACGTACTGGCGACGCAGCTTGCCGACGCCAAAGTACAATCGATCGATCACGCCTTCCGCATGCGACACGCCAACGGCAGCTGGCTGTGGCTGCGCGCACGCTGCGAGCTCGCCCGCCAGGACGGCGACGCGGGCCTGCATTTGATCGGCATCGCCGTCGACATCACGGAGCAGAAAAACCTGGTCGAGCGCACCGTGGCCGCGGACCTTCGGCTGCGCGACGCCATCGAGACCATCCCGGAAGCCTTCGTATTGTGGGACGCCGACAACCGCCTGGTATTGTGCAACTCGAATTTTCAGGAACTGCATCACCTGCCCGAGGAGGCGGTCGCCGCCGGCACGAGTTACGAAACCATCGTCGCGAACGGCAGGAAGCCGATCATCCGCACCGCCGTCGCCAACGATGCCGGACAGCCGCGCGGCGCGCGCACCTTCGAGGCCCAGCTCGACGACGGGCGCTGGATGCATATCAGCGAGCGCCGCACCAAAGACGGCGGCTACGTCTCGGTCGGAACCGATATCACCAAGATCAAACAGCACGAAGAAAAGCTGATCGAGGGCGAGAAGCGTCAGATCGCCACCATCGTCGACTTACGCAAATCGCAGCGCGCACTCGAACTGCAGACCGCGGAACTTGCCGATCTCGCGGAGAAATACGCCGAGGAAAAGACCCGCGCCGAAGATGCCAATGCCGCCAAATCCAAATTCCTGGCCAATATGAGCCACGAATTGCGCACACCGCTCAACGCCATCATCGGCTTTTCCGAAATCATGGAGGCGGCGATGTTCGGGCCGCTCGGCGGCGACAAATACACCGAATACTCCCGCGACATCCGGGAAAGCGGCGAATACCTGCTCGACGTCATCAACGATATCCTCGACATGTCGAAGATCGAGGCTGGCGGTATCAGGCTGAGCCCCGAAGTGGTCGAGCTCGAGCCGATCCTGGCCGACTGCCTGCGCGTCGTGTCGACGCGCGCCGGCGAAAAAAAGCTCCAGCTGCATGCCGAGATCGAGCCGGAAATCCTGCTCAACGCCGATCGCCGGGCGGTAAAGCAGATCGCGCTCAACCTCCTGTCTAATGCGGTGAAGTTCACCCCCGATGGCGGCGCGGTCACGGTCCGCGGCCGCGGCCGCGGCGGCATGATCACGATTGCCATCGCGGACAACGGCATCGGTATCCCCAAGGAGGCGCTGCGCAAGCTCGGACGGCCGTTCGAGCAGGTCGAGAGCCAATTGACCAAAAAGCATCAGGGTTCCGGCCTTGGCCTCGCCATCGCGAAATCGTTGACTGAAATGCATGGCGGCACGATGCGTATCCGCTCCAAGCTCGGTAAAGGCACCATGGTCGTCGTGCGGCTGCCGTTAGAAGCAACACAGAAAGCACGCTCGGAGCGGGCAGCTTAGCGCGAAAACTTCTGCGTAAGCCTACGGCGCCTGCCCTAAAATCCGGACAAAGCATTCCCGCACCTGGCGCTGCGTTTCCTCCACGTGAGCCGCAAGCGCGGCAAAGTCGGGCAAGTCCGCGGCGCGGGCCAATAATCCGAAGACTCCTGCGCTCGCCGTTTTCGGATCGAAAGCCGCCGGCAGGCAGAGCCGCAGGATTTGCGCCAGATCGTGGAATAGGCGAACTGCGGGCCGCAAGACGTCGGCGTCTTCGGGCTTGAGGATGGCAAGCCGGGCCGCCTTTTCCAGCATCCGCGCCGTCGAGGTATCGAGAAGCTCCGGCGTCCTCGCGGCCTGCGTGAGTTGCAGGTATTGCGCGATGAACTCGATATCGACGAGGCCGCCCGCGGCATATTTGATGTCCCACAGATTGGCTTCGCCCTTTTCCTTGGCTATCGCGCCGCGCATCTCGACGACGTCCCGCGCGACCCTGGGCGGATTTCGCTTGCGGCGGAGCACGTCGCGGATCGCCGTTTCGATCCGGGCGGAAAATTCCGGCGGTCCCGACACCACCCGCGCGCGGGTCAGCGCCATGTGCTCCCAGGTCCAGGCATCGCGATCCTGGTAACTGACAAAGCCGTCGAACTGCGTCGCCAACGGTCCCGACCGTCCCGACGGCCGCAGCCGCATATCGACTTGATACAGCACGCCGTAATTGGTCTTCACCGTGATCGCGCTGATCAGACGTTGCGTGAAGCGGGCAAAATACTGTGCACCGTAGAGCGGCCGCTTGCCATCGGAGGTCGGATGATCGTGATCGAAATCGTAGATCACGATGAGATCGAGATCGGAATTTGCCGTCATCTCGCGCGCGCCAAGCCGACCGAGCGCGACGATCGCGCTTTTCGCGCCGGCGATGCGGCCGTGGGCGGCGGTGAAATCGGCCTCGACCAAGCCGTGCACCGCGCGCAACAAGACATCGGCCAGGCGGCTGAATTGTTCTCCGGCCTGTTCCGCCGATACCGAGCCGGAGAGAATCCGCGCGCCGATCAGGAACATGTGTTCCTGGCCGAACAACCGGATGGCATCGAGCGCCGGCTCATAGCCGCGCGTCTCTGCAATGACGCGGGCAAGCGCCGATCCGAGCCGCGCCTCGTCGGGCAGCGAACCGAAAAAGCTCGGATCAACCAGTGGATCGATGACTTGCGGATTTTGCGCGAGAATATCGGCGAGCCGCGGCGCCGTGCCGAGGATCAGCGCCACGAAGCGCATGAGTTCGGGATTTTGCCGCAGCAGTGAGAAAAAGCGCCCGCCGGCGCGCAGTCCGGCGAGAAAACGGTCGAAGGCCGCGAAAGCGGCGTCGGGACTATCCGCGCGCGCGAATTGATCGATGATGAGCGGGACGAGTTCGATCAGGTTCGAGCGCGCCTGTTCGCCGCGCAGCGCCCGGTAGAGCCCGCCGCGCCATTTCCGGACTGCCGCTACGATCTCCAGCGGCCGGCGAAAGCCCATCGAGGCCAGTTGATCGAGGGTCGCAGTGTCGTCGTCGTCGAAGGCAAGCTTCTGCCGCCGGCTCAAGTCTTCCGGCGCACGTTCGAACAGCCGCACATAGTGCCGCTCGACCTTGCGCAGATGAGCAAGGAGCGCGGCGGCAAATTGGTCGCGGTCCTTGAAACCGAGAAAACGACCACACGTCGCGAGCGCCTCGGGCTCGGCGGGAAGCGTGTGGGTCTGCTCGTCCGCCAGCATTTGCAGCCGGTGCTCGACCCGGCGCAGGAAGTCATAGGCCGCCGCGAGCTCGTCGCGCGCACCACGATCGATCCAACCCTCGGCGGCGAGCACATCGAGCATCGCGACGGTGCCGCGACCGCGCAATTCGGTGTGCCGGCCGCCGGCGATGAGCTGCTGAGTCTGCACGAAGAATTCGATCTCGCGGATGCCACCGCGGCCGAGCTTGATGTTGTGGCCCTCGACCGCGATTTCACCGTGCCCGCGATAGGCATGGATCTGCCGCTTCATCTCGTGCACGTCGCCAATGGTGGCGTAATCGAGATATTTGCGCCAGATAAAGGGCGCGAGATCGCGCAAGAGGCTCTCGCCGGTTGCCGTGTCGCCTGCACACGGCCGTGCCTTGATCAGCGCCGCCCGCTCCCAGTTCTGGCCCCGGCTTTCGTAGTAATCGAGCGCCGCATCGGCCGAGATCGCAATCTGCGTCGAGGCCGGATCGGGGCGCAGCCGCAGGTCGACGCGGAACACATAGCCGTCCGGTGTGCGCTCCTGTAGAATTTTGACGAGGTCGCGCGTCAGCCCGACATAAAATGACATCGGCTCCAAACCGGGCTTGAGCTTCGCCGCACCGGCATCGAAAAACACCATGAGATCGATGTCGCTCGAAAAGTTGAGCTCGTGCGCGCCCATCTTGCCCATGGCGAGCACGATATAGCCGGAACCGGCCGCGGGATTTTCCGGGTCCGCCAGCGTCAGCTTCTTCGCCTTTGCGGCTATGGCCAGGAGATAGTGCACGGCGGCGCGGAGCGCCGTCTCGGCGACGTCGGTCAAGCCGGCGGTCACGCGGGCAACGGGCCACACGCCGCCGATATCGGTGAGCGCGATCAGGAGCGCCGCTTCCGCCTTCATCCGCCGCAGAATTCGCATGAGGTCGCTCAGCGAGCGCGCCGCAGCGGCCGCCTCGTAGGTCGCCGCGAGAAGCCCTGCGAGGGCGCTGTCGGGATCGCTCTCGAGCAAGCGCAGGAAGCGTGCCGGATCCGCCTGTATGAGGTCCCAGAGATAGGGCGCGGTTTCGGCAATGCCCGAAAGGATTTTTGCCAGCGGTGTCTGTTTGCGGACGAGACTATTGAGGGTCTTGCCGGCGGCCTTGGCCTTGAGACCAGCCAGCCAGACAGAAACCGCGACCGATAGCGGCGCACCGAAAGCCGGCAACGCGCCGCGAAACCGCCGGATCAATGCCGCGTCGTCGCGTTCCTGCTTCGGCCTTTTTTTGACCGGAGCCCGCGCCATCCTCACCCCTGCCCCGCGGGTCCGGCGCGCGGCAGAGCGATTGTCGAGCGCAAGCCAGGATGATTGTCCTCGAGCTTTAATTCCCCGCCATGCAGCCGGGCGACGGCCGAAGCGAGGCTCAAGCCCAATCCCGAGCCCGGCTCCGAGCGGCTCTGTTCGAGGCGCACAAAGCGCTCGACGACGCGGCCGCGGTCGGCTTCGGCAATGCCGGGGCCACGGTCGGCGACGCTCAAGGTGATGCGGTCGCCCTGGGCTCCTGCCTTGACCACGATCTCGGCCGGCGTGCCGTTCAATTTGCCATTCGGGCCGGCATATTTGATGGCGTTGTCGACCAGATTGGCGAGCGCCTGGCTGACCAGTTCGCGGTTGCCCCGCACCGGCGCCGCGCCGTTGGCCTCGACCGTCAAGGCGATACCCTTCTCCTCGGCGAGCGGTTCGTAGAGTTCGCCGACGTCGCGCGCGATCTCGACAGCGTCGAATTCAGCCATGTTGTCGCGCGCTTGTCCGGATTCGGCGCGTGCGATCATCAAGAGCGCATCAAAGGTACGGATCAGATCGTCGGATTCGGTGATGGTCGATTCGAGCGCTGCGCGATAGCCGCCGTCGCCGGTCGGATGGCGCAAGGCCTGTTCGCAACGATTGCGCAGCCGCGTCAGCGGCGTCTTGAGGTCGTGCGCGATATTATCGGACACTTCCTTGAGGCCGAGCATCAGCGCCTCGATGCGCTCCAGCATGGCGTTGAAGCGATCGGCGAGGCGGTCGAGTTCGTCGCCGGTGCCGGCGACCGGCAGGCGGCCGGCAAGGTCGCCCTTCATGATGGTCTGCGCGGTGTCGGTCATGGCGTCGATGCGCTTGAGCACCCGCTGGCTGACGAAGAAGCCGCCGGCAAGTCCGAGCACCACGACCAGCGCCAGCGACCATTGCCCCGCATTGGCGATGATGCCGAACAGCCGCTCGCGTTCTTCGAGATCGCGGCCGACCAGGAGATGAAAACCTCCGGGCAATTGCACGACCTCGGCCAAGGCGTGGTGGTCGCTGCCCTCCGGCGCATCGAGCCTCCGGTAATTCGTCTCGAGCCAGCCGGGATGGTCGAGTACGCCGGGCTCGAGCGAGCCGACATTGCCGGCCAGGCCCTCGCCGGTCGGCGTCGTCACGAGATAAAGGCTCGAGCCCGGGCGGCGCGAGCGCAGATCGACGACGATGACCAGCCGCCTGATGCCGCCCTGGGTATATTGCTCGGAAAGTCCGTTGATCTCGCGCGTGACTGTCGTGGTGATCTGTTCGGTGATGAGCCGGCGCGTATTGAGCGCGAAATAGCCAAGCAGCGACGCCGCGAACAAGACGAAGATCGCGAGATAGAAAAGCGTCAGTTTGAACGCCGTCGTGCGGATGAGTTTGCCGAGCGCGATCACCGAACTTTCTCAGCCTGCAAGCCCAGCTCTGTGTCGGAGAAATCGTCCTCCCAGAACTCGAGCGCCGCGCGTTGGTCGGTACGGCGGTTGGCGGCCTCGGCGCGGCGCAATTCGACCCGCCGGATCTTGCCGGAAATGGTTTTGGGCAATTCGGCGAACTCGATGCGGCGCACCCGCTTGAACGGCGCCAGCGCGGTGCGGCAGTGCCTGAAGATCGACAGCGCCGTGGCGCGATCGGGCGCATGGCCGGATGCCAGTGCCAGGTAAGCCTTCGGTATCGCAAGCCGCATCGGGTCGGGCGACGGCACCACGGCCGCTTCCGCCACCGCCGGATGCTCGATCAGAACGCTTTCAAGCTCGAACGGCGAGATGCGGTAGTCGGAAGATTTAAAAACGTCGTCGGCTCGGCCCACATAGGTCAGATAGCCGTCGTCGTCGAGCGAAGCGACATCGCCGGTATGATAGCGAGCATCGCGATGCGCATTCACACTGCCGTCGTCGCCCTGATAGCCCTGCATCAGTCCGGTCGGGCGCGGCTCGAGCACGAGGCATATCTCGCCTTCTTTTTGCGGTGCGCCATTGGCGTCGAACAGCGCGACGCGATAACCGGGCAGCGGCCGGCCCATGGAGCCGGATTTGAGTTTCTGGCCGGGCGTATTGCCGACCAGCGCCGTGGTTTCGGTCTGGCCGTAACCATCGCGGATTGTGATGCCCCAGGCGCCTTTGACCTGCTCGATGACTTCCGGGTTGAGTGGCTCGCCGGCGCTGATGAGCTCCTTAATGCGGACCTTCCAGGCGGACAGGTCTTCTTGAATGAGCATTCGCCACACCGTCGGCGGCGCGCAGAAGGTGGAGACGCCGCAGCGCAAAATGGTGTCGAGCAGGCCTCGGGCGTTGAAGCGCTTCTGATTGACGATGAAGACGCAAGCCTGGGCGATCCACGGCGAGAAAAAGCAGCTCCAGGCATGCTTGGCCCAACCCGGCGACGAAATGTTGAGATGGACGTCGCCCGGCCGCAGCCCGAGCCAGTACATCGTCGACAGATGGCCGACCGGATAGCTCTGGTGGCTGTGCAACACGAGCTTCGGCGTCGCCGTGGTGCCGGAGGTAAAATAGAGCAAAAGCGGATCGTCGGCGCGCGTTTCACCGTCCGGCGTGAACTCGGCCGACGCCTGGTATCCCGCATCGTATGCGATCCATCCAGGCACGCCCTGACCGACCGCAATGCGCGTGTAATCGCCGGGCAGATCGGCGAACTTGGCCGCGGCGTCGGCACTGGTGATGACGTGACGGACGCGGCCGCGCGCGAAACGGTCGGCAAGATCGTTCTTCGTCAACAGCGTCGTCGCCGGCACGATCACGGCGCCGAGCTTCATCGCGGCCAGCATGCATTCCCACAGCGGCACGACATTGCCGAGCATGACCAGGATTCGATCGCCGCGCCGCACGCCGAGCCCGCGCAGCGCGTTGGCGATCCGGTTCGAGCGCTCGCTCAACGCGGCAAAGGAGAGCTTGGTTTCGCCCACGTCCTCGTCGACGAGCCATAGCGCCGGCGCGGCATTATCGCGGGCCATGACGTCGAAATAATCGAGCGCCCAATTGAAGCGGTCGAGTTTTGGCCAGCGGAAGTCACGATAGGCCGTGGCGTAGTCGTCGCGATGACGCAGTAAAAAATCGCGCGCCGCGAGAAAAGGCGCCGCGTTGTCCGTTGGCGCAGGAGTAGAGTTCATAGTGTCCACGGCCGTCATGGCGGTCCCCCCGGTTCGGAACCCCGACCGCATCGCTCCCGGCCGGGCGCCGACTCACCGCATCGGCGCGTCTAGCGCGCGCCGTCGCGGATCATATAGCCGGCACCGCGCACGGTATGCAGGAGCGGCTGCGCGAAGCCTTTGTCGATTTTAGATCGCAATCGCGAGATGTGCACGTCGATCACATTGGTCTGCGGGTCGAAATGATAATCCCAGACGTTTTCCAACAGCATGGTGCGGGTGACGACCTGGCCGGCATGGCGCATCAGGTATTCGAGGAGCCGGAACTCGCGCGGCTGCAACAGGACTTCCTGGCCGGCGCGGCTCACTTCGTGCGACAGGCGGTTGAGTTCGAGATCGGCGACGCGATAGACGGTTTCCTCGCCGCGGCTGCCGCGGCGGCGCGCCAGCACCTCGACCCGGGCCAACAGTTCGGAGAACGCATAGGGCTTGGCCAGATAGTCGTCACCGCCGGTGCGCAGCCCTTTGACGCGGTCATCGACCTGACCGAGCGCCGAGAGGATCAGCGCCGGCGTCTCCTTGGCCTTGCTGCGCAAGGCGCCGATCACCGAGAGACCGTCGCGCTTCGGCAGCATGCGGTCGACGATCAAGACGTCGTATTCGCCGTCAAGCGCCAGCTGCAGCCCCTCCTCGCCGTCAGCCGCATGATCGGCGATGTGGCCGACCTCGCGGAATGCTTTGACGAGATAGTCGGCCGCGTCGCGGTCGTCCTCGATGATCAAAAGGCGCATGGTTGATCGCTGCAGTAAGAACTCGGGTAGCAGAGCATTACTAGAAATATTGGTGCGTCAAGCGCTTAAGGCAATATCGGAAGGGGCGCGATCACGGCCGGCCCAGATAAACTGAGGGGGTGGCGAGCGGTTACCCGCCACCCCCTCGTACCTACTCCACCCCGGCGGGGGCGACGGATGCCGGGAGGCAGAGTTGGTATGGGGCGGGGACGGGTCTTGCGACCCGTCCCCAGGAACGCCCGCCAGCGGGGGCGACGGATGCCGGCGATCGCTCCTTTCGGTTAGGCGTTGCCGAGCGGCAGCGCGACGAATTTCGTGCCATCGCCGGACTTCACGCGGAACAAAACCGTATGCTTGCCGGCCGTACGCGCGTCGGCGAGGCTCTTGCGGACGTCGGCCGGCGTCGAGACCGGACTGCCACCCACATCGAGAATGACATCTCCGACCTGGAAACCGTGATCGGCGGCAACGCCGCCATCAGCAACCGCAGTGACGACGACACCGTTGCCGCTGCTACCGGCAACGCGGTCGCCCGGCGCGAGCGTGAGACCGAGCTTCGGCAGGTCGCTGTCGGGCACCTCACGCCGGTTCGGCTGATCGTTCGACGCGAGTTTCTCGCTCGGCAAAGTGCCGAGTGTGAGTGTCACGGTCTTTTCCTCGCTCTTGTGGATCAGCGCGAGCTTCACCGAAGCGCCCGGCGACATCGTGCCGATCTTGCGCGCAAGCTCGCGCGCATCGTGGATCGGCGCGTCGTTGACCGCCGTAATGACGTCGCCGCTTTGAATGCCGGCCTTGGCGGCGGGACTGTCCTTTTGCGGCTCGGAGACGAGCGCACCGGCCGCCTGCTTCAAGCCCATGCTGTCGGCGATATCTGGCGTGATCGTCTGGATCTGTACGCCGATCCAACCGCGGGTGACGCTGCCTTTATCGCGAAGCTGCGCAACGACATTTTTCACGGTCTCAGCCGGAATGGCAAACGCGATGCCGACCGATCCGCCCGACGGTGAGAAGATCGCGGTGTTGACGCCGATGACGTTGCCGTCGACGTCGAAGGTCGGACCGCCGGAATTGCCCTTGTTCACCGGGGCGTCGATCTGGATGAAATCGTCATAGGGGCCGGCGCCGATATCGCGGCCGCGCGCCGACACGATGCCAGCGGTCACAGTGCCGCCGAGCCCGAAGGGATTGCCGACCGCGATGACCCAGTCGCCGACCCGCGGCGGACCGTCAGACAGTTTTACAAAGGGGAAGTTGGTGCCGTCGATCTTGATGAGGGCCAGGTCGGTACGCGTGTCGGTTCCGATCACCTTGGCGGTGTAGGTCTTGCCGTCGTCGGTGGTCACTTGAACGTTTTCGGCGTTCTGCACGACATGATTATTGGTGACGGCGTAACCATCGCTCGAAATGAAGAAGCCCGAGCCTTGGCCGGTGATGACCTCATGCTCATGACCCTGCGGCATGCCGAAGCGCTTAAAGAAGCGCTCGAACGGGGAACCCGGCGGAAACGGCATGTCCTCTTCGTCGTTGCCGAGATTGGTGTCGGCGGGGCGGTCGATCTTGACGCGGACCGACATCACCGACGGCTTCACCTTCTCGACAATGTCGGCAAAGCCCACCGGGCGCTGCGGCAGTTGCTGAACCTTCTCGGTCAGGTTCTGCGCATGCGCCGCTGTGCCGAGAAAGCTCGGCAACGAACCGCCCTGAGGAAGCGGCGCCAGCACCAATGCGGCTGCACCGATGCCGGCGACGGTGGTCGCCAGAAGCGCGATGCGCCGCACCGACAATACGCGGCGCGCGGACGGGGAACGGTGGTTCATTACGCGTCTCCAAATCGCAAAAGCAAACAGACCTCTCACCTTCCGTCAGACACCGGAAGCTGTCGGGAGACCCCTGAGGGGGTCGGCTGTGGAGGAGAAGATGAGGCCGCCAGCCTTACCACGCTCTGTCGGCGGGATTAAATATTTGTAATGTTGCGGGTTTCTAAATAGATACGTAGAAACAATAACTTAACGAGTAACACGGGGTGAATGAGCCGCGCTCATGGCGCCCCTTCACTCCGTAACAGCTCGGCGACGCGTGCTTCCTCGGCGCCGGTGAGACTCGCGGCCGGTCCGGATGCCGCAGCGGCGCTACGACGCTTGGCCGCCACGATCAGCATGACAATGCCAACGAGCAACAGCCCGGGCGGCAATCCCCACAGCGCCGCGGTATGCCAGGACAGCCGCGGTTTGAGCAGGACGAACTCGCCGTAACGCGCCACCAGGAAGTTGAGCACCTGGGCGTCGCTGTCGCCGGCTTGGAGCCGCTCGCGTACCAGAACACGCAAGTCGTGCGCGAGCGGCGCATGTGATTCATCGATCGACTCATTCTGACACACCATGCAGCGCAGTTCCTGGGACAGCGCCCGCGCGCGCGCCTCCAGCACCGGATTGGACAACATCTCGTCAGGCTCAACCGCCCGCAACGGTGACGTGACAAACAAAACAGCGAGGACCGCCACCGCCTGCAGGGATATTTTCAGAAGGCGTCGCATGATTTCTATTCCGCCGGCTGACTCGCCGCCGCAGCGGCTCCGAGTCTACTCCGAGCCGGACGCGGCGCCCCGACGCGCAGTCGCCGATCCGAGAGCGACAAACCGCCGCCGAAGAACATGAACAGCGCGCCGAGCCAGATCAGCAGCACGTGAGGCTTGTAATAGAGCCGCACCGGCACCGAGCCGTCGGGGTTAGGATCGCCGAGCGACAAATAAAGTTGGCTTGCGCCGCGCGACATCAAGGCGGCCTCGGTCGTCGTTTCGTTACGGGCCGGGAACGAGCGCCGGGTCGGCTCCATCGTGCCGATAAGCTCGCCCGAGCGACGCACCGTGAAGCGGCCGACGACGTCGGTGTAGTTCGATCCCGGCCGGGTGAACACACCGTCGAACGTCACCCGGTAATGCGCAAGCTCGACGGTCCCGCCCGGCTTGACCTCGACGATCCGCTCGCTGCCCCAGGCGGTCACGCCGATGATGCCGAGCAGCGTCACGCCGATGCCGAAATGGGCAAATGCCGTGCCCCAGGCGGAGCGCGGCAGGCCGATGGCGCGGCGCAGCGCCGCGCCCGGCGGAATACGCATGATCATGGTGCGCTCGGCGATGTCGGTCACCGCCCCCATCATGACAAAGACGGCGATGCCGACGCCGAACGGCGCCAGCACCGGGCCGCCACGCTCGAGCGCGAAGGCCGCAGCGATGGCGACCGCCGAAAGCAAAGCCGCCGCCAGCAAGCGTTGCGCCGCGGCGACCATGTCCCCGCGCTTCCAGCCGAGCAGCGGCCCGAACGGCATGACCAGCATCAGCGGGATGAATAGCGGACCGAAAGTCGCGTTGAAGAACGGCGGGCCTACCGAAATCTTGTCGCCGGTCAGCGACTCGAGCGCGAGCGGATAGAGGGTGCCGACAAACACGGTAGCGCAAGCCGACGTCAGGAACAGGTTATTGAAAACCAGCGCGCCTTCGCGCGAGATCGGGGCAAACAAGCCGCCTTGCTTGAGGAGCGGCGCACGCCATGCATAAAGCGCAAGCGCGCCGCCGATGAAGATGACCAGGATGGCGAGGATGAAAATGCCGCGCCGCGGATCGGTCGCAAAGGCATGCACCGAGGTGAGCACGCCGGAGCGGACCAAAAACGTGCCGATCAAAGACAGCGAGAAAGTGAGGATCGCAAGCAATATGGTCCACACTTTGAGCGCGCTGCGCTTTTCCATGACGACGGCGGAATGCAACAGCGCGGTGCCGGCGAGCCACGGCATCAGGGAGGCGTTTTCAACCGGATCCCAGAACCAAAAACCGCCCCAGCCGAGCTCGTAATAGGCCCAATACGAACCGCCGGCGATGCCCAGCGTCAGGCACATCCAGGCGCCGAGGATCCATGGCCGCACCCAGCGCGCCCAGGCCGGATCGATGCGGCCTTCCAGAAGCGCCGCGATGGCAAAGGAAAACACGATCGAGAAACCGACATAGCCGAGGTAGAGCATCGGCGGATGAAACGCGAGGCCGGGATCCTGCAGGATCGGATTGAGGTCTTGACCCTGCAACGGCGCGTCCGCAATGCGTAAAAACGGATTGGACGTGATCAGGATGAAAAGGTGGAAGGCGGCTGCGATCCAGGCCTGCACGCCGAGCGCATAGGCCCGCAGCGTCGCCGGCAGGTTGCCGCCGAAAACCGCCACGGTGGCGCCGAAAAACGCCAGGATCGAGACCCACAGCATCATGGAGCCTTCGTGGTTGCCCCAGACGCTGGTAAGCCGGTACAGGAACGGCATCGCCGAATTCGAATTCTCGAAGACGTTGAGCACCGAGAAATCCGACGTCAAATAAGACCAAGCGAGCGCGCCGAAGGCTATGGCGACAAAGGCAAAATGCGCGAGCGCGGTCGGCACCGCCATGCTCATCAGCACCGGATCGTTGGTGCGTGCCCCGATGATCGGCATGGTGCCCTGGATGAGCGAGAGCCCGAGCGCCAGCATCAATGCGTAATGGCCGAGTTCGGGGATCATCCTGTGCTCCGGTTCCGCTCGTTGCGAATGGTCAGACTACGCCGAATATCCGCGTTCCGCATCACTTGTTCTGGCCGACCGGCACGGCCGGCCGTTGCGCATAATCGTCCTGCCAATGGCCCGACTTCTTCAAGGCGTCGGCCACCTCTTTCGGCATGTATTTCTCGTCATGCTTGGCAAGAATCGTATCGGCATCGAAGACGCCACCGCGGTCGAGCGCGCCCTCGGCGACGACGCCCTGACCCTCACGAAACAGATCCGGCAACACGCCCTGATAGCTCACCGGAATTTCGCTTCTGCCGTCGGTGACTTCAAAGCGGGTGGTGAGATTATCGCCGTGCACGACACTGCCGTCTTTGACCAGTCCGCCGAGCCGGATGCGCGTGCCCGGCGAGACATGCTTTTCGGCCACGTCGCTCGGCGAGTTGAAGAAGACGATGGAGTCGCGAAAGGCATTGAGCATCAGCGCAACGGCAACGGCCAAGACGCCGAGCCCGCCGCCGATCAAAACCAGACGTCGCTGCTTACGGGTCATCGGTGTGTTCTCCGCCACGCTACCTGCATCAATCCGAGCTTTCGGTTCTTGTTCTGCATCAATTTCCCGTATCAGCCTTTTTCCCGTATCAGCCTTGGAGCCCAAGGTCTTTCACCAAACCGTCGATCTTTTTGACCTGGTCAGGATGATCCTGCAGCGCGCGCCTGGCGTCGGCTGCGGCGTCTTTGGCCTTATCGCGGTCGCCAAGCACCGTATAGGCGCGCACCAGACGCAACCAGCCTTCGACATCGCTGCCGTCACCATGCAGGCGATCCGCAAGCCGCTGCACCATGCTGCGGATCATCGCCGCCCGCTGCTCGGAATCCATATTTTCCGCCGCCGCGACGTCGCTTGAGCTCGGTCCGCCGCCAGCAGCGGGCTGATCAGCGGCGGTTTGAGTGCTGGCGTCTTGACCGTTCACCCGCGCAAGCTCTTTGCGAACGAAATCCGCCCAAGGTGCTCCGCTTGGCGCCGATGCGAGCAAGGCGCGCCATTTGTTCGCGGCGGCATCGCGGTTGCCGTCCTGCTCGTCGGCAAGGCCGAGGAAATAGCGCGCCTGCGGATCGTTCGGGTCGCCCGCGACCGCATGAAGGAATATCTGCTTGGCGTCGTCGGTCACGACGCCATCGGCGGCCGCCACCAGCGCCTCGCCGAGATCGGATTCGCGAGCCGGCGTGTCACCGTTCAGCGCGATCGATTTCCGCCGCGCGTTGACCGCGTCGGCGTAGCGGCCAAGCCGCATATAGACCGGCGCGATCAATTCCCACCCGGCGCCATCGTTCGGATTGCGCGTCAGCCGCGCCTCGACTTTGCTGACGAGGTCCTCGACGGATTGACCTTGATGCGGATCTTCCACGCGGGCGAAGGCGGATTGAGCGGGAATACCGGGTGAGCCGAGGCTCGCATAGAAACCGATCGCGGTGGCCGGCACGACGATGATCGCCACGATCGCCGCCGCGCGCCGGTAGCGGCTCGCTTGCACGGGGGCAGGTGCGGCCGGGTTCGCGGCTTCGGCATCCGCCGCGGCCAGGAGCCGCCGGGAAATCTCGACGCGCGCCGATTCCGCCTCCGCTTGGCCGATCAAGCCCGCCTCACGATCGCGCGTGACCTCGCGTAATTGGTCCTGGTAGACGAGCCGGTCACTGCCGCCGCGTGCGGCTTCCGACTTGCGCGCCAACGGCCACAGCACGGCGAAGACGGCCGCTGCGGTCATCACCGCCAGAATGAGCCAAAGCGCAATCATTCAAATCGTCACATTTAAGAGGATGAGTGCTTGCATGGGTCGAGTCCGGCCGGAGGTATAACACTCCGGCGCCATCGCCCCGCGCGTTTACATCACGCCGGGCAAGCCGCCGCAATGGCGCTTGTAGCGCGGCAATTGCGCACTACCGCGGCTCTTTTATGGTCTGACGGGCGGAATTGCGGCGCCGCGGCGGGTCAGGCCCGCGCCGACTTCCGCTCGCCGGCCGCGGTCTGCGCCGCAACCTCGGCGGCCTTGGCCAGAAGCCCTGCATATTCGGCCCCGAATATCGTCCGGCAAAAGCGGATCGCCGCTTCGACCTGAGATTGCCGGAACGGCCGGTCGGCGTCGCCGGCATGACGGATTGAATCGAGCAGGACCTTGGTCCCGGTCTCGAGATAGAGCGAAAGCTCCGAATGGGCCCGGGTGGTCACTTCGTTGACGGCGAGTTCGTTGGCATAATGCCGGCACGCATCGACGACCTCCACTCGGTTCTCGGCATCGCTGACGTCGACGGCATCGAGCACCGAACCAGGCGCGATCTCTTTTGCCGGACGCGGCCGCAGCAGGCGCCGCACGCAGCCCGGGGTGGTCTCGATTTCGGCCTTCAGCAGGCCCGAAATATCGGCGCGGATCGCCGCCAATTGGCGGCTCCACGGCGAGTCGACCGACAGCTCCATTTCGGTGCGCAGCCCCCGCGCCGCATCGTGAATGGCTTTGAGCATCGACGCGATCGGCCGGCCGGATTTGAGCTCGGTGCGGACTTCACGCACCATGGCCTCGGTGTCGCCGAGCACAATTCCGACCGCTGCCGCATAGGGAGTTGCGCCGATGCGGGCGGTGTCGTCGCTGTCGGCGGCGCGGATGGCGATGCGGATCAGCTGCCATGGGGCTGCGAGCCGGTTCACGACCAAAATGAGACCGTAGAGCAAGATGTCGGACTTCGCGCTCCCACTGGCGTCGATCGAGCATTGTGTCACGGCGGTATCGAGCAGTGATTTGATCGATTCGACCTGACCGGCCTCGAAGGCGCGAATTTGGTTCGGCAACCGGCGCGCCAAATCGGCCAGCATGTCGCGCAGCGAGAAAATTGCGATCAGCGTGGTCAGATCCTCGACCGCGCGCGGCGTGCCGACATGAACGCCGAGCCGGCGGCGCGCTCGTTCGTCGGACGCAACAGCGGCAATCGTCTCCTGCATGCGCTGCAGGGCGCGATCCTGCAGCGCCCGAACCAACTGGTCGGCTCTGGCCTGCTCGCGGGCGCTGAGCGCGCGGCCGATATCTTCGCCCATGGCCTTGGCTTCGGCCGGAATGAGATCGCGCCCGATCCACGCCCAGATCGGCTCGAGCGACAAGCGCGCGATCCGACCGAGGCGCTTGTGGTCGGCCGCGGCATCGATCAAAAACGGCTCGAGCGGAGCAAAGAACAGGCGCGCGGTGTCGCCGATGCGCGGGGTCGGCTGGCTATCCGCGCGGATGGTGCGGCGGAGCTCTTGAAGGATGAGGTCGTTACCGGCGCTGTCGTCGCCGCGCAGCATGCTACGCTCGAGCTCATGGACGAGCATAGCCCTCGCCGCCGGCGTCAGCGTGCGGAGATAGTCCCGTAACCGCTCGACGGGTTGACCCTCGTTCGCCATTGGCAGACCGGCGTCCTGAACTTACCGTTAACTTTCTACGCGGCGGGCGCTTAAGAAGGCGTTACGCAACGCATCAGGAATTACTAAACGATGCCGGCCTTGGTGCCGTGACAGCCGCGCTGGAACCGATGGCCGGTCGCGCAATCCGGATTACCGGCTGTGGAGGCCGTTGCTTGCCTCGAACGGCCGAGCCAGCCGATCAGCCGGAATCCGGCTCTGTGCCTTAGGGGCTCCTATTGCGGCGCGCCGACGCAGACCGCGACAAGCGGAGCGTTGGCCGGGCTTGCCTCCGGACCGCAGGAGGCTCCTTTTTCGCCGAGGAACTGAGCCTGATTGCGCGTCGGTCCGCAGTAAGCGGTGACCAGAACTTCGTTGTCTTGGCACTGGACCGTACACCCCGACGTGCAGTCGGATTTGACGACCCGGATGCTCGGGCTCGGCACGCCCTGGGGACCTTGTGGTCCTGCCGGACCTGCCGGGCCGGGCGGACCGGCCGGACCCGCAGGCCCTGCTTCGCCTTTCGGGCCCTGCGGCCCGGCGGGACCTGCATCGCCTTGCGGGCCTTTGCTGCAACCGGCCAAGCCCATGAGCAAAGCTACTGCGACTGCCAAATGCGCTGCACGCATTTTCATTTCTCCAAAATTTCTGAAGAAGCCGCTCCAGCGCCCCGGCGCTAGAAGATCAAACTCAGCCGTGCGACGCAAGTATGGGGCCGCAAAACACACGGCCGATTTTCGCGCGCGGAGTCGTTGAACTGTCACAGTGGATCGACGCGATCAGTTCACGGCGCTCCAACTGCCGTCCGGATTACGGCAGGCAGCGCCGCGCTCGGTCTGCGGCGTGCCGTCGATGAATATTGTCTGGGTGTAACTGCGGCACGATGCGCCGCTTGCCTGGTAGGCCGGTCCGGGGACGACATTGCCATAGCGTCCGGAGTCCGGATTGCGCCAGGCAACCGGCGCGCCGGACGGACCGGTTTCGAGCGCCTGCATCTGCGCTGCATAGGCACGGCGCTTGTCTTCGTCGTCGAGGGCTGCCCCGATGCGGTTGCCGAGAAGGCCGCCGACCGCAGCGCCAATCACCGTTCCGGCAAATCGGTTTCCAGCGCTGCCGCCGACAGCGTTGCCGATTAATCCGCCAACGACAGCGCCAGCCGCCGTGCCGGTGACCTGCTTCGGACCGGAATCGGCCGAACAAGCGGCGAGCGCGATAGCGAGACTCACCCCGACCACGCTCGCCCTGAGCCATCGCCTTGCCGTCATGGCGCCCTCCCCGCCGGAGCAAAGAGTGTCATTAGGGCGAAACTCTGTCGACCGAGGCGCGGCCAGCGCAGGCGGGTCGTCGCTGCACTGGCGGCATACCCGGGCATTGGCTAAGTTCCATTGCCAATTTCCGCACACCTTCAGCAGCGAGAGCCCGATGCCGGATAAGCGCGCCACCGCCTTGCGGTGCCTGAGTTGGGTCACGCCCTGTTTGGCGCTTGCGCTCAGCGGCCTGCCGACGCTGCCGACAAGGGCTGCCGATTATCCGATGCGCACGGTGAAGATCGTGGTGCCGTTTCCCGCCGGCGGCACCGCGGATGTGGTGCCGCGCATCCTCGCCGAATGGCTGTCGCGCAAGTGGGGGCAGTCGGTGATCATCGACGACCGCGCCGGCGCCGGCGGCAATATCGGCGCCGAATTCGTCGCCAAGTCCGATCCCGACGGCTACACTTTTCTGGCATCGCCCCCGCCGCCGCTGGTGATCAATCAAAACCTTTATCCGCATCTCGACTTCGATCCCGACCAATTCGTGCCGATCGTCGTCATCGGTCGCGTCCCCAACGCGCTCGTGGTCAATCCGGATAAAATCGCCGCCAACACGGTGAAGGATTTCATCGCTTATGCACAAGCCAATCCTGGCAAGGTGACCGACGCCACGCAGGGCAACGGCACGACGTCGCACCTGACCTCCGAACTTTTCCAGATGATGGCGCATGTGAAACTGCAGAACGTGCCCTATCGCGGTTCGGCGCCGGCGCTCAACGACCTCGTCGGCGGCAATGTCGATTGCATGTTCGACAATCTCGGCGTCTCGATGCAGCTGGTAAACGCGGGCAAATTGAAACTGATCGCGGTCGCGTCGCCAAAACGGATGGCGAGCATGCCCGATAAGCCGGCGATTGCCGAAACGCTGCCCGGATTTTCGTCCGCCGCCTGGTACGCTATCGTTGCGCCGCCGCATACACCGAGCGCGATTGCCGAAAAGATCAACGCCGCCGTCAACGAGGCTCTGCACGATCCCGATATTCTCAAACGCCTTGCCGATCTTTCCGCCGAGCCGGTCGGCGGCACGGTGCAGCAGACCGTGCTTTATTTCCGCGACGACGCCGCGCGCTGGAAGCGGGTCATCAATCAAGCGCATGTGACGCTCGATTGAGCCGTCGCGGTTTTGCGTGCCGAGTAGCGCTATTTGAGAAAGCCGATCGATAGCCAAGGCACGGCCGCGACGATGATCGTTCCGACCACCAAAACCGCCATGTAGCCCATGATCGGCCGCATGCCCGCCGCCGGCTCGACGCGGCCGATCGCGCAGGCGGCATAGTAGCCGACGCCGAATGGCGGCGCGAACAGCCCTACTCCCATCGCCAGGATCACCACCATGGCGTAGTGCACCTCGTGGATGCCGACCGCCCGTGCAACGGGAAACAGAAGCGGGCCGAACAGCACGATCGCCGGGATGCCTTCCAGCACCGAGCCGAGCACGACGAACACGGCGATCGACGCCGCCATGAAAGTTGCCGCGCCGCCGGGCAAACCGGTCATCGCCGAGGCTAGCGTGCGCGAGAAGCCCGACTGCGTCAGTCCCCAGGCCATTCCAGTCGCCGTGCCGATGATGAGGAGGATCGCGCCGGACAGGGAGGCGGTCGCTACCAGCATCGGCCGCAGCGCTGCCCAATCGAACTGGCGGTAAAGAACGAGACCCGCAACCGCCGAATAGGCGATGCCGATGGTCGACACCTCGGTCGCGGTCGCGACCCCTTCAACCACGGCGGCGCGGATCAGGAACGGCAGCGCCAGCGCCGGCAAAGCGATCACGAGATTTCGGGCGATCTCGCGACGCGTAGCGCGGATGACGTGGCTCGTCGCCTCGGACCGGTAGCGCCAGCGCACGACAACGCACAGCAAGAACGCCAAGACTATGCTTGGCAGAAGTCCCCCGGTGAACAGCGCCGCGATCGACACGCCGGTCACCGACCCGATGGTGATGAGGACGAGGCTCGGCGGGATGGTCTCGGTTTGCGCACCGGTCGCCGATAACAGCGCGACGAGGTCGCCGGGCCGCGCGCCGCGCGCTTTCATTTCCGGAAACAACACGGGCGCGACCGCGGCCATGTCGGCGGCTTTCGAGCCCGAGATTCCGGAAACCAGATACATTGCGGCGACCAGCACATAGTGCAGCCCACCGCGCACATGGCCGAGAAGGCTCGCCAGGAACGCCACCATGGCGCGCGCCATCCCGGTCATCTCGATCAAAAGCCCGAGAAAGACGAACAGCGGCACCGCGAGCAGAATGAGATGGCTCATGCCCTCATCCATGCGGCCGACCAGCACTTCGAGCGGCGTATGGGTGGCGAGCGCCAGATAGCCGAAGATCGCGAGTCCGAATGCAAACGCGATCGGTACACCGGCGAATACGGCGGCGGCGACGACGCCGACAAAAAATATCAGGAGGTTGTAATTGCCGAGCCGGAGAAAGACGGGCGCAGCGAGCCAGAACAAAGCAACGATGATCGCAGCCCCGCCAAGCCCGACGGCAAGCGACAGCGGCGAGCCTGAGCGCGCCAGCCGGATAACGGCGAACCCAATCATCAAAGCGATCCCGACCGGCAAAGCGGCGGCTCGCCAGGCGTCGGTGATCTCGAGCGCCGATGTGGTAATCGGCAATTCGTCCAGGGCGTATTGGTAGGCCGGCCGGGCGATCAGCAGCAGGAATGCCAGTGCCGCGCTTGTCGCGAAGGCGTCGAGCAAGGCCCGTCGTGCCGGCGCCAACAGCCCGACACAGGCCGTCATCCGCATATGCTCATCGCGCCGAAAGGCGATGACCGCACCGAGCATCGCGAGCCAAAGAAACAGCGTCGACGCCAGTTCGTCGGACCAGACCAGCGGCCGATCGAATACATAGCGCGAGATGACGCCGCCAAACAGAATGACGATCTCAGCCGCCACCAAGCCGGCCGCCAACAGCTCCACGACCGCGCCGAGCGTCCGATCGAGTGTCGCGACGATAGCGAGCCTGTCCGCCCCTTTTTCCAGCGGCAGACTGCGCGGTTCTTCCGCCGCCGTCACGCCAACTTGCCTACCGATTTCTCGAGCAAGCCCCATGCCTCATCGCCGTATTTGTTCTTCCACTCGCTGTAGAAGCCCGCCGTCCTGAGCTTTTCGCGGAACGGCGCCGCATCGAGCCGGTTGAAAATGAGGCCTTTGCTGGTCAGGTCCTGCTGCAGATTAGCGTTGAGCTTGGCGACGTCCTCGCGCTCCTTCACACCGGCGGCATTGATATTCTTGGCGACTGTTGCTCGCACGTCGTCGGGCAGTGCTTGCCAAGCGCGCTGGTTCGCCAGGAACCAAAACCCGTCCCACATGTGATTGGTCAGCGAGCAATATTTCTGCACTTCGTAGAGTTTTGCGGTTGCGATGATGGCCAGCGGATTTTCCTGGCCGTCGACGATCTTGGTCTGCAGTGCCGAATAGACTTCATTGAAATTGATCGAGGCCGGCGCCGCATCGAAGGCCTTGAACATCGCCGTCCACAACGGTGACGGCGGCACCCGCAGCTTCATGCCGCGAAAATCCTCCGGCGTCTGGATCGGTTTGGTCGATGTGGTGGTCTGGCGGAAGCCGTTGTCCCAGATTTTCTCCATGGCGACGAGACCGGATTTGGCGATCTGCGCGCGCACATAGGTGCCGAGGTCGCCGTCCATGGCCTTCCAGACCGTGTCGTAATCCGGGAACGCAAAGCCCATGCCGTTGATCGATGCCGCGGGCACCAGCGTCGAAAGGATCAATCCCGACAGCGTGAAGAATTCGACGCCACCGGAGCGGATCTGGCTCAACGTATCGGTATCGGAGCCGAGCTGGCTCGAGGGGAAAATCTGCAGCTCGAAGCGGCCATTGGTCTCCGCTTTGATGGCCGCCGCCATTTCGCGCGCCCGCGCATTCATGGGATGCGTATCGGGCAGATTGTTGGCGTATTTGTAAGTCCACTGCGCCTGTTGGGCACGAGCCACAAACGGCGCGCCGACACTACCTACCATCAGTGCGGAAGCGCTCGCCGTTACCAGGCGGCGGCGTGATAATGTCATTGGATACCCCTCCCCTATGCGCGCACGGCATAGTTTGTTTTGCCGTTGTCGCGGGATCGCCATTATACGGTCGGTGGCCGCGACCACCAGGGTCGATCTTTGTCGCCTGGACCTTGTCGTCAGGCCGCCAGCGGCCGCTCGGTACCCTTCACGAACATGCGGTAGCCCGAGCGCACGTTCGGCCAGTAATCCCAGATCGCGTAATGCTGGGTGCAACGATTGTCCCAGAACGCGATCGCATTGGCGCTCCAATGAAAGCGCATGCTCCAATGCGGCCGGGCGATGTGGTCGTAGAGGAATTCCAGCACGCCGCGGCTTTCGGCCGCCGGCACTTCGTTGATGTGGCTCGTGAACTCGCGGTTGACGAATAGCACCTTGCGGCCGCTTTCGGGATGGCGAACGACGACCGGGTGAACCGCGACCGGATAAACGTCGGCATTCTTGTCGAAGACGCGCGAGCCGTCATGCGTCGCGGTCTTGCCCTCGAGATAGGTCTTCATGCCGTCGCTTAATTCGTCATAGGCCTTGGCGG
The DNA here is from genome assembly GCA_049282655.1 of Xanthobacteraceae bacterium. Lineage (GTDB taxonomy): Bacteria > Pseudomonadota > Alphaproteobacteria > Rhizobiales > Xanthobacteraceae > BOG-931. The sequence continues at coordinate 55,843 of JBAPUM010000122.1, forward strand.
CGGACGCAAACATCGTATCGCCGCCCCCGTTCGGCGGAATGATGTCCTGATAGAGCACGCTATACATCGGCGGAATCTCGGCGCAGCTCTGATCGGAGTGCCATTCCTCGCCCGACACTCGCTTCGACTTGGCGTCGAAATATTGATGCCGGATGGCGGGGTGGCCGGGAATGGTCCGCGACGCCGTGCCCTTGCCGCCGACATGGATGTGCGGCTCGCCGAAATAACGCACGAAACGCTCATGTGCATCGAAATCGATTTTCTGGTCGCGGATGAAGACGACGCCATGCGCGATGATGGCGTCGTGCACTTCCTCCACCTGCCGATTGGTGAGCGGCCTGGTGAGATCGATATTGCCGATCTCGGCCCCGATATGCGGCGTCGAAGGGGTGACGGTGATGGTGTCGTAGCTCATGGGCTTGCTCCCCTCGCATGGTCCGGCGGTCAGGCATCGATCGGAGCCCGATATTAGCGGCGGTGAGACCACGCCGTCATCCCCCCGGCAGCGCCAGCTCCGCCCGCAGGCCGCCGATGGGCGCGGTGCCGAGCGTCAGCACGCCGCCGTAAAGTCCGGCCAGCTCGACCACGATGGAAAGGCCCAAGCCCGAGCCCGGCTTGGTCTCGTCGAGCCGTTGGCCGCGCTGCGCCACGCGCTCACGCTCGGCGGGGGCAAGGCCCGGCCCGTCGTCGTCGACGATGATGCGCACGCGGGGTTTGGCGTCGTTGGCCGCCGCCGGTTCGGCCGTCACTTCGATCGCCACGCGCGACAGCGCCCATTTGCAACCGTTGTCGACGAGATTGCCGATCATCTCTTCGAGGTCCTGCTGCTCGCCGCGAAACCGCGCGTGCTCCGGCACGTCGATGTCGATGGCGATGTCGCGGGCGTGGTGCAGCTTCTCCATGGTGCGGGCGAGCGCAGTCACCACCGGCGGCACGTCGATCAGCGTGCCGATCACGGTCGAGCGCGCGGCGAGCCGCGCGCGTTCGAGCTGGCGGGCCACCTGATCGCGCATGATGTCGGTCTGCTCCAACACCTTATGCGCCAGCGGATCGTTGCCGCGGGCGGCCGCCTCATTGACGAGGACCGACAGCGGCGTCTTCAGCGCATGCGCCAGATTGCCGACATGGGTCCGCGCGCGCTCGACGATTTCCCGATTGGCATCGATCAAGGCATTAGTCTCGCGCGCGAGCGAAGCGATCTCGACCGGAAACTCGCCCTCGAGCCGCTCGGCACGGCCTGAACGGATGGCGGCAAGGCTTTGCGAGATACGCGTCAGCGGCGCCAGCCCGAAGCGGACCTGCAGCGCCGTCGTCAACAACAAAGCGACGGTCAAGGCGGCGAAGGTAAAGCCGATGGCGCGATCGAAGCTATGGGTCTCGTCGTCGATCTCGGAAGCGTCGCCCGCCACCGCGATCAAATAGCGGCCGTCGGTGCCGAGATCGACATTGCGCTCGACCATGCGCAAATCCTGATCTTCGGGGCCTCGCGCATAGCCTTGCCGGTATTCCGACGCGGCGACTGAATTCGCGTCCGGCAGCCGCGGCAGATTTGAATCCCACAGCGAACGCGAGGAATGTATCTCGGGCGCCTTGGTATCGAGTCGTGTCACCTGCCAATACCAGCCCGACAGCGGCAGTTCGAACAGCGGCTCGCCGATCGACTGTGGATATTTGTCGGCGCCTTCCTCGGGCGAGGCGACATCGGCGACCAGCGTGCGCAGATAGACATCGAGTCTTCGGTCGAACGAACGCTCGACGGCATGCCGGTAGAGCGTCGACAGCGCGATGCCGGTGACGATGAGAATGACCACGGTCCAGCCGGTGGCCCAGATGAACAGGCGCAGCGCGAGCGAATTAGCGCGCATCGGGAGGCGTCAGCAAATAGCCGAGGCCGCGTACCGTCTGGATCACGTCGACGCCGAGCTTCTTGCGAATGCGGCCGACGAAGACTTCGATGGTGTTCGAATCGCGATCGAAGTCCTGGTCGTAGAGATGCTCGACAAGCTCGGTGCGCGACACCACGCGGCCGGTATGGTGCATCAAATAAGACAACAGGCGGTATTCGTGCGAAGTGAGCTTGACCGGATTACCGTCGACGGCGACGCGGCCGGTGCGGGTATCGAGGCGCACCGGGCCGCAAGTGAATTCGCTCTTGGCGTGACCGGCGGAGCGGCGCAGCAGCGCGCGCACCCGCGCCAGAACCTCCTCGAGATGGAAGGGTTTTGCGACATAGTCGTCGGCGCCGGCGTCAAAACCCTGGACCTTGTCGCTCCAACGGTCGCGCGCGGTCAGGATCAAGACCGGCATGGCGCGGCCGGCGCGCCGCCAGGCTTCCAGCACCGAAATGCCGTCCATCTTCGGCAGACCGATGTCGAGAATGACGGCGTCGTAGGGCTCGCTCTCGCCGAGGTAATGGCCTTCCTCGCCGTCGAAGGCGCGGTCGACCACATAACCGGCATCGGTCAGCGCGGTTGCGAGCTGCCGATTAAGATCGGGATCGTCCTCGACAACGAGAAGCCGCAATGATTGCTCCGCCTAAAAGTCTGGCCGGTCCTAGAGGCCGCCGACCAGGGTGCCTTTTACGGCGTCGACGGCAATCTGCGCCACTTTGCCATCATGCGCGAGCACTGTCAGCACGTAGACAAGCCCGCCGTCCTTACCGGCAAAGTCGCCGTGGCAGAGCCGCGCCCGCACCACGGTTCCGGGCATTCGGGCCCGCGCCGCATGCATCGCGACGCCGAGCTTAACGAGCTTACCGGATTCGGCCTCGGCGCGACGCTCTTTCTGGTTCAGGCATGTGTGCTCGGTTTCGGCTGGGACGGCCGGATGAGCGAGTTCCTCGGCCCACGCCGGCGCCGCAACCGGCATCAGGCCGGCCGCGCAAGCCAGCGCGAGTCCGGACAAAAGGACGACGGCGAATCGCTTTTGGGTGGCCATGGCGGATTTTCTAAGCGCCGGGCTGTGAACCTGACCTGAACGGCTGATATAGCGGGTGCGGGCCGCTGGCGCATGAGGAGGCCGATGACAGGCTTGAAACAGTTGCCCGCGCGGGTGTCCCGTTTGGCTCGCTCCACGGTCAGCGCCATCACAATCGGCGCTTTATTCGTTATGGCTCCGGCCGGGGCGAATGCCATGGTCGGCGGTGCGCCTGCGGCGGCGGCGGATGCCGGACGCTCAGTGGTGATGATCCTCGGCTCCCATGGAACCGTCTGCACCGCGACCGCCATTGGGCGCGACCTGTTGCTGACCGCGGCGCATTGCGTGCAGCCCGGCGCCGACTACAAGCTGATGGGCAACAAGCCGGGCGAAAAGCCTGACCTCAAGGATATCGCGCGGATCGAGCGCCATCCGCAATTCGACCTGAAACGCCTTTTCGCTCACCTTGCGACCGCCGACGTGGCGCTGCTCAAGCTCACGGAACCCTTGCCGGCCCGCATCCCGCCAGCGCGACTTGCGGGCGACGCCGAGACCGTCGCCATTGGCGACACGGTCGCGGTCGCCGGCTATGGCGTCAGCAAACGCGGCGACGATCGTCTCGACGGCATCCTGCGCGAAGCGACACTCGCGGTCACCGGCCATCCGAGTTCGCTCGAGGTCCGGCTGTTCGATCCCGCGACCAAAGGCCTGCGACCAGGCCTCGGCGCCTGCACTGGCGATTCCGGTGCGCCGGCGTTCCGCGACGGTAACGGCGGCCCCATCATCATCGGCCTCGTGAGTTGGTCGACCGGTCCGACCCTGACCGGCGGCTGCGGCGGCCTGACCGGCATCACGCCGCTGATGCGTTATCGGGCTTGGATACTCGACACCGCCCGCGCACTCGGCTCGCCGCTTGCGCCCTGACGCCGCCTGGAGTGCGAAAGCTAAAACCCGATCATGTCGAGCCTCGTCAGCGTCACCTGATTGCTGATGCGCGCCGCATTGGCGAGGTGCCAGGCGGTGTAAAGCTCGGGAAACAGATCGTCCGCCGACATCGCGTCGACCGGAACGATCACCTTGAAGCCGCGCAGCGCCGCCTCGCCGCCGGTGTGCAGCACCGAGGTCTGTGCCTGCGTCCCCATCGCCACCACCGTCTTGATGCCCTTGTCGTGCAGGGTCTTCTCCAGATCGCTGTTGATGAATTTGTCGGGCCCGAGCGGCGGCAGCACTTGCTCGCCCGCTCCAGGAGCGAGTTCCTTGAGCACGTCTGCGGGCACCGAGCCCGGCACCGCGACGCTATAGATGATGAGCGCGCCTTTAGCCCGTGCCGCCTCGACGAAAGCCTTCACCTTCGGCACCGAGTCGGCGCAACGCTTGCGGCGCTCGGCGGTGCAGGTCTGCACGGTGAAATCCATGACCAGGAGCGCGGTCTCGGTCGACACCAGCGTCACCGGCTTGAGCTGCGGCGGTGCCGGGAATTTTGCGTTTGCCCAATCGTCGATAATGGTCGCGCTATGGGCCGCCACAACGCCGAGCAGAAGCGCGGCGGCTGTCGCGATTGACATGCGAGTCATGAGTTCCTCCCGTTTTATTTTAGTAAAGCTTAGACGCATATGGCCGCTGGAGCTATTCGGCGGGTTGCGCCGATGGTTCGTGGCCGGCCGGATCAATGACGGTCGCCCGCAACGGCCGCTCTTCCATTGCAACGAGAGCTATGATGCCGAGCACCAGGAAACCCGCTGCCACGCCAAAGATAATGCCGAAGGTGCGGACGAGTTGCTCGGGCGAGGCCCCGACTGCAGCAGTGACCACCGTCGAGGACACGGCCCCGCGCTGCGGCGCGGCCCCGAGGCCAGCCAGCATGATCGCCCCCATCACGGCGACCACGAAGGCGCTCGCCAGCGCCCGGAAGAAGTTCATCGTCCCCATGGCGATGCCGACCTGGCGATGCGCTACCGCGTTCTGGATCGACACCGTGACGGTCGGGTACGAGCTGCCAGCGCCGAGGCCGACGCAACCCATCACCACCAAGACGCCCCATAGCGGCATCAGCGGATCGAAGGCCAGCGCTCCGACCGCCACCGCGCCGAGGGTCAGAAGCACCATCGGCACGCGCTTATAGTGCTCGGTGTAGAGCATGGCGCGACTCGACATGAATGAACCCGGCGTCACCATCACCATGATCGGGATCAGCGCCAGACCGGAATCGCTCGCCGATAGTCCGTGCACCAACTCATAATAAAGCGGCACAAAAATCGTCAGCCCGATCGACACGCCTTGCGAACAGGACGCCGTGATCGAGCCGATCCGCATCACCGGATTGGTCAATACCGCAATCGGCAAAAACGGCTCCGGGGCGCGCAGCACCCACCAGATGAACAGGGCCGACAGCGCCGCCGCCGCGACCGTCAGTGTCACGATCTGTCCTGACAGCCATGGATAGCGCGTGCCGCCCCAGGTCAGCGCCAACAGCAGCGCGACCGCCGACAGCATCATCAGTCCGGCGCCGACAAGGTCGAGTTTGTGCGCGCGCTCGTGACGCGGCAGGAGCTTGAGCTGCCGGTGCGAGAGCAAGGCTGCGGCCAGTGTCAGTGGCACATTGAGCCAGAAAATCATCGACCAATGCAGATGCTCGGCGATGACGCCGCCAAGCACCGGCCCGCCGGCGCCGGCGAGGACCCAGATCGAACCCGTATAGGCCTGGTAGTAGCCCCGCTCGCGCGGCGGCACCGCGTCGGCGATGATCGATTGTGAGAGCGGCACGATGCCGCCGCCGCCGATGCCTTGCAAACCGCGGGCGAGGATCAGCATGATCATGCTCGGCGCCGCGGCGGCGGCAGCCGACCCCGCCATGAAGACGCCGAGCGCCACCAGCATCATGCCGCGCCGGCCGTAGATGTCGCTGAGCTTGCCATAGAGCGGCGCGACCACGGTCGAGGTCAACAGATAGGCGATCACCACCCAGGACAGATTCTCGAAATCGTTGAAGGCCCGGCCGATGGTCGGGAGCGCCGTCGCCACGATGGTCTGATTGAGCGCGGACAAAAACATGGCGAGCGCCAGCCCGCTGATGATGGTGAGGACCTCGCGCTTGCCGAGTTTTCGCGCGGCGGCGGCATCAGCCGTGTCGTCCCTCGGTGCGGCCGCCTGCCCCCCCGCTCGCGTCAGCGATTCGCCGGTCTTTTTGTTGGACGATGTTGCGAGCGACACGATCAGCGTGATCCCGATGAAACGCCAAGCTTTGCGCTCCGCGCTGGGGCGATGCAAGGGACCGGCCGCGAGGGCAGCTATGCGCTCGGCTATTCCGCCGCGTCTTGAGCGAGGCGAACCGGCCCGTGCAGCGGCCGCTCCTCGACCGCCAGCAGGCACAGAAACGAAATGGCAATGCAGATCGCCGCCGCGATAAAGACCCAGTGGAAGGCCGGCGCCATGTTGCCATGACTCACCGCGATCTGTTCCAGCGTCTTGACTCCTGTGCCATCGGTGCCGCCGCCGAGAACGATGGCGCCGAACACCGCGACAATGATGGCGCCGCCCAGCGTACGGAAGAAGTTCAGCGTGCCGGTCGCCGTTCCCATCTGATGCGGCTTGACGCCGTTCTGCATGACGATCGTGCTGACCGGATACATCGGCCCCAGTCCGAAGCCCACGGCGAACAACAGGCAACCGACCTCGCCGAGCGAATAGCCGGCGGGGTCCACGGCAAACATGACGAGTGCGCTCGCGGCGATCGCCAGGCCGATGAGCGGCGGCCGCAAGTAATGTGTAATCCGCACCATCATCCGGGCGACGATCTGGGCGCCGAGCACAGTGCCGGCCATGAACGCAATCAAGGCAAATCCGGACAGGCTCGCCGATGCGCCGAGCACTGTCTGGCAATACAGCGGCATGTAGATCGTGATGCCGATAATGGTGCCGACGCTGAAGAACGCCGCTCCGGTGATCGTCGACGTCACCCGGCCGTGCAAGATCGCAAGCGGGATGAACGGCTCGCGCGCGGTCAAGAGCCGCACTGCGAATAGGAGCCACAAGGCCACCGACGCTCCCATCAGCGTAACGATGCGCGCCGAGGTCCAGGGGTAATGCGTGCCGCCCCAAGCGAGCGCCAGCATCAGCGACAGCGCGGCGCCGACCAGCAACAATGCGCCGAGCACGTCGAGTTGATGCGGCCGGTGATGGCGCGGCAAGTTGCGCAAAGCCCGTTCGGTCATGACCAGCGCGAGCAGGCCGAGCGGCAGATTGATCCAGAAAATCAACGACCAGTGCAGGTGGTCGGTCAACAACCCGCCCAGCACCGGGCCGAGGATGCTTGCGATCATGAACATGATCGCGGTGCGGCCCTGCACGACGGGACGCTCCCGCGGCGACAATAGATCGGCGATGATGGTCTGCGCGGTCGGCAACAGGCCGCCGCCGCCGAGCCCTTGCAGACCGCGGCCGAGGATCAGCATCCAGATCGACGGCGCCAGTGCGCAGGCCACCGAACCGGCGATAAAGATCGCGATCGCAGTGAGAAGAATGACGCGCCGGCCGTAAATGTCGGATAGCTTGCCGAACAATGGCGTCGCGGCTGTCGCCGCGAGCAGATAGGCGGTGACTACCCAGGAGAGATCATCGATGCCGCCCAGGCTTTTGCCGATCGCCGGCAGCGCCGGCGCCACGATGGTCTGCTCCAGCGCGGAGAGGAACATCGCCAGCATGATGCCGGCGACGATCGTCCGCACCGCGGCGTGGTTGAGGGGGGTGGGCGCGTGCGCCGCCGAACCCGCAGATGCCGTTCCGGCAAACGCATGCGGTTCCCGATCGGGGGCGATACTGTGGACGTCCTCGGGGGCGATTTCGCTGGTCATCTCGGATTTCGGCTTGGCCGGCATCACTTGGCGTTCGCGGCCACACAATGCAACAGGCTTGGGCGCAGAGCAGGACTGCCTACCGGGCCGTACGGACCTAACGTGGCCGCCGCGCCGCCTTCGGCAGTTTCAGCGGCCAGCTCACGATGTAATCCTCGAGGTCTTCGTCGGGGACGTCCGCCTCCGAGGCGGTCACACGGCCGCGCACCGACACGCCGGCCGTGTGCACGGTCTCGGGATCGCCGGAGACCAGGGGGTGCCACCAGTACAGGTCCCTGCCCTGCGCGAGCCGCACATAGGCGCAGGAGGGGGGCAGCCAGGAGATGGTTTTCAGGTTCCGCGGGGTGAGCCGCACACAGTCCTCGACCTGTTTGAGGCGGTGCTTGTAGTCGCGGCAGCGGCAGGTCTCCCCGTCCAGGAGCCGGCAGCCGACATCCGTATAATAGGTCCGGTCGGTCTCCTCTTCCTCGAGCTTATTGAGGCAGCATTTGCCGCAGCCGTCGCACAGGCTCTCCCATTCCGAATCCGTCATTTGCGCCAACGACTTCCGCTTCCAGAACGGAACTTCGTCGGGCGCCGGATCTTGAGTTGCCATGCTGTTCTACCGCCTTGTCTGCCTTTGCCGCCAAGCTATGCCAAATTTACCCGCAATTACCATTCACCCTGTGTTTATCCGCGCATTGGCCGCCGGGCCGCAGTCCACTAAAGCTTGGATGATGGCCTATTGGCCGGCAAAACCCCGGTCGGCTAGAAAGAGACGCTAAGTGGGTCCAACTCCTGTGATACGCGATTCCCGGAGCGCGCTGTTGTGACGGACATGTTCCCCGATCCGGGTGACGACTGGCGGCCCAGATTCAAGCGGCTTTTGCTCGATATGGACGCCCGGATCGACTCCGCGGTGTTCCAGAGCGGCAAATGGACCCGCGAAGTCTACGAGCGCTTTACGGCTTTCATGGACAAGAGCCATGTCGCCGGCTGGCGGCGCTGGCTTATCGTCGAACCGCTGTCGGAAATGGCGACGCTGGGTTCAGGCGCCCTCGTGCTCATGGTCGCGCTGGCGATGCCTGCCTTCCGCCAGACCTCCGACGACGATTGGCTGAAGAAGTCTGATCTCGCCGTCACCTTCCTCGACCGTTACGGCAACGAGATCGGCAACCGCGGCATCAAGCACAATGAATCGGTGCCGCTCGACGAATTTCCCGATCACCTGATCAAGGCGGTGCTGGCCACCGAGGACCGGCACTTCTACGAGCATTTTGGCATCGATCTCCAAGGCACCTTCCGCGCCTTGATGACCAATGCCCAAGCCGGCGGCGTGGTGCAGGGCGGATCGACGCTGACCCAGCAGCTCGCCAAGAACCTGTTCCTCTCCAATGAACGCACCCTGTCGCGCAAGATCAACGAAGCCTTCCTGGCGCTGTGGCTCGAAGCGCATCTGGCGAAGAACGAGATCCTGAAACTCTATCTCGACCGCGCCTATCTGGGCGGCGGAGCCTTCGGCGTCGACGCCGCGGCCCAGTATTATTTCGGCAAATCGGTGCGCGACGTCACGCTGCCGGAAGCGGCGATGCTCGCCGGCATGTTCAAGGCGCCGACCAAATTTTCGCCGCTGGTCAATCTGCCGGCCGCGCGCGCCCGCGCCAATGTCGTGCTCGATAATCTGGTGCAGAACGGATTCATGACCGAAGGTCAGGTCTATGGCGCGCGGCGCAATCCGGCGACGCCGATCGATCGCACCGCCGAGGATGCGCCGAATTATTACCTCGACTACGCCTTCGACGAGATGAAAAAGCTCGTCGACACCCTCCCGAAATCGGTGACCGACCGTTACTTCGTGGTGCGCACCGCGCTCGATTCCAATATGCAGCGCTACGCCGAGCACGAAGTCGAGTCTCAGTTGCGCCAATACGGCCACGACTACGGCGCGAGCCAGGCGGCGGCGGTGTTTGCCGATCTCGACGGCGGCATCCGCGCCATGATCGGCGGCCGCGATTACGGCGCCAGCCAATTCAATCGCGCCACCGACGCGCTGCGCCAGCCGGGCTCTTCGTTCAAGCCCTATGTCTACGCCACCGCGCTCGCCAACGGCTTCACGCCCAATTCCGTCGTCGTCGATTCACCGGTTTGCATCGGCAATTGGTGTCCGCACAATTATTCCGGCGGCTATTCAGGATCGATCACCCTGATGGAAGCGATCACCCATTCGGTCAATGTCATCCCGGTCAAGCTCTCGATCATGCTCGGCAACGGCAATCCAAAACTCGGCCGCGCCATGATCGTGCAGACCGCGCGTAATTTCGGCATCCACGCGCCGCTCCCGGACACGCCGTCGCTGCCGATCGGCGCCGACGAAGTTTACGTCTACGAGCACGCAGTGGCTTACGCGACGTTCCCCAATCTCGGCCGCGCCGTGGTGCCGCATGCGGCGCTCGAAGTGCGCACCGGCAGCGGCCAATTGGTCTGGCGGTTCGATCGCGACGGTCCGAAGCCGAAACAAGTGATCAGTCCGGAAGTCGCGCTGAACATGATCAAGATGATGAATTCGGTGGTGGAAAACGGCACCGGCAAGCGGGCGCAGCTCGACGGCATAAAGGTCGCCGGCAAGACCGGCACCACCAATAGTTGGCGCGACGCCTGGTTCGTCGGCTACACCGGCAACTTCGTCGGCGCGGTGTGGATGGGCAATGACGACTATTCGCCGACCAAGCGCATGACCGGCGGCACGCTCCCCGCCATGACCTGGCACAACATCATGGCCTATGCGCATCAGGGCATCGAATTGCGGCCGCTGCCCGGCCTGCCGCCGCCCGAACATGCCCCGACCATGACCGACACGTCCTTCAAGGGCAGCGAGGAGCCGCACCCGGCCTTGCTGACGCGCAAGGGCACCGAGGCGCTCATCCAAGTCGAGCATATGCTTGACGACGCCGGCCGCGCGCTCACTCGGCAAGGCGCCCCTGCGGCGGCGCTGGCGCCAGCCGACGAGCACAGCAGCGCCGGCAATCGCACGGACACCTTCGCGAACGCAGCCGACCGCGCGGCAGCGCGCGGCGATTAGAGCCCATGCGCCTCTTGTTCGGTTCGTTTTTTACGTTGCTGATCGCGGCCGCGCTCGGCCTCGGCGCCACATGGTTCACGCTGACACGCGGCGTCGCCTTCGGATCGCTGACGGTCGGCGCCTGGACGGCGTGGCCGAAGACCGGATCGGTCGACATCGATCCTTATGCCCGCGCCAGCATCGCGCGCTCGGGCGAGTTGCCGACCGGGGTCGGCGACGGCATCACCTTTTACGCCCATACCGACGACACCGGACAGAATTTCGACGGGCGTTGCACTTTCGTGATCAGCGGGATGACGCCGGCGGCGCGCTATTGGACCGTGACCCTGTACGACCCCGAAGGCCGGCTGGTCGCCAACACCATCGATCGGCACGGCTTCACCAGCGATGAAATCCTGCGCGATAACGACGGCCGCTTTTCCATCGCGGTGGCGCCGCTGGCGCGCCCCGGCAATTGGCTGCCGACCGGCGGCATCGAGCAATTCGTGTTGGTCTGGCGTCTCTACGACACGCCGATCGGCGTCGCCACGCGGACGACCAAAGAAGGACCGATGCCGGCCATCGTGCGGAAGGGCTGCTCATGATCCGCGCGCTGATGTGGCTCCTCGCCGCGATCCTGCTCGGCGGCGTCGTGCATCTCTCGACCGTGCTCGCCTTGCCGCAGGCGGCAAAGCAGGATGCCTATTCGCGGCTCGTTCCGCTGACGCCGGTGAATACCATGGCGCCGCTGCCGGCGCCGACACCCGACAAGGCGATCATGCCGTTCATGGATCCGGCCTTCGCCACGGCGGTGTGCCGCTACGATCTGACCGGCGGTTCGCTCAAGCTGATCGCGCCGGTGAGCCAAGCCTACACATCGGTCACTTTCTATACCCGTAACAGCGTCGCTTATTACGCCATCAACGACCGCGCCGCCGGCCGGCGCTCGATCGAGCTCGATCTCATGACGCCGGCGCAGCACGCGCAACTACCGGAAGAGGAAGACGTCACCGCGGCCGATCGTTTGATCATCGAATCGCCGGGCGCGAGCGGGCTCGTCGTGGTGCGGGCGCTGGCGCCGGAACCGGGACTGATGGCGGCGGCGCGCGGGGCGCTGGCGCGTGCGACCTGCAGCATTCAGCCGGTGCAGTGAGCTATTGCGAAATCTTCCGCGTCGCGACCGGCGCCTCGGCAACGCGCGGCGCAGCGATAGCCACCGGGTTCGCCTCGATGCGCTGCTGCAATTCGGTGAGCGCGCGATCGGCCTCGGCCGCGATCGGCTCGGGCTCGGCAACCGCGAGGTGTTCAAGCGCGAAGCGGTAGCCGGCGCACCGCTGGTCGAGCGAATTTCGCACCCAGGCGATGGTCAGGCTGTTCTCGCCGACACGCGCCTGTGCGTTGAGGCGTTCGGCCGGGGTGAGGCTGCCGATCTGCGCCAGGCTTGCCTCACGCCGCCGATCGAGATCGGCGATCCGGCGCGCGGCCGTGAAGAACGGTTCGATACGCACGATGTCGTTGCGGATGTCGTCGATCAATTGATTGTAGCGCGCCGCGGTCGAGCGTAGCAGCTCGCCTTGCAGATGCCGGTAGTAGGCGGTCTGATCGAACGGGCCCCACAATTTGCGTTGGAAAGATCGCTTGGTGCCGTATTCGTAGACCACGGCGTCCCAGCGCTGCCGGTCATAGGGCGGCTCGATCAGGGGAAAAGCAAGATCGCGCAAGATGCGTTCGTCGTCGGTCAGATTATCGGCGGATATCGGCTGGCCCGCCCGCACCGCGGCCTCCTCGCCGACCCAAGCATGGATGTCGTCGGTGACCAGCGCATCGCTCAGCCGGCCGAAATCGCCGGTGCTGGAACAACCGCTCAGAACGAAAAGGGTGAAGGCCGCAAGCGCGCCCGCCACGGCCGGCCGCGGGATAATTTCGCGTCGGCGGCGGGTGCGCGGCGACATCGCGGGCGACCGCTTAGCGGCGCCTCACCCGTCGGCGGCCGCCGTTGCTCGCCGGCGGATGCGGTTCGGCTTCCTCGACTTGCGGGTCGGGGTAGCGTTCGACCCGTATCACCGGCAGAATGATGATCGTCGCGGACTCGTCCGCATCACGGCCAAAGCGCACGATGCGCCCTTCATCCGGAAATTTAATAACGTTGCCCACCAGCCGCTGTCCTTTGCCTCCGGCAACCGGGCGTTCTGTCCGGATGCGCGGAAATCGGCATCGCCATGATTAAGCGGATGCAAGGTTAACGCTCCGCTAACGCGCGCGACTTAGGCTGGGCTTGCCATTCACGAACCAAGTCATCTGTTGCGATCGAGTAACGCCATGGACAGCGGATCCCCTCCGAGCCTCGACGGTCTCGCCCATCTCAGCAAGCGTAGCGGCGTCGATATGCGTCCGACGCTGTTGCGGGTGTTGACCGATCTCTACGTGCAGAAGCTCACGCACACCGACGACGAAGAACGTCATTACACCGAGCTCGCGCTTCGTTTGCTCGATACCGTCGACGTAGCGACACGTACGGCGGTCGCCACGCGCTTGGCGCGTCACCTCGCGCCGCCGCGCCGTATCCTCGAGCGTCTCGCCGGCGATTTACCCGGCATCGCCGAGCCCGTCCGCGCGCATCCTGTGCTGCGGGCGGCCGCAAAAGTCGAAAGTCCCGAGACCTCGAATCCCAAGCCCCCGACTCCCACGACCCCGACTTCCACGACCCCGACTTCCAAGACTCCTGCTCCCAAAACCCCGGCCGTCGCGCCTGCCGCTGCCGCGACAGCGGAAGCCGATCAGGTCGGAACGCGTCATGACGAAGCCGCCGGACGCGAAGAGACCGCCCGTCCGCCAGCGGACTTGAACGCTCCGATCGGCGGCGCCGTGGCGAGCGAACTCAACGAATTGTTCTTCGCCGCCAATGCAGAAGAGCGGCGTCTCATCCTTCTCAATCTCGAGATCGCCGCCCCACTGCCAGCAGGACGCGTCAACCTCCCGCGCGATCCCGCGGTTGCTCAGCGGCTCGAGCGCGCCGCGCTCTCGCAAAATCGCGAGGACTTCGCCGAACAGCTCGCGGGTGCGCTGCAGATCCCCCACTTGCAGGCGAGGCGCATCGCCGGCGATGAGCTCGGCGAAGCGATCATAACGGCGGCCAAGGCGCTCGGCATGCCGCGTGACGTCCTTTATCGCATCCTGCTGTTCGTCAATACCGCCGTCGGTCATTCGGTCGAACGCGTCCACGCGCTTGCCAATCTGTTCGACGAAATAACGACGCAAGCCGCCCAGCATATGGTCGCTATCTGGCAAGCCATGCAAGAACCCGAACACAAAGCCGAGCGCAAGCCGGCGCGATACCAGCCGCTGTTGTGGAACGACGAAACCCGCGTTCGTGCTCGGCCACAAAACGCAACGGTGCGGCGGCCGCCGTCGGTGCAGCGACCGAAGGACCGCCGCGATGTTTCCTGATGGAGCCTGATCTCTCGCGGGCCGCCCTTTAACGCATGATATCGAGAAAGTTTCGTCCGGCGGGCTCTTCCACCTCGACGATCCAGACGTCGGAGTCGAACTTCACTTCGCGCGCCAAATAGGCTTCTACCGTTGCGTCGGGCGTCGGCTGCCCGGCAAAGCTCGGCACGAATGAACGATCGGCCCCCCGCGAGTTATCGACTGTGCTTTGCGGCGCCGGCCCGAACAAATCCGATGTGCCGTCGAGCCTGCAGATTCGAACAAAGATCGCGCCGGCTTCTTCCGCACCGCGACGGCGCACGACGGCGAACGCGCCTTCCACCTGACAGCGGCGCAGATAAGCGGCAACCCATAATGCGGATTTAAGGCGCATCGCCCCTTTTAGGTCATTCCCGGACGCGAACGAAATCCGCGAGCCCGGACTCCATCATCACGGAACGCAGGGATTTTCGAAAACACCGGGTAAAATTTCAAGGGCGGCGGGTACGGTTCCGGGCTCCCGCCCATCGGCGGCCCCCGGCATGACGAGCGCTACTCGATGGGGTGGCCGACCAGACCCGTAAGCTCGGACACCAGCCGGTCGGATACACGGCCGCTGACCGGCAGCTTATGCTCGCGCTCGAATTTTTCGATCGCGTTGCTGGTCGCATCGTCAAGCATGCCGGTCGGCTTGATCTGGCCATAGCCGTAATCGGACAGCGCGCGCTGCACAGCCGCGATCCGCGGCGATGGCCCGATCAATTCGGCAATCGGATCGTTGCGCCGCACGGCGACCGGCTGTGCCGCCGTAACGGGTGCGGGCGGATTGTAGACCGCCAATTGCGGCTGTGGCCTGGGATTGACGAAATACGGCGCCGGACGTGAGCCCGACTGCAGGAAGACCGCGTTGACGATGATGATCAGGCTCGTGGCCGCGGCGGCACAGATCGCCATCGAGTCCACGGGCCGATTTCTCGCTTTGGCGAATACACGCAGGACCAGATCACCGCCGGCGCTCGCGGCCCGCGCATAAAAGGCGCGATCGACATTGCGGCGCTTACGCACTTTTCTTCACCGCTATATTTTGGGAAACTTGGCGCGGCGCGGCGATTTCGCGCGTGGCGGACGGCTGCGACACGGCGGGCCCCGGCAAATAACTGATCGTGGTTCCGGCGGCTTGGTGCGCGGCGACCGTTATTGCCGGCCGCGCGCGTTCGCAGTCGAGCGGCAGTCGGACGGTGACACGGGTGCCCTCTCCGACCCTGCTGCGAATGGAAAGTTCGCCGCCGTGCAGCCGCACCAGTCCCTTGACGATGGAAAGTCCGAGACCAGTGCCTCCATGCCGGCGGTCATAGGAGCTGCCGGCCTGAAAATAAGGCTCGCCGACCCGCGCCAGATCGTCGTCGCTGATGCCGACGCCGCTATCCTCGACCGCGAAGGTGATATGCGCCGCCTCGGCGCGCGCGCTCAGCGTTACCTTGCCGCCGCGGTCGGTGAAACGGATCGCATTCGACACCAGATTGAGCAGGATCTGACTGAGCGCGCGCTTGTCGGCGATGATCTCCGGCAAATCTCCGCCCGCCATGGTCTCGAGCTCGACGCCCGCCTCGCGCGCCCGCAGCGCGAGAATGCCGCCGCAGCCCGCGACCACCGGAGCCGGCGCGAACGGCTCCGGCGTGATCTCGAAATTGTCGGTTTCGATCTTCGACATGTCGAGAACGCCGTTGACGACCGACAACAGATGTAGGCCGGAGCTGTTGATGAAGCCGGCGTATTCGTGACGCCGCTTGGTATCGAGCATGAGCGACGTCTCCTTCATCAGCATCTCGGAGAAGCCGATGATGGCATTGAGCGGCGTCCGCAGTTCGTGGCTCATGGTGGCGAGGAAACGCCCTTTGGCGGCATTGGCGCGTTCGGCCTCGGCATGGGCGGCGAGCAGCGCCTGCTGCTGCGATTTACGCTCGGTGACATCGCGCAAGACGGCGACGACCTCGCGGCGGTCCTGATCGCCGATGTCGCCGATCGCCTGCTCCAGCGGCCGGCAGCGCATCTCGACCCAAACGAACTGCGCCGCGGCGTGGCCGAGCGCGTCGATGCTTTCGCAACGCACGCGGAATTCGACCGAATTCGATTCCCCGAGCGCGGCCGCGTCGCCGAGCGCGGTGAGATAGGCCGGGCGGTCGGCGACATGAACACGATCGAACAGACCGTGGCCGTGCAGCGAGGCTATCGCCGTGCCGAATAATTTTTCGGCCGCCGGCGAAACAAACAGTACCGCCCCGTCGCGGCCGTGCCGGGTGATGACATCGGTGATGTTGCGGGCGAGCAGCCGATAGCGATCCTCCTCGGCGTAGAGCAGCCAGAAGCTCGTGCGCGCAAGCGTTTCGGCGCCGAGCGCCAGTCCGGTCGCAAACAGCCCCGCGGAAATAATGCCGAATGCGGCCAGCACCGGCGGCGCGCTCATCACCGGCGGCGGCAATAGATGATAGATGCCGAGCAGAACCAACAAACCGGTTGCGCCGAGTGCGAAGGTCGATGCGGTTGCGACGACGCGCCGCGACGCCGACAGCGCGGCTTCGAGCGGCACGACGACCAGCCAAATCGCGGCGAAAGATTCGATGCCGCCCGTTGCCGCGGCAACGGCCGTAACCAGCCCGGTCAGCGCCAGCGACGAAAGCACGTGCGCATTCTCGTAGCGGCCGGTGCGGGACAGGAAGTATGCGGTCAATATCGGCGCAACGAGCCAGGCCACGACGATAAGCTCGACCGCGCTCGGCGTTCCGCGAAGGAGCAGGTAAACCGGGAACGCCGCCAATAGCACGACGCTGCCGAGCAGGCGCGGCGCGATGAACGCGCGATGCCGTGCCGCGGTCAGCACGTCGCGCTGCGCCGACGGATGAACCAGCGTCTCAATATACTGACGTATCGGCGCGAACGGTCCCACTTGCCCGACGCACGCGCGGCCTTACAGACGCGCTCCCCTTTTTTTCGTGACCGGATCGTGTCAGAGCCCGCTTAAGCGAACGCTAAGGCGCCGGGTGCCCGGCACGCTCGACGCGCCATGGAATCCGGCGTCATGGTGAATCTCCCGTTGCCGCACGCCCGCGCCACTTTCGCAGGCGCGGGTCGACCCCGGTAAAAGCGTGCATTAGCAACGCTTTGTTTTTGCCGCGGCGGGCGTTCGTTCAAATTTTAGGTAAATAATATTATTTCGAATTGATCGAAAATTTGCGGCGTATTCTCCTCGATTATGGACAAAAACGTACCCGGCGAGCGAACGTGGCCTTCAAGGCTGCCTGCTAGGTTGTGCCCACGTGCGACAGCGTGTGTCGCGGGGGATGTGGGTGTCATGTTTTTCCTTTTGCGCATGGCGTTCTGGCTCGGCCTCGTGCTGATCCTGTTGCCGAGCGGCTCATCGCAGCAGCTTCCGCCAAGCGACGTCGGCGCGTCCGATGCTATTTCGGCCGCCTCGGCCACAGTGGGCGATCTGCGGCAGTTCTGCATCCGCCAGCCCGATGCCTGCACGGTCGGCACTCACGTCGCCACCACGCTCGGCTACAAAGCGCAAGCCGGTGCAAAGATGCTTTATGATTTCTTGACTGAGCAGCTGGCGCCCAAGGAAACCGGCTCGGTCGCCGGCAATGGCTCGCGTCCCGGCAAATCGGTACTGGTCAGATCCGACAAGTCCGGGCCGGAACGCGCGTCGCAAAATACGCTGACGCCTGCGGATCTAGCGCCGGTTTGGCATGCGCCGCTGCCGCGCAAAGAAACCAAGCATTCAGCATAGTTCCACGAACGGCGGGACCGGGTTGGCAAAGCGATAAAGGCCGCTCGCCGCCTCGCCACGCCGGACACATCGACCAACCGCGGCCGGCGCTCTATATAGAGGCGGCTTGGGAGACGTTGTCGGAAGACGTGGAACTTCGGCGCGATGGCTGACATTGACGAGATTATCGGCAACTTCTCGGTCCTCGACGACTGGGATGACCGCTATCGCTACCTGATTGAGCTCGGCCGCGAGTTGCCGCAGCTTGCCGAAGGCGCGCGCAGCGACGCCAACAAGGTGCAAGGCTGCGCCAGCCAAGTCTGGCTCGATACCACCGTACGACCCAACGGCGCGGGCGGTCCGCTCCTCAGTTTCGCCGGCGACAGCGACGCTCACATCGTGCGCGGTCTGATCGCGATCCTGTTCGCCGTCTATTCCGGCAAGAGCGCCAAGGACATTCTCGCAACCGACGCGGTAAAATTGTTCGAGGGTATGGGCCTGCGGGAACATCTGACGCCCCAGCGCTCGAACGGGTTCCGCTCGATGGTCGAGCGCATCCGCTCGGATGCACGCGCGGCCTTGGTCGCGGCGTAACACACAAAGAATCCACCGATTGTAATCAGCCTGCCCGCGGCGCGCTGCTCGCCTAGGCGCGCCATGGTTCGTGTTGTAAAGGTCGAAGCCGTAGGTGGACATGCGATCGGGCAACGAAAAAATCCGCGCCGGACTGACCGACGTCTTCGCCGGCGGCATTTGCAGCGTCCTCTCGGTCGCCTATTGCTTGTCCTACGCCGCGCTGATTTTCACCGGCCCGCTCGAACACCTGTTGTCCTACGGCATCGCGGTGACGTTTCTCTCCGCCGCGGTCGGCGGCGCCGTGGTGGCGCTGCGCAGTTCGATGCCGTTCGCCGTCGCCGGACCGGATAGTTCCACGTCCGTCGTCATCGCCGCGCTGGTCGCGACCGTCGTTCAGCGGGTCGCCGCCGCCGGCAATAGCGATCTGCTGGCGCCGACCCTGATCGCGCTGTCATTGACCACCGCACTGACGGGGCTCCTGCTCTGCGGCCTGGGTTTCGCCCGCGCCGGCCGGGCCATCCGCTTCGTGCCTTATCCGGTGATCGGCGGCTTTCTTGGCGCGACCGGCTGGCTGATGCTGACCGGCGCTATTCAGGTCATCACCAATCAGCGCGTGACACTCGCCACCGTCGGCGCATTCGCGAACGGCGCGATAGGCGAGAAGATGGGCCCAGCCGTTTTGGTCGCCGCGGCGCTATACATCCTGCGCCGCTACAAAAGCCCGTTCGTCATGCCCGGCGTGTTGCTGACGGCATTCGCCCTGACCCATCTCCTCTTGATCGCGACCGGCACGAGCGTCGCCGCGGCCCAGACTGGCGGCTGGATGTTCAGGTTACAGCCCGCTGCCGGCCTGAGCTTGCCGTGGACATTCGCCGCGCTGCACAGCTTTCCCTGGGCCGCCGTTCCGGCGATTGCCGCCGATCTCCTCGCCGTCATGTTCGTCACCACGACCACGTTTTTGCTCAATACGACGGGCATCGAAATCGCGACCCGTAGCGAGGCCGACGTCGATCGCGATCTTAAAGTGCTCGGCCTCGCCAACATGTTGAGCGGCGCGCTGGGCGGCTATGTGAGCTGCACGTCGCTGAGCCGCTCGATCTTGGTGCGCAGCGCGGGCGCCACCGGCCGGCTGGCGCCGCTCACGGTGGCGGCCGTCGCCGGGGCCTTCCTGGTCGCCGACCCCACGCTCCTCGGCTACGTGCCCAAATACATTCTCGGCGGGTTGTTGCTCTATCTCGGCGCCGATCTTGTCTATCACTGGCTGATCCGGTCGTCGCGGCGGCTATTACCGCTGGAATACCTGTCGCTTTTGGCGATCGCCATGCTCATCGTCTATTCCGGATTCGTCGCCGGAGTATTGATCGGCGTCGTGATCGGCTGCGCCACCTTTGCCTTCAGCGCCAGCCGGGTTCGCGCCATCAAGTTCACTTTCGACGGCTTGGAATATCGCTCGTCACTCGATCGCGGCCCCTATGAGTTGTCGCTTTTGGCCGAGAACGGCCGGCAAATCCAAGGCATGGCCCTGCAGAGCTATCTGTTTTTCGGCTCGGCCAATCGGCTTTACGAGCACGTCAAGACGACACTCGCGGCGCAGCCGGATTGCCGCTTTCTGATTTTTGATTTCCGCCTGGTGACCGGAATAGACTCCTCGGCGACGCACAGCTTCGCGCAGATCAAGGAAGCGGCCGCCGGCTGCGGCGCCAAGATCGTGCTCGTGCATTTGACGCCGGAACTCGAACGCGCGTTTCGTGCGGCAGGGTTCATCTCGGCCGACATCCTCCAGGCATCCAATCTCGACCTGGCGCTGGAGTCCTGCGAACAAAACATCATAGAGCTACATCGGAGTGAAAGCGGCGACGCCCGATCGCTGCGGGCCTGGCTCGCCGAGGCGCTCGGCCAGCCGCAGTTTGCCGAACGGCTCACCGAGCTCTGCGACCGGCTCGACGTCAAGGCCGGCGAGTTGATCGCACGCCAAGGCGATCCCGCCGACTCGATGCATTTCATTCTTGAAGGACGCATCGGCATTGTCATCGAATTAGGTGGCGGCCGCAGCATGCGGGTGCGCAGCCTCGGCCGCCATACGACAATCGGCGAGATGGGGCTCATTACCGGCCGACCGCGCAGCGCCACCATCGCCGCCGAAACCGACAGCGTGCTTTACGCGCTGAGCGCCGCGGCTTACGAGCGCATCAAGCGCGAGGAGCCTGCGCTCAGCACGGCGCTGCTCGGCTACGTGATCGCGGTGATGGCAGAGCGGCTCAGCTTCGCCAATCGCGCGGTCGGCGTGCTGCAGCGATAAGATCGTTTCCGCGCAGCCCAGGCCTGCAGCACCGTGGCTTGTAGGGCGACGGCGGGCGGTTACAGTGCGCATCCAACATAAGCGCTGGGAGAACGTCCAAATGCTTGCCTCAAACCGTCGGTTGATGACGCGCCGCCATATGCTCGTGGGCACATCTGCACTGGGGGCCGGCGCCATGATCGGCGCCTCGGTTCCGGCTTTCGCGAATACGCCGATGCTCCACAGCCGGGCGCCCGCATTCTACCGCTTTGATCTCGGCAGCCTTGAGGCGACCGTC
Source organism: Xanthobacteraceae bacterium (assembly GCA_049282655.1). Taxonomy (GTDB): domain Bacteria; phylum Pseudomonadota; class Alphaproteobacteria; order Rhizobiales; family Xanthobacteraceae; genus BOG-931. The sequence continues at coordinate 76,990 of JBAPUM010000122.1, forward strand.
ATCTCCGATGGGCCGCTCAATTTCACCAGCAAGATCTTTCGCGGCGCGCCGGACGCCGAAATTCAGCAGCTCCTGCTCGACGATTTCGTCCAGCCCGACAAAGTCCGGATGGAGCAGAACATTCTTGTGATCAATACCGGCGACAAGCTCGTGATGTTCGACACCGGCATTCTGTCGATGAAGCAGGCGAACGCCCCGTCGGGACAAATCTTGAACAGCCTCGCGCAGGCCGGCATCGCCCCCAAGGACATCGACGCCATCGTGCTGTCGCATCCGCATATCGATCATGCCGGCGGCATCATGAGCGCCGACGGCCAGACCCGGCTGTTTCCGAATGCGCAGATCTACACAACAGAAGCGGACTTCAAGTACTGGACCAACGAGCAGTTGATCGGCACGCCGGCCGAGTTTTCCGCTCGCACCGCGATGAAAAATCTCCTGCCCAACAAAGACCGGCTGGTCATGTACAAGGACGGCCAGGAGATTCTCCCCGGTATCCAGGCGATCTATTCGCCCGGTCATACGGTCGGGCACTCCTCGTTCCTGATAACCTCGGGCGGCAAATCGCTTTGCTACACGGGCGATGTCGCGCTCCACGAGATCATGCTGCGCAATCCGAAGATCGAGGTCAGTTTCGACACCGATCCGAAGCAGGCCTCGGCCACGCGCATGAAAATGTTCGACATGCTCTCGGCGGACAAGACCCCGGTGCTGATCTACCACATGCCCTGGCCGGGCATGGGCAACGTCGTCAAAGACGGCGATGGCTATCGCTTCGTGTCGGCGCCGATCCTGCCGGTATTGTAGATTATCGGCGCCGCCATTCTTTGGAACTCATTCCGCGGGCCTCATTCTTTCGGCGGCACGGTGCGCAGCCAAGCGATGACGGCGTCGAGATCCGCATCAGTCATGTGCGCGTAATAGCCGAAGCCCATCGGCGGCTTCAGATGGTTACCGTCCTTGTCGATACCTTGCGTGATCGCGCGCTTGATCTCGGCATCGGTCCAATCGCCGATGCCTTTGCTTTTGCTCGACGTGATGTTGCGCGAGACCGACACGCCCCAGGGTCCGGGAAACTCAAATCCGCCACGGCCGATATCGTTGGCCCAGTCGTGACTGCCCTTTGGCGCCGGCGTATGGCATTCCATGCAATGGCCGATGGTGGCGAGATAAAAGCCGCGCTTGAGCTTGTCGTCCAGCATCGCCGGTGTATAGGGCTGCTCGGCGCCCGGAAAAACTTGCGGCGGCGCCGCCATCCGATAGACCGGATCAGGGACCTTGTTGTTGACCGGCTTGATCGTTCGGACAAAGGCGACGATCGCGTCCATATCGCTATCGGTGATGATGCCGTAGAAGCCGGTCGGCATGATCGATGCGATGGCGATCCCATTCGGCCGCACGCCGGTGCGCAACAGCTTCTTGATATCGGCAGCGCTCCAGTTGCCGATCCCGGTGTCCTTGTCCTGGGTGATATTGGAAGCCGTGACCTTGAACGGCGGCACGTCCCAGGACAGTCCGCCGGAGAAATCCTTGCCGGCGACCGCGTCGGGCGGCCCCTTCGGCGAGTGGCAATTCGCGCAGGTCATGATGGTGTTGACGAGATAGCCGCCCCGCTCGACCGGCGTCTCGGCTCGCGCCGCTCCGGCAATCAATATAGCCGCAATGGAAATCGTGGCGACGCGAAGCATTATTCTTCCTCCTGATGGTTGGTGATGTGCGGGATGCGCGGACTGCGGCGCGAGGCTTCTTCAGTGAGCATGCTATGCGGCTTGAAATGTCCCATAGGGACCGGAAACGACCGAATTACGACGGCTGGACAAATCGGCATGTCCGTTGCGCAGTTCGCCAGTGTCGCATCCGGGTATCAGGAAACAACTGCCAGTTAAGTTATTTGCGGCGGCGGCGTTGCTGGCCGAGACCCATCTGCTTGGCAAGCTGCGATCGTGCCGCGGCGTAATTCGACGCCACCATCGCATAGTCGGGCGGCAGCCCCCATTTCTCGCGGTACTGGTCGGGCGTCATATTGTAACGCGTGCGCAGATGGCGCTTGAGCGATTTGAATTTCAGCCCGTCTTCCAGACAGACAATATATTCGGGCGTGACCGAGCGCTTGACCGGCACGGCGGGCTTCGGCGGCTCCGAGGCGACCGCGACCGGCCCGCCCGACACGCGCCGCAATGCGGAATAGACTTGGCCGATCAGGGTAGCGATCTCGGCGCTCGGCACCGAATTATTGCTCACATAGGCGGAGACAATATTGGCGGTCAGTTCAATGTAGACATTGTCGCCCGAATTCTCAGCCATCGATCGCTCTCTCAATGCTGCAGCTCAACTTAATGTATATTACATTTTGGGAATAAATGCAATTAAACTTGGGTTGCCCGGGCAATTCTCAAGAATTATCGCGCCGAATTACTTCGACGCGGTCCCGGACGCCGCGAAGCGGCATGCGCCCGGGTCACCCGTAGATAAAATTTTGCTGTGGCACCGCTTCGGCGCGCTTACGCGCTTTGTTCGATGTGGTTACGCAGTTCGGTGATCGAACCGAAGCGCAGCTTGCCCTGGGGCAATTCCGCTTCGATCGATCCGTCCGAGAACAGCGTATAGGCCATGCCATCGACGACGCCCGATTTCAGGATCGTGACCGGCACATTGTTCGCCGTGGCAGGCGAGCGCATTTCAAGCACCGGCTCCGTACTCGGCTCGGCTTCGGGTTCAACCGCCGGCGTTGCGGCAGGCCCCGGAACCGGCTCCTGAGCCATGCGCGACGGCCGCGGCCCTTTCGGCCACAGCGATTCGAACGATGGTCCTTTCGACCGATCGCCGGCGAGCGGAGAGCGCGCATTGAGATCGAAACGCGGCGTCATCCTGGCACTTCCTGCGCCATTGCCGCGGCGAGGAGCGCGCAGATCCCTCGCCTCCCCCGTCGCGCCATCCTCATCGGAAATCGCTTCCGCCAACAAAGATTTGGGCACGACCGATTTCGGTAACAGCGCGAGCTCAATCTCTGCGACGCTGCGGGTCGTTTCGACGCCAGCCGCGGTCAACGGCTTGTCCGCCGGCTTTTCCGGCGCCTCATCGAAGCGCCGTTCATCAACCGGCAGGCGCCCCGTGGCGGTGGTCAGCGGCATCGCCCGTGCGCGCGAGCCGAGCCGAGATGGCAGCGGCGTCCGCACGACATCGCCCAGCAAGTCGCCGGCACCTGCCGGCAACACCGGATCGCCGGGCCGTCCGGCGTTCGGTAGCGGCCGCGCCGCAAGGGCCAATTCGATCCGCCGGAGCACCCGGAGAGCTAATCCGAGGGCGATCAAAACCATCCCGCCGATGATGGCCACAATGCCCGGCGTGACCGTTGTCGCGTCAAACGAGTGGTCATGCAGCGACACACCCGGGACCGCCAGGACTAATCCCGCAGCCGCCAACAACGCGCCAAACACCAACAAAAGCAAATACATACGCCTATCCCCGGCTCCGGCCCTAGGGCGGCAGAGCGGCCTAGCCTAACTATTGTGGCGGCGGCCCCGAAACTGCGCAAGGATTATTAGCCGCACTGGGAGCGAAATTCGTCGGTCTCGTTAACGGCGAAGGCGTTGCCCAACCCCCCGGTTGGCCCTATCTAGAGGAACCTTTCGCTCCGCCGGACGGTTGCACCGGCGCATATTCCCACCGTATCGGCTTCACATCGAGGAGTAGACCAATGGCATTCACCCTGCCCGAACTTCCCTATTCGTATGACGCGCTCGGCCCGTATATGTCGAAGGAAACCCTCGAATTCCATCACGACAAGCATCACAACGCCTACGTGACCGCCGGCAACAACCTCGCCAAGGGCACCGAATGGGAAAACAAGCCGCTCGAGGAAGTCGTCAAAGGCACCTTTGGTAAAATGCCCGGACTGTTCAACAACGCCGCGCAGCACTTCAATCACATCCATTTCTGGAAGTGGATGAAGAAGGGCGGCGGAGGCGACAAGCTGCCCGGCAAGCTCGAGCAAAAGCTCACGGCCGATGTCGGGCCTCTCGCCAAAGTGAAGGAAGATCTCACCCAGGCCGGCATTACGCAGTTCGGCTCCGGCTGGTGCTGGCTCGCCGTCAAGGACGGCAAGATCAGCGTGATGAAGACGCCGAACGGCGAGAACCCGCTGGTGCACGGCGCGACCCCGATCCTCGGCTGCGACGTCTGGGAGCACTCCTATTACATAGACTATCGCAATCGCCGGCCGGATTACCTGAAGGCATTCTTCGATAACCTGGTCAATTGGGACTACGTCGCCGAACTGTACGAAGCGGCGACGAAATAGCAGCGCGTCGTGCGCGCTTGGTGACGCGAGTGGGGTTCCGGTCGCAGTCCATTTATTGGATCATGCGCCGGGCCCCGTTCTTTGTTGCGGCGCATGTCGGAAGCCTCTGCCGCTCTTGCGCCCTATCTTGCGCCCTGCACATTTGACGCATTGCGCCGCGCACTGTTGCGCCGCATGACAGGCGCCTCGCGAGACTAGTCGATTCGGAAACCGGGCCGATCGTGCATCAAGTCCTGGCGAACTCCTTGTCCTCGCCGCTCAAGGCGAGCGTTGTGACGCGTTGGCTCGACGCCATCGCGGTTGCCGTGCTGCTTCTGATTGCGGTGATCGCGCTTGCCACGTTCCGCGACTACGGACTGGGCTGGGACGACTACACCCACTCGCAATACGGCGATCTCCTGGTCTCGCTCTACGGCTCCGGCTTCGCCGATAAGCGCGCTTTGTCGTTCGTCAATCTCTACATGTATGGCGGCGGCTTCGACATCATCGCGACCCTTGCCGCAAAGATACTGCCGTTCGGATTATTCGAAACGCGGCGGCTCGTCGGCGCGGCAATCGGGCTCGTCGGCCTGTTCTTCACCTGGCGGCTCGGACGACGTGTCGGCGGTCCGTTCGCCGGCCTGATGTCGCTCATCCTGCTCGCCGCCTGCCCGCTTTATTACGGCCACATGTTCATCAACGCCAAGGACGGCCCTTTCGCCGCCGATATGGCGATCGCGCTGCTCGGTCTCGTCCGCGCCTTCGAGGAATACCCGCGGCCGAAACCATCCACGGTCACGCTGTGCGGCATCGGCATCGGTCTTGCCGTCGGCGCCCGCGTGCTGGGCGGCTTTGCCGTGCTCGAGGCCTTGCTGCCGCTGCCGTTCATCGTCGCGGTCAGAGCGCGAGCAGACGGCCCTAAATCGGCGTCCAGCGAATGCGCGCTGTTTCTCGTCCCGTTCATTCCCGCCGCCATCCTCGCTTATCTGGTCATGGGCCTCGTCTGGCCGTGGAGCGTGGTGTCGCCGGCCAATCCGTTCCGCGCTGTCGAGTATTTTTCGAATTTCTTCGAGAAGCCGTGGCGCGAGCTTTTCGACGGACAGCTCATTCCGGTGATCGACATGCCGCGGAGCTATGTCCCGACACTCTTTGCCGTGCAGTTGCCGGAATTGATGCTCGCGCTAGGGCTCGGCGGGATGGCCGGTGCGATTATTACCGTGGTCCGCGCCGGCGACCGCGGCCCCGTCGATGCTGGGCGCCGCGCGGCGCTCTTGGCCATCGTGCTGGCCGCGTCGCTGCCGATCCTGATCACGGTCGCCACCCGGCCGGCCATGTACAACGGCATCCGCCATTTCGTCTTCGTGCTGCCAGCCTTCGCGGTGCTCGGCGGTCTGGCGGCGGCCTGGATCGCGCGCCGTCTGCGGCATTACGGCACGAGCGCCGCCGCAGTCGGCACCGCCGTCCTGATCGCGGGTATTGCCGCGCCGGTTGACGACATGGTGCGGCTGCACCCTTATGAATACACCGACTACAATCACTTCGCCGGCGGCGTCGCCGGCGCGCAAAAGAATTTCATGCTCGACTATTGGGGGCTGTCGTTCAAGCAAGCCTCACAGCAATTGCTGGCCAGCATCGCCGAACGCCAGGAGACCCCGGCGCACGGCCAGTGGAAAGTCGCGGTCTGCGGCCCCCATCCTCCGGTCGCCGTCGCGCTCGGTCCCCAATTCACGACCAGTTGGGATCCGCAGGGCGCCGACTTCGCACTGCAGCTCGGTGTGTTCTACTGCGCCAAGCTCGACGCGCCGCTGTTGTTCGAGATCGACCGCGACGGCGTCGACTATACGCGCGTCTACGATCTCCGCGGCCGCTCGATCACTTCGCTCTTGACCGTGCCGGGCATCGACAAGACGCATTTTTAGATCACAGCTTTGGATCAGCCGGCGTGGGCATATTCCCAGTACAGTTCGCGGGCGCGGCTGTAGAACGGCCCCGGCTGCAGGATTCTTTCATCGATCCGCGTGATCGGCGACACCTTGGTGTAATTGCCAGTCGTGAAAATCTCGTCGGCGGCCTGGAAATCGGCATAGCGCAACGACGTCTCGACGACCTCGGCGCCGGAATGACGTAACAGCTTGATCACCCGCATCCGCGTGATGCCGGCAAGAAAAGTCCCGTTGGCTTCCGGCGTATAGACGACGCCATCCTTTGCCATGAAGATATTGGCGGTGCCGAGTTCGGCGATATTGCCCAGCATGTCGGTGAGGAGACAATTGTCGAAGCCGCGGCTGCGCGCTTCGATCAGTGCCCGCGCATTATTGGGATAAAGACACCCCGCCTTGGCGTCGACCGGCGCACATTCGCGGGTCGGCCGGCGAAAAGGCGACAGCGTGATCGATATACCGGAGGGCTTCAGCATCGGCGCGGCATAGATGCACAGGCACCAATTGGTGGATTCCGGATCCGGCCGTACGCCGCCGGGAGCGCCCTCCTCGGCCCAATACATCGGCCGGATATAGAGCTCGGCATCGCGATCGAAGCGCTTGAGGCCGTCGCGCACGAGCCCCATCCAGGTGTCTTGCGATACCGCCGGTTTGAGGCACATGGCCGTCACCGACTTATTGATGCGCGCGCAATGCAGATCGAGGTCCGGCGTGACGCCCTCGAAGGCGCGCGCGCCGTCGAACACCGAAGTGCCGAGCCAGGCGCCATGCGTGCGCGGCCCCATGATCGGCACATTGCCGTCATGCCAATCATTCTCGAAAAACGTCTGCGTCTTCGACCAGGCCACCGGGCGGCTCCTCAGATCATCGGGTCTTGGGCATTCTCCGCCACTATCGTTATCTTCAAGTTATCTTGCCGAGTGCCCGCGCACGCCGAGGCCCTCGGCAGCACTCCAAGGAGCCGCCGGGCGTCGGGTCCGTTCTCTCGTTGACCGGCTGGCTAGGCGTTGACGGCGATCGGCTCCGGCGCCGCCGGCTCAGACGCCGGCGCCTCAGGCGCGACGGCCGGCAGCAATTTCGGCGCGACAAAGCGGCCGGCTTCCAGATCTTCGATCTGGCGATCGATCTGCTTCATGACGTAGCGCGAATAAGGCCCGACATGCAGGTAGAACGCCATCAGCGTGACGATGGCGCGCACCGACTGCGGGTTCTTCGACATGCAGGTCGTGAACGCCTTCCAGAACCGCTCGCGGCCTTCCGGCAGCCGCGACAACAGCTCATGCACCATATTGATGGTGGAGAGCCGGCGCCGGATGTCGCCCTCCGGCAGTTCCTTGCGCCGGTCCGAACAATCCAGCATCGAGGCCAAACGCTCCAGGCGTCCGCAAAATGCGTCGGGATCGTAGATCCGGTCGAGCACTTTGCGATAGTCGCGCAGGATTTCCAGCCGCGAGCGCTTGGTCTCGTAATTGACGCCGGCGGTGCACTGATCGCCCTTACCAGCCGGCGCGGAATCGTGATCGACGTGGAGGCGGCCTTCGCGGGCCAGACGGCGCGTCAGCTGGGTATTCGGCAGCGCATAAAGCAAGCCGACCATGGCGATCGGGATCGCGGCCTCCTCGATCAGTTCGATCATCGGTTCGGCGACCGAGCCGCGCTCGCTGTCGAAGCCGACGATGAAGCCCGCCGTCACGAACATGCCGGCGTGATAGATCTTGTGTACGCTGTCGCCGATGCTGCGGCGCGTATTCTGTTTCTTACGCATCGCGATCAGCGTTTCGGTATCCGGGCTTTCGATGCCGACGAAGACCGCAAAGAAGTTGCAGCGCTTGAGCATCGCCAACAGCTCGCCGTCATCGGCGAGATTGAGCGAGGCTTCGGTGGTGAATTCGAACGGATAATCGTGCTCGGCGATCCACTTTTCGAGCGTCGGCAGGAACAGCTTGATCGCTTTCTTGTTGCCGATGAGATTGTCATCGACGAAATCGACGTGGCCGCGATAGCCCAGCTGATAGAGCGCATCGAGTTCGGCGAGAATTTGATCGTGGGTCTTGGTGCGCGGCGACCGGCCGTAGAGCTCGATGATGTCGCAGAACTCGCAGGTGAACGGACAGCCGCGCGAGAACTGCACGCCGATGTAGAGATACTGCTCGAATTTCAACAGATCGAAGCGCGGGATCGGCGTTTTGGTAACGTCGACCTTGAATTTCTCGGCCGTGTAGACGCCTTCGCGGACGCCGGCTTCCCAGTCGGCGATGAATTGCGCGATGATATCTTCGACCTCGCCGAGCACACGAAAATTCGCAGTTTCGTAGCGGTGCGGGCTCGAGGTCGCATCAGGGCCGCCGACCACCACCGGAAGACTGCGGGCGCGGCACATGGCGATGATTTCGAGCGTGTCCGACTGCTGAAACAGCATGCCGCCGGTCATCACCATATCTGCCCAGTCGAGATCGGCGTCGGCGAGATTCTCGGTGTTGAGGTTGACGAGCCGCACGTTCCAGGATTTTGGCAAGAGCGCCGCGACCGTGATCAGGCCGAGCGGGATGGCCGGATAGCGAGCCCCCACAAGTTCACAGGCTTCGGAGAAATTCCAGAACGAATCCGCCATGAAACGCGGATAGATCATGAGCACGTTGCAAGGACGCGCTGCCACAGTGCTGGCGACGATATTCTGCTGCTGTTCCAAGGAATCCCACCCCGTGCCGCATGGCACAATCCGCGCAGTATGGCGGTATTGCCCGACAATTCAAGGACAAAGCCAGTTTCCGCAAGCTCAGTCCGAGATTGGAAATTTATAATCGGATCATGGCGTTATCGCGGCCTATGCGATCCGGACGGGCTGACCCGGCGGGCCAACTCGGCTAGTCTCGCCATGGAACTCGACCCTGACCCCGACAGGAGCATGAATGCGCGCCGCCTATTACGAGCAGAACGGCCCCGCCCGCGACGTCCTTAAACTCGGCGATATCGACACGCCGCGCCCGGGAAGGGGCGAGGTCCGGGTCAAACTCGCCACGTCCGGCGTCAATCCCTCGGACGTCAAGGCGCGAACCGGCTCGACGCGCAAGATCGCCTATCCGCGCGTCATCCCGCACAGCGATGGCGCGGGTGAAATCGACATGGTCGGCGATGGCGTAGCATCAGGCCGGGTCGGCGAGCGGGTGTGGGTCTGGAACGCGCAATGGGCGCGCGCTTTTGGCACCTGCGCGGAATATGTCACGCTCAAATCCGAGCAAGCGGTGCGGCTGCCGGCCAATACAAGCTTCGACGTCGGCGCCTGTCTCGGCATTCCGGCCATGACCGCCTACCATGCCGTCGCTGTCTCGGGCGCCGCAGCAGGCAAGACTATTCTGGTGGCTGGCGGGGCCGGCGCCGTCGGACATCACGCGGTGCAGTTCGCCAAGGCGGCTAGCGCCACGGTGATTGCCACCGTCAGTTCGGCGACAAAGGCCGAGATGGCGCGCGCGGCAGGCGCGGACCACACCGTCGATTATAAGCGCGAAAATGTCGGCGAGCGCGTCATGGCCGTCACCGGCAAACAAGGCGTCGATGCCGTCATCGAATTGGACATCGCCGCCAATGCCAAGCTCCTGCCAAACGTGTTGCGCCCGCGCGGCAAGGTCGTCGTCTATGGCACCGGCGCCATGGAAGCCGCGTTGCCGCTGTTTTTCTTCTTGCGCAACGCCATCACGCTGCAATTCATCTATGTCTACGAGCTCGACGCCGCCGAACGGGCCGCGGCGCTCGGCGCGATCACGCGAGCGCTTGAAGCCGGCACGCTCGCGACGAATATCGGCGCCACGTTTCCGCTCGCCGATATCGTCGCCGCGCATGAGGCCGTCGAGCAGGGTAACGTGCTCGGCAACGTCGTGGTCAGACTGAGCTGAGGCCGACCGCGATCAGGCGGCGTGTTCCGCCGTTTGGTCCGGCTCGGCGGTCTTAAGCGCGGTCGCGATCTGCTGTTTGGTCAGCCGCGTGCCGTCGTCGCCTTCGATCAGAAGCGCGACGCGGCCGCCTTTGTTGAGATGCCGCGCCCAGCCCATGGCCTCGTCGAGCGAGTTGAACTCTTTGTACAGCTGGCGATCTTTTTCCAAGGCCGGGATCGCCTCCGAACCGCGCGGACCTGAATAAACCCGATAGGTCCTGCGAGACCTCCCTATCTGTAAGTGCTGTGAGCGAAGGCGGAACCCCTCGCGAAACGGAAGGTTCCGCACCAGCTCAATATCGAAACGAAATGTGCCGCTCGTGTGTCACGCCGCAGGTGTCATGCCGCAGGTTCCGCGGGAGTGATGTGGAACCCGTCAGTGCCTATTTTTGCGGACCGAATATTTGATTGCTGTAAGGCAATAGATTTGGCCGCGCAATTACGATAAAGCCGTGGTCGAGCGCGTGGTGACAGGCATTGCAGCCGGCGCTGAGCTTGTCGAAGCTCGCCAGGAATGCCGCGCGATTCTTGCCGTCGATTGCTTTTTGCAGCGCATCGAGCGGACCGCCGACATGTTGCGCGACGATATCGGCGCCCAGCAGGTTCTTCACGTCGTCAAAACCCTCGTTCAACTCGCCGATCTCGTAATCAGCCAATGGCCAGTTGTTGCCAGCGCCCGCATACCACAACTTGATGTGACGCATCTGCTGCAGCGCCATGATCTCGCCGAGGCCGGGTTGATAGGGCTCCGGTGCGCCGGGTTGGGCGGCGGCCGGCGCGGCGGTTTTGCCCGCGTCCTGCGCATTGGCCAGTGTCACGGAAATTGCCGCCGCGACAAGCGCTGCAACGAGGGATCGCATGGTGTTCCTCCTTGACCGGGTACACACATTGACGGCCCGGATTCAGTCGACCGGCGTCAACGGCTCGCTGCACGCTTTCGGGAAAGCTTCCTGGCAGGCCTGATAAAGCGCCGGACAGCTTTTGGCAGCGTTCAAGCCCCCATCGATAGTCTTGACCCGACTGCCCGCCGCCCGCGATTGCTCGTCGTAGATCAGCACGGCATCGACGCGTTCGAGTCCGCGGTCGGTCATCAATAAATGCTCCGCTCCGCTGAAATAAGCCGTCGCGGTCTTGATCGCGTCGTTGAGTTTCTTGGTGTATTCGGCCGTCAGCCTCGGATCGGGCTTCACGGCGCGCGCGTGCGCCGCGATGTCGGCATAGAGCGTATTGAGCTTGAAATAAATACCGCCGCATTGCGCGAGCCCGATCCAGTAAGGCCGGCTGTTGAAGGCGCCCGGCGCCGCGACCAGGCTGTCGCGTTTGTCTACCGTCGGCGCCGGTATCGGAGTCTCGACCTGCTTCGGCTCACGCACCTCGCGGCGGCGGGATTGCGCCTGTGCGCTCGACGTGGCGAGGAACACGCAGATCAACGCCATTAGTGCAGCAGAAGCGCCGGAAACGCGCGTAGTCAAATCTCTTCGAGCCATCAAAACTTCTCAAGCCATCAAAATTTTTCTAGCCACGGCCGCAACTCGATCTCCCAAGTCCACGCGCTACGGTGCTGTTGCAGCAAGTACCAATAGCTCTGCGCGATGGCATCGGGATCGAGCATGCTGTCGGGCTTGTCAGGCGGATCGGGCCGACGCTCGCTTTTGATGCCGCCGTCGACGACCACATGGGCGACATGAATGCCCTGCGGCTGCAATTCGCGCGCCATGCTCTGCGCTAACCCGCGCAAGGCGAATTTTCCCATCGCGAACGGCGCCGATTGCGCATAGCCCTTCACGCTCGCCGAGGCGCCGGTAAAGATGACGGCGCCGCGGTGCTGCGGCAGCATGCGCTTCACCGCCTCTTGCGCCACCAGAAAGCCACCGAAGGCGCTGACCGCGATCGATTGCGCCACCTCGTCGGGGACCAGATCGACGAAGGGGCCGCGGGTGCGGTAGCTGGCGTTATAAATCACCACATCCGGTGCCCCGAGGGCGGCTTCGACGTCGGCAAAAAGCTTCGTCACCTGATCGTGCTTGGTCGAATCGCAGGCAAAGCTCTTCGCGCCGGTCTCTTGCGCCAGCGCCTCGAGATTGTCGGCTCGCCGCGCGGCGAGCGCGACCTTCAACCCGTGCTTGGCGAACAGCCGGCCCAAAGAGGCCGAGAGTCCGGAGCCGACCCCGACGATGAGGGCGGTTTTATAGGAAGGTTCGGCCATCGTTTCTCCCCGAGCTCAAATTGATTGTGACGCGCCAGCCTGATGTGGCGTCTGCGGCACCGGACGTCAATCGATCACCGCGATCGCATTGATCTCGACCAGGCAGCGCGGGTCGGTGGCAAGCCGCACCACCTGGACGGTGGTGGTCGTCGGTTTGGCGTCGCCGAAATACTCGCCCCAGACGCGGTTGAGCGCATCCTGGTCGGTGAGATCGGTGACAAAGCGGTCGGCGGTGACGATATCGGCGAAGGTCGCGCCCACGGCTTCGAGACCGCGCTTGAGATTTTCCAACGCCGCCCTCGCCTGCCCCGCCATGTCGCGCGGCATCGCGTCGAATTCCTCCGGCCGGTGCGGATGATGATGATAGACTGGCGCCGCGGTAACGCCGGCGAGATAGACGGTCGTGCCGCCCTTGACCTTGATCGCCGGAGCGTAAGGCATCCACAGGTCCGGCGCGTCGGGCCAGTGGATGTGTTCGATGGATTTGGGCATGAGGCTTCTCCTGGTCGGGCGCGCCGCCGGGGAGAGCCCCTAGGGGGACGCTTTTGCGAGCACGCCTAAGACCGACTTTAGCGCATCGGCAAACGGAGAGGCGAGCAGCGGGGCCAGCGCGGCCATGATCCCGGTAATCATCGAGAGCGGCGCGAAGGCGAATTCGCCCGTCGTCTTTTTATCGGAAGCGTCCGTGTCGGGAGCAGCGGGAGCGTCATCCACCGCCTCCGGGTGGGGCATGGGTATGAGTTTCGTGTCGGCCTTCGCCTTTTTTGCCCTGGCGGCGATATCATCTTCGTAGATCTGGACGTCGAGCCACCAAGCGGTGATCGCCGGGCTGAATGCCGCGAGGATCGCAATCGTCCCCATCGTGGCAAGTTGCAGGGTCACGGCATCGGCAATGGGCTGTAAGGCAAGCCGCTGCGAGTCGGTCACCAGCGACAACGGCCAATCCACCAGCGTCTTGTTGGCGAGCACGCCGATCACGAAGAGAGCCGACCCGAGACCCAAGGCGATGCGCAAGCAGTTCCGACGCTGCATCAAATCGGCCCTGGTGGGCGTCGACGAAATGTTGCGGATCGAAAGCGCCGCCAATGCCATCAGCAGCATGCCAACGGGAACCAGAGCCGCAACGGTATTGAATGAAACCAGCGACGAAACGATATCGCCGGTCCCACGCGCGGCAACCCCATCCAATTTCATGGTCGGGAATGTTTCTGCGTGATTGAGCAGATTCTCCACCACGAGCTCGCGCCCGCGCGGCTTCGGCAGATGATAGCCAATGACGAGACCGGTCGCGGTGAAGGCCAAGAGCGAACCAAACCACGTCGTTACCTGAAAGTGCTGGTAAACGACGACAAGCGAGAACACCAGGACCGCGGCCGACACCAGATAGATCAACGCGCTACCCATCGCGTATTGCGCTTCGCCGCGATATTCGAGCCCGCGCAAAAAAAGCGACGGATCGGCCGTTGCCGGCTTTGTCGTGGCGGACTTTTGACTAGGCTGCGATTTCGCCGCCTCGGTTGCCCCGCCCGGCGCTGCGGTTGTCGCCGCGCCAGTCGTTTTGTCGGTCGTTTCAGTTGCCGGAGGCTTGCCGACTTCGGGCGGCGTCGGCTCGGCGGGCGCATAGTTGATCGCGATCTGGTTCGCGATATCGGGGCTTATCCAATACAACGCACCATTGAAGCCGAGAAACGCCAACAAGAGAGGAGCCACCACGCAACACGCGGCGAGTCCGTGACTGCGAAACCACGGCGGCAGTTTCTGGCGCTCGCGAGGCACGCCCCATCCCCTCTCTGGTAGCAAAAATAATACGCACAACTAACAGGTTTGTCGACTGCGCGAGTATCGAATGGCCTAGCCCCCCAGCCACGCCTAGAGAATGGGCTAGCCAATGTCGCGAAGAGGTGGAGGTGCCAGGGGTCGGCGCGAAGCTTGGCTACGCCGCGCGGATTTCGACGCCGCCCACTCCATCGAGACTGAACTCAAACGTCTCGCCCGCCGCGATCGGCAGCGTCGGAATGACGCTGCCGGTAATGACGACCATGCCCGCCGTCATCGGCCGGCCGCGGTCGGCGGCGAGATTCGCGATCCAGGCCAGCGTCGCCAGCGGATCGTCGGTCGCGCCACGATGCGTTTCGCGGCCGTTCGCCTTCAGATGACCCGCGATACCGGCGAGCGATCTTTGGTCGTAGACCACCGGCGTCCCGAGCACGATGCCGGCGTTCCAGCAATTGTCGGCGATCATGGAAAGGGCGTTGGTTTCTCGATAGACCGCGTGCCGATCCTCGATCAGCTCGTAGGCCGGCATCAAGGCCTCGATCGCGGGTTTTACGCTGTCGGCGGTCCAGGGCGCGGAAAGCTTTGGAAGATCGCGGCCAAGCCGCACCGCCAGTTCAAACTCGACAACCACGTGGATGTAATCGGCCAGCCGGAGCGTTGCCGGAGAAGCGTGAATCCGACGCGCAAAGATCATGCCGCCGCACGGGTGATCGATCCCCATCAGCTCCTGCATGACCTTGGTGGCGACCGCGATTTTCAGGCCTGCGACCTCCCCTTCCCGCGGGATCAGAAGCTGCGCCAGCGCCTCTTGCGCGGTGTAGGCTTGCTCCACGGTCGCAGGCGCGATCTCCGGCGGCAGATTTTGGTACGCCGTGTGCGCAGCGTGCGAGTCGAAAATGTAGCGGGCGGCGGTTTCGGGACTGAAGGGTTGCGGCATGGTTCACATCCTAAACACGCCAAACCGCGTCTCCGGAATCGGCGCATTGAGCGCCGCGGAGAAACACAGCGCCAGCACACGGCGCGTTTCCCCAGGCGTGATGATGCCGTCGTCCCAGAGCCGCGCGGTCGCGTAATAGGGATTGCCTTCGGCCTCGTATTGCTCCCGGATCGGCTGTTTGAATTCTTCCTCCTCGACTTCGGACCACTTTTTGCCCTCGGCCTCGAGATTGTCGCGGCGCACGGTGGCGAGCACGCTTGCGGCCTGCTCGCCGCCCATTACCGAGATGCGGGCGTTCGGCCAGCTGAAGAGAAAGCGCGGGCCATAGGCGCGGCCGCACATGCCGTAATTGCCGGCGCCGTAGGAGCCGCCGACAATCACGGTGATTTTCGGCACCTGGGCGCAGGCGACGGCGGTGACCATCTTGGCGCCATCCTTGGCGATCCCGCCGGCTTCGTAATCGCGTCCGACCATGAAGCCGGAAATGTTTTGCAAAAAGAGAAGAGGCACGCGGCGGCGGCAGCACAGCTCGACGAAATGCGCGGCCTTCAGGGCGCTTTCCGAGAACAGGATGCCGTTATTACCGAGAATGCCGACCGGCATGCCGTGGATATGGGCAAAGCCCGTGACCAGCGTCGTGCCGTAGAGCGCCTTGAACTCGTCGAACTCGGACGCATCCACGAGCCGCGCGATCACCTCGCGCACGTCGTATTGCTTTTTCAGATCGACCGGCACGATGCCGTCGAGTTCGCTTGGGTCGTATTTCGGCTCGCGCGGCTTCGCGAGCGGAATGTCGATGTTTTTTTTGGTATTGAGCGTGCCGACAATCCGGCGGCATAGGTCGAGCGCATGGCGGTCGTTCTCGGCCAAATAATCCGCGACGCCGGATTTTCTTGTGTGCACCTCGGCGCCGCCGAGGTCCTCGGCGCTGACTATTTCGCCGGTCGCGGCTTTGACGAGCGGCGGGCCGCCGAGAAAGATGGTGCCCTGATTGCGCACGATGACGGTCTCGTCCGACATCGCCGGCACATAGGCGCCGCCCGCCGTGCACGAGCCCATCACTACCGCGATCTGGGCGACGCCCAAGGCCGACAGCGTCGCCTGATTGTAGAAGATGCGGCCGAAATGCTCGCGGTCGGGAAACACTTCGGTCTGATGCGGCAGATTGGCGCCGCCGGAATCAACCAAATAGATGCACGGCAGCCGGTTCTCGCGCGCGATCTCCTGCGCGCGCAGATGCTTCTTCACCGTCATCGGGTAATAGGTGCCGCCCTTGATGGTGGAATCGTTGCAGACGATGACGCATTCGCGGCCGGAGACGCGGCCGACGCCGGTAATGAGGCCGGCGCCGTTGATATCGTCGTCATAGAGGCCAAAGGCGGCGAGCGGCGACAATTCGAGAAACGGCGTGCCGGGATCGATCAGCGTCATCACCCGGTCGCGCGGCAGCAATTTGCCGCGCGCTATGTGACGCTCGCGCGCGCGGGGCGGTCCCCCCTCGGCGGCTTTGGTGCGGCGGCTTTCAAGCTCCGCGACGAGCGCGCGCATTGCCGCCTGGTTGGCGCGATATTCCTTGGATGCGGTATCGACGCTCGTCGCGATGGCGGCCATGAATCCCCCTTGCGGGAGGGGATTCCACTACGTCGCCTCTGTCAACGCAACGGCCGGATTGCGGTTAGGCCCGCACTTCCTGGCGCTGGAAGATCACATAGCCGATGACGAACAGCATGATCGCGGTGGCGATCATGCCGACGATCTGCGGCCAGGCGATCAGAATGCTCTCGACCAGCGGCAGCGGCGAGCCGAGGACTGCGCCCTGGAGCTGGCTGAGATAGATCGGCCCGAGTGCCCGCGTGGTCGGATCGAGCAGCGCCACCACGACCTCGGCATAGAGCGTCGACGGCGACAGCCGCGCCAGGATCTGCTCCAGCACCGCCGTACCCGGGGTCTGCAGCCCGAGCGCCATGTAGCGCGGATCGGGCGGCACGATGGCTTGGGCAACGGCGCCCGCCAGCACTGGCCAGATGAAGGTAAGGAAGAGCCACAAGCCGAGCGTGACCAGCGCCGCCGTCGCGGCCGAGCGGAACAGGATCGAGAACAACATCGCCAGTGCGAGCCAGACGCCAGCATAGACGATGGTCACCAACAGGAACACGAAGCTGCGGGCGATCTCTTCGGCGCCGGGCGGAATGCCGATCATCAGCAAGCCGAGCCCGACTACGAGCAGCCAGAGCGTGATCAGGCTGATCGCCAGTGTCACGAGACCGGCGAGGAATTTTCCGAATAAGAGCGCGTCGCGATAGATCGGCTGTGACAAGATTCGCGACAGCGTGCGCCGGCTATGCTCGCCGTTGACGGCGTCGAAGCCGAGCCCGATCGCCATCAGCGGCACCAGGAACGACAGGAACGACACGAAGGACGGCAGCGGATCGCGCGAGGTGGTGAACAGCCGCAGGAACAGGAACGGATCTTCGGCGGTGGTGTCCTTGATCTGCTGGATCGCGCCGTACAGCGCGGCGAGCGCGACCAGCACGACCAGCCATTCGAGCACGCGCATGCGCACGCTGGTCAGGTGGTCGGAAAGCTCCTTGAGCATGACCACGCCGAGGCCGGAAAAGGCCGAGCCCTCACGCCGCATGACGCGTTCCCTCCACCACCTCTTCGGGCTTGGCCTCGAAATAGCGGGTGTAGATCGCCTCGAGGCTCGGCTCCTGGACGCCGAGGAATTTCAACCTTCCCTGCATCGCCACGACTTCGGCGGCCGCTTCCGGCCGCACATCGCGGTCGGCATGCAGGCGAAGCTTGCCGATGCCGGTCTTGTCGACGCCGCTGACGCCCGGAATGAGCGCGAGCCTTTCGGCGAGACCCACCCCGTCAGCTTCGATGTCGACCACATAGCCGCCGCCGAGCACTTGGCGGCCGAGCTCGGGGACCGAGCCCATCAGTGCGATCTTGCCGGCGCTGAACAAGGCGACGCGGTCGCACACGCTCTGCACCCGTTCGAGGAGATGCGAGGACAACAGGACCGACACGCCCTCGGCCTTGAAGCCGCGGATAATGCCGAGGAGCTCGGTCGTGGCATGCGGATCGAGCCCCGAGGTTGGCTCGTCGAGGATCGCGATCTGCGCGCCCTTCATCAGGATTTCGGCCAAGCCGAGCCGCTGCCGCATGCCGCGCGAGAAGGTCGAGACGCGCTTGTCGGCATTGTCGGCGAGGCCGACGCGTTCGAGCGCCTCGGCGATGCGTTTTTTACGCTCGGCCGACCGAAAACCGATCAGCCGCGCCGTATACTGCATGTTATCGGCGGCGGTGAGGTTATCGTAGAAGCCCACCGTGTCGGGCAGGTAGCCGACGCGGCGCTTGACCGAGAGCGGCTCGCGCGCCGGATTGAATCCCAGCACGCTGACCTCGCCCGAGGAAATCTCGGTCAGCCCGAGCAGCATCAGGATCGTCGTGGTCTTGCCGGCGCCGTTAGGGCCGAGCAGACCGAAGATCTCGCCGCGGCCGACCGAGAACGTGATGTGATCGACGGCGGTCGCCGTGTCGTAGGTTTTGGTGAGGTCCTTGGCCTCGATGACGGTATCCTCGATCATCGCCGGCCGAACCTTGCCACGGCGCCGACCATCACCAAGAGCGCCACGCCGATGATGCCGACGCCCGCGATGCCCCACATGGTCGAAGTCGTCACGGTAACGCGGAAATTCGACGACGCCGACTCGCCGCGGGCGGACGCCCTGACGGTCGTGACGTAATCGCCGGCGATCGCCTTGTCGGTCGGCGTGATCAGCGCCTGCACTTCCTTGTTGTCGTTCGGCGCGATGCGATCGACCGACTTCGGATCGAACGTGATCTTCCATCCGCTCGGCGCAGAGCCCGTCAGCTGAACGTCCTCGGCGGGCGCCGTGCCGGTATTGGTGATGACGACCGGCACCGATTGTTCCTTACCGGCCGAGGCGCGGGTCGACACCAGACCCTCGCGGCCAGAGACATCGAGCCTGGGCTGGCCGGTGATCGTCATGCCAAGGTCGCTCGTTGCCGAAGCGTCCTCGGCCGACACCCGCGCCGTGACCTTATAATCGCCGGCGCCGGCCGTGTTCGGCGGCGTCACTTTGAGCTTCACGTCCTTGCTCTGGCCGGCATCGACCGGCACGGCGTTAAGCTCCTGGGTGCCATATTGCTCGGTGAAGGTGGCATCGAAATTCGGCGGCGCCTGCGCTGCCAGGCTCACCGTGAGCTTCTTGCCGCTGTCGTTCTTGATGCTGAGTTGATATTCGAAGCTCGATTTCGAGGTGCCGCGCAATTCCGGAAGCTGCGGCGTCAGCGTCAGCTTGGCCGGCAGGTCCTTGGCCAAAGTCACCGCGAGCGGCAGTTGCAAATTCGACGTTGTGCCGGTGGCGGCGACGGTCAGCGTTTGCGTGCCGATCGCCGCGCCTTTCGGGACATCGAGCCGCAACGACAGTGCAACGCTGGAGTTGCTCGCCGGCATCGCGGCGGCCACCGGCTGACCGCCGCCCAACAGCGTCGCGGTCCAGCCCTCGGGCACGCCGGTCACCGACAGCGCCAGCCGCTCGGGCGCCGTATTGTAATTCTGGATGCGCAGGCTGACCGTGGAGGTCTCGCCGGGTCGCACCGTCACCGCCGGATAATCGCTCAGTAGATAGAGGCCTTTGACGTCCTTCGGCGCGTCGTCAGCCTTGGCGATCGATGTCACGTTCGCGGCGGGCGCGAGCAGCACCGCGCCGGCGGTCAGAAAAGCGGAAAGGGCGGCGATAAATTTAAATCGCATTGGCGTTAGCTCCCGTGCAGCAATTTGATCGGTTAAGCCCCCTCCCCAACGGGCCCTAACGAGCTCGCACGAGGAAGGCGGCATTGTCGGCGTAATCGTGACAAAATCATGCAGACAGCGGCCTATTTGGCAAGAGTGGCGCGAAATGTCCTGCGGTAGAGCGCCGCAGCTAATAGCAGGATCAGCCCGGATGCGCCGCAATCAAGAAATCAGTGCCGGTATCCTGGCGTTTCGCCGCCGCGAAAAGCTTGAAGTGCTGCTGGGGCATCCCGGCGGTCCCTTCTGGGCAAAGAAAGATCAAGGCGTATGGACGATACCGAAAGGTCTGGCCGGCCCCGGCGAAGAGCTTATCGCCGCGGCAGGGCGCGAATTTACCGAAGAGACCGGCCTCGAAGTCGCGGGCGCGATGATCGCGCTTGCGCCGGTTGACCAAAAGACCGGCAAGACCGTGCACGCTTTCGCCGCCGAAGTCGACTTCGATCTTACCCGCTTCGCCAGTAATATGTTCGAGATGGAGTGGCCGCCGCGGTCGGGCCTAAGGCAAAGCTTTCCCGAGATCGATCGGATCGCCTACTTCGCGCTGCCGCTCGCCATGACCAAAATTCTTGCTTATCAGCAACCGCTGTTGCGTGAGCTTGAGCAGCGCGTTCGCAGCCCGGATGGAGCGTAGCGCAATCCGGGGCAGACTTGCCGAAGGCCGCTCACGGACTTCGCTTCGCGCCATCCGGGCTACAATTATTCCTTCAACACTTCCGGCCAGTCGACTTCGTCGTGCGGCAGGACCCAGGGCTCGCGCCGCGCGGCCTCGCGCCATTCGTTCCAGGCCGGCAGCGCCATCACCGCCCGCATATAAGCCCCAGCCGTGTCGCCGACCGCAACGCCATAAGTGTGCAGCCGGGACACCACCGGCGCGTACATGGCGTCGGCCGCGCCGAATCCTCCATAGAGGAACGCCCCGCCGGCGCCGAATTTCGTGCGGCACGAATTCCAGATCGCCTCGATCCGCGCCACGTCGGCCTTGGCGGCGTCGTCCAGCGCGCGCGCTTTCACCGGCCGCCACATGTTCATCGGCAGAACCCGCCGCAGCGGCTGGAAGCCCGCATGCATCTCGGAAGCAGCGGCGCGGGCATGCGCCCGCGCGCCGGCGTCCTTCGGCCACAGCCCGGCGGCGGGAAATTTGTCAGCGAGGTATTCGAGGATGGCGAGCGATTCCCAGATCACTACATCGCCGTCGACCAGGACCGGCACCCGGCCGGCCGGGCTCACAGCCGTCACACGGGTTTTGAAATCGGACGCTTCGAGCGAAATCAGCGTTTCCTGGAACGCAATCCCGGCGACCTTCATCGCGAGCCACGGCCGGAACGACCAGGACGAGTAGTTTTTGTTGCCTATGATCAGACGCAGCGCCATGGTTTGTGTTGTAGCCCGGATTTCGCCGGGGCGAAATCCGGGCTACAAGTTCGAGGGAAACGCCGGCAAGACAATCCACCAAAGACGTAACCATGACGCTCTTCTCGCGTGTCGACCTGATCGCGCTGTTCTGGTTTCTCGGCGCCTGGATCGGCTACGCCGTCGTCATCGAGTTGTCGCCGCGCGGCAACCGCGGTTTGAACGGCCTGATGCACCGCTATCGCGGGCTCTGGATGCAGCGCATGCTGGCGCGCGACGCCCGCATGATCGACGGTCAGGTCATCGCCGGCCTGCAGAACGGCTCGGCCTTTTTCGCCTCGACGTCGCTCCTCGCGCTCGGCGGCGCGCTCACGCTGTTCCACTCGTCGGAAGACCTGCTGACGGTGATCGCCGCCTTGCCATTCGGCGAGCCGGTGACCCACGTTCAGTGGGAGCTCAAGGTCGTCGGCCTGATGATCATCTTCGTCTATGCGTTCTTCAAATTCGCCTGGGCGTATCGCCTCTACAATTATGTGGCGATCATGGTCGGCGCCGCGCCGCCGGCTTCCGAGCGCGACGAGCCGGATGCGAAGGCGCATGCCGCGGCCACCGCAGGAATCATCACCGATGCCGGCCGGCACTTCAATCGCGGTCAGCGCGCATTCTTTTTTGCGCTCGGCTATCTCGGCTGGTTTTTAGGCCCGTTGCCGCTCATCGCCACGACGGCCGCCGTTTTGGTCGTCACCTGGCGCCGGCAATTCGCTTCGGAATCGTCTCGGGCCGTGCGCGGCGCCTGAACTCAAAGCCAATTCAGACGATGCCGGTCACGACCGCGAGGAACGACACGAACAAGACTGCCGCCGCGGTGAACATGACCGTGAGCGCGGTTTCGACCCATTCGCTGGTGGCGGGCGTGGCCTCGGCTTCCGCCGCCGGCTCCGCGATGGCGGGCAGATCAGCCGCGGACATGTCGGTTGATGTCATATCGGTGGAAGTCATGGCGGCCCTTCCCCAAAGGACGAAGCGCAATGACCAAGTATCGGACCGCAGCGATGAAGGATTAGTAAAAGTACTACTGCGGTTGAGGCCGGACCGGATGATCCCTGCCCGGAGGCCCGGGGAATAATTCGGATGTTTCGCCGGCAAGCCTATACGCCAGCAAGCCAGCCCATTCGTGCATGGCCGTGTCGGTCATGGTCAGGCCCGCCGGCAGCAAAGCAAACGGCGCCGTGGCGTCGATCGGCCCGCGGGTACGGTAATCGACCGGGTAGGCTTCCACCGGGAAGCCCGCGGCTCGGAACGCCGCGATCGCGCGCGGCATGTGAAAAGCCGAAGTCACCAGGAGCCAGCGCTCACCCGGTTTCGGTTGCGCCACCAGCCGCGAGAAAACGGCATTCTCGATGGTATTGCGCGACTGCTCTTCGGCGGTGATCCGCTCGTGGGCAATACCGAGCGCTTCGAACTCTTTGACCGCGATCGGAGCCTCCGCCGTCGCGTCAAACAGCGAACCGCTGCCGCCGGAAAAGACGATGCGGGCGTCGGGATAGCGGCGGGCGAGTTCCGCCGTGACGGTAACTCGCTCGGCCGCCTCGTTCAGCGCCGCGGAACCACGCGCCATCGAGATCTCCGGCGCGATCGCGCCGCCGAGCACGACTATGCCGACCGGCGGCCCGAGCGCTGCATCCTGCGACGGGTCCCAGGGCGGGAAGCGCTCCTCGAGCGGCAAGATCAGCAGATGGCCGAGCGGCGAAAACCCGACGACGGCGATCAGCACGACGCTCGATACGACGAGCCAACTGGCCAGCCGCCTGAACGGCGTCAGCAACAGGACTATTCCAACGAGGCCGATCTCGATCAGGAGATTCGACGGCAATACCAACAGTCCCAGAACTTTTGACAGGACAAAGGGCATACCAATTATTCGCCAATTTATTCGCGCGACATTATTCGCGTGATTTCCGCCACGCCGCGTAGCGCGCCTTGGCGTCATCGTTCGGCGGATAGAGTCCCGGCAGCTTGACGCCCTTCTCGACTTCGCTGAACACCCAGCTTTCGTAGAGTTCGTGCTCGGCGCCTTCCTGGGCGACGAAATCCTCCATCCCCCTCGGGATCACCACGGCGCCGTCGTCGTCGACGACGATCAGATCGCCCGGAAAAATCGCGCAGCCGCCGCAGCCGATCGGCTCGTTCCAGCCGACAAAGGTCAGGCCGTTGACGGAAGCCGGCGCGGCGACGCCCGCGCACCAGACCGGCAGCGCGCTTCGCAGCACGCCGTCACGATCGCGCATGACACCGTCGGTGACCAACGCCGCGACATTGCGCTTTTTCATCCGCGCACAAAGAATATCGCCGAAGATGCCGGCGCTCGGCACGCCCATGGCGTCGGCAATTGCAATCACGCCCTCCGGCATGGCCTCGATCGCGGCCCGTGTCGAGATCGGGCTCGCCCAGCTTTCCGGCGTCGCCAAATCTTCACGCACCGGCACGAAGCGCAACGTGAACGCTGGCCCGACGATGCGCTCGCCACCCAAAACCAAAGGTTTCGGGCCGTTCATCCAGCAGCGCCTGATGCCTTTCTTCAACAGCATCGTGGTGATGGTCGCCGTCGGCACTTTGCGTAAAATATCGAATAACGCCGCAGTCATTGTTGTCCTCGCTGCAAAGCCAATTGTTTATCGCGTAAGCCATTTCTATTTTTTGAGCCATGCGCCGATCCGTTCGACCGCCTCATGCATCTCTTCCGGCGAGCCAGCGTAGCATAGCCGCAGGAAATTCCGTCCTTGCAGTGGATCGAAATCGACGCCCGGGGTCGCGGCGACGCCCGCTTGTTCGAGCATGCGGGTGGCGAAGTCGAAACTGTCGGTCGAGAAGCGTGATATGTCGGCGTAAAGATAAAACGCACCGTCGACCGGCAGAAACTTATCGAGGCCGGCCCGCGGCAGACCTTCGAGCAATATACGGCGGTTTTCCTCATAGCCATGCTTTATGGCATCGAACTCGGCGCGGCCGTCGAATGCCGCTTCCGCCGCAATCTGCGACAATGTCGGAACCGAAATCGCGAGATTTTGCTGCAGGCGTTCGATCGGCCGCACCAAAACCGGCGGCGCCACCATCCAGCCGATCCGCCAGCCGGTCATGCAAAAATATTTGGAGAACGAATTGATGACGATCGCATTGCCGGTGAGCTTCAGCGCACTCTCGGCGGCAAATGCATAATCGAGACCATGATAAATCTCGTCCGATATGACCGCGATGCCTGCATCCTCGGCGCAGCCGACAAGATCGGCGAGCGCCGCAGCCGACATCATGGTTCCGGTCGGATTGGCGGGTGAGCCGACGATCACACCCTTCAGCGGCCGCAGGCGATGCGCGGCGAGGAGCGCATCGCCAGTCATCGACCAGCGCGTGGCCGCGTTAGTCTCGATCAGGACTGGCTCACACCCGAGAGCCGTGAGGATATGGCGGTAGGGCGGATAGCCCGGCACCGCGACGGCCACACGGTCGCCTGCTTCGAAAGCCGCAAGAAACGCCAGCATGAATCCGGCCGATGAGCCGGTGGTGACAACGACGCGCTCCGGATCGACGTCGATGCCATGCCATTCGGCGTAAGCGCGGGCGATCCGCCGCCGCAGCGAAGCGATACCAAGAGCTTCGGTATAGCCGTGCGCACCGCCCTCGAGCGCTGCGCGGACAGCGGCAACCGCACTCGCCGGCGCGCCCGCCGCGGGTTGTCCCACCTCCATATGGACGATGCGGCGGCCTTGCGCCTCAAGCCGCGCCGCCGCCGCCATCACGTCCATGACCATGAACGGCGGCACGTTGCTGCGAGCGGACGGCTTTAGCAGGCTTCTGGCCTTTTCCAGCATCTATGCGCCCTAAATCCCTGCCGCGGCTTGCGGCATACCGGTTGTCGTTATCCCGCCCCGCTCGTGCCGCATTCCACGGCTTTTCTGCGAGCGGGCTTCGTGACCTTTAACACGCCGGGCCGCGTGTTGACGCCATGCCGTGTCGACGCCATGACGTGTCGACGTCATGTCGATGCCATGACGTGCTGATGCTGTTGACGGGATGATTGACCCTTGGGCATCCGATCCATAGTTTGCGGCCTGGCAAGCGGCTTTCGACACTTGGGTATTCGGCATTTGGGCACTGGAAGCTTGGGACCGGTACTTCGTCTCACATGATTGTTGCTCGATCTCCTAGCAAGGCGCGAACCGTGAGGCCAGCATCGCGCGCCGTTTCGATACTCGTCGCCGCCGCGATGGCGCTGGCGAGCGTACCGGTGCGCGCGCAGACCGGATCCAGCGCCGGTATCCCGATGATCCGGGACGCCGAGATCGAACAGCTGCTGCGCGATTACACGGCGCCGATTTTGCGCGTCGCCGGTCTGGCGCAGCAGAACGTGCAGGTCGTCATCATCAACGACAAAGCGTTCAACGCCTTCGTCATGGATGCCCACCGCATCTTCATCAACACCGGCGCTCTGATGGAGGCGACCACCCCCAATCAACTGATCGGCGTCTTCGCCCACGAGACCGGCCACATCGTCGGCGGCCATCTGTCGAAAATGCGCCAGGAACTCGCCAATGCGCAGACCGCGATGATCATCGCCATGTTGCTCGGCGTCGGCGCCATGGTGGCCGGCGCGCGTTCGGGCAGCACCGACATGGGTAACGTCGGTGGGGCGATTTTCACGGCGCCACAGGCGATGGCGATGAATTCAATTCTGTCGTATCAGCGCGCGCAGGAAGAATCGGCCGACCGCGCCGGGGTGCGGTTTTTGACCATGACCGGTCAATCGGCCAAAGGCATGTACGACACCTTCAAGCGGTTCGCCGACGAGTCGCTGTTTGCGGCGCAAACCGCCAATCCCTACGCGCAGAACCATCCGATGCCGGAAGAGCGCATGGCCGCGCTGGCCGAGATGGTTAAAACGCCGTACTGGGACAAGAAGGATCCGCCCGAATTGCAATTTCGCCACGACATGATGCGGGCGAAGCTTTACGGGTTCGTCGAGCGGCCGTTGACGGTCCTCCAGCGCTATCCGTCGACGGATACTAGCCTCCCGGCCAGATACGCGCGCGCTATTTCGGCCTACCGGTTCGGTGACTTGCACAGCGCGATCGCGCAGATCGACAGCCTCATCCAATCAATGCCCAATAATCCGTATTTCTACGAGCTCAAAGGCCAGGCTTTGCTCGAGGGCGCGCATCCGGCCGAGGCGATCGCGCCGCTGCAACGCGCCGTGCAGCTTGCGCCCAACCCCGCCCTCATCCAAATTCTCCTGGCGCAGGCCCTTGTCGCCACCAACGATGCCAAGCTATCGGACGAGGCGATCCCGTTTCTGCGCACCGCGCTTTTGAAAGAGCCGGAGTCCGGCGATGCCTATACGACGCTTGCGATGGCCTATGGGCGCAAAAACGATCTCGCCGACGCCGACCTCGCCTCGGCACAGGCAGCCTTCGCCCGCGGCGACAACAAGACTGCGCGCGAGCTTGCAGCGCGCGCCAAGCAGCGCTTTCCGATCGGCTCGCCGGGCTGGGTCCGTGCCGACGACATCGTCGCCTTCAACAGGAATCAGAAAGACAACCCGCTTTTCAAGTGAACACCAGCAGGACATCCCAATGAACCGTCATCTCATCGTCACCCGCCACCCGTTGCGCTCGACCGCAGTCGCAGCGGCTATGCTGCTCTTTCCGGCGTCGGCCTTCGCACAAAACGCGGCGACACAGAGCCCGACGGCCGAAAGCCCGGCCGCCGCGGCGCCCGCGGTACAGGCCTTCTCGCCCGACCAGCGCCAAGCCATCGAGGGCATCGTCAAGGACTATCTGGTCCAACATCCCGAAGTGCTGCAGGAAGCGATGGACGCGCTGGACAAGCACCAGAAGGAAGCCGATGCCGCCAAGGCGAGCACGTCGATCAAGGACAACAAGGCCACCATCTTCAACTCGCCGCATCAGGTCGTGCTCGGCAACCCGCAAGGCAAGATCACGATGGTCGAGTTCTTCGACTACAATTGCGGCTACTGCAAACGGGCGCTGCCCGACATGGTCGATCTGCTTAAGAACAACCCCGATCTGCGATTTGTACTCAAGGAATTCCCGGTGTTAGGTCCGGGCTCGGTGGAAGCCGCTCACGTCGCGGTCGCCGCCCGCATGCAGGACACGACCGGAAAGAAATACATCGAGTTCCACCAAAAGCTGCTCGGCGGCCGCGGCCAGGCCGACAAGGCGCGCGCGCTCGCCGTCGCCAAGGAAGTCGGCTTCGACATGGCCCGTATCGAAAAGGACATGGACAGCGACGAGGTGAAAACCACGATCGACGAGGATATGAAACTCGCGGATGCGCTGGGAGTGAACGGCACGCCGAGCTACGTGGTCGGCGACGAGTTGATCGTGGGCGCCGTCGGATTGGACGAGCTCAAGTCGAAGCTCAAGGCGGTGCAACAGTAACGGCGCGGCTCCGGACCGCATCATCGAGGCGGCTCGGCTCGCCGATCCCGGCTGCTCGCGGCACGGGTTCGAAGCAGTCAGGGCGGTTCCGGCTTCCCCTTTGTCGGACCCTTCCCTATAAGGGGCCCGGCGCCGGGATCGGTCGGCGCCGGTCCTTGCCGGGATTAGCTTTTAGATGTCGACGACGATTTACGTCCTCAACGGACCCAATCTCGATTTGCTCGGTACCCGTGAGCCGGAACTCTACGGCAACGCCACACTCGAGGATGTCGAGAAGCTGTGCCAGATGACGGCGCAGCATCATGGGCTGACAGTGGTATTTCGCCAGTCCAACCACGAGGGCGAGATCATCGAGTGGATTCACGAAGCACGCGCCGATAAGGCAGCGGGTCTTCTCATCAATCCCGCCGGCTTTACCACGACCTCGGTCGCCATCCTCGATGCACTCCTCACCCTGAAGGCACCCATTATCGAGGTGCACATCACCAACATCCATGCCCGCGAGGAATTTCGTCGGCATTCTTATGTGTCGAAGGTTGCGCGTGCGGTGATCTGCGGTTTCGGCACCGAGGGCTATGCGCTCGCCATCAGAGGCCTCGCCACGCTAACCGGCGCCAAGGTGTAATCGTGGCACGTAAGCCGGAAACTCCCGCCGCCCCAATGTCGCCCACGGTGGATCACCAGGTGATCCGCGAGCTGGCGCAATTGCTCGACGAGACGGGCCTTACCGAGATCGAATTCGAACGCGACGGCGTCTCGATCCGCGTCGCCCGCCACGGCCAGGCGCCGGCGATGCGAGCCTACGCGCCGGAGCCGACGCCGGTAGCGCCGGGCGCGACGACGACCTCCACCGTCGAGCCCGCGCAGCATCCGGGCACCGTTGCCTCGCCGATGGTCGGCACGGCCTATCTCGGCCCGGCCCCGGGCGCGCGGCCGTTCGTCGAAGTCGGCAGCCAGGTGAAGACCGGCGAGCCGCTCCTCATCATCGAAGCGATGAAGACGATGAACCAGATTCCCGCGCCGCGCTCCGGCACGGTGATCCAGATTCTCGTCGAAGACGGTCAGCCGGTGGAGTACGGCCAGCCTCTATTGATCATCGACTGACGCGACCGCGAGCGCCGATGTTCGACAAGATACTCATCGCCAACCGTGGAGAGATCGCGCTGCGGGTGCTGCGGGCTTGCAAGGAGCTCGGCATTGCGACAGTAGCCGTGCACTCGACGGCCGACGAAGACGCCATGCATGTGCGGCTCGCCGACGAGAGCGTCTGCATCGGACCACCCGCCGCCAAGGACAGTTATCTCAATATTCCGGCGCTGCTCGCGGCGTGCGAAATCACCGGCGCCGATGCGGTGCATCCCGGCTACGGATTTCTCTCGGAGAACGCGCGCTTCGCTGAAATCCTCGGCGAGCACAATGTGCATTTCATCGGGCCGCGTCCCGAACATATCCGCTTGATGGGCGACAAGATCGCGGCCAAGCGCACCGCCAAGGCACTCGGCATTCCGGTCGTCCCCGGTTCCGACGGCAATATCGGCTCCGACGCCGAAGCGATCACTTTGGCGGGCGAGGTCGGATATCCGCTAATGCTCAAGGCGGCGGCCGGCGGCGGCGGCCGCGGCATGCGCGTGGTCCGGCATGCCGGAGAACTCGGTCCGGCGCTTGCCTCGGCGCGGGCCGAGTCGAAATCCGCGTTCGGCGACGATACGCTCTATCTGGAAAAATACCTCGAGCGCCCGCGCCACATCGAGATCCAGGTTCTCGGCGACGGCAAGGGCAACGCCATCCATCTCGGCGAGCGCGATTGCTCGCTGCAGCGCCGCCACCAGAAGGTCTGGGAGGAAGGCCCGTCGCCGGCGCTGAACCTGGTTGCACGCGACGAGATCGGCGAAACAGTCGCCAAGGCGATGCGCGACATCAAATATTTCGGAGCGGGGACGGTCGAGTTTCTCTACGAAGACGGCAAATTCTATTTTATCGAAATGAATACGCGCATCCAGGTCGAGCATCCGGTGACCGAAATGATCACCGACATCGATCTCGTTCTCGAACAGATCCGCGTCGCCGCCGGTGACGAGCTTTCGCTCACGCAAAGCAACGTAAAATTCCACGGCCACGCCATTGAATGCCGCATCAACGCCGAAAACCCCGTTTCGTTTCGGCCGTCGCCCGGCAAGATCGTGCATTATCACCCGCCCGGCGGACTTGGCGTGCGCGTCGATTCCGCCGTCTATCACGGCTACACGATCCCGCCCTATTACGACTCGCTCGTCGGCAAGCTGATTGTCCATGGCAAGACGCGCAGCGAATGTCTGATGCGCCTCAAACGCGCACTCGACGAGTTCGTGGTTGACGGCATCGAGACCACGCTGCCGCTGTTCCGTGCCTTGGCGCGGGAGAAGGACATCATCGACGGCCAGTACCACATTCACTGGCTGGAAGAATTCCTCGGCCGCGGCGCGACATTGGAATAGCTTCCGCTACGCCGGAATGGCGGCCTCCGTCGCCCGAAGCGTGGCGGCGAGCAGCCGGCCTACGAGCGCCGGCTCGTATGGCTTGGACACGATAATCGAGCCCGGTACCCGCGCATCCTGCTTGAGGAGCGTCGCCCACGCCGAGGCGTAGACCACGGGCAAATGCGGCCGCATTTCGCGCGCCCGCCGTGCCAAGGCGGCGCCGTCCATGGCACCCGGCAAGTTCACATCGGTGAACAAGACATCGACCGGCGCCGAGGCGAGGCAGACGAGCGCATCGGCCGCATTGCTGACGGTTTGCACCTCAAAGCCCTGTTCCGACAGCGACTGCGACACCCATTCGCCGATCAGGAACTCGTCCTCCACGACAAGCACGTGAATCGGTTCGTGCGCTCTGTTCGTCTCCAGGTTCTGCTCCATATCCCAATTCCCCAGGCTTCCTGAATAGCCAACGCAACTTGCGCGCAAGCGTTCAAGCTCTTCGAAAATGGTAGGAATTATGCTTTGCGAGGCGTTAACCGCGCCCCTTGAACGAGGTGGCACGAGCCGGTTAAACGAAGATCATGGCGAGCCGCGAGTCCGCACTCATCGACATCACGCCCGAGGTGCTGCTCAAAGCCTATTCGTGCGGCATCTTCCCGATGGCCGAGAGCGCCGACGATCCGGCGCTTTATTGGATCGAGCCGGAAAAGCGCGGCATTATTCCGCTCGACCGTTTTCACGTGCCGGCCCGCCTCGCGCGCACCGTGCGCTCGGACCGCTTCACCGTGACGGCCGACCGGGATTTCGATGCGGTGATCGACGGCTGCGCTGAGCCGTCGCCGGGCCGGACGCGGACATGGATCAATGTCCGCATTCGCAATCTCTACCGCAAGCTTTACGACCGCGGCGATTGTCACAGCGTCGAGGTCTATGACGGGGAGGAACTCGTCGGCGGCCTTTACGGCGTCAGTCTCGGCCGCGCTTTTTTCGGCGAGAGCATGTTTCACCGCGAGCGCGATGCCTCGAAGGTAGCCCTCGTGCACCTCGTCGCCCGGCTCAAGGCCGGCCATTATCGCCTGCTGGATACCCAGTTCGTGACCGAACATCTGCGCACCTTCGGCGCCGTCGAGGTGCCGCGTCCCGCTTATCACAAGCTCCTCGATGCGGCGCTGGTCGGCGAAGCGGATTTCGGCGCGCTACCGCTCGGACGCGCCATTCCCGGCAGCACCGTGCTGGAGTTGGTCTAATCGTCCGTGACCGGCGCCGCGACAGACGGCGCCACTGGCTTTCGCACCGGCGCGGGCTGGCGGGCGCCCTTCGGGCTCGGCGCCGCAGCGGCGGCTGCAGGGGCCGGCGTCGGACTAGTTGGCGGCGTGGATTGGGCCACGGGGCCGGACGCCGGCTGCGCACAGTCGGTGAGCCAGACATCGTAGATCGGGTGCTCGACGGCATGCAGTCCGGGGCTCGCCGCGAACATCCAACCCGTAAAGATGCGCTTGATTTCGCCCTGCAGCGTCACCTCGTCGACTTCGACAAAGGCATCGGTGTTGGTCGCTTCCGTCGGCGGCCGCGTGTAACAGGCCCGCGCCGTGACCTGCAGGGCGCCGAACTGCACCGTTTCACCGATCGCCGCGTCGAATGAAATCGTCCGGCCGGTGATCTTATCGAGCCCGGAGAAGACCGCGCGGGCGTTCTCGATCTTCTGCGTCGGCGTCTCGGTGATAACGGTATCGTCCGGCTGCGGTGACGTGTCGGCCGGTTGCGGCGGCGGCGGATTGGCTGGCGCCGGCGGGGGACTGACGGCGGCTGGCGGCGGTGCGCTTGCCGACCTAGGCGGTGCGACCGACGCGCCGGGCGGCGGCGGCAGCGGCTGGGCTTGAATACCCGACGGCGCGCGGGCCACCGGACTCTGGGTGGCAGGATATTGCTGCTGCGGCGGCGGATATTGTTGGGCGGGCGGCTGGTACTGCTGCCCCGGATATTGCACCGGTGGCGGCTGCGGCGGGAACGGCCCGTTCGGCACATCGGCCGGCGGCCGCGGCGGCGCGTCGTTGAAAATGAACTGCGCCGCAGCCGGCATGGCAGCCAGCGTACCGCCGATCACGACCATCAGTGTGGCGACGCGAAGCATGTATTTCGGTGTGGCCCGGTTGCAGGCGGCTTTGCGCTCCGCCCCGTCAGCGCCCCGTTAACATGCCGAATGAGGCATTTCCAGGATCGTGGATTAAGGATGGTTCGTCCGCAATCAGTCGAAGCGTCGTCGCTCCGAGGACTCAATATCGGTTACTTACCGCCCGGACTCCAGGCCTTATAGTCGCCGGTAGCCTTGGGTCGGCGGCCCTGCGCCAATGTCGAACCGCTGGGGCGATGCGCGCCTGGCGTGCCGGTCAGATTAGGCTGGTGCGGCTTTTCCCAACTATGCGGCGTGACGACATCCTCGGTGGGTGGCACGTCCACCGTGTGATGCATCCAGCCGTGCCAGCTTGGCGGCACCTTGGAGGCTTCCGCGACCCCGCGATAGACCGCCCAGCGCCGTTCGAAAAGCAGCGTCGGATCGATTTTGCCGCCCTTGGTTCGGTAGTAGCGCGTGCCGAACTCGTCCTCGCCAACGAATTCGCCGTAGAGCCACGTCCACCACTGCGTGCCGAAAGTCTGGCCGTTCCACCAGGTGAACAAACGCAGCAGAAAGGTTTTCATTGCCGGCTGCCCATGTGACGATAGATTGCGATCTTGATGCCACCCAGCGTCTGCGGTGTCCAGCGTGGGGCCGCATGAAACCAAGCGCAGTTTAATGCGTTTCCCGTAGTATTTTGTGTCATGTGGCAAGATTTATCGCAAAATTTGCACTCGAGACTGAACGAACTCGCCAGCGCGCTTAATTTTGCGCCGGCCTGGGCCGTGTCCTTTGTGATCCTGGTCAGCGCGGTCGTGGTGGCTTGGCTCATTCACGCCGCTATTCTTGCCGCGTTGCGCCGGCTGCTGCCCGGGCGACGGCCCTATCTGCGTACCATCCTCGATGCGACCAAGAATCCAACGCGACTCGCGCTCCTCGTCCTCGGCGTTGCCGTCGCGCTGCCGGCCGCACCGCTCGACCTCGACACTCGGAGCCTGCTCGCGCGCTTGTTGGCGCTTGCGACCATCTGCGTGTTCGGCTGGATTGCGCTGACGGTTCTGCAGATCGCCGCCAATCTTTACCTGCTCAACTTCCGCATCGACGTCGAAGACAACCTCTTGGCGCGTAAGCACGTCACGCAAGTGCGCGTCATGGTGCGCGTGCTCGACACCGTGATCATCCTGCTGACTCTCGGTTTCGCGCTGATGACCTTTGACGCGGTACGCCAATACGGCGTCAGCCTGTTCGCCTCAGCGGGCGTTGCCGGCGTGGTCTTCGGTCTTGCCGCGCAGCCGGTCTTGAGCAATCTCATCGCCGGCGTTCAGCTCGCCATTACCCAGCCGATCCGGCTCGAAGACGCCGTGACCGTGCAAAATGAATACGGCTGGATCGAGGAGATCACCGCGACCTATGTGGTGATCCGGCTTTGGGATCTGCGCCGCCTGATCGTGCCGCTCAATTATTTCATTCAGCAGCCGTTCTACAACTGGACCCGGCAAGCGGCCGCCAATATCGGCACGGTGTTGCTCTATCTCGACTACACGGCTCCGGTCGATGCCGTCCGGCAAAAGGCCGCCGAATTGATCAAACAAGCGACGATAGGCGGCGGCAAGGTCATCAATGTCCAGGTGACGAATGCGCGTCCGGACTCGATTGAGATACGCGTCCTCCTCAGCGCGCAATCCGCCGGCAGCACGTCCGATCTGTGCGCCGAAATGCGCGAGAAGCTCATTGGATTTCTGCAGCGCGAACATCCGGATGCCTTGCCACGGCGGCGTACGCAAAGCTTGGGTGGGACGGCGTCCGATGCGAGCGGGCCTGCCGCGGTGTCCCCTCGCACCGCGGAAGACCGCGGAGACGGCCGACCGATTTAATTATCTTGCCACCACCGCTGCGGGCTGAAATGCCCTGCCGCCTGTTCGATCACGGCGCCGAGCGCGAACAGGGTTTCTTCCTCGAACGGCCGGCCGATCAATTGCAGGCCGAGGGGCAGGCCCTGCGCATCAAGGCCGCCCGGCACCGCGATGCCGGGCAGTCCGGCCATGTTCACGGTCACGGTGAACACGTCATTGAGATACATCTCGATCGGATCGGCGCTGCCTTTTTCGCCGATGCCAAAAGCGGCCGACGGCGTCGCAGGCGTCAGGATGGCATCAATCCCGTCGTCAAAGCATTTCTCGAAATCGCGCTTGATCAGCGTGCGAACCTTTTGCGCCTGCAGATAATAGGCGTCGTAGTAGCCGGCGGAGAGCACATAGGTGCCGATCATGATGCGGCGGCGTACTTCCTTGCCGAAACCGGCCGCGCGCGTCTTTTCGTACATGTCGATGATGTCGCGGCCGGGCGCCCGAATCCCGTAACGCACGCCGTCGTAGCGCGCGAGATTGGAGGAGGCTTCGGCCGGCGCCACGATGTAATAGGCCGGCAGCGCGTATTTGGTCATCGGCAATGAAATGTCGACCAATTCGGCGCCGCCATCTTTGAGCCATCGCGCCCCTTGCTGCCAGAGTTTTTCGATCTCCGGCGCCATGCCGGGCATCTGATATTCCTTCGGAATGCCGATGCGCATGCCTTTCACGGAAGCCCCGAGCGCCTGCTCGTAATCGGGCACCGCACGATCGACGCTGGTCGTATCCTTAGGATCGTGACCGGCCATCGATCGCAATAGAATGGCGCAATCGCGCACCGTGCGGGCAAACGGCCCAGCCTGATCGAGCGAGGAAGCAAAGGCGACAATGCCCCAGCGCGAGCATCGGCCATAAGTCGGCTTCAGCCCGACGATGCCGCAAAACGCCGCCGGCTGCCGGATCGAACCGCCGGTATCGGTGCCGGTAGCGCCGACGCAAAGTCCGGCCGACACCGCGGCCGCGGAACCGCCCGACGAGCCGCCGGGAACGAGCTTTGCGTCCGAGCCGCGCCTTCGCCACGGCGAGACAACCGGTCCGAAATGGGACGTCTCGTTCGACGAGCCCATGGCAAATTCGTCGTTGTTGAGCTTGCCGAGCAGCACGGCGCCGTCGCGCCAGAGATTGGCGGTGACGGTCGACTCGTAGGTCGGGATGAAATCATCGAGGATGTGCGAGCCCGCCGTCGTGCGCGTGCCTTCGGTGCAGAACAGATCCTTGATGCCGAGCGGAACGCCTTCGAGCGGAGCGCCCTCGCCTTTCGCCAGACGCGCATCCGACGCGCGCGCCATGGCGCCGGCGCGATCGGGCGTTTCCAGCACAAAGGCGTTCAGCGCCCGCGCCTTTTCCATGGCCGCCAGATGTGCCTCGGCAAGCTCGATGGCGGAAAATTCTTTGTTGCGCAGCGCGTCGCGCGCTTGCGCCAGCGTCAGCGCGGTCAGATCGCTCATTCGGCCGTCGGGTCGTCGCAGGAAAATGGATTGGCGGCCGCGGGCTTCGGCACGGATTTGGCAGGCGCTTCCGGCGTCGGCGCATCCCACTCGGCCTGCACCGGCAGCGGCTGCACAGGAAAATTGGCAAAGAGCGCGTCGACTGCCGCGGGATCGTCCGGCTTGAGCAAGCCTTGGCTGTCAAGATAAGCGAGCCACATGGCGTCTTGTTCGCAAGCCATGCACATTATTCGACCACCTTCGGCACGAGAAAGAAGTGATGTTCGTGGGCCGGCGCATTGGCGAGGATGGCGTCGGGAATCCCGCCGTCGTTGACCGTGTCCGCGCGCATCTTCATCGCCATCGGCGTCACCGAGGTCATCGGCTCCACACCCGCGACGTCGACCTCCGCGAGCTGCTCGACAAACGCCAAAATGGCGTTGAGCTCGCCCTGCAGATTCTCGACTTCGTCGTCCGCGACCGCAATTCGCGCGAGGTGCGCGACGCGGCGGACTGTATCGGCATCAACGGACATCGGCGTAACCTTGGGCGGCAGGCTTCGTAGATAATCCCGGGCGGATGCGCCGCCAAGGCGGCGACGCCCCGCCTATAGCAGAGCGGTCATTTTGAGCCAACCCGGTCATGCCGCTCGCTGGGCGCCCGTCGCAGACGCCAGCGCCGCATTCTCGGCGCGGATGCGGATCGCGAGCACCGCGGCGTTGAGAATGGAGAAGACGAGCGCATAGACCGGCATTCCCACAGCCAACGGCACGACGGCGATCTCGCCAATAACGACCACATAGTTCGGATGGCGCAGCAGCAGATAGGGCCCACGCGCCACGAGCTTCTCGCCCGGAATGACGATGACGCGGATCGACCAGCGCCGGCCGAGCGTCATCAGGACCCATAGCCGCCCGATTTGCAGCAGCACGAAGATCACGAAAAAAGAAGGATCGACCGGACGATCGCGGGCCAGCACCCATAGCCCCAACAGCCAGGCCGCATGCACCGCGATCATGAGCGGAAGGTGCGAGTTCCCGTACTCAAGGCCGCCTGCAGCGAGCAGACGCCGCTCGTTCTGTTTCGCCCACCACAGTTCCGCCAAGCGCTGCGCCGTGAGGAAAGCCAGTAGGACAGAGCTCCAACCAAGATCCATCAGAGATCGGCCGCAACGAAATAGGCGGAGAAACCGGGCCCGAAGGCGGCAAGCAAATGTGGCCCGCGTGCGCCCGCCTTCAATGCGCGGTTGAGCACGAACAGCGCGGTGGCCGAAGACATATTGCCGTAATTGCGCAGCACCTCGCGCGAATGCTCGAGTTGTTGCGGCGTGAGCCCGAGCACCGCCTCCATGGTCTCGATCAGCTTGCGGCCGCCCGGATGGAACAGAAAGCCGTTGAAATCCGATAGCGCAAAACCGTTGCGATCGAGAAAGTGCTGCAGGGCGGGCGCCAATTTCTCGCTCATCAGCGCCGGCAATTCGGGGCTAAGCACGACGCCGAAGCCGTCGTCCTTGATGTCCCAGCCCATGATGTGCTCGGTCTCGCGCCAGCACCATTCGCCGCTGGCGAGGATGCGCGGGCCACCACGCGGGCCGTCGCGGGTATTGCGCAACAATATGCCGGCCGCGCCGTCCCCGAACAGCGCGCTGGAGACGAACATCGCCGGGCTCGGATCGTTGACGCGCAGGCACAGGCTGCAAAGATCGACGGTCAGGAACAGCACCTGCGCGCCGTCTTTGGCATGAGCCATGCGGCTCGCCCGGGCGAGCCCGGCAACCCCCGCGCCGCAACCGAGGCCGAACATCGGCAGGCGCTCGATGGTCGGCGCAAGGCCGAGCCGGTTCATGAGCATGGCATCGAGGCTCGGAATGGCGAGCCCTGTCACCGTATTGGTGATGATCATGTCGATTTCATCGAGCGCGACGCCGGCGGATTCGGTCGCCTTCAGCGTCACCTCTTCCAGGAGATCGATCGCGTTCTTATGGAACGACGCCGTGCGCTCTCCCCAGCTATGCGGCTTGAGATACCATTCGACCGGTTCGCAATTGTAACGAAAGTCGATGCCGGTATTGTCGAATAGCCGCCACATCGCCTTGAGATGCGGATAAAGCGTTTTGACGCGCGCGGCGGCTTCTGGCTGGCTTAGTCGATAGGGCGGGTTGGCGGTGGCTACAGCCAGGATTTCGACGTCGAATCCGGCTAGGGCCGCTTTATGCGGCGCCTGGGACCTGACCACCTCCAGCATGCAGGGCTTCCTTGCATTGCGGTACCCGACGTTAACACCGCCCAGCCAGGCATTCGTCCCGAGGTGTTGTCCCCTCGAAGCCAGGGGCCTAGTTTGCCCGCAATGCAAGCATCACGTCCAGTCTATATCATCGGCGGCGGCTTATCGGGTTCCGAAGCCGCGTGGCAGCTGGCGCGCCGCGGCGTGCCTGTAGTGCTGCATGAAATGCGGCCGCAGCGCTCGACCGCCGCGCACAAAACCGCGCAATTCGCCGAACTGGTCTGCTCGAACTCTTTCCGCTCCGACGACGCCGAGGGCAGCGCCATAGGCCTCCTGCACGCCGAGATGCGCCGGCTGCAGTCGCTCGTCATGCACACGGCCGATCTGCACAAATTGCCGGCCGGCAGTGCGCTCGCCGTCGATCGCGAGGGGTTTGCGGCGGCGATCACCGCGACGCTCGAAGCCGAGCCCCTGATCGCGATCGACCGGACCGAAATCACCGTGCCGCCCGAGGAATGGGACAGCGTCATCGTCGCCACCGGCCCGCTGACCTCGTCCGGGCTCGCCGATTCAATTCGCGCACTCACCGGCGAGGAAGCGCTCGCCTTCTTCGACGCCATTGCGCCGATCGTGCACCGCGACTCGATCGATTTCGAAATCGCCTGGTTCCAGTCGCGCTACGACAAACCCGGCCCCGGCGGTACCGGCGCCGACTACATCAATTGTCCGCTGACGCGATCGGAATACGAGGCCTTCATCGATGCCTTGCTCGCCGGCGAAAAAACGGCGTTTCGCGATTTCGAACTGTCGACGCCATATTTCGACGGCTGCCTGCCGATCGAAGTGATGGCGGAGCGCGGCCGCGAGACGCTCCGGCACGGGCCGATGAAGCCGTTCGGCCTGACCAATCCACGGCAGCCCGAGATCAAGCCTTACGCCGTGGTGCAATTGCGCCAGGACAACAAGCTCGGCAGCCTGTTCAACATGGTGGGCTTCCAGACCAAGTTGAAACATGCCGACCAGGTCCGCGTCTTGCGGACCATCCCGGGCCTTGCCAAAGCGGAGTTCGCCCGGCTCGGCGGACTGCACCGCAACACCTTTCTCAACTCGCCGAAATTGCTCGACGCCACCCTTCGGCTCAAACTCGCGCCGAGGCTGCGTTTCGCCGGACAGATCACCGGCTGTGAGGGCTATGTCGAGTCGGCGGCAATCGGCCTTTTGGCCGGCCGCTTCGCCGCTGCAGAACGGCTTGGCGAGGACCTGCTCATTCCACCGCCGACCAGCGCGCACGGCGCGTTGCTCGGCCACATTACCGGCGGTCATATCGAGACGATCGAGGCCGGGCCGCGCTCCTATCAACCGATGAACATCAATTTCGGCCTGTTTCCTCAGCTCTCCCGAGTGCCGACCAAGGACGCCGAGGGCAAAAGCCTGCGCGGTCCCGCCAAGACGGTCGCGAAAAAGCGCGCGCTATGCGCCCGCGCTCTCGCCGATCTCGAAGCCTGGCAGTCAGGCGCGCTGCCCGCGGCGGCGGAATAACTCAAGTCGTGTTAGAAGCTTCGCGCATGACTGAGGCATTGCACGAACTCGGCGGGCGTTGGCATTCCGGCGTCATCCTCAAGCGCGATGTGTTTTCCACCATCGAGCGTGGCCGTTTCCGCACCGAGGATGGCGAGGTCGACGCCGTGCTGCGCCGGCTCGACGAAGTACCGTGGTGGAGCCGGCCGCTTGCTTATGCGCTGTTCCGCCGCGAGCGCCGTGCGCTCGGCATTGCGCGGCCGCTCGGCGTAGCGCCGCCGTTATTGTTTGACGGACGGCGCTTTCTGGTCCGCGGCTGGATTGACGGGGTGCCGCTTCATATCGCGAAGCCCTATGGCGATATGACCTATTTCCGTTCTGCCAAGAAGGCGCTGCGGGCACTGCATCGCGCCGGCATCGCCCACAACGATCTCGCCAAGGAGCAGAACTGGCTCTATGCGAACAGCCGCGCGTTTCTCACCGACTTCCAGCTCGCCGCCTGCTTTCGCCGCCGCGGGTTTTTGTTCCGTCTCGCCCGTTACGAAGACCTACGCCACCTTCTCAAGCACAAGCGCCGCTACGCCCCCGACGCCCTCACCTCGGCCGAGCGCCGTGTGCTGGCGCGAAAAACCTTGATCACGCGGATCTGGATGGCGACCGGCAAGAAAGTCTATTACGCGATCACGCGCGGCTTGAATTTCACCGACCGCGAAGGGCGCGGCTTGCGCTTCGTCGACGAAGCGCCGCAGATCGCGGCAAAACTCCGCAGCCATCCGAATGTGCGCGATGTCACGATCGTTCCCTATCCGGATCGCCGCGCCGGCACCGGGCTGTACGCCTTCGTCGAAGGCACCGCGAACGATGCCGAACTGCTCGATTTTCTCGGCGCGGCGCGGCCGGAGCACCTGCAGATCGTCGATGCGCTCCCGCGCAATGCGCTGGGCGAGGTGCGCAGCGAGATCCTCGAACTCGTGGCGATGAACCAGCTCGATCTGATCGACCCGCTGGTCAAGACGGATGCCGAGCGCGCCATCGTCGGCCGGATCGTCTCCGATCGGCGCAATTTGCGCGACCGGTTTGCGTTTTAGGCGCGCTCAGCCGCCCCAGAACTGACTGAATTGCGCCGCGACCAACCGGTCATAGGGAACCGGTTCGGTGATAAGACCGTTCCCCGCGGCGAATTCGTTCAATCCGTACACGGCTTCCGACGAAATCTTGGCTTCGTAAAAGGGCGCATCGCGTGCGATCAGGCCGGCGATCAGCGAGGCTTCCTCCGGCGGAAACAGCCGGGCGCCGATTTGCGCGGCGAGCGACGGCTCCGCCTTCAGGGCTTTCTGCGCCAGAACGATGGCGCGCACCGCGCTGGCGGCGATGTCCGGATGTTCCTCGATCAACCGCTCGGTCGTCGTCAGCGCGGCGAAATTGTACCAGCGCGCGCCGGGCGGCCCATCGCCACGCCGCAGGTCGAGATGAAGCTTGCCGACCCCGAGTTTTTCGGCGATCGCGACTCGCATGCCGTTGCCCCAGAACGCATCGGCGATGCCCTGGGTGAGCGAGTCGGCGCCGCTGCGTCCGCGCCACTGTTCGTTCTTGCCCGCGGGCGTCGCCACAACGCTGACTTTGTCCCGGTCGAGTTTGAGATTCGCCTGGGCCAGCAAATAGCGCAGACCGAGTACGGGCGCTTCCATCGAAGTCGCAATTCGCAGTCCCTTGAGGGCGTCGAGATCGCCGCGCTTGATATTAAGGTCGGCGCGCACCGCCATGAACCAGTAGGAATATTGCGACAGCGCGCAAAGGAGCTTTGCGCCCTTCCAGCCCGGCATGGCGCGCGTCGCCGAGTAGGCCGGACCGGCGAAAAAATGCAGAGCGCCATCGCGCAGCCGTTCCGGTCCGGTTTTGCCGCCGAAGCCGTGCTCGAGTTCGATGTCGATACCTTCCTGTTTGAAGAAGCCGAGTTCCGCCGCCGCGGTCGCGACAAAATACGAAGGCGAATCCAGATCGGCAACGGCAAGACGGAACTTCACTGGCATTACTCCTATGCGGCGATCCGCGCCGGGTTTCGCGCTGCGCGCCAGATCAGCCACTGCCGGCGCCACGGCGACAGCTCAACCGGCGCGAACGCGTCGGTGCGATCGAGACGATCGAGCGCCGGCCGCACCAGTGCGACAGGCAGAAATGCCGGTAGCGCCTCCGCCGGCAGCCTTAGGAGGTTCTCGCGCGCCGCTGCCAGATGGCGGCGCGCCAGGCCGCGCAGGTCGGCGAGCGCCGCGTTGAGGCCGGGCGACGTGCGGCCTGCGAAAATATCGTAAGCCT
Source organism: Xanthobacteraceae bacterium (assembly GCA_049282655.1). Lineage (GTDB taxonomy): Bacteria > Pseudomonadota > Alphaproteobacteria > Rhizobiales > Xanthobacteraceae > BOG-931. The sequence continues at coordinate 118,640 of JBAPUM010000122.1, forward strand.
GGACGCCGTGGCGCTCGCGGATATCCGCCGGCAAATAAAGCTGCCGGCGCGCCGCGTGTACTGCAAACGCCCGCAGCAGGCCGGTGAGGCCGTAGGCGATCCCAGCGGGTTCCGCAGCCGCCGCCGCGTCGACGCCGAGGATTTGCGCTGCAAGCGCGATCAGCGCCGACGAAGTTCCGGAAGCATAGATTTCAAGGTCGGCCAAATGAGGGAGTTCCTCGTCATAGAGATCGAAACGGCGCGCCTCGATGATATCAGCGAGCTTTGAGGCCGGCAGCCGGTGCCGTTCGATCGCGGTCAGCAGCGCCGCCGCCACCGGATTGGCGTTTGCTTCCTCGGCGCGCTCGCCGTCGAGCACGTCGAGCCACCATTGCAGGCGGATTTCCCCGGGCAGCGGTTCGCGCGCCAATTCGCGGACGCGGGAAATCTCGACATTGAAGGCGTAAAGCGCAGCGAGCGCTTCACGCCGGTCGGGAGGCGCGAATAGCGTCGTGAGATAGCGGTCGCGATCGCCCTCGCGGACAAGCTCGGCGCAATAAGCGGACGCATCCTGCATGCGTGAGACTATATCACGCGATCGCAATCAGCGCGGCGCCGACGCGCCGGCTTTCCATCAGCATGACGTTATAGGTGCGCACAGCAGGCCCGGTGAGCATGGCGTCGACCGACAGGCCGACCGCGCGAAACCGCTGCCGCAACCCCTGGGGCACGATCCATGGGGCATCGCCAGTGCCAAGAATGAAAAAATCCATCGCCGAGGCTTGAGCGAAGACGAGCGACAAGGCTTCGACGGTGAGCGCAGATGGCGTAACGACCGGCCAGGCCCAGAGGCCGTCCGGAAGGCAAAGCAGCGATCCGCGATGCGACATGCCGGCGAAGCGGAAGCCGCCGCCGCCATGCGCGTCGATCAGCGCCTGGTGCGGCAGATGCGGCGTTTCGGCCACTATCGCCGGGCTCGCGCCCGCGGTCCCGGCGTCGAACGGCTGGCAGGCGCCGGTGTCTGGCTCGGCGCCAAGGCAGGTGCTTCCGGCTCCTCGGGGCCACCCATGCGCCCGGAGCCGACGCCGAGATAGATCAGTATCGGCGAGGCGATAAACACCGACGTATAGGTGCCGACCAGCACGACGCCGAACATCATGGTCGCGGTGAAACTGTGGATCGCCTGACCACCGAACAAGAGCAAGGCCAATAACGACATCGCCACGGTGACGTGAGTGACGATCGAGCGCGACAAGGTGGCATTGACCGAGGCGTTGAGCAGGTCGGGCATCGGCATGCGCTTGTAGCGCCGCAGCATTTCGCGGATGCGGTCATAGATGACCACGGTATCGTTCAGCGAATAACCGAGGATGGTGAGGAGCGCCGCAATGCTGGTCAGATCGAAATCGATATGGGTAAGCGACATGAAACCGACGGTGAGCACCAGATCGTGCACGTTGGCGATCATGGCGCCGAGCGCGAACTGCCATTCGAAGCGGAACCAGAGATAGATCAGGATGGCCAGGATCGCGAGCATCAGCCCGATCGTGCCATAGGCGAGGAGCTCGTTCGATACGCTCGGTCCGACCACTTCGACGCGGCGGTAATCGACCTCGTCGCCGAGCGCCGCGCGAACCTTCTGTACTGCCACCTGCTGCGCCTCGTCGCCGCCCGGCTGCTCCGAGATGCGGATCAAGACGTCATCGGGCGCGCCGAACTGCTGCAGCTGGAAGTCGCCGAGCTGAAGGCCGCCGATAGTCGCGCGCATTTTGCTGAGATCAGCCGGGCCGGCCTTGGTCTGCACCTCCATCAGCGTGCCGCCGACGAAGTCGATGCCGAAATTCAGCCCGTGAAAGAAATAAAGCGCGATGGCGGCGATCGACAGCAAAGCCGAAATAGGAAAGCTGATGCGCCGAAAGCGCATGAAGTCGAATTTGGTGTCGTCGGGAACGATGCGAAGGAGGCGCAAGAGGATTCTTTCAGAAGGTCAGATCGGCACAACTTTAGGCCGCCACAGGCGGACCCAATAGGCCACGATCAGCCGGGTTAAGGTGAAGGCCGTGAACAGCGTGGTGATGATGCCGATGCCGAGCGTCACCGCGAATCCGCGCACCGGCCCCGTTCCGATATAGAACAGCACCGCCGCGGCGATAAAGGTCGTGATGTTGGAGTCAAGAATGGTGGCGAGCGCGCGGGTAAAGCCGGCGTCGATGGCATTGATCGCGCTGCGGCCGTGGCGGACTTCCTCGCGGATGCGTTCATAGATCAGCACGTTGGAGTCGACCGCAATACCGACCGTCAAGACGACGCCGGCAATGCCGGGCAGCGTCAGCGTCGCGCCCAACAGCGACAGCACGCCGAAGATCATGGCGACATTGATCGCGACGGCAATGTTAGCGAATAGCCCGAACAGGCCATAGGTCACGAACATGAAGATGATGACGAGCGCGGCGCCGGCATAGGCCGCATGCTCGCCGGCATTGATCGAGTCCTGGCCGAGGCCGGGACCGACGGTGCGCTCTTCGATGATGGTGAGCGGTGCCGGTAGTGCACCGGCGCGGAGCAGGATGGCGAGGTCGTTTGCCGATTGGACGGTGAAGCTGCCGGAGATCTGGCCGGAGCCGCCGAGGATTGGTTCGTTGATCCTTGGTGCCGAGATTACCTTGTTGTCGAGCACGATGGCGAAAGGCTTGCCGACATTGGCTTGCGTCGCCTCGGCGAATTTGCGTGCGCCCGAGGAATTGAAGCGGAAGCTGACGATCGGCTCATTGGTGCGCTGGTCGAAGCCGGGCTGCGCGTCGACGAGGTCGGCGCCTGAAACCAAGACGCGCTTCTCGATCAGGTATTTCTCGCCCTTTTCGCCATCGAGTATTTCCGAATCCGACGGGTGGGCCTGCGCCGCCTGCTCGGGCGTCATCGACAGATCCACCATGCGGAAATCGAGCTTCGCCGTTTTGCCGATCAGCTCCTTCAGATGCGACGGGTCCTGCAGACCCGGCACCTGCACCAGGATGCGGTCGATGCCCTCGCGCTGGATGGTCGGCTCGACAAGTCCGATCTCGTTGACGCGGCGCTCGATGATCTGGATCGACTGATCGACTGCCTGATGCACCCGTTCGGTGATCGCCGCGTCGGTCGGCGTCAGCGTGATGACGCCGCCGTTTTGCTCCACATCGATCGTGCGCTGTCCCGTCGTGCCGGCAAAACCGCCGACCGGCTGCGACAGTTCGCGCAATTTGCCGAGCGCGTTGTCGATATCGGTGTCGCGCGTGATGTGCACTTCCACCGCATTGCCGCGAATGGCGCGGCCGGTGAACGGAATCCGTGCCGTACGCAGCACGCGCAGCACATCCTCATTGATGGAGAGCAATTGGTCCTTACGGACCGTCGCGGCGTCGACCTGGAGCAAGAGATGCGAGCCGCCTTGCAGATCGAGCCCGAGCACGACGTGACGCTGCGCCCAGCTCGGCCAATTCTTGACCATGCGCTCGGGGAAGAAATTCGGCACGGCAAAGAGGCACACGGCAAGCGCCGTGAGCAAAATAGCCGCCGCCTTCCACCGCGTGAAAAACAACATGGAGTTCGCTAGTCCTGGTTAGGCCCTACCCCTGCCCTCCCCGCGGCGCGCGGGCGAGGAATTGGAGAGGAAACGTTCAGCCGGCGCTGTCGTCCTTCACCGGCTCGCCCTTTGCCCGCACCTCGGTCACCATCGAGCGCATTTGCCGAACCCGCACGCCATCGGAGATCTCGACTTCGATCTGGTCGTCGTCCACCACTTTGGTGACCTTGGCGACGAGACCGCCATTGGTGACGACCGTATCGCCCCGCCGCAGCGCCTTGATCATCGCCTGGTGTTGTTTGACCTTCTGCTGCTGCGGCCGGAGCACCAGGAAGTACATAATCACGATAATCAGAATGAGCGGCATGAAGGAGGTGATCATGCCGCCGGAGTCGCCGCCGAACAGGCCGCTTAACGGGCTGCTTTGCGCAAATGCGGGCGTAATAAACATTGTTCCTCCGAGGGGGACACACGAGGGCGGCATTAAGGCGCGCCGCCCGGGATGAAGGGCCGCTTTTGCGCGCAAAATCGCGCGGACTATAGCGGCCGTGCCTCTAATTGCAACGCGCCCCCTTCCTTCCCTCCCCCGCGTGCGGGGGAGGGAAGGCAGGGGGAGTCAAGCTTGCGGCCGTTTCGCTGTCCCGCTAAGGGAAACGCCGCAACCCGGTGCAAACATGGCCAAATCTCCGCCGCGCTCGGCAAAGAATCCAAAAAAAAATAGTGCTGCCGGCAGGCCCGGCCGGCGTGCCAAGCGCAGCGCCGATCCGGGCGACAGCAATACGGAGCTTTTGTCCCGGATCGCGGGCGCGCTTGAGCGCCTCGCCCCGCCACCTCCGGCCGCTCCCGATTTCGCCAGCGCCGAGGCCTTCGTCTGGCACCCGGAAGGCCGCAAGCTCGCGGCGGTTCGCCGCGTCAACCGTGTCGACATGTCGCTCCTGCAGGGCATCGAACGGGTGCGCGACCTCCTGGTCGAGAACACCGAGCGTTTTGCCCGCGGCCTGCCGGCCAATAACGCGCTGTTGTGGGGCGCGCGCGGCATGGGCAAGTCGTCGCTCGTCAAAGCGGCCCACGCGTCATCCGGCGCCGCGCATCCCGAGGCCGGCTTGAAGCTCATCGAAATTCATCGCGAGGACATCGAGACGCTGCCGGATCTGATGGGGCTTTTGCGCAGCGCGCCGCAGCGCTTCATCGTATTTTGCGACGACCTGTCGTTCGATGCCGAAGACACCTCGTATAAATCGCTAAAAACCATGCTCGAAGGCGGCATCGAGGGCCGGCCCGAGAACGTGATCTTTTACGCCACCTCGAACCGGCGGCATTTGTTGGCGCGCGAAATGGTGGAGAACGAACGCTCGACCGCGATCAATCCCGGCGAAGCCGTCGAGGAGAAGGTATCGCTATCGGACCGGTTCGGCCTCTGGCTCGGCTTTCATCGCTGCAGCCAGGACGAGTACCTCGCCATGGTGGAGGCCTATATCGGCCACTACCGCATTCCGCTCGGCGGCGACGAGTTGCGCCGCGAGGCCCTCGAATGGGCGACAACGCGCGGCGCCCGCTCCGGCCGCGTGGCTTGGCAATATGTCCAGGATTTGGCGGGACGGTTGGGCGTCAGGACGGCGGAGGACGGACGGCAAAGGACCGACAGGTAGAACGAATCTTGCCGGTCTTCTTTCCGGTCTTCGTTCGAATCAGATCCGTCCTCAGGCGCCATTAAGATATTGCGACGGATCGACCGGCGTCGCTCCCTTGCGGATTTCGAAGTGGAGCTGCGGCGAGGTGACATTGCCGCTCTGGCCGGAATGCGCGATCACTTCACCGCGCTTCACGGTATCGCCGCGTTTGACCAGGATGTCGCTCGCATTGGCATAAGCGGTGACAAAGCCGTTCGAGTGACGCACCAGCACGAGATTGCCGTAGCCTTTGAGTTCGCTGCCCGCATAGGCGACGACGCCATCTTCGGCGGCCTTGATCGGCGTGCCTTCGGGCACCGCGAGATTGATGCCGTCGTTCTGCAGGCCGTTCGGCTTCGGGCCGAAGGCGGCGATGATGCGGCCGCGCACCGGCCAACGGAAACTCGGCAGGCCGCCGGCAGGCTCGGCAGTTTTGACCGAATTGTCGGTGGTGGCCGGCGCCTCTGTCGGGGTCGCAAGCCGCGCGCTGTGCGGCGACTCGATGCTCGCGACGCTGGACGTGGTCGGCGGCGCGGCGGGCGCTTCGGCGCGCGGCGCTGCCGTCGCGGGGCTTGCTGTAACATTGCGCGGCGCTTCCCGCATTTCCGGAATGACCAGGCGTTCGCCGACCCTCACCATCGTGTCTGGCGCAAGATTATTGGCTCTGGCGAGGACCATGACCGGCTTGCCGTAAAGCCGCGCGATGCTGTTGAGGGTCTCGCCCGGGGCGACGACATGCGTGCCCGAAGGCGCAACCAGCGCGCTGCGCGGCGGCCCGACCGGAGCCGGCATGGCCGGCGCGGTCGATGCCATGCGCGTTTCAGGGGCGCTGGAGCGATAGCGCGGAATGACCAGATGCTGGCCGGGATAGACCGCAGCCGGGCTCGACAGGTTGTTGGCTTGGACGAGGGCTGCGACGGGAACGCCGTGCCGCCGCGCAATCGAATCCAAAGTCTCGCCCGGTCCGACGACGATCGGCGTGCCGCCTTCCCAGGTCCAGCTCGGCGGCGGCGGAGGCGCAGCCACGATCGAACCGGTCACTTCGCTGCCTGCCGGCTGGTAAGACCCCATGCCGCGGCCGCCGCCCGAACTGCCATCGTCGGCGGCCGCCAGATGCGGCAGCGGCCGGCTCTCGATACGGCTTGAAGGTGCGGTCTGTGGGATCGAGCCAGTCACGTCGCCACGCGCGGACGGCGGATTGCTCGAGCTAAAGCCTTGGTTGAAGCGGCCGGAATCGGCGCTACAGCCGGCCACCCCAACACCGATTAAGGATATAGCAACGAGTTGCGGCCAGATGGCCAAGCGACGCGATGCGCACATGGTTACTCACTCGCACGCAACAAAGGACGAGTGAATAAACAACAATGCGGTAAACAGGGCTTTAAGTAAGCTGCGCTTTTTTACGTAAGGCCGTTAAGTGTCTTAATGGTTACAGTTCGCGCGCTTGACCCGGTAAAAGCGGCACAAAACGCACGGCAATAAGATTATCATAAGTTAATTCACCGCCGGTTTGCTTCGTTAGTTTGACAATATGTTGCGTGTCGTGACGCGGACCCACCGGCAAGACCATCTTGCCGCCCTCGGCGAGTTGAGCTGTCAGCGCCACAGGGATAGACTCGGCCGCAGCCGTCACCATGATCCGGTCGAACGGCGCATGCTCGGGCGCGCCCGCCATGCCGTCGCCGACAAGGACAGTCACATTGGCATAGCCGAGCGTCTCGAGCCGAGCGCGCGCGGCGTCCGCCAAAGTCCGATAGCGCTCGATACTCACCACCTCGCGGGCGAGCCGCGACAGGACCGCCGCCTGGTAACCCGAACCGGTGCCGACCTCGAGCACCCGGTACGGCGGCTCGACATCGAGCTGTTCGGTCATATAGGCGACGACGAAAGGCTGGCTGATGGTCTGACCGCAGGCGATCGGCAGCGCCTGGTCCGCATAGGCACTTTCCGTAAGCTCCGGGGTAACGAAATATTCGCGCGGCACTTCATCCATGGCGCGGAGCACGGCCTGATCGCTGATGCCGCGCCGCCGCAGCGCCAGCTGAAACTCCATCCGTTCGACGTCGGCTATCGGCTCTGCGGTCACCGGGACCCCGCTTTGTGACGGCTATAGGGAGCTTTTAGCATCCTCGGCCGCCGGCTTGTACCGATTCCCAGCCGGCCGATGCTTCCCCGGGAACCAATGTCCGCTGGCCGCGTTACTGGGTTCAGATTTCCCACCGGGGACAGGGGGATATAATATTTAATAGCGCTGTTCCGTTCACGACCGTTAGAATCGTCGCCGTCAGCATAGGGTGAGAATGTCGTCCCAGCGAAAAGCCGCCAAACGCGTCCTCGTGGTCGAGGACGAGATGATGATCCGGATGCTGCTCGAAGGCATGCTGGAGGATCTTGGCCATACCATCGCGGGACAGGCCGGAACGATCGAAGAAGCGCTGGCGCTCGCCAAACAGGGGGAGTTCGACGTCGCGCTCCTCGACGTCAATCTCAACGGCAAGCCGATTACGCCAGTGGTCGACATCCTGGTCGAGCGCGGCGTGCCCTTCGTGTTCGCGAGCGGCTACGGCCGGCGCGGCGTGCCGGAGGCTTATCCGGAGATTGCCACCCTGCAGAAGCCGTTTCAGATCGAAGCGCTGGCGCGGGCGCTCGAAGCCGCGGCGTCCCAGCCCGCCGCCTAATTACCCTTGACGAAGAGGTCGACAAGCCCAGTCATGGTCGGCTGATCGGTGATGTCGATCTTCAGCGGCGTAACGGCGACGCAGTGGTCCTCCAGCGCCGCGATATCCGAGCCATGCTCAGGCTTGATGGCGTGTTGGACCGAATAGGCGATCCAGTAATAGGGGTTGCCGCGGCCGTCCATGCGCTTGTCGATATGCAGCCGCTCCTGCCGCCGGCGCCCGAGCGGTGTCACCGCGATGCCTTTCACCTCTTCGGGCCGGCAGTCTGGAAAGTTGATGTTGATCAGCACGTCGCGTTCGACACCGCGAGAGAGAATGCGGCGGATCATGTCCGGCGCATAGCGCAATCCGGTGTCCCAATGCGGCGGCTGGCCGCTCCGCGATTTGTAGGACTGCGACAAGGCGATCGACGGGATGCCGAGCAGAGCGCCTTCCATCGCGCCGGCGACGGTGCCGGAATAGATGACGTCCTCGCCGACATTGCGGCCGCGATTGACGCCGGACAGCACGAGATCGATGTCCTTGCCGTCGAGCACATGGCGCGCGCCCATGATGACGCAATCGGTCGGCGTGCCGCGCACAGCAAAGCGCCGGTCGCCGACCTTGCGCAACCGCAACGGATCGTTGAGCGACAGCGAATGCGCGACGCCCGACTGATCGTGCTCCGGCGCCACCACCCAGACCTCGTCCGCCAAGGTAGCCGCAATCTCGGCGCAGATATCGAGGCCCGGCGAATGGATGCCGTCGTCATTGGTGACGAGGATGCGCTTTGGTTTAATGGCGGTCATTGCTTCTCAATCTTCTTCAATCCGCCCATATAGCCTTGCAACGCCTCGGGCACCGCGATCGATCCGTCTTCCTGCTGGTAGGTCTCCATCACCGCGATGAGGGCGCGGCCGACGGCGACGCCGGAGCCGTTCAGCGTGTGGACATGCCGCACATTGCGGCCCTCTTTGCTGCGGTAGCGCGCATTCATCCGCCGCGCCTGGAACTCGCCGCAGACCGAGCACGACGATATCTCGCGGAACATGTTCTGGCCCGGCAGCCATACTTCGATGTCGTAAGTCTTTTGTGACGCAAAGCCCATGTCGCCGGTGCACAGCGTCACCACGCGATAATGCAGATCGAGGCGCTTCAAAATTTCCTCGGCGCAAGACAACATGCGCTCATGCTCGTCCTTCGATTGCTCGGGGGTGGTGATGGAGACGAGTTCCACTTTGGTGAACTGATGCTGCCGGATCATGCCGCGCGTATCTTTGCCGGCGGCGCCGGCCTCGGCGCGAAAGCACGGCGTGCAAGCCGTCAGCCGCATCGGCAATTGGGCTTCGTCAACGATGGATTCGCGGACGAGATTTGTGAGCGGAACTTCGGCGGTGGGGATGAGCCAGAGAGATCGTGCATATTCCTGATAACTATACGCTTTATTTCGCCACTCACGCTGTCGCTTGAGAGTTTCGCTAGCGATTACCGCGGCGGACGGGCTCCGCTGACGAAATTCTTCTATTTGAAGTTCGCTTGCCGCCTCGAAATCCGACCAAAATTTATCCTGGTCAAACAATTTTGTCGCCAAAAATTGGTCTTCAGCAAATTTTGGCAATTGAGCTGTCCCGAACATGGCTTCGGGTCTTACTAAGATTGGCGGTGAGACTTCGGTATAATTGTGCGGCTCGCTCGTATGAACATCGAGCATGAACTGGCCGAGAGCGCGCTCCAAACGCGCCAGGCCTTTTTTCAGCACGACAAAGCGCGCACCGGAAAGCTTGGCCGCAGCGTCGAAATCCATCTGCTCAAGCGCTTCGCCGAGGTCGAAATGCTGTTTGGGTGGGAATGCATAATCGCGCTTAGCGCCATAGCGATGATGCTCGACATTGTCTTTCTCGTCCTTGCCGTCGGGCACTTCGTCGAGCGGCAGGTTGGGAATTTGCGAGAGCGCATCGTCAAGCGCTTTGGAAGCCGCTTTCTCCTGCACCTCCATCGCGGGCATCAATTCTTTCAGCGCCGCGACTTCGCTCAATAGGGCTTTGGCTTTTTCCTCGTCCTTGTTCTTCTTCGCTTCGCCGATTTCCTTCGACGCCGCATTGCGGCGCGCTTGCGCTTTCTCGAGCTCGAGGATTTTCGCGCGGCGCTGTTCGTCGAGCGCAATCAGCCGCTTCGCTTCCGGCTTAAGCCCACGCCGCGCCAGGGCGCCGTCGAAAGCGTCGGGATCGTCGCGGATGAATTTGATGTCGTGCATTGGAAATGGCTCAAGACGCCGGATCAAGTCCGGCCATGACGAATCAACGGCGCGATAATACGCCTTACTCCGCGGCCTTCGCCGCCGCAGCGGCGCGTTCGGCGGCCATGCGGCGCTCGACGATGCGTACCGACCAGACCGAGCCCTCGTAGAGCGCCACCAGCGGCAGCGCAAGCGACATCTGGCTCAAGACGTCGGGCGGGGTAAGCACGGCCGCGATGACGAAGGCGATGACGATGAAGTATCGCCGTTTTGCCTTGAGCTGGTCGGAGGTGATGATGCCGACCCGGCCGAGCAGTGTCAGGATCACCGGCAGCTGAAAGGCGATGCCGAAGGCGAGAATGAGCTTCATCATCAAGGAGAGGTAGTCCTCGACCTTGGGCAGAAGCTCGATCGTCGCCTGTCCGGGGCCGCCCAATTGCTGCATGCTGAGCGAGAAGCGCGCCAGCATCGGCCAGACCACGAAATAGACCACCGCGGCGCCGAGCACGAAGAAGAACGGCGTGGCGACGAGATAAGGCAGAAAGGCCTGCTTCTCGTTGCGATAAAGCCCGGGTGCGACGAACATGTAGATCTGCGTCGCGATCACCGGGAAGGCGAAGAAGGCCGCCCCGAACAGCGACAGCTTGAGCTGCACGACGAAATATTCGAGCAGCCCCGTATAGATGAATTTTGAATTCTCCGGGCCCGCGATCCAGATATAGGGCCAGGTCAGAATATTGAAGATATAGCGCGCGAAGAAGAAACAGACGATCGAGGCGAGAAAGAAGGCGGCGATGGCCTTGATGAGCCGCGAGCGTAGCTCGACCAGGTGCTCCATCAGGGGCGCCTTGGTGGCCTCGATCTCCTTTTCTTCGTCTTCGCGGTTCATCCCGTACGCTCGGTATTCTCGGGCGCGGCCGGCGTCACCGGTTCAGCGTTAGGCTCAGGCGTCGCGGCCGGCGGCGGCAATGCTTGATCGGCGATCGCGGATGCGTCCGGCTTGAGCTCCAAGGGCTCGCCCGGTGCCGGCGTTGGGACCACTTCGGGGAGCGGCGCCGCAAGCTGTTCGGCGCTCTGCGCGACAACCGGGGCGGCAGCCTCATCGGCGCTCGGCGCGGTCTCCTTGGTTTCGGTCAGCGACTTCTCGATCTCCTTGCCCATGCCCTCGACGTCGTCGCGCACGTTTTTGAGCGGATCGAGATTGGTCAAATCGCTCGCCATATCGTCGACCTGTTTCTTCAGGTCGGCCATCTCGGCTTCGCGCATCGCTTCCTGGAACTGGCCCTGGAATTCGGCCGCCATGCCGCGGACCTTGCGGGTCCACTGCCCCATCGTGCGCATCACGCCGGGCAATTCTTTCGGCCCGATGACCACCAGCGCGACGATGCCGATGAGAAGAAATTCGGTCCAGCTGATGTCGAACATAGGAATTCTACCGCCGTGCAGCGACCGCCGATCGAACTTGCAAGATCAAGGTTGGCTTTGGCGGCCGCGATCACCGCGAGAGCGGAAACACCGCGAGGATCAGACCTTGCTCTCGGATTCGACCCGCCGCTTGAGGTCAGCCGCCGCCTGGTGATCGATGGTCTTGATCGGCGCGTCCGATTTCGGAGCCGTCTCGGCGGTCTCGTCCTCCGACAAGCCCTTCTTGAAGGATTTGATGCCCTTGGCAACGTCCCCCATCAGATCCGAAACCTTACCGCGCCCGCCGAACACGAGCAGGAGTACGGCGCCGACGATCAACCAGTGCCAGATGCTCAAAGAGCCCATGAAAACCTCCGTCCGCCGTAACGATCGACGCTGTTAGCGCCCACCCCGCGGCAACATGCCGACTTTAGCCAGAAACTAGGCGTCGGGACCGGCAAAAACAAGCGTAACCGGGACGTCGCTAAGCCGCAGGCTTAACGGCAAAAGCGCCCTGTTTCGGGACAAGACGGAAACAAGATCGCTAACGGAAGCGTTTTATTCCTCGCGGTGCTCGGCAGCCGGCGCCAGGCCGAGGTCGAGATCCTCCGGCCCGAGCGGCTCTTCGTCGTCGCGCAGCGCCGGGTCGTCGGACGGAACCGGCACGGCGAAATCGGACGACAGGCTCGTATCGACAAGGCCCGCGCCCTTGAGCTCGTCGAGCCCCGGCAGATCGGTAAGCGCTTCGAGCCCGAAATGCGCCAGGAACGCTTCATTGGTGCCGTAGGTCACCGGCCGGCCCGGCACCTTGCGTCGGCCGCGCAGCCGCACCCAGCCGGTCTCGAGCAGCACGTCGAGCGTGCCTTTCGACGTGCTGACGCCACGGATTTCCTCGACTTCGGCCCGCGTCACCGGCTGATGATAGGCGACGATGGCCAAGGTCTCGATCGCGGCCCGCGACAGCTTGCGCGTGACCGTGGATTCGTGGGTCAGAAGCCAAGCAAGGTCGCTCGCCGTGCGCAGCGTCCACTTGCCGGCGACGCGAACGAGATTGACGCCGCGCGGCTCGTATTCCTTCTGCAATTGCAAGAGGAGCGCATGCACATCGACGCCGGCGGGCAGGCGCGCCGCCAAGATCTTTTCGTCGAGAGGCGCCTCCGCGGCAAACAATAGCGCCTCGAGAATGCGCAGCTCTTCCGCCCGATCCGGCGCCGCCCCCTCGTCCTGGTCCTTGTCGCCGATAATCACCCGCATCTCTGCGACCTGCGCCATTGGTTCGGTCTCCCTCTTACCCATTACCTAATTCCGCGGGCGGAACTGCCGCGATGACGCCACCGCCCGCAACTTGGCCCGCATTCTGCTTTTTACGAAGATAGAGCGGCGTAAACGCGCCCTGCTGGTGCGCTTCGAGGTGCCCTTCACGCACCAGTTCGAGGGCTGCTGCAAAGCTCGACGCCAGCACGGTCGGGATCATCGAAGGCTCGACCAGATAGGCGATGAGATATTGATCGAGCGGGCTCCAGTCGAGCGACTGACCGACCAGGCGCTCGAGCGCCTCGCGCGCTTCGGCGAGCGACCAGACGGTGCGCTTGGCCATGCGCACGAAGGCCCGCGATTTGGTCTGCCGGCGGCTGGCATAGGCCGACAGCAAGTCGTAAAGGGTCGCGGTCCACTCCGGGTGCTTGATCTCGGCGATCGGTTCGGGCTGACCGCGCGCAAACACATCGCGGCCCAACTGCGGCCGATTGAGCAATTGCTCGGCGACGAGCCGGATCGCCTCGAGCCGCCGCAGCCGCTGCGCCAGTGCATTGGCCAGATCCTCGGCGCTGACGCCCTCGGCCGGATGCGGGCCGGGCAGCAGCAGGCGCGATTTCAGGTAGGCGAGCCACGCCGCCATGACGAGGTAATCGGCGGCGATCTCAAGCCGCATTTCGCGCGCCGCCTCGATGAAGGCGAGGTACTGGTCGGCGAGCGCGAGAATGGAAATCTTGGCGAGATCGACTTTCTGCTGACGCGCCAGCGTCAACAACAGGTCGAGCGGACCTTCAAAGCCCTCGACGTCGACCACCAGCGCCGGCTCGTCACTGGCCCGCTCCGGGATGACGTCGGCTTCGAACTCCAGGTTGGCGTTGGCATCTTGCGTATTCATGCGGTGCCCTGTGCCGGCTGCCAGGCGGACGCCATGAGGCTTGCGAACTCGATCCGCGCCGCCGCGAGGTCGATCGGCGCCGGAGGTTTCCGGGCGGCAAGCGCGGCATCCGCCCGGCGCGCCGCTTCGCCGGCAAGCTGCGGCGTTTCGGCCGCGACCGCCTGCATTTCCGGCATTTTGCCGTTGCAATGCAGCACCATATCGCAGCCTGCGCTCAGTGCCGCCCGCGTGCGTTCGCCGAGCGAGCCCGTCAACGCGCCCATGGAAACGTCGTCACTCATCAATAGGCCCCGGAACCCAATCGAATCACGAATCACGTCCCGCACTATAGTGACCGAACAGGTGGCCGGCGCGACCGGGTCGATGGCCGTGAACACAACATGTGCAGTCATCCCCAGGGGCAACGCATTAAGCGCCCGGAAAGCGGCGAAATCGGTGGATTCGAGCGTCGCCCGGTCGGTGCTGACCACGGGCAGCCGCTCGTGGCTGTCAGCCGTGGCCCGGCCATGGCCAGGAATGTGCTTGAGCACCGGCAACACGCCGCCCTCCAACAACCCTTCGGCAATCGCTGCGGCTATGGCCGCGACCTTATCGGGCGTCGTGCCATAGGCGCGATCGCCGATCACTGGATCACCCCCTGCTGCCGGAATATCCGCAAGGGGCGCGCAGTCGACATCGATGCCAAGCGCCGCGAGATCGGCCGCGATCAGCCGCGCGCCGAGCTTGGCGGCGGCAAGCCCGATTGGCCGATCTTGGTCATAGAGCGCCCCATAGGCAGCACCGGGTGGATAGCTCGGCCATTGCGGCGGCCCTAAGCGCTGCACCCGGCCACCCTCCTGGTCGATCAATATGGGCGCATGGCGGCCCACGGCGTCGCGGAATTCGCCAATCAGCCGGCACAAACCCTCGGCGCTCCTCACATTTCGCGTGAAGACGATGAGCCCCCAAGGCTCGGCCTCCTTGAGGAACTGTCGCTCCTCCGCCGTGAGCGCAGGTCCGGCGAGGCCGGTAATGAAAGCACGCATTGCGGCCGCTTAGCCCGCGCCGGACGGGAGGGTCAAGCGCGCGGCCGTTAATTCCTTTGGACGATGCAGGTGCCGCCGGCCGCCTTCAGGCTCGAACACACGCCGGCGGCCTGCTCCATCGAGGCAAACGGGCCGACGAGCGCACGATAAAAGACGCCTTTGGTGCCGAGGTCGGCACGGCGAACGATCGGTTCGTGGCCGCCGAGTTGGGTCGGGTATTTGGCGCGCAAGGCGCGGAAGGCTGTCTGGGCGTCAGCCTCGCTCCGCTGCGAGGTCACTTGCACCGCGTAACCGCCGCCCGGAGCCGACGGCGCCTCGGCGGCGGCCGATGGGCTGAGCGGGGTGGGCTCTACAAGGGCGGTGCGGGTGCGCGGCGGCGGGGCCACCGGTCTATCGGCCTGGCCGGGAAGGATCGAAAGCGGGGCATTGGCGGCTTGCGGGACCGGCGCTGGCGCAGGCCTTGCCGCAACTGGCGCCGGCCGCGGCGGAGGCGTGGCCCGTGCTGGAGCCGAGGCGGGTGCGGGAGCCACGGCCGGCGGCGTTACAGTGGCGGGCATAGCGTCTAACCCGCCCGACTGATCGGGCCGAATGGCGACTGTGTGGATCTTCTTCGGCTCGGCCGACGCCACCGGCGCATAGGGAGGTGCTGCCGCGGCCAGCGGAACGGCCGGCGCATTCGCCGGCGGCGGCGCCGACTGCACCGGCACCGGAACGTTAGGCGTCACCGCGTTGGGACCGCCGGACTGGGAACCCGGGGCTGGGAAAATTGGAATAGTCGAAACCACCCGCGGCGCCGCGCTCACGGGCGGCGGCACATCGACAGGCTTCTCTTCCCGTGAAACGAGCTTCTCGGCTGAGCCGTTGCCGCTCGCACCGGCCTGATCCGAAGCGCTGCCTTGGGCGCTGCCGGCATTCGGCATGATCTTGGTCGGGCCGGTGTCCGCCTTGATGATCGGCGGCAGCGACGGCAGCATCGAGCCGCCGAACATCGACCGGTAGGCAAAGGCACCCGCGGTACCGAGCACAGCGAGACCTAGAATAGCCGCGACCAGGACCAAACCGCTGCGGCGGCGGGGGCTCGGCGCTTCGTCCTCGTAGTCGTCCGCCGCATAGGCTTGGTCGTCCGAACCGCTTTGCTCCTCGTCTTCGTACTCGTAACGATCATCGCCCCCGCGCGGCAGGAAGGCTGGGATTTTAAATTCCTGCGCCGGCGCGACTTCGTCCCGAACACGCGGCTGCGGCGTCGCGTAGCGACGACTGTCGTCGCGGCCTCCGTTTAGTCGCGGCGCGGGAGATTGCTCGCGCGGCGGAGCTACAAATTCCTCCTCGTAGCGCACGGTTTCTTCTTCGTAACCGGCCCCATAGGTCTCGCGAGCAGGCTCGGCCGCTTCGGCATAGCGATCATCGGCCGCCCAATCCGGGCTGGCGGCCGGCTCCGGCTCATAGGCTGCAGGGTCTGTCGCGCCGGCGGCACCGCGCCCGAATCCGTCCGCTGCGCCGGTCTGACCGATCAAGCGGGCGAGCTCGGCCAGCGGATCGGCGATTTGGGCGCTCGCCGGCGCACGATCGCCCGGACGCGCGAGCGGATCATGGCTGCGATAGGAACGGAAATTGCTGTCGGCCATTAAGTTCGCCTCGATTCAGGCGGTTACGCGATACCAAGCCACGCGACTGAAACGGCGCATTACACCACGCATCAGACTTGGCGCATCACGCTCGGTGCGGCGTTACCGCATTTCGTCCGGCGCCCCGACCCCGAGCAGCGCAAGCCCCGACGCGAGGACGGTGGCGACGCCTTGCACGAGCACAAGCCGCGCCTCGGTCATTTGTCGATCATTCTGGATAATGAAGCGTAAATGTGGCGATCCGTTGCCGAGCGTGTAAAGCGCATGAAATTCGCTGGCTAAGTCGAACAGGTAAAAGGCAATTCGGTGCGGTTCGTGCGCCAGCGAGGCGGCCTCGACGATTCGCGGATAAAGCGCAATACGCCGCATCAGCGCCAGTTCGGCCGGATCGGAGAGCTGCTCGACCTTGGCGACGTCGATCAGTGCAGCGGGGTCGGCCGGGAGCTCGGGAAATGCCGCTCGGGCATTGCGGAAGATCGATTGCGCGCGGGCATGGCCGTATTGGACGTAGAACACCGGATTGTCGCGCGACTGTTCCAGCACCTTGGCGAGGTCGAATTCGAGCACTGCGTCGTTTTTGCGAAACAGCATCATGAAGCGGACCGCGTCGGGGCCCACCTCTTCAACGACCTCGCGTAAAGTCACGAACTCGCCGGCCCGCTTCGACATCGTGACCGGCTTGCCGCCGCGCAGGAGTTTTACGAGTTGAACCACTTTGACGTCGAGCTCGGCCTTGCGCTCGCTCAAAGCCGCGACCGCCGCCTGCATGCGCTTGATGTACCCGCCATGATCGGCGCCCCAGACGTCGATAAGCGTCCTGAAGCCACGGCTGATCTTGTCGGCGTGATAGGCGATATCTGAAGCAAAGTAGGTGTAAGAGCCGTCCGATTTCTTGAGCGGTCGATCGACATCGTCACCGAATGCCGTCGAACGAAACAGCGTCTGCTCGCGATCCTCCCAGTCTTCGACCGGCGCGCCTTTCGGCGGCGGCAAGCGACCCTCATAGACCTCGCCGCGCTGGCGCAACCATTCGATGGTCGCGGCGACGCGATCGACAGCGCCGGCGATCAGTGAGCGCTCGGAGTAATAGACGTCGAAGCTGACATTGAGCGCGGCGAGATCGGCGCGGATCGCCGTCATCATCATCTCGATCGCCTTGTCGCGCACGAGCGGCAGCCACTGGGCCTCAGGCTGCGCTTTCAGCGCGTCGCCATATTCGGCCGCGAGCAGAGCGCCTACCGGCTTCAGATAGTCGCCGGGATAAAGCCCTTCCGGAATAGCGCCAATGGCTTCGCCGAGCGCTTCGCGGTAACGCAGAAAGGCGGACCGCGCCAACACATCGACCTGCGCGCCGGCATCGTTGATGTAATATTCGCGCGTGACCTTGAACCCGGTGGAGGCGAGCAGGCTTGCCAGCGCGTCGCCGAACACGGCGCCCCGGCAATGCCCGACATGCATCGGCCCGGTTGGATTAGCGGACACATATTCGACGTTGATCGGCACGCCGCCGCCAATGTCGCTCTTGCCGTAGTGGGCGCCGGCTTTGACGGCATTGCGCAGAGCATCAATCCAGGCCGCGGGCTTCAGCGTGAGATTGATGAAGCCGGGACCCGCGACATCGACCTTGGCGACAAGTTCGTCGGCGCGAAGTTTCGCCGCGACCGCCTCCGCAAGCTCGCGCGGCTTGCGCCCGGCGTCCTTGGCCAGCACCATGGCGACATTCGTCGCCATGTCGCCGTGCGACGGATCGCGCGGCGGCTCGATGGTCATGCGCGACCGGTCGATGTCAGGCGGTAAAATGCCGTCGGCGATCAAGGCATCGGTCGCGCCACGGACGCGTGCCAGCATTTCGGCGAAGATGTTATCGGCAGCCATTTATTTGGGTCACGGACCGTTGACGGTGCGCCGCGCGCCTAACGCAATTCGGGGGTCGAGTCAAAAAGCCGGTGGTGCTCGGCGAGCGCATAGCGGTCGGTCATGCCGGCGATGAAATCGGCGATGCGGCGGACGCGCGCTGTTTCATCGAGGCCGGAGAAGCCCTCCTGCCACTCATCCGGCAGATCGCGGGGCTCGGCACGGTAGCGGGCAAACAGGTCGCGGACGACGGCGGCGGCCTGGTCCATGACCCGCATCACCCGCTCGTGGCGATACATGCGCTTTTCCAAGAAACTTTTGATGGCGCGGTCCTCCTCGCCCACTTTCGCCGAGAACCCGGCGATAGCCGCCGGCGCCTGCCGCACCTCATCAGCGGAACGCGGCGCCAGCGCCGCGAGGCGTCGACCGGTTTCGGCGACGACATCGTCGATCAGGAGACCGATGAGCTGACGCACGAGTTCGTGCGCGAGGCGATGGTCGTCGAGATCCGGATAAGCCGCGCGGATATCGGCGATGAGCCGGCCAGGCGGCGGCACAGCCGCGATGTCGTCGAGAGAAAACAATTCGGCGCGCAGCCCGTCGTCGATGTCGTGGGCGTCGTAGGCGATATCATCGGCGACCGCGGCGACCTGCGCCTCGGCGCCGGCAAAGCTCCAGAGCTGGAGGTCTTGCAGCCGCACATATTCGACGATGGTCGCCGGCACGCCGTTTGCACGATAGCGCTCGAGCGGCGTGCCCGCGCGGTCGGTGAGCGGACCGTTGTGCTTGACCAGCCCCTCGAGCGTTTCCCAGGTCAGGTTCAAGCCGTCGAAAGCCGGATATCGCCGCTCCAGCGCAGTCAGGATGCGCAGCGTCTGGGCGTTGTGATCGAAGCCGCCGAAATCGGCGAGACAGGCGTCGAGCGCCCGCTCGCCGGCATGGCCGAAGGGTGGATGGCCGAGATCGTGCGCTAGCGCCAGCGCCTCGGCCAGATCCTCGTCGAGAAGAAGCCGCCGCGCCAGCGCGCGAGCGACTTGCGTCACTTCTAACGTATGGGTGAGCCGGGTGCGGAAATGGTCGCCTTCGTCGAACACGAAGACTTGCGTCTTGTGCTTGAGGCGGCGGAAGGCGGTCGAATGGATGATGCGGTCGCAGTCGCGGCGAAAAGCGCTGCGGCTCTTGCTGACGGGCTCGGGATGGAGCCGGCCGCGGCTTCGTTCCGGATTGCACGCGTAGGGCGCGCGGGATGTCGCAGCTTCCGTTGCAGCTTCCATGGCCCGTACCCGGCCGGGGCGCAGGCGCGCCCGGCCAATTGACCTTAGCGGGGGTCGCACTTAACTATCGTAACGGCGGCGGCGGAATCGTCGATTTCCACAGCGAAACCGATATTTCCACAGCGCGGCCGCAATAACGGAGACGAAAATGTCTATCAACGTCACCGTAACCGAACGGGCGGCACAGAAAATCGGCGAAATCCTCGGCCGCGAGCCTGAAGGCACCATGCTGCGCGTATCCGTCGAGGGCGGCGGCTGCTCCGGCTTTCAGTATAAATTCGACACCGAAAAAAGCCGCGCCGAGGACGACGTCGTGATCGAGAAAGCCGGCGCCACCGTGCTGATCGATCCGGTTTCGCTCAATTACATGGCCGGTTCCGAAATCGACTTCGTCGACGATCTGATCGGCCAGTCGTTCAAGATCAATAATCCGCAGGCCACCGCGTCGTGCGGCTGCGGCACAAGTTTCGCGCTCTGACGCTTGATCCCGAAAAGTGGTCGCTGGTTTCCCGCCTTCGCGAAGCCATACTCCCGGAGCGCCAAAATCGCTTCGGCGGGCGAAGCAAGGTCGGATAAGATCAAGCGTGCACTAAAATAGGGCGCTTCCCGTGCTCCGCATCGCCACTTGGAACGTCAATTCGATTAAACAGCGGCTCGATTCCGCGGTGACGTGGCTCAAGGAGCGTCAGCCAGACATCGTTTGCCTGCAAGAGACGAAGACGGTCGACGATGCCTTCCCGCGCGAGCCGTTCGAGGCGCTCGGCTATAACCTCGCCGTCCACGGACAAAAGACTTTCAACGGCGTCGCGCTTCTGTCCAAATTCCCCTTCGACGAGGTCAGTCCGGGCCTACCCGGCGACGACAAAGACGACCACGCCCGTTTCATCGAAGGCGTCATTTCGACAGCAAAGGGCGCGGTGCGGGTAGCGAGCATTTATCTGCCCAACGGCAATCCGCCGGATACCGAGAAATACACTTACAAGCTCGGCTGGATGAAGCGGCTCAAAACCTATGCGCGTGAGCATCTGCTCCTTGAAGAGCCACTGATCATGGCCGGCGACTATAATGTCATTCCGACCGCTGCCGATGCGCGCAATCCGCAGGCCTGGACCGGCGACGCACTATTCCTGCCGAAGACGCGTGACGAATTCCGGGCGCTGGTCAATCTCGGCCTGACCGACGCCATCCGCGCCACCAGCGACGATGCCGGCCTTTACACGTTCTGGGATTATCAGGCCGGCGCCTGGCAAAAAAACAACGGCATCCGCATCGACCATCTGTTGCTGTCGCCGGTTGCCGCCGACAAGCTCAGCGACGCCGGCATCGACCGTCACGTACGGACCTGGGAAAAGCCGTCCGATCACGTGCCGGTGTGGATCGATCTGGAGATCGACACGAAGTAGCGCACAAAGAGCGGCGAGTACGGAATCGCAAACATTGTGCATTATTCGCTACGCGACAGTCGTCCATTTTAATCGATCGATACGCATCAGCCTCCGCGCCGCATCAATTGCGCGCGTTCTTTAGCCCAAAGCAGAGCTTCGCCGGGTCCCCGCCGTTCGCCAGCTCATCGATTGGTAGAGCTACGAACGGCGAAATTCTTAACGTCTGCACCTCCACATACATCGATGCCCGTGGAGGAGCGCCGTGATCGGTAATTTGATTCTAAAAAGCATCGCCTGTGCGACGGCGACGTCGATTGCGCTTGCAGGGGCCAATGCAATGGCCAAGGCGGAAGATCTGCCCGCCTATATGAAGCCGATCGCGGGCCACATCGCCTCGAGCCCCGCCGAAACGGGAACAAAGGACATCCTGGCGCTCAATGCCGGCATGTTCGAGCTTTACGGCGATGCTGCCAAAGTTTTCCAAAGCAATATCCTCAGCCAGCATCCCGTCATTCTCGGCATGTTTTCCGGGGATGGCGGCAAATTCATTCTCTATCGCCCCGGCCAAGCCCCGCTCGACGCCCCGCCAGTGCCTGTCGTTTATCAGCTTCTGAAATCCATCGGACACAGCACGATGGCGCTGGCCGAAGTGGTGGGGCCATATCTGAATAACCCCGACGATCAGGCCTGGCGCGGCTCGATGCTCGCCTATCGCAGCCGGATGAAGTCGGCGCTCGACGGCTTGGACGCGACAGCTATGCCGGCGGAGTGGCGGGACAACAACCGAACAATTCTCGAAAACAACATCGCGTTCATGGACGAGTGTTCGGCCAAGGGCGCGATCTCATTTGCCGCGTTGAAGGCCTTTTCCGACAAGCAGGGCCCGTTCCTGAAGCTCGACGTCACCTGGGCGGCGCAAACCCAGGTCGCGCATTGGATGACCGTGATCGCGGACTGGAAGACGATGCTCGGCAGCGCCTGGCAGGAGACCTACGCCGCGAGCAACACCATCTATGTCGCGCGGCAGAACAATGTGCTGTTCAGCGTCTTGGCGCAGTTCTTCGGTCCGGACGCCATCAATGACCGTCTGATGCTGATCGAAACGATTTCGTTCACAAGCACGCCCGCGGACATGCTGGATTCATTGACCCGCATCATTGCCGACCGCTCCGTCGGCGCGATGTTCTTCGGCAATTACCATTTGATGGACTACGAATTGATGGGCGGCGACGCCCGCACCGCGATCGTTGCCGAAGATACCAAGCGTGAAATGACGCCATTCCTGCCGCCGGCGGTGCCGTTCGGCTCCAAGCAATGGCCGACACTGATCACTCCCGGTACCGGACCCGCGTCCATCGCCGACTTGCATTAAAGTAACAGCTCATGGGCATTTCGCGACGCGAGCTTGTCAAACTGGCAACGGCGAGCGGTATCGCGCTCAGTTTTTCGCGCGCTGCTTTGGCCGAAAGTCTCGCTTTCGATGCGCGCGAGACATTACCGGGAAACCACAATTGGAATCCCGCGGCGACAGGCGCGGGACGCGTTGACGGCCCGGCCAAGGTCACAGGCTCCAAACTTTACGCCTCGGATTTCCGTGCGGCCGATCTTCCCGGCTGGCCACCGAATACGTCGCACGCGTTATTGATCCGCGCGACGGACGCGACGCACG
Organism: Xanthobacteraceae bacterium; assembly: GCA_049282655.1. Lineage (GTDB taxonomy): Bacteria > Pseudomonadota > Alphaproteobacteria > Rhizobiales > Xanthobacteraceae > BOG-931. The sequence goes on from JBAPUM010000122.1 coordinate 141,126, forward strand.
TCTTCACCGGCGTTGACCTTTCGCGATTGAGCGGCGCGCTGAAACCATCGCGCGTGGTGACGGCGGCCGATCTCGCCGGCGCCGGCATCCGGGTGCCCGCCTTCTTTGAGGGCGACCTGTTCTGTCCCATAGGCAAGACGCCGCTTTATCTCGGCCAGCCGCTGGTCATGCTGTTTTTCGAACAGTTCGACGCCTTCGATCAGGCCCGCCTGGCATTGCGCGATCCTTCTTGCGTGGCCTATGGCGACGAGACCGGCCCGGTCGCGATCGCGCCCTATGGTTCGCATCGCTTTGTGCGGATCGCCGGCGCGACGCCGGAGGCGCCGGACGTCTATTCGCCCTTCGTCGCCGGCTGGACCGTGCCGCGCAGTTTCGCCAATGGCGAGGTTCCGGTCTGGGCGCCGGCCGACCGGGAGGGCGCGGCCGACGCGCAGGCCTCGTATTACGGCGAGCAGGTCCGCGCCGGCCTCGCCGCGGACAATCCGGACCTCCTGGTACTCGACCGCAAATTCGAGACGCAGTCCGTCGACCCGATGTTCCTCGAGCCGGAAAGCGGGCTCGGCTGGTACGATGCGGAAGCCAAAACGCTTGAGCTCGTGCTCGGCATGCAGTCGCCTTACGAGGCCGCTGAAGCGATTGCCTATATGCTTGGCGAAACCCGGGCTCCTTTCAAGCCGGCGCACATCAAGACTCTGTTTGCCTATATGGGCGGCGGCTTTGGCGGACGCGATCATTCGATCATGCCGCTTTATATCGCGCTGGCTGGGATGTTCTTTCCCGATCGGCCGGTACGGCTCGCGATCAACCGCTACGAACAGTTTCAAAGCGGCATCAAACGGCACGCCTTCAAGATGCGCACGCGGATCGGCATCGATCGCGCGACCGGCAAGATCAGCGGATTCGCCGCCGATCATGTGCTGGATGGCGGCGGCCTCGCCAATTATTCAAACACCGTTTCGAGTGTCAGCGCCATCCTGGCTATCGGCATCTACGACATTCCAAAAGTCGATATCGCCACGGTCGCGTTGCATTCGCGCGGCGTGACCGCGGGATCGATGCGCGGTTACGGCACGCTGCAAACGATGACGGCGCTGGAGGTGCTGATCGACGAAGCGGCGGCGGCGCTGCCGCTCGACCCGATCGAGTTCCGGCGGCGCAATGTGCTCAAGAGCGGCGGCAGGATCGTGACCGGAAACACCTACAGTGTTTCCGTCCGCACGCCGGAGCTTCTGGACAAGGTCGAGAAGCACCCGATCTGGCAACAACGCACGGAGGAAAAAGCGCGTGGGCAGCAGAGCGCTATCGTTGTCGGCACCGGCGTCGCCTGCGTCACCAAGAATTACGGTGGCGGCGCGGACTGCGCGCAGAGCACGGTGGAAATCGATGCGCAGGGCCGGATCGCCATCCACAGCGATCATGTCGATATGGGCAACGGCATCGGCACGGCGTTGGCCAACCGGGTGGCGACCCATCTGGGCGCAGTGGCCGATGAAGTCACGGTGCATGACGTCGACGCCTATGGCCTGCTTGGTCTCGTCACCTCAGGCAACTCCTACACCATGGATCAGGCGACCCAGGACGCCGCGGCCAAAAATCCACGCTGGGTGCCGGCGATCAGCACCGCCACCTTCGCCTCGAACGGCGCCCATGTCGGCACGCAGGCGGCGGCGGAGGCCGCGCGCGTCATATTCCGCTTCGGCTTATGGCCGGCGGCGCTCGACCTTTGGGGTATTGCGCAGACCGATCCACGGGCCACGCAGTGGGAGGCGGCGCGCTGGAAAGACGGCAACCTGCTGATGCCCGGCTTGGCGCCGCTATCGTTGCCGGCGATTTCCGCCAAAGCCCATGCGCGCCACGACGTGACGGGAGCCATGGCGCACGCCTTTTCGCGCTGGGGATGGTCGCGGGCGAGTTTCACTATCGCCGGACAGACCTGGAGCGCCGATATCGATGCGCTGGCCGTGCGCAAGGGCGGCGGCCAATTCGCCTGCCTCGATCGGTCGAGCGTGAAATTTCCGTCGACCGCGAACAACCGCTCCGGCCCCGTCTACGCGGCCGCGTGCGCCAGCTTGGTCCGCGTCGAGATCGAGCGCGCCACCGGCATCCTGCGCATCGCCAAAGGCTACAGCGTCCTCGAATGCGGCAACGCGCTGGTGCCGGAAATCGTCGTCGGACAGGCGCAAGGCGGCTTCGCCATGGGCGTCGGCTACGCGTTGCTGGAGTCGCTGCCGCTTTACGAAGACGGCCCCGGCAATGGAAAGTGGAATCTCGGCCGCTACGTGATCGCCCGCGCCACGGACTTGCCTTTGAATGGGGTCGAGATCGAGGTGCTGCCGCCGCAGACGCCTGATGAGGCACCGAAGGGCATTGCCGAAGTGGTGATGATCCCTGTCGTCCCCGCGATCTTGAATGCGATTTACGACGCCACCGGCCATCGCTTCCAATCTTTGCCGGTCACTCAAGCCATGCTCAAGGGAGTGCTGTCGTGACCAAGATGAGCATCACGATCAACGGTACAGCGCACGGACCAATCGAGGTGCGTGACGAATTGTCGATGAATGACTTCCTGCGCGAATATGTCGGACTGACCGGCACCAAATTCGGTTGCGGGCTGGCGCAGTGCTTGAGCTGCGCGGTGATTGTCGACAATCCCGACGGCACCAGCCAGACCAGCCCGACCTGCATTGTGCCGGCAGCAAGCTTTGACGGCATGTCGATCCGCACCGTGGAAGGCCACGCCAAGAACGGACAACTATCCGTGTTGCAAAAGGCCTTCGTGGAGCATTTTTCGTTTCAGTGCGGCTACTGCACGCCGGGCTTTTTGAACGAAGGCCAAGTGCTGTTGGAGCGGCTGGCGAAAACGCCCGTCGAGCGCGCCGCACTCGACACCACGATCCGAGAGGCTCTGAACGGCCATCTCTGCCGTTGCACCGGCTACGTCAAATATCACGAGGCGGTGCGTGACGTCATTCTCGCCGATCCCAACCGTTATCTGAGTTAGCTGCATGACGCGGTGGCCCGAGCGCAGCAGGAGATACCGATCATGACATCGGCCCGGCGCATGGCGTCGCTTGCGGCGCTGATGGCGGCTCTAGTCCTGCTGCCGCCGACCAACGGCCGGTCTGCCGGGCCTACAGCTGCGCTGGCGACGCCACAAAGCTTTGACGCGATCGCCGACACCGCAGTGCGATCGGCAGCGCTGTTCACGGAAGCCGGCAAGGTGCTGACCTCGCCGCGCTGCGTGAATTGCCACCCGGCCGGCGATCGGCCGCTGCAAGGCGAAGCACAGAGGCTGCATCAGCCGCCGGTCGCTCGCGGCAGCGATGGGTTCGGCACGGCATCGATGCGCTGTGCCACGTGTCACCAAGGCGCCAACTTCGATGCCGCCGGTGTGCCGGGTCACCCGCACTGGCATCTGGCGCCTCGGGAGATGGCCTGGCAGGACAAGACGCTCGGCGAGATCTGCATCCAAATCAAAGATCCGGCGCGCAATGGCGGCCGCTCACTGCAGCAGATCCTGACCCACATGGCCACGGACACCTTGGTCGGCTGGGCCTGGGCGCCCGGTTTCGGCCGCCAGCCGGCTCCCGGCACGCAACAGGAACTCGGCGCGCTCATCGATGCATGGATTAAATCCGGCGCGGTGTGCCCGACCTAAAGTGCGGTCAGCACATTAGCCCTTGCGACCCTCAGCCAATAAACCAGCGCCATCAATCGGTGGCTGCATGGCATCCGCATCGATCATAGGCTGCCACGTCTTGTCGCAATTGTTTCATCGATCCTCGCGATCTTACCGCCTCCCATTGCGGTGTCTGATTTTACGGAAAGCCAAGGATTGCGATTCTCAGCGACAACCGTCGAGGTGTGTGATGGAAAGTGACAATTCGGAGCTCGATCAAATGCAGGCCGCCTACAAGGCCGCGGTCGAGGAATGGATCGCTGCGATCAAGGAGGAAGAGGCGCTCGCATCGGGCAACCACACGATCGCTGAAGTCGATAAATGGGAGGCGGCGCATTTTGCCGAAGACGACATTCGCAGCAAGGTGAAGGCTGCGAAGAAGAAATACGAAGACGCGCTGCGCGAAAAATTCTTCGGCTTCTGACGCGATCATCAATGGGCGGCGAAGAGCAGCCCGTCAAACCGCAGCGGTAGAGTTTCGCTGCGACCTCGCCGCCCGTCCGACCGAAGCGGCTAATCCCGCCGGCCCTTCAGCCAATCTTCCAGATAGACCAGCGCCATGGCGCGTTCGTCATCGCTGGCGTGCTGGAAGGCGCTATCGTAGATCGGCTTGACCCAGGTCTCGTCGGGGCCGGCGCAATCTTTGCCCAGCGTCAGCCACATCAAGCCGCGCGCCGCCTGCCGCGGCACCGCCTGACCCTGAAACAACAAATCGCCGAGCGCTGCTTCGGCGCGGCAATGCCCCTTGGTGGCGGCAAGCTGGAACCAGCGCGCCGCCTGGTGCGGATCGTTCGGCGTATCGTTCAGATAAAGCCGGCCGAGCTCGTATTGGGCTTCGGCATCGCCGAAATAGGTCGCCGCATAGCCCAACAGGTCGCGCGCGCGATCGCGATCCGCGACTATTTTCGAGTTGGGAATGCCGGTCAGATAATAATGCCCGAGCGCCACGAAGGCGTTTGACACGAAGCGCGCCTGCGGCGTGCCGGGCGCTTCGTCCGGATGCGTGTTGGCGATCTGGCTGAAATAGTCGAAGGCGCGCAGATCGTCATGCGGGACGCCGTCGCCCTCGGCGTACATATGGCCGAGCTTCCATTGCGCGACCGGCTGGCCCTGATCCGCAGCGTATTGCAGCGCAGTGAGCGCTTTCGCCTGCTCGCTGGTCGCCGGCACCCGCGCGCCCGGGCGCAGCCCATCGGTCGGCGATAGTGCCGCGGTGCTCGGCGACGTCGTGCCGTCGAAGGCGAAGGCCTGTTCGGGCGCCAGCTGCGATCCGGCGCCGAGCCAAAGCCCACCGGCAAGGCCGAGCGCCATGCCGCAGGTCGCCAGACGCGCTATGCGGTCAGATATCCGCATAGCAAGCTTTTTCAGCCGCCGCACCCGGATGGGTGAGCGCGCCCTGCCGGGCCGGTCCCACCTGTTGGGCGTATTTCCAGAGATAGCCGGAACCGAACACCTCCGGCCGCGGCTTCCATTCTTTGGCCCGGTTCGCGAGCTCGTCCGGGGACAACTTGACGTCGAGCGTGCCCTTATCGGCATCGAGTGTGATGATGTCGCCGTCGCGCAACAGCCCGATCGGGCCGCCGACGGCGGCTTCAGGGCCAACATGGCCGACACAGAAACCGCGAGTGGCGCCGGAGAAGCGACCATCGGTGATCAGCGCGACTTTGGTGCCCATGCCCTGACCGTAGAGCGCAGCGGTGGTCGAGAGCATCTCACGCATGCCGGGACCGCCCTTCGGACCCTCGTAGCGAATGACCAACACGTCGCCTTCCTTGTACTTTTTGTTCTTCACCGCCTCGAAACAGGCTTCCTCGCCGTCGAAGCAGCGCGCCGGACCGGAGAATTGCAATTGCTCCAAGCCGGCCACCTTCACGATCGCGCCGTCCGGTGCGAGATTGCCCTTCAACCCGACCACGCCGCCACCCGGCAGGATCGGCTTATTGGCCGGGTACACCACGGCCTGTTCGTCGTTCCACTTCACCGACTTCATATTCTCGGCGATAGTGCGGCCGGTGACGGTCATGCAGTCGCCATGCAGATAGCCATGGTCGAGCAGCGTCTTCATCAGAAGCGGAACGCCGCCAGCTTCGAACATGTCTTTGGCCACATAGCGGCCGCCCGGTTTCAAATCCGCGATATACGGTGTCTTTTTCAGGATTTCGGCGACGTCGAACAGATCGAACTTGATGCCGCATTCGTTGGCGATCGCCGGCAGATGCAGCGCAGCATTGGTCGAGCCGCCGGTGGCGGCGACGACAGCGGCGGCATTTTCCAAAGCCTTGCGAGTGACGATGTCGCGCGGCCGCAAGTTCTTGGCGATCAGATCCATGATCATCTCACCGGCCAGCATGCAGAACTTGTCGCGGATCTCGTAAGGCGCGGGGGCGCCGGCCGAATACGGCAAAGCCAAGCCGATGGCTTCCGACACCGTCGCCATCGTGTTGGCGGTGAATTGGGCGCCGCAAGCGCCGGCCGAGGGACAGGCATTCTGCTCGAGAATTTCGAGATCGTCGTCCGACATGCCGCCGATCGAATGTTTGCCGACCGCCTCGTAGACGTCCTGGATGGTGACCGGCTTGCCCTTGAAGGTCCCGGGCAGGATCGAGCCGCCGTAAATATAGATCGACGGCACGTTGAGCCGGCACATCGCCATCATCATGCCGGGTTGCGACTTGTCGCAGCCGGCGACCCCGATCAGGGCGTCGTAAGAGTGGCCGCGCACCGACAATTCCACCGAATCGGCAATAACTTCGCGCGATGGCAGCGACGACTTCATGCCTTCGTGACCCATGGCGATGCCGTCGGTCACCGTGATGGTGCAGAATTCGCGCGGCGTGCCGCCGCCGGCGGCGACCCCGTTCTTCACCGCCTGGGCCTGGCGCATCAGCGCGATATTGCAGGGCGCCGCTTCGTTCCAGCAGGTGGCGACGCCGACAAACGGCTGATGAATTTGCTCCCGCGTCAGCCCCATCGCGTAATAGAAAGCGCGGTGCGGGGCGCGGTCGGCCCCTTCGGTGGCGTGGCGGCTCGGTAGCCGCAATTTCAAATCTGTTTTTGCATCCATGTACGTTATGCGGACCAAACCGGCCCCTCGCCCCTCCCGTCCGGTCCAACAACGCGAACCGGCATCACGCGACGGCTGAGCTCCGTTGCGGGACCCGCCGTCGTCCTCGATTTCAATAAATCCTATGGCTAAAAAGCGGCTTTGGGCGTGGCTAGATTGTGTTCTGTTGAAATGTTCCAAAGCTGTTGCCGCCGCGCCACAGATTCAGCTCCTGCAAGGCGGCTTGTTAACTGAGGGTTTACCAAGAACCGCCCGGGGGCGAGATAGGACCGTGCCCAAACGACTGACTCGCAGCTTTTTCAACCGCAGCGTCCATGAGGTTGCACCCGACCTGATCGGCGTGACGCTGCTCTTTGACGGCGTCGGCGGCCGTGTGGTCGAGGTCGAGGCCTATCACCACACCGATCCCGCAGCGCACAGTTTTAGGGGGCCGACCGACCGCAATGCGGTAATGTTCGGTCCGCCGGGCTATGCCTATGTGTACCGCTCCTACGGCATCCACTGGTGCGTGAACTTCGTCTGTGAGGCCGCAGGCTCGGCCAGCGCCGTGCTGATCCGAGCCATAGAGCCGACCCAGGGGCTTCCCGTCATGCGCCGCAGGCGCGGTCTTGCCGATGTGCGGCTGCTCTGCTCCGGCCCAGGCCGGCTGTGCGAGGCTTTGCGGATCACCGACAAGCAGAATGGGCTTGCACTCGACCGGCCGCCCTTCGAGCTGTTCGCTCGTGAGAGAGCGGTTGAAGTCGTCGCCGGGCCGCGCATCGGCCTCACCAAGGCGGTCGATCTGCCCTGGCGCTACGGCGAGAAGGGCTCGCGCTTTCTCAGTAAGCCGTTTAGGCCGCCGACCTGAACGAGGGATCGAAGCCCAGTTCACGCCGGGCCTTCTCGACCGACACCATGCCGTCAGCGTCGGCGATATTGTAGATTCCAGGCCTGCCGCGGGTCGCGGCGAGGACGGCAGCCTGTGCGGCGGCATCGACGTGAACTGATGGCTTGCGGACCGGCCCTTCGGTCCAGGTGCCCGGGCCGTAGAACAGCCCATAACGTAGCACCACGGCTTCCATCCCCGACCCCAGCACCTGCTGCTCCATGTCGGCGGCGGCTCGAACCGTCACGACGCGGGGGCCGTCGGCAATGTTGAGCGGATCGGTTTCGGCATGGGGCTCCGGACCGGGCGCATAGGCGAAGGCGACGCTCTGCACGATGAAACGCCGCGCCGAAGCGGCCCGCACCGCTGCCACCAAATTACAAGTGCCCTCGGTGCGAATGCGCGCGTTGCGGTGATAGGCGGCGGCGAGCTGTGTCTCGTCGAACTCATGGGGCAGATCCGTCAATTGATGGATCACGACTTCGGGCCGGGCCGCAGTCACGGCGCGTTCAAGCGTGGCGGCGTCGAACACGTCGGCGACGAACGCTTCCACCCCCATTGCACTGAGTGCCTGAGCCCTGTCGGTCGAGCGCGTTGTGCCGGAAACGGCATGCCCCGCCGCCAGCAGGAGCGGCAACAAGCGTTGCCCAATAGCTCCGGTCGCACCGGCGACAAGAACTCTCATGGCGATGTCCTCACGCCGCGCCCTTGAGGCGTTCCAGCGCTTCGGCGATCTTGGCCTTGCGAGCCTGCGCCTCGGCGCGCTTCTCTTGCTCCTCTTCGACCACTTCTTCCGGCGCGCGGGCGACAAAATTCGGATTGCCGAGCTTGGCGTCGACGCGAGCGATGTCGGAATCGGCTTTGGCCATTTCCTTGGTTAGACGGGCGGCTTCGGCGGCGAGATCGATCACCCCCTTGAGCGGCAGCGCCGCGACTTCGCCCCGCACCACGAGTTGCACCGCGCCTTGCGGCGGCGCATCCACGAAAGAAATGTCGGCAATGCGCGCGAGCCGTTGCACGAACTCCGCCCATAGCCGAGCGCGGGCTTGAGTTTGCGGCGACGCTTTGGCTAACACTAAAGGCATCGTCGTCGCTGCCGGGACGTTCATCTCAACCCGCACTGAACGGATGGCAGAGATCAGATCGACGACCCAGCCGATTTCGGCCTCTGCTTCGGCGTCCTCGAGCCCGTCGTGCTGCGGCCAGGCGTCGAGCGCCAGCATGTGGTCGCGCTTTGCGCCCTGCTCCGCCGTCACGCTCCATAATTCCTCGGTGATGAACGGCATGAACGGATGAAGTAGCCTCAAGATCTCGTCCAACGCCCAGGCGGCGGCGGCGCGCGTCTCGTTCTTGGCGGCGCTGTCGGGGCCGGTCAGCACCGGCTTGATCAATTCGAGATACCAGTCGCAATAGACGTTCCAGACGAAGCGGTAGATGGCGCTCGCCGCATCGTTGAACTTGTACGCTTCGATTGCCGCCGTCACCTCGCGCCCGGCCTTTGCGGTCTCGTGCGCGATCCAGCGATTGAGCGTCTCCGTGGTGTGGCGCGGGTCGAACTCCGGATCGCGCGCGCAGCCATTGATCTCGGCAAACCGTGCTGCGTTCCAAAGTTTTGTAGCAAAATTGCGATAGCCTTCGACGCGCTGCGCCGAGAGCTTTATGTCGCGGCCCTGCGCCGCCATGGCGGCGAGCGTGAAGCGCAAGGCATCGGCGCCGTATTCGTCGATCAGCTCCAGCGGGTCGATGACGTTGCCCTTCGACTTCGACATCTTGGCGCCCGAGGCGTCCCGCACCAGCGCATGGATATAGACATCGCGGAACGGCACTTCTTTCATGAAGTGCAGCCCCATCATCATCATGCGCGCGACCCAGAAGAAAATAATGTCGAAGCCGGTGACGAGAGCACTCGTGGGATAGAAGCGCTTCACCTCCGGCGTCGCGTCCGGCCAGCCCAACGTCGAGAACGGCCACAGCGCCGAGGAGAACCAGGTGTCGAGCACATCCTCATCGCGCTTGATGTAGTCGCGCGCGAAGCCCGCGCGCCGCTCGGCGTCGGCGGCGATGTCGTGGCCTTCTTCGGCGGTGATCTCCTCGATGTCGGTGTAATGCGCGAGCGCGTCGGCAATCGCATCGTCTTCGGTCTCGGCGACGAAAATTTTACCGTCCGGCCCGTACCAGGCCGGAATCTGATGGCCCCACCAGATCTGCCGCGACACGCACCACGGCTGGATATTGTCCATCCAGTTGAAGAAGGTCGCTTCCCATTGCGCGGGCACGAAGACCGTTTTCTTCTCGCGCACCGCGGCGATGGCGTCCTGCGCCAGCGCTTTGGCGTCGACATACCATTGATCGGTGAGAAACGGCTCGAGCACGGCGCCGGAGCGGTCGCCATGCGGCACCACATGGGTGGTCGGCTCGATCTTGTCGAGAAGGCCCGCAGCCTCCAGCCGCTCGACGATTTTCTTCCGCACCGCAAAGCGATCGAAACCGTGATAGGCGAGCGTCTGATCGAGGTCTGCCGACGCCGGCACGTCTTTCAGGAACGCCGCATTGTCTTTGAGATCGAGGTGGCCGTCGGCGTCGAAAATATTGATCAGCGGCAAATCGTGCCGCTTGCCAACCTCGAAATCGTTGAAGTCGTGCGCCGGCGTGATCTTGACCGCGCCCGAGCCTTTCTCCGGGTCGGCGTAGTCGTCGGCGATGATCGGAATGCGGCGGCCGACCAGCGGCAGGACCGCATGCTTGCCAAGCAAGTGTTTGAGCCGCTCATTGTCGGGATGCACCGCGACCGCGACGTCACCGAGCATGGTTTCGGGCCGCGTCGTCGCCACTATAATGAATTCGTCGCTGCCCTCGATCGGATATTTGATGTGCCAGAGATGGCCCTTGGTCTCGACCTGCTGCACTTCAAGATCGGAGATCGCGGTCTTGAGTTTTGGATCCCAATTGACCAGCCGCTTGTCTTTGTAGATCAAGCCCTCGCGATAGAGCGCGACGAACACTTTCATCACCGCGCGCGACAGGCCCTCGTCCATGGTGAAGCGCTCGCGCGACCAATCGCAGGAGGCGCCGAGCCGTTTCAACTGGGTGATGATGGTGCCGCCGGATTCCGCCTTCCACTCCCACACCCGCTTGATGAAGGCCTCGCGCCCCATGGCGCGGCTATTCGGCTCCTGCCGTTCCATGAGCTGGCGCTCGACCACGGCCTGGGTCGCGATGCCGGCATGATCGGTGCCGGGCTGCCAGAGCACGTCCTTGCCGCGCATGCGCTCGAAACGGCAGAGGATATCCTGCAGCGTATTGTTGAGCGCATGACCCATATGCAGCGAGCCCGTCACATTCGGCGGCGGGATGACGACGCAATAGGGCTCGGCCTTGGCGCGCTCCGGCCGCCCGGCGCGGAAGGCGCCGGCTTTTTCCCATTCGGCGTAGATGCGGGCCTCGACGGCGCTTGGCTGGTATCTGTTTTCGATCATTTCGCGTTCGCCATTTGGCGGGGTAGAAAGCCCGCTCCGCGTTGACTGTCAACGCTGCGCCTATCTCGGCGTATTTCCCCCCGAATTGAGCGAAAGCCGACGCGTGCTGTACTCGCCGCCATCTCCCGAGCTTCCCGGCTATAGGACTCCGACCCGCTCGATCGTGCTGCTCGCGGTCGCGGGCTTTGCGAGCCAGGCCCAGGTGCGGGTGATGGACTCGCTCCTGCCGCAGATCGCGGCCGACCTCCATACCACCGTCGGCCTCGCCGCTTTGGTCATCACCGCTTATGCGGTGACCCACGGCTCGGTCCAGCTCATCATTGGCCCGATCGGCGACAGCTTCGGCAAGTACCGCACCGTGGCGCTGACCTGCGCCATCGCGGCTGTCCTCGTAGCGGTCTGCGGCACCGTCACGACGCTGCCGGAACTGGCGATGGCGCGGCTTGCCACGGGCGCCGCCGCGGGTTGGGTGATCCCGATCTCCATGGCCTATGTGGGCGACGTCACCCCGCGCGCCAAGCTGCAGCCGATCCTGGCGCGTTATCTCACCGGGCAAATTCTCGGCCAGTTGTTCGGCCAGGCCGCCGGCGGCGTGCTCGGCGACCTCGTCGGCTGGCGCAATGTCTTCTTCGTGCTCTCGGCCATGTTCGCGCTCGCAGCGATTGGCCTTGTCTATGAGCTCGGCAACAATCCGCTGACGCGGGCATCGCGCCAAGCCCGCGGCGCCGGGCGCGGCTTCGTCGCCGAATATGCCGCCGTCCTGTCCAATCCGTTCGCCCGTATCGTCATCGTTGCGGCCTTCATCGAGGGGGCGCTGGCCTGGGGCGCGCTCGCTTATGTGGGCGCCGATCTGCATCTGCGGTTCGGCATCAGTTTCACCAAAGTCGGTTTGACGGTCGCCTGCTTCGGTATCGGCGGATTGATCTATGCGGCGCTGGTAAAACTCTTCGTCCGCGGTCTCGGCCAGATCAGGATGGCGATCGGCGGCTCCTTCGTACTCACCGCAGCCTATGTGCAATTGGCGCTCGAACCGGTGTGGTGGCTCGCCCCCATCGCGACGACCGCGATCGGGCTCGGCTTCTACATGCTGCACAATACGTTGCAGACCAATGCGACGCAGATGACGCCGGAAGCGCGCGGCACGGCGGTGGCGTTGTTCTCTTCCGCACTCTATGTCGGCCAGACCGCGGGCGTCGCCATCGGCGCGCTCATCATCGATCGCTTCGGGGCGCTACCGCTCTTTCTCGGCGTCGCGGCAACGCTGCCGATGCTGGCGATCTGGTACGCGGGCGAGCTGAAACGGCACCGACCGGCTTAATAGCGACCGACGCTTTCGGACCAAGATGGGCGCCGTCAACCGCTCGATGCGGCGCCTTGACACAGGTTGCGCCTACCCCCGCCCGCTGTCTTCAAGATATCATTGCGTGACGTCGAGTCGCAGCGCGCTCGGCGGGCCGTCTGAACTAAATTTCGCTTGAGAATCCCTGCCGGGGGGAACAGCGGTGACATTCGCAAGCGTCGCAGGTGCGAAAGCCCTTGCGCTATTGTCCATCTTCTATCGCGAAGCGGAAATTCGTTTTAGACGCCGATCCACGGCTCTTCTGGCGCCGTTTGATCGCCACGACTTTGGTCACCACGACTTTGGTCACCACGACTTTGGTCACCAGGACTTTGGTCACCAGGACTTTGATCGCCACGACTTGGCGGCAGCCGTACTCTTCGGCACGCTGGTCACGCTCGTCGTCCTCACCTTTCGCGATTATGCAATCTCCAACGACGAAGAGGTGCAGCAGCGTTACGGCGAATTGATTGTCGCCTATTATGCGAGCGGCTTTACCGATCAGGCCCTATTTCACTTCCGCGATCTCTATCTCTATGGCGGCCTATTCGATGTCGTTGCGGTTGGGCTGGAAAAAATCCTTCCGCTCGATATTTACGCCGTCCGCCACTTGCTTTCCGGGCTGATCGGCGTCGGCGGCATCGGCGCGGTCTGGGCTACCGCTCGCGCCATCGGTGGGCCGCGCGCTGGACTTTTTGCTGCTGCGGCGCTGGCGGCGTGCGGAATTTGGTACGGCGCCATGTTTGCCCATACCAAGGACATTCCCTTCGCCGCCGCGATGATGGGCGCGCTCTATTTCCTGCTCTGTCTTGGGCGTGAATTGCCGCGGCCGCGCTGGCGATCGGTGCTGCTGTTCGGGGTGCTGAGCGGCTGCGCGCTGGGAATACGCGTCCTCGGCGTTTTTGTGATTTGCTACGCCGGCTTCGTGATTCTGTTCTATGCACCGACCGAGCGCGGTGGTTCGTGGCGCCCAGCGCTCGGTTTCATCGTCCGCTCCGCGGTTGCCGCCGCGCCGGCCTTCGTGATTGCCTATGCGATCATGATTGCCGCGTGGCCGTGGGCCGGTCTGGCGCCCCTCAATCCGCTGCAGGCTCTCGACATTTTCAACCACGTCCACTACCCGATCAAAACCATTCTGGACGGCCGCATTTACCAGATGGGCGACGTTCCGCGCTGGTACGTGCCTGCCTATGTCGGCATCAAACTGACGCTGCCGCTCCTCATTGGCGCGGTCCTTGCCCTCCTTCGCGCGGCCTTCCCGCGCCGCGCCGGGCCAGACAACGCCGATGCATGGCGAAGGGAAACCGCATTGGTGGCAGTCGCGGCATGCCTCCCACTCGTCTCCGCGGTCGTTGCCCACGCGCCGGGCGATACCGGGATGCGCCATTTTCTTTTCACGGTGCCGCCGATCGCGGTGCTGGCGGGGTTGGGACTGAGCGGAACGCTGCGCCGCCTCGATCAGGTCCAGCCGCTTGCAGGCGCAGCCGGGCTGGCAATCGTGTTGCTGGCCTTGGGCTGGAACGCGACGACGCTCTATCGTCTGCACCCGGATGAATATCTTTTCTTCAACCCGCTAGTGGGCGGCTTGGAGGGCGCGTCGCGCCGCTACGCCACCGATTACTGGGTCAACATCATGCCTGAAGCGGTCGAGGACCTCGAACACTACCTCGACCGTAGCGACCGGATAGCCGGCAAGCGGCCTACGCGGCATTACTTGGTGGCGGTCTGTGGAGAACGCCTGTCTTTCGAGAAGGTCGCCGACGCGCGGCTGGAATGGACGCGCGACTGGGACCACGCGGATTTCTTCATAGCGCCGACGCATATGAATTGCGATCGGGCTCTCAACGGCCGGATTATCTCGACGGTCGAACGGCTTGGTGTGCCGATCGGTGTCGTGAAGGACCGCCGCGCGCTCCTCGGCCAAACCCTCGCGCACAATAGCTGAAGCGCTTTACCAGGCAGACGCCATTCGATGCGTGGCAGGGCAGGCGCCGAAACTTCGCTAACCTTACCCTGATCGGCCCAAACGGATTGAGGCATAAGAGCGCGTACACCAATTTTTTGACACATAGATGTGCCGTTATGGTCGAATCTCGGAGGAGACGGACATGCGGCACTTGTCCGTATGGGTGGTCGAGCTTTTCAAGCTCGTCGGCCGGCGGCGGCTTCATCCCTTAAGAACACCATGTCCGATCTGCGGACAAATGGTTCGCCTCCACGTCGACAAAGCCGGACGCCGACACGTGTTCGCGCATGCCCGCGCCCTCTATGAGGGCTCCCGCTACGGCGTGCACTACGCTTCTGAAATCAGGTGCGTGGGTTCGGGCAATCTGGCGCAGTTCGATCCGCGCCCGAACGAGCATCAACGCTTCAAGCTGCCGAGTGCTCTGCTCGAAGAATAACGTCGCCTGTCGTCGCCCGGCTGCCGATCAAGTTCGCAGTGGATGGTTTCCGCGGACATAGATGACATCGGGCGAATCGGCGGTTAATTGCAGCCGATGGCGTCACGTTTAATCCGTATCGGCCGGTCGAGGACCGGACTCGGGCTGTTTGCAATCAAGCCGATCCGGCGCCGAGACTATATCGCGACCTATCGCGGCCGGCGCCTGTCGGACAAGGAAGCCGAGCGCTACGAGGAACGCGGCGCAAGATACTTGTTCGTGGTCAATAAGCGCTGCACCATCGACGGCTCGCCGCGCTGGAATCTGGCGCGCTATATCAATCATTCATGCCGGCCGAATGCGGAGGCCGTCGGCCGCAATGGCGGCATCGTGTTCATCGCCTCGCGCCGGATCGAGCCGGACGAGGAGATCACCATCGACTACGGCCGGGAATATTATCTGTACTTCGTCGAGAATGGCGGTTGCCAATGTGAGCCATGCCGCGCCAAGGCCGCGCGACGCCGGCGCAAGATGCGGTTGGCGCGCAAAGGTCGCCAACCGCAACGCAAGCAGGCGGCAACGCGCGGAGCGCGCCAATCCCCGCGCCGCAAAAAAGCGTAAGGGGAAGGCTCGTCACCTTCCCCCTCGCCTTTTCCAAAAAATCCACGCTCAGGCTTTGACCAGCGGCACCTTCGGCACCGTGCCCCGGCGCGG
>JBAPUM010000123.1:0-1618 GCA_049282655.1 Xanthobacteraceae bacterium
TTCATCCGCCGACGGAAGTATCAAAAGGCCACGATCCGCGCCCGCATTCTCGAGCGCGATTGTCATCAGCCGATCGATCAGCCTCGGCAACTCGATCTCTCCCGACAAGGCTTGAGACGCCTTGACGACGCTTGCGACATCCAGCTGGTGGATCGCTGAGCCAATGGCCGCCGCAGAATGCCGTCCCTCTGGAGTCGGCAAACGTGGATAAAGAAGATCGAGTTGCCGCACCTTGCCGTGGGCGCCTCAGGAATCCCCTCATTTTTTTCCCGGACTCACAAGAGCCGGATTTTGATGGATATCGCACGGCGAGATTGCAAGTCAGCCGCGCGAGAGTGCCATGCAGAAGCAGATTGACCGCATTGAATTTGTTCACGATTTTCTGAAGGAGACGTTTTCCGAGGACCTGCACGCCAAGCGCATCTTGTCGCTGGCCAACGGCGCGCTTGGCGCTTTGACGGGGGCCTCGCTGGCGGTGGCCGTCATCGGCCACGCCTTGGCGCGGGCGCGCGGCCTGACCGACAAGCATGCCATCAAGCAGGTCGACCGGCTGCTGAGCAATCGCGGCGTGGTGGTCTGGGACCTGTTCGCGCCGTGGATCCGACGGGCCGTCGGTGACCGCAAGCGGATCGTCGTGGCGATGGATTGGACCGATTTCGACGCCGACGACCAGACCACGCTCGCCCTGAGCCTCGTCACCAACCATGGTCGGGCGACGCCGCTGTTGTGGCTGACCATCGACAAGGAAGAGCTGAAGGACCAGCGCAATGATTTCGAGGACGTCTGCCTGACGCGCCTGAAGGAGGCCCTGCCCGAGGGCGTGGCGGCGACGATCCTGGCCGATCGCGGCTTCGGCGACATCAAGTTGTTCGCCTTCCTGGAAAGCCTGGGCTTCGACTATGTCATCCGGTTTCGCGGCAACATCTACGTCGCCTCGGCCGAGGGCGAAACGCGCTCGGCCGCCGACTGGGTCGGCGTCTCGGGGCGGGCGCGCAAACTGCGCGACGCCGAGGTGACTTCGGCTCACAAGAAGGTCGGGGCGGTGGTGTGCGTCCACGCCAAGGCGATGAAGGAAGCCTGGTGTCTGGCGGCCAGTGACGGAAGCAAGAGCGCAAACGAAATCAAGAACCTATACGGCAAAAGGTGGACCATCGAACCCGGGTTCCGCGATACCAAGAGTCCACGCTTTGGCATGGGAATGAGCGAGTTGCGCATCTCGGATCCGCAGCGCCGCGATCGGCTGCTGCTCATCAACGCTATTACGATCCTGCTCCTGACGCTGCTTGGCGCCGCCGGCGAAAGCCTCGGTATGGACCGCCTGCTAAAATCCAACACCAGCAAACGCCGCACGCATTCGCTGTTCCGACAGGGTTGTCTGCTCTATGACCTCATTCCCAATATGCCCGAGCACCGGTTGGGGCCGCTCGCTGTCAGATACAACGAGATGTTGGCTCAACAGCCCGTTCTCGCCCACACCTTTGGCCTCGTATGAAAATGAGGGGATGCCAGAGATCCGGGTCAGGCAGTCGTGCTTCCCAACAAAGACAAGAGCGGCTTCGACGCCATCAGCATCGACCTGCACCCCGAGGAAAGCCCCGAACTGCAGACCACCGAGAAG
>JBAPUM010000124.1:0-1668 GCA_049282655.1 Xanthobacteraceae bacterium
ACATCGCCAACTCAGCGAGACCAACATGTTCTCGCGGTCGATGCGCACGGGCGGATGAACTGGCAAAAGACGTCCGGCTACAATAGGCGCTCGAAAGTTGAAGCGTCGATCAGTCGCTACAAGCGCGCCATCGGAGATACCTTGAAGTCGCGCGATGACGCTCGCCGTGTGACCGAAGTTGCCATCGCGATCAAATCTCTCAACCGAATGCGCAAACTCGGGCAAGCCAATTTCGTCCGCGTTGCGTAAACGATTCCACGACGGCGCCGTCGCGTCTTTCGAAGCCTCCGTGCAACAAGGCCGCCGACTGGAGCGAAGGTTGCGACCGCCGCGCAGCCGATCAGAAAGATCAAATTTTTCGAATCCGAGAGTTAAGGCGCTCCGCCCGCTCCGCGAACGTCGAGAATTGGCGCATTGCCGCCGCGGGAGGAATGGCTACGGCTTATCTATATGTAGTGGATGTCTGCGTTAACCGGATAGGCACGGATCGTTCCATGGCGGCCTGGATATCCGGGTCAGTTTTCTCGTCCCTCAAACGCTTGGATCATGGTAATTTGGGTTTGGACTACGCTGGAGTGCACGATGAGGTGCCTTTTCGTCTCCGACCTGCATTATTCGCTTCCTCAATTTGATTGGCTGCTGCAGGTGGCCGACAAATACGACCTCGTCATTTTCGCAGGGGACGCGCTGGATGTCGGATCGCTTGTCGACTTCAGGGCGCAAACGCTCGTCGTCCGTAAATATCTCCAGCGCCTTGCTGGCATGACGCGGCTCGTCTTCTGCTCTGGCAACCATGACCTCGATTCTCGCACCGATGCGGGCGAAAAAGTGGCTCGCTGGATCGACGATATCCGAAAACTCAACATCGCCTGCGACGAGGACTGCCTCGTGATCGAAGATTCGCTATTTTCGATATTTCCTTGGTGGGACGGGCCAATGGTTCGCGAGCGATTGATCGCGCAACTCGAGGCTGATTCACGCCGCCGGGAAGGTCGGAACTGGGTTTGGGTGCATCACGCGCCGGCCCGCGATTCGCCTACAAGCTGGTCAGGCAAGCAATCTCTGGGCGACACAGACCTGTTGCAGTGGATCGCCCAATACAACCCCGACTTGGTCGTATCCGGTCATATCCATCAGTCGCCCTTTGTGAAGGACGGCTCTTGGGCCGATTTGATTGGCGAGACATGGGTGTTCAACGCCGGACATCAGTTCGGGGCGCCGCCGGCTTATATTGTCCTCGACACCAGGGTCAGAGAAGCCGTCTGGGTCTCGGCCATGGGGGCGCAGTTGGTGCAACTTGATGCGCCGCTGCGGCGGCCTATCCCAGCCCTGCGAGCGTTGCCGGAATGGTTCGACGCCTCGGTGTCGGCTCCCGACACTCCAACGCGAAAAACCGCTCACCCCTGATGGAGAAAGCCTTGATCGAAGGCTCCTATAGAAGTTAGAGAGCTGTTATGCGCGCGTGGCCGTTTGGCTGTATGAATTTTTCCGACGTTTACGCGCTTTTCTCCCCTTCTGGTTCAAGCAAGGCCGGGGTCGCGATCAGAACCGGGGTGGAAGTCTCGTTCTTGTTGATGGATAAGCGTTTCCAGCACCTCGCCCACCATTTCGAGGTGATTGCCGTATCCGGAGAACTGGCGTTTTAAATCGACCAGATAGGTCGTCGCG
>JBAPUM010000125.1:0-2720 GCA_049282655.1 Xanthobacteraceae bacterium
ATGTAGTGCAGCGCGACTGAAAGCGCGTGATTTTCGAGCTTTTTTGAGAACGCGTTTGTGAGCCGGGTAAAGCGGCGGATGCTCATGCGCATTGTGAGATTTTGGCGCTCAACGAAGCTGGTCGAAACGTGGCGCGCATCCGGCCTTCCCTCAATCTTCTTGCCGTAGCAACCGATACATTCCGGCTGGCTGTACCGGCCCGCTTCGGTCGCTGGGTGTAAAATCGCTTGCAATATTGACCCCCTGAGGGTCGATTTTCGCGTCCAATTCCGACCCCTCTGACGTGATGTGTCAGCGTCCTTCCTTTGGCCTTGATCGGCCGGGAAGGTCTGACGGGGATGATTGGCGTGGACAAGATCGGCGATATCCGGCGCGCCTATTTTGAGGAGCGGCGCCCCATCAAGGAGATCGTCCGCACGCTGTCGGTATCGCGCGCGACGGTGCGCAAAGTCATCCGGGGACACGAGACCGAGTTCAAATACGAGCGCGGCATCCAGCCGACGCCCAAGCTGGGCGATTGGGTCGAGGTTCTGACGGAGATCCTGGAGAAGGAAGACGGCCTGCCGAGGCGGGAGCGCCGCTCGACGCAGCGTCTGTTCGAGGAGCTGCGCGGACGCGGCTATGACGGCGCCCACGACAGCGTGCACCGGTTCGTGAAGGCCTGGCGCACCGAACACGCGCGCGTTCCGGTGCGGGCCTATGTGCCGATGAGCTTTGCTCCGGGAGAGGCTTACCAGTTCGACTGGAGTCACGAAGCGATCACGCTCCATGGGCTGCCGCTGACGGTCAAGGCGGCGCACATGAAGCTGTCGCACAGCCGCATGCCGTTCGTGCGCGTCTACTTCCGCGAGACCCAGGAGCTGGTGTTTGACGCCCACGACAAGGCGTTCGAGTTCTATGGCGGGGTCTGCCGGCGCGGCATCTACGACAACATGAAGACCGCGGTTGAGGCGATCTTTGTCGGCAAGGCGCGCCGGTACAATCGCCGCTTTCTGCAAATGTGCTCGCATCATCTGGTCGAGCCGGTGGCCTGCACGCCAGCGTCGGGATGGGAGAAGGGACAGGTTGAGAACCAGGTCGGCAATCTGCGTGACCAGTTGTTCCGGCCCAAGCCGCGTGTGAAGAGTCTCGCCGAGCTGAATGCGTGGCTGGAAGATCAGTGCGTCGCCTACGCGCGGCGCACCAAACATCCCGAGTTCAAGGAGCGCACGATCTGGGACGTATTCCAGGACGAACGCGCCAGCCTGATGGAGCTGCGTGGTCCCTTCGACGGCTTCGTCGAGAAGGCCGTCAGGGCCAGCACGACGTGTCTGATCTCTGCCGATCGCAATCGTTACAGCGTCGATGCGCGGGCCGCCGGACGGATGGTGCTGGTGCGCTCGCACGCCGAACGCATTGTCGTGCTGCTGGGCGATGAGATCGTCGCCGATCATCCGCGCCAATTCCGCCACGACCAGATCATCTACGATCCCTGGCATTATCTGCCGGTCCTGATGAAGAAGCCCGGCGCTCTGCGCAACGGCGCGCCGTTCAAGGATTGGGCTCTGCCGCCCGCGCTGAGCCAGGTTCGCGCCAAGCTGAAGAGTCACGCCGATGGAGACCGTCAGTTCGTCAAGGTACTGGGCGCGGTGCTCGATCATGGACTGTCTGCGGTCGACGCCGCCTGCAGCGAAGCGCTCGAAGCGGGTATCGCCAGCGGTGATGTGATTCTGGCCGTGCTCGCACGCCGGCGTCAGCCCGTCATGCCGCCCAGCATCACCACACCCGATGCACTGCGCCTGAAGATCGAACCCATGGCCGATTGTGGCCGCTACGACAGGATAAGGAAGATTGCCTGATGGAACGTCATGAGATTCTGGAAGCCATGAGCGAACTAAAGCTCTACGGGATGCGCGCCAACTTCGACGAGATCGCCGGCAAGGGCCTCACCCGGCGCGATGAGATTTATCCGCTCATCGCCAGTCTGATCCGGGCCGAACGCACCCACCGCCAGGCGCGCTCGATCAGCTATCGCATCGGCGGCGCCAAGTTCCCGGTGCTCAAGGATTTGGACAAGTTCGTCTTCGCCGACACGGCGGTCGATGAGGGATTGGTGCGCGAACTTGCCACCGGCAGCTTCCTGGACGCCAAGCGCAACGCGATCTTTATCGGCGGCACCGGCACCGGCAAAACCCATCTGTGCATCGCCGTCGCGTCAGCCGTCATCCGCGAGCGCGCCAGAGGCCGCTTCTTCAACCTCGTCGACCTGGTCAATCAGCTGGAGCAGGAAAAAGCCGCCGGGCGCAGCGGGCGGCTGTCCGAGAAGTTGCTGCGCTACGACATCATCGTCATCGACGAGTTGGGCTATCTGCCGTTCAGCCAATCCGGCGGACAGTTGCTGTTCCACCTGATCAGCAAGCTCTACGAGAACACGTCGTTGCTCATCACGACAAACCTTGCCTTCGCCGATTGGCCGCAGGTGTTCGGTGACGCCAAGATGACCACCGCCATGCTCGATCGGCTCACTCATCATTGCGACATCATCGAGACCGGAAACGAAAGCTGGCGCTTCAAAAATCGCGCCTAAAAATCGTCCCGACCCGGCAGCCCACAGCAACCCCCGCGCGCTTCGCTGCGCTACGCCAAAGGGCTCCGCTACGCGCGCGGGTCCCTCTGTGGACTGCCTCACGCTTCATCTAAAGGGGGTCATTATTGGACGCGAAAAGGGGGTCGCAGTTGGA
>JBAPUM010000126.1:0-25531 GCA_049282655.1 Xanthobacteraceae bacterium
CCTCAGGCGTATAATTTTTGACTGTGCCAGTGAAGGGCTCGACCGTCAGGCCGTATTTGGACGATGCTTCCTCAGCTACTTGGTTGACGAGCTGCCGCGTTGGACACAGATAGACGACCCGCTCTCCGAACTTTCGCCTCCGCCATTCGGCCAGCAGCAAGCCAACCAACGTCTTTCCGCTACCGGTTGGTAGCTGCAGAGCGACGTCCGGGGCTTTTAGAGCTGTCGCGACATAGGTGCGCAGGATTTGGCCCTGATGGTCGAAAAGGCTGGCGTGCTTGCGGCGCGGCAGATCCCTGAAGAGACGGTCGGGGCTCTCGGGGACGGAGGTCTGGGCGGGTGGTTTCTTAAATGCCATAGCTTCTCCACTCGGCGCATGGCGCTTGCTATGGACCGCAGTGAGCTGTCGTGGTCAAGGGATCCGGCACGTATCAGTTGCATTCCGGGGAGTTCGGTGGCGACGACGGAGTCGATATGCGTGGCTGGGGTAGGGTTGCGGGTAAATCGGAGGCCGCTACTAAAAAGTTAATAATATCAATGTTATATGGCTCCCCGGGCCGGATTCGAACCAGCGACCAACCGGTTAACAGCCGGTTGCTCTACCGCTGAGCTACCGGGGAATAGCCTGCTCGCGTCGGAGCCGCATATAACAAAGCCGGTCCCGCATTGAAAGCACGATCCGGCGTTAATCCGGGCCGGCCGAGCCGCAGCTCGCGGCTATTAGCGCCCGCCTTCGCCCCTCGGGCTTCAGCGCGGCAGCCTCCTCTCGCTGCGCGAGTGAAGGCTGGAGGCCACGCCCGGAATTGAACCGGGGTACACGGTTTTGCAGACCGTTGCGTAACCACTCCGCCACGTGGCCTTGGCCGCATCGGTAGCGGCAGTGACGCGATTAAGCAAATGCCCCGGTCCGGGACAAGTCCACAGGGGGGCAGGGCGTGGCGCCGGGATTAGTCCTCGCCAGCGGCGACATTGCGGCCGCGAAAGCAACCTAATACCGCTCACTCCGCGTCATTCCGCCTTTGTGATTCTCCTGCCAAAATCGCGCTGAACGGCGCTTGCGTTTTGCCGGTGTGTGTCGCAGAACGCCATAGCGTCAACTTGGGAACTTCGGCTATGTCCGACGCCGCCATA
The DNA here is from genome assembly GCA_049282655.1 of Xanthobacteraceae bacterium. Classification (GTDB taxonomy): domain Bacteria; phylum Pseudomonadota; class Alphaproteobacteria; order Rhizobiales; family Xanthobacteraceae; genus BOG-931. The sequence goes on from JBAPUM010000126.1 coordinate 1,132, forward strand.
TTCGACCTGACGATGGCACGCCGGATGATGGTTGACGGCCAGGTCCGCATCGCCGACGTCACCAATCTCGACCTCCTCGACGCCATGCTTGAGGTGCCGCGTGAGCTGTTCGTGCCGGCGGCCGGCCAGGCTTATGTCGACAGCGTCATTTCGATCGGGGAAGGCCGTTCGCTGCTCAAGCCGATGGTGCTCGCCAAACTTATTCAGGCCTCGCAGCTCGGCCCCGGCGACCATGTGCTCGATGTCGGCTGCGGCACCGGCTATTCCTCCGCCGTGCTGGCGCGGCTCGCGGGATCGGTGGTTGCGCTTGAGGAGAATGCGGCTTTGGCGCGCAAGGCGCAGGCGGCGCTCGCTGCGGCCGGCGCATCCTCGGTCATCGTCGCCACTGGTCCTTTGACGGCGGGTTGGCCGGCGGCCGCGCCCTACGACGTCATTATGCTCGATGGCGCGACCGAAATCGTGCCCGAGAGTTTGGCCAATCAGTTGAAGCCGGACGGCCGAATCGCCGCGGTTTTTGGTCGCGGTCCGGCCGGAAAGGCGATGATCTATCGGTTGATCGAAGGCCGGCTTGTCGGTCGCTCGGCGTTCGACGCCGCGGCCCCCGTATTGCCTGGCTTTGTCGCCCCCGAGGTTTTCGTTTTCTAGGCCCGCACTAGGCCTAGTGCCCTGGTGCGTGGCAGCCACGATTTATGCCAACGTTTCTACCGGCCGCTCCCTGTGGCGCATATGTGCCAATTCTCAGATTTTTGCATTTCATCCCCAGCCGTGGGGTTTCGCCTTCCGCGCCAGCGCCTTAAGGTCGAGTCTTGGGTATTTTCGGCCAACCCCGGGGGCCGGGTGCGAGTAGGCATGTTCGTTTGCAGGATCCCCCGCAAGGGGGCGGGCGGAAAAGGGTGGGAGCCTATCTGGGTGATGTGTAGGCTAGGACTGCGGGCGCATATCCGGGCTATCGGGCTCGGGGTGGTTGCCGTTGTCGCGGCTTCGTCGCTCGCGGCGGCCGACACGCTCGAATGGGCCCTGGTCCAGGCCTATCAGAATAATCCGACGCTCAATGCGCAACGTGCGTCGCTTCGCGCCACCGACGAGAACGTGCCGCAGGCTTTGTCGGGCTATCGGCCGAAGCTCAGCCTCACGGGTAATGCCGGCTTGAACTACGCCAACACGCTGTCGCACACCGTCAATCAGTCGGTGTTTCCGAATAGCGTCTCCTACACCAACCTCGCCGACGATTTCGGCTCGCGTGGCTTCGGCGCGACCGCGTCGCAGACACTGTATAACGGCTTCCAAACTGCGAACCGCACGCGCCAGGCGGAAAGCCAGGTCATGGGCGCGCGCGAAACCTTGCGCGTTACCGAGCAGCAGGTGCTGCTCGACGCCGCGACCTCCTACATGAATTTGCTGCGCGATCAGGCCATCCTCGAGCTCAACCGCCGCAACGTCGAGGTCTTGACCGAACAGCTCAAGCAAACCCGCGACCGCTTCAATGTCGGCGAAGTGACGCGCACCGACGTGGCGCAAGCCGAATCGCGGTTGGCGGCCGGCCGCTCGGCGCTGCTTGGCGCACAGTCGAATTGGGTGACCTCGGAGGCCAATTACCGGCGCGTGATCGGCCTCGATCCGGGACGGCTCGCGCCCGGCACGCCGGTCGACCGGTTCTCGCCCGCCATGCTCGCCGGCGCCGTCACCGCGGGCGAGCAACAAAGCCCGTCGGTACTCGCCGCAATGTACGGGGTCGATATAGCGTCGCTTGCAGTGAAGATCAGCGAGGGCGCTCTCTATCCGAACGTGGGGCTGGCGGCGAGCGTGGCGAAGAACTACGATCCGACGTTCAACACCAACAAACAGACCACCGCTTCGCTCGTCGGCACGCTGACGGTGCCGATCTATCAGGGCGGCGCCGAATATTCGACGATCCGCCAGTCCAAGGAAACCGTCGGACAGCAGCGCCTCAATCTCGACGTCACCCGCGATCAGGCGCGCGAGACGGTGGTCGCCAGCTGGGGCCAGTTGGATGCCTCGAAGGCGCAGATCGAGGCGACCACCGCACAGGTCAATGCCGCCGAGATCGCGCTCAACGGCGTGCGCGAGGAAGCGCGCGTCGGCCAGCGCACGACCCTCGACGTCCTCAACGCCCAGCAGGAGCTGGTCAATGCGCGTGTCGCGCTGGTCACGGCACAGCATGACCGCGTTGTTGCGTCCTACACACTGTTGGCGGCGGTCGGCGGGCTGTCGATGCAGCACCTCGGCCTGAACGTCACGATTTACGATCCGCAAGTGCACTATCAACAGGTTCGCGATGCCTGGATCGGGGTGCGGACGCCCGACGGCAGATAGGCCGGGGAGGAGCGGTATTGGCGGCTGGCAAGTCCGGTCCCAAGTCTAGTCCCAAATCTGCTCCCAAGTCTGGTCCCGATCCCCGTCCCAAGTCTGCTCCCAAGTCTGGTCCCAATCCCCGTCCCAAGTCTGCTGCCATGTCCACAGAGCGCGCCTTGCCTTCGACTTTCGCCATGACATACTTGCTCGTGGCGTTGCATAGTCGCAGTTGTGTGATTCGCCGTCGATTGGAGTTCAACCTCGCGGCGGCCGAAGTACAAAGGCAATGCGGGCAAGGAACGTTAAGTAAGCAACGCGAGTAAGCAACGCGAGTAAGCAACGCGACGACGCGACGCTCGTACGGAACGCAGGCAGGGATTGGCGTATGACCCAAGCGGCGAAAGCGCAGGAACCTTCGATGGAGGAGATCCTGGCCTCCATCCGTCGTATCATCGCCGACGATGACGCCAGCAAAACGGTGGCGCGCGCGCCCGAGCCGGCGCGCCCAGAGCCGCAATCAATTCCACCCGCGCCACCACCGGCCCCGCCGATTGCCGCGCCGCGTCCGTCTTACCAGCCCGAACCGCGCTTTGAACCCGAACAGCGATTCGAGCCGGAACCGCATTTTGAACCCGAACCCCCGATGGTGAACGACGCTATCGCGGAACAGGCGTCCGACATCCTTGATCTGACCGAATCGATGGCGGCGCCGGAGCCGGCGCCAGCCATGCGCGTTCCCGAGCCGGCACCGCCATTTCGCACCATTGACGGCAGCTCCGATCTTGGATTCGACGAGGTCGCCGAGCGGCCGGCGCCGCCGGCCGCGCCGATGCCGAACTACGAGGCGCCTGATCGCAGCCGCCTGATTTCGCACGAGACCTCCGCCGCGGTCGATTCTGCCTTCCAGGCGCTGGCGCAGACGGTGCTGGTGCAGAATGCGCGGACGCTCGAGGACCTGGTCCGGGACATGCTGCGGCCGATGCTGAAGACCTGGCTCGACGACAACCTGCCCGGCATGGTCGAGCGTCTGGTGCGCGCCGAGATCGAGCGCGTCTCGCGCGGACGGACGGGCTAGCCCTTCAACGCCGCCGCCAATCGCTGCGCCTGTTCCGCCAGAACGGCGGCGTCCTCTTTGACGCTTGCGGGCGGCTTCATCGCTACCTCGTTTTTTCGCGGCACGACATGAAAGTGCAGGTGGAACACCACCTGGCCGCCGGCCGGCTCGTTGAATTGCTGGATCGTGATACCGTCGGCGCCGAATACCGTCATGGCCGCCCGCGCAATTTTCTGAGTGGTCGCGATGACATGCGCAAGATCGTCCGGCGCGATGTCGATAATGCTGCGGGCAGGGGCTTTGGGAATGACCAGCGTATGCCCGGGCGCGCGCGGCATGATGTCGAGGAAGGCAAAGGTCTTGTCGTCCTCGAACACCTTATGGGCCGGCAATTCGCCGCGCAGAATCTTGGCAAAGATGTTGTTGGTGTCGTAACCCGGCATCGCCGTCGCTCCTGATTTCGCATGCGAAATTGGCGCGCGATACTACTCATTCCGGCTCGATGGTGAAATCCTTGCGGAACGGCGCGAGCGTCGCTAGCTCGGCGCCGGCGGCTTCCACGTAGGCGCGTTCGCGCACCAGGTAATCGGCGATCGCCCGGCGTAAGCCGGGGTCGGCGATGTAATGCGCCGAATAGGTGGTGGTGGGCATGTAGCCGCGCGAAATCTTGTGCTCGCCCTGGGCGCCGGCCTCGACGCGCGGCAGCTTGTGCGCGATCGCGTAGTCGATGGCCTGGTAGTAGCACAGCTCGAAATGCAGGAACGGGTGGTGCTCGACGGCGCCCCAGTGGCGGCCGAACAATGTGCGCGAGCCGATGAAATTGATGGCGCCGGCGATATAGCGGCCGGCGCGTTTCGCCATCACCAGCAAGATACGGTCGCGCATTTTCTCTCCGGCGAGCGAATAGAACGAGCGGGTGAGATAGGGCCTTCCCCATTTGCGCGAGCCGGTGTCCATGTAGAACTCGAAGAACGCATCCCAAACTTCTTCGGTGAGATCGCTCCCGGTCAGCCAGTGCACGGTGATGCCGTTCGCCAGCGCGTCCTGACGCTCGCGGCGGATGGTCTTGCGCTTGCGCGCCGTCAGCGCGCCGAGAAAATCGTCAAAACTGGCGAAGCCGGGATTTTCCCAATGAAACTGCTGATCGGTGCGCTGCAGATAGCCAAGCTCGCCGAGCAGGCGAAACTCCGCTTCGGTGGCGAAAGTGACGTGGACGCCTGAGGCGTCCGAAAGCCGGTTGAGCTCGATAAGTCCGCGGCCCAGCGCGCGGCCTACAGTGTCCAGCTGCGATGGATCGCGCACCAGCAATCGCCGCCCCGTTGCCGGAGTGAACGGCACCGTGACCTGCAGCTTCGGGTAATAGTTGCCGCCGGCCCGCTCATAGGCCTCGGCCCAGCCGCGATCGAACACGTATTCGCCCCGCGAATGGCTTTTGCCATAGCAGGGCGCGACGGCAACCAGCGCCCCGTCAGCCGTCCGCGCCAGGACGTGCTGCGGGTCCCAGCCGCTGCGGCCGCCGACCGAGGCCGAAACCTCCAGCGCAGACAGAAAGTCATGGGAAAGGAATGGGTTATACTCTATTTCCTGGACTGGATTGAGAGCCCAGCCGGCGCCATTGCCGTTTGGCTTACTACTCGCTTCATCATCACCCAATAAGGCGCTGGCTGAACTTGTAGAATCGTTCGACGGGTTGGCGCAGGCGTCCCATTCCGCGGCGCCGACCTCGCCTATGCCGCCGATGACGCTGATGTGCAATTCGCTCATGACCGGCGCTGCATTCGGGATGGGGTTAGGGGCGAAAACCCTCAAAGATGATCTGATCGGCGAAGCGCGCGGCCCTGAGCCGTTCGGCCTCGGTCCGCACCGTCCACGTCAATAGCGGCATGCGAAGAACATGCCGCACCAATATAGGCGCCAAAGCCGGCAAATCGGCGACGCCATAGGCCACGAATTGCGCATGGCCGGCGATGCCGGTGAGGAGATAGCTCATGCCCCGGCGCATCCACCCCGGCATCGGCTCAGAGCCCGGATGCGGCCGGTATTTTGCCGCGACGATGCCGGTGACAAGCCGCGGCGATTTCCGGCGCACGGCCGCGATCTGCCGGGGATCGAACGACATCGCCGCCACGGACCCGCGATAGGATTCGAGCACCGTGGCGACGCGGGCGGCGAGCCGCTCATCGCCATCGAACCGGCCCTTGAGCTCGACCAGCAAAGTCGAGCGTCCGGCGACTAGGTCGCATAAGTCGCCGAGCGTCATCATGTGTTCGGCGCTGTTGCGGAAGGGGACGCGCTTGAGTTCATCGGCACTCAGACGGTCGAGGCGGCCTTCGCCCTCGGTCAGGCGGCCGAGCACCTCGTCGTGGTGCACCATGGCCTCGCCGTCGGCGCTGATCTGGACGTCAGTCTCCATGCCGTAGCCTAAGGCGATCGCGGCCCGCATGGCGCCGGCGGTATTCTCGATCAGGCCCGTCGCCGGGTCATGCAGCCCGCGATGAGCGATCGGCCGTGCGGTGAGCCAATCGAGCGCGCCAGGCACCGCTCACGACACCTCGAACAGACCTTCGACCTCGACCGCAGCGTCAGCCGGCAGCGCCGCGACCCCCACCGTCGAACGTGCATGCTTGCCCTTGTCGCCGAAGGCCGCGACCATGACGTCGGAAGCGCCGTTCATCACTTTGGGCCCCTCGGTGAAGCCGGCGGCCGAATTGATAAAACCGCCGAGCCGGACGACGCGGGTCACTTTGTCGAGATCGCCGAGCGCCAATTTCACCTGCGCCAGGAGATTAATCGCGCAGGCGCGCGCCGCCTTCTGCCCGTCCTCGATCGATACGCCGCCGCCGAGCTGGCCCTTGGCGACGAGCTTGCCGTCGCCGTCGAAACAGACCTGGCCCGACACGGTGAGGAGATTGCCGCTGCGCACGAAGGGCACGTAATTCGCCATCGGCGCCTTGGGCTCTTTGAGCGTGATGCCCTGCTCCTGCAGCTTCTTTTCCACCGTTCCGGTCATTTTTTCCTCCGCAAGCTGACAGGCGATCAGCGTTATTCGCCAAGCTTCTTCGCCGATCGGGGGAGGCTGTGCAAGCGCCCGCGATGGCGGTTGCGGGCCGCCGACCCCGTAGCCTATCTTCGCCGTATCAGAGCATGATCCCGAAAACTGGATGCCGGTTGTCGGATAAGATCATGCTAAAGCCAAAAATATAGCTGCAAATCACCGGCGAGGTGAGGGGGACGCGGGCAGGCGGGGGCCAGCTCCTAGGGTTAAAGAGCGGGAACGGTTCATGCACGTCGCTGACAAGCTTGTTTCGCGCGGCGCCATCGCGGCCTTCGGTCTCATTCTCTTTGCACCGCTCTCTCCCGCACTGGCGCAGATCGCCGCCCCTAATCCGCCGCCGGCGCTCATCCCGCATCGCGCGATCTACGACCTCACGCTCGGCGAGGTGCGCGGCAATTCGCCGATCGCCGGTGTCACTGGCCGCATCCTCTACGATTTCGACGGCAATGCCTGCCAGGGCTATTCGCTCGAGTTCCGCCAAGTTTCGGAACTCGACAATGGCGAGGGGAAGATTTCGACCAGCGACCTGCGCTCGACCACCTGGGAGGGCGCCGACGCCAAAAGCTTCAAATTCACCTCGCAGAATTTCGTCGACCAAAGCCTGGTCGCGACGGTCGACGGCAGCGCCGAACACGACGACGCCAAAACCGCGGTCGATCTGCAGAAGCCGGTGCCGAGGACGCTTGATCTCGACGCCGGCGTGGTGTTTCCGACCGAGCACATGGTCCGCGCCATCACGGCCGCCGAGGCCGGCAAGACCATTCTCAATTTTCCGGTCTATGACGGTTCGGAGACCGGTGACAAAGTGTTCGATACGATGACCGTAATCGGCCGCAAGATCGCCCCCGACGGGCGCCTCCACGACGATGCCGCCGCCAATGAGCCGAAGCTCGTCGCGGTGCCACGCTGGCCGGTGACCATCAGCTATTTCGAAAAGCAAAAATCCGACGACAGCAGCGAAGAAACGCCGGCCTATTCGATCAGCTTCGAGCTCTACGAGAACGGCATCTCGCGGGCGCTGACGCTCGACTACAATGATTTTGTGGTCAACGGGAAGCTGAGTTCGTTGCAGATAAAAGATACGAAGCCGTGTCCGTAAGCCGTCGTCATTGCGAGCGTTAGCGAAGCAATCCAGACTGATGGCACGAAGGCCGGATTGCTTCCACCTTCGCGCTCTGCGCTTCGGCGGACTGAAACCCTCCGAAGCTCGCGGAGCGAGCGTAGGGGGGTCGTCGCTTCGCTCCTCGCAATGAGAGACTACTCCTTCTCCGGCCCCTCATACGCTAGTCCTCGCACCACAGCGTCCTCGCCAAAGCGGGCGCGCACTGAATCGACCGCGTGTTCGGCGAGCGCCGAGCGGCCGTCGATCAGGTCGGCGGGGTCGGCTTCGCTTGCCTCGCAGAGCGCGGTCAGGCCGACGCCGAGGAGGCGGAAGCGGGTGCCGTCGATTTCGTGTTCGAGGAGAGAGCGGCCGGCGGCGAAAATGCGCCGGGCGAGTTGCGTGGGAGATTCCAGCGAGCGGGCGCGGGTGCGAATTTTGAAATCCGCGGTTTTCAGTTTCAGCGTCACGGTCGAGCCCGCGAGTTCCTTGCTCTTGAGGCGGGACGAGACTTCCTCGGTCTGGCTCCAAAGAATCCGTTCGAGCGAACGAAAATCGGCGATGTCGCTATTGAATGTGGTCTCGGATGACACGCTTTTGGTCTCGCGCTCGGCGCTGACTTCACGGGCGTCGATGCCGCGGGAGAGTCGCGACAGCCGGAGGCCTTCTTCGCCATAGCGGCGCATCAGCTCGATCTCGCTCGTACGCTGTAGGTCGGCGATGCGCTTAAATCCGTCGCGGGCGTAGCGCTCGGCGCTGACTTTGCCGACGCCGTAGATGAAGCTCACCGGCCTCGGCGCGAGGAACGCCGGCGCCTCACTGATGCCGAGCACGGCGAAGCCGCGCGGCTTGTCGAGATCGGAGGCGATCTTGGCCAGAAATTTGTTGCTGGCGAGCCCGATCGACACCGTGATTTTAAGCTTCTGCTCCACCGCGGCGGCGAAGCGCGCCAGCACCTTGGCGGGCGACATTCCGTGCACCCGCGCGGTGCCGGACAAATCGAGGAAGGCCTCGTCGATCGACAAAGGCTCGACCAGCGGAGTGAGCGCCAGCATCATCTGGCGCACCGCGCGGCCCGCGGCGGAATATTTTTCGAAATTGGGCCGTACCACTTTGGCATGCGGACAAAGCCGCAGCGCCTCGAACATCGGCATCGCCGATTTCACGCCAAAGGTGCGGGCGATGTAGCAGGCGGTCGCCACCACGCCGCGTTTGCCGCCGCCGACGATGACGGGCTCGGCCGCGAGCGATGGGTCGTCGCGTTTCTCGATGGTGGCGTAGAAGGCGTCGCAATCGACATGGGCGATGGCGAGCGTCTCGAGCTCGGCGTGCCGCAGCAAGCGTGGCGAGCCGCAACCGGCGCAGCGTGCGCTGGCCGACGCCGCATCAACAAGGCAATCGCGGCAGAAGCTCGTGCTCACGGCACATCGCGCTCCCACAGTTGGCCCAGCGCCCGGCGCGCCTTGCCGATATCGGCCGGGTCGATACCGGCACTGTCGGCGAAACCGATCAACAGTTGTTCGTCGCCGAGCATATGGTCGAGGACGCCTTGGAGAAAGGCAGGGTCGCCCGCTGCGCCGCGGATGTCCTCGGCCGCAATGCCGCTCGCCGAAAGAAAGGCCGCGAGCCGCTCCGGTTCCTCCGCGAGGAACCCAAGCGCCTGAATTGCCAGCATTTCCGCCGCCTCACGGGTGCCAGAGGATCGCGTCTTCATGCGGTTCCATTTGCCTTTCCGTAATACTTGAGGACTAGCTTCGCCCGCGTCCGGTGCGGACGGCGAAGCGATTCTGTCGCTTGCTGGAGCATCGGCCCGGGGACCGGCGAAGGGAATGGGGGATGGCCAAAACCGTCCTGATCGTGGAGGACAACGAGCTCAATATGAAGCTCTTCCACGATCTTTTGGAAGCGCACGGCTATTCCACGGTCGGAACCCGCAACGGCATCGAGGCGCTCGATCTGGCGCGCAAATACCGGCCCGATCTGATTCTGATGGATATCCAGCTTCCCGAAGTCTCGGGTCTGGAAGTCACAAAGTGGCTCAAGGACGACCCCGAACTGCGGCATATCCCCGTGGTCGCCGTTACCGCCTTTGCGATGAAGGGCGATGAAGAGCGCATCCGCCAAGGCGGCTGCGAGGCCTATCTTTCGAAGCCGATCTCGGTGGGAAAATTCATCGAGACGGTCCGTCACTTCCTTGGCACACCTTAAGGTTCCGCGATGACCGCGCGTGTCCTAGTCGTCGACGATGTGCCGGCCAATGTCAGGCTGCTCGAGGCACGCCTGTCGGCGGAATATTTCGACGTCGTCACCGCGATGAGCGGCAAGGAGGCGCTGGCGATCTGCGAGCGCGCCGAGTGCGATCTCGTGCTGCTCGACGTCATGATGCCCGACATGGACGGCTTTGAGGTCTGCCGGCGGCTCAAAAGCAACCCGGTGACGCACCACATCCCGGTGGTGATGGTGACCGCGCTCGATCAGCCCTCCGACAAGGTCCGCGGTCTCGAAGCCGGCGCCGACGACTTTCTGACCAAGCCCATTCCCGAACTGGCGCTGATCGCGCGCGTGCGTTCGCTGGCGCGGCTCAAAATGGTGACCGACGAATTGCGTATGCGGGTGCTGACCTCGCGCGAGATCGGCATCGAGGCGCCGGAACGCGCCGCGGTCGCCGACACCGGCCGCGAGGGCCGCGTGCTGATCGTCGACGACCGCCCGGCATCCTACGAGCGCATTGCCGCGATGCTCGGCAAGGAACAGACCGTCGAGTTGGAGACCGATCCGACGCAGGCCGTGTTTCGCGCCGCTGACGGCAATTACGATCTGTTGATCGTTTCGCTTGGCCTGGAGAATTACGACGCGCTGCGGCTGTGCAGCCAGATCCGCTCGCTCGATCGCACCCGCAATCTGCCGATCCTCGCCATCACCGAACCGGACAATAACGCCCGCATGCTGCGCGGGCTCGAAATCGGCGTGAACGACTTTCTGATGCGCCCGGTGGAAAAGAACGAGCTTCTGGCCCGCGCGCGCACCCAGGTGCGCAAGCGCCGTTACACCGAGCGGCTGCGCGACAGTGTGCAGACGACGATCGAAATGGCGATCACCGACGCGCTCACCGGCCTGTTCAATCGCCGCTACATGGAGAGCCATCTCGGCACGCTCATCGAGCAGGCGTCCTCCCGCGGCAAGCCGCTGGCGGCGCTGGTGCTCGACATCGACTTTTTCAAATCGATCAACGACACCCACGGCCACGATGCCGGCGACGACGTGCTGCGCGATTTCGCGCTGCGCATCAAACGCTCGATCCGCGGCATCGATCTGGCGTGCCGCTACGGCGGCGAGGAATTCGTCATCGTGATGCCGGAGACCGACGTCGCGGTCGCCGCCATGGTGGCGGAACGGCTGCGCCGGCGCATCGCGTCCGAGCCGTTTGCGATTGCGCAGGGTGCGAACAGTATTCCGGTGACGATCTCGATCGGAATCTCAGCGCTCCGCGGCAAGGACGACAATGCCGCGAGCCTCCTCAAGCGCGCGGACCTCGCGCTCTATCGCGCCAAGCGCGACGGCCGCAACCGCGTCGTCCCCGACGCCGCCTGATACGCTCTCCTGCCACCCTTGAACGTCATGGCCGGACTTGTTCCGGCCATCCACGTCTTCCTGTCGTGGCCCCAAAGACGTGGATGCCCGGCACGAGGCCGGGCATGACGACAAAGACGTTACCGCGAGCGTGATTACTTGATCTTCGACTCGCGGAATTCGACGTGCTTCTTCGCCACCGGATCGTATTTCTTCTTGACCAGTTTGTCGGTCATCGTGCGCGAATTCTTGCGGGTGACGTAATAGAAGCCGGTATCGGCGCTGGAAACGAGCTTAACCTTGATGGTGGTGTTCTTGGCCATAGGGACCTCGGTACGAAGCTTGGATGCAAGCTCGGGATGAATGAGTTGGCCGCAACCTAGTCACCGGCCCCCGAAAGTCAAGGAAAGGCGCAAATAGGGCGTCTTTACAGCACTTCCCGCACAAAACGCTTGTGCAGCATGCGGTAGAGCGGCACCGGATGGTCGGGGCTCATGCCGGACGCGATGCGGTCCTGCAGCTCTTCCAACGCGACCGCCGTAATGCCCGGCATATCGAGCTGCTGCGCCTCGTTCAGGGGCAGCCAGACGAGTTCCACAAGCTCCTTCTCCGGTCCGATGAAGCCCTCGTCGCGCCGGGCGATGGCCGATACGTCGGCGGCGAAAAAGCGGCTGTCGAAACGGAGCGGCCGCCCGGGCGGTGTGATGGCGCGGGCGATGAAGTGGATCTGGCTGAGATCCGGCACGATGCCGGCTTTGGCGAATTCCTGCCACAGGCCGGGCGGCGCTGCCGCTGTCTCCTTCGCCGGCACGCCGAGCATGATGCCGGTCTCTTCGTAGGTTTCGCGCACGGCGGTCAGCGCATAGGCTGCCGACCTGGCGAGGCTCGGCCGTTTGACACGCCGCATCAACCGCTCGGCATGCGTTTGGTGGAGGTGCGCCGACACCGCCATCAGCCGGTCCGCGGGCTCGATGCGGCCGCCGGGGAAGACGAATTTTCCCGGCAGGAAGCGATGCCGTGCATGGCGGCGGCCGAGCAGCACTTTCGGCACCTTGTGGGCGCGGTCGATCAAGATCAGCGTCGCGGAATCGCGCGGCCGCACATTCGGAAAGCTCTGATCGCGGATGGTCCGGGTCAGGCGCTCGGCGCGATCGCTCGCGGTACCGCCGGCTCGCACGCTCGAAATGTCATCGTCCATTAAAAGATCTCTTCGCTAACGTCGCCCGTGCGACCTCGGCCGGCGGGCGGATTTGTGCGGCGATTTAGGCCGTTCCGGCGGCTGCTTTCCAGTTCTCTTTTTCGCGGCATCGGCATGATCTTGCTTCAGATCGTGTCCGACGAGCTTGAAACGCAAGGCGCCGGCAACCGGCGCCGCCTCGACCAGTTCGACCGTCACCGGATCGCCCAAACGATGGGTCACCGCGCGGCCCATGAAGGCGCGGCCGGCCTCGTCGAAGCGGAAATATTCGTCGCCGATATAGCGCGCCGGAATAAAGCCGTCGGCACCGGTGTCGTCCAACTCGACGAACAGACCGGCGCGGGTGACGCCGGAGATATGGCCGTCGAATTTCGCGCCGATGCGATCGGCGAGAAAATGCGCAATCAGCCGATCCGCCGTCTCGCGCTCGGCCTTCATGGCGCGGCGTTCGGTCACCGAAATGCTGGCGGCGATTTCCGATAGCGCCAGCGCGTCGGTGTCGTCCGCGAGACCGTCACTGCCAAGCCTGCCGGCGCGGATCAAAGCGCGATGCACGACGAGATCGGCATAGCGGCGGATCGGCGAGGTGAAGTGTGCGTAGCGGCGCAGATTAAGCCCGAAATGGCCAAAATTCTCGGCCGAATATTCGGCTTGCGCCTGCGAGCGCAGCACCACCTCATTGACCAGCCGCTCGACATCGCGGCCCTTCATCTGCGCCAGGATGCGGTTAAAACCTTCCGGCCGCAGCGTGCCGCCTTTCGGCAGGGAAATGTCGAGCGTGCGCAAAAATTCGCGCAGCGCATTGAGTTTTTCCGCCGACGGCTCGTCATGCACGCGATAGATCAAAGGCACCCGCGCCCGCTCGCAGGATTCGGCGGCCGCGACATTGGCGAGGATCATGAACTCCTCGATCAGCCGATGCGCTTCGAGCCGCAGCGGCGTGACGACGCGATCGACGGTGCCGTCGGATTTCAGCACGATCTTGCGTTCCGGAATGTCGAGATCGAGCGGCGCGCGTTCGTCGCGGGCGCGCAGCACGGTGCGGTAGGCGTCGTAGAGCGGTTTTAGGATCGTGTCGGCGATCGGTTCGGTGACTTCATCGGTCCGCCCAGTGACGCCGAGTTGCGCCTGCTCGTAGTGGAGCCGTGCCGCCGAGCGGATCAGCACGCGATGGAAGCTGTGCGAGCGCTTCTTGCCGTCGGCGCCGATGATCATGCGCACCGCAAGCGCGGCGCGATCTTCGTTCGGCCGCAGCGAGCACAGATCGTTGGAGATGCGCTCCGGCAGCATCGGCACCACGCGGTCGGGAAAATAAACCGAATTGCCCCGCCGCAGCGCCTCGCGGTCGAGCGCGGAGCCGGGCCGCACGTAATGGGCGACGTCGGCGATGGCGACGCTGACGATATGGCCGCCGGCATTATTGGGATCGGGATCGGGGACGGCGTGAACCGCGTCGTCATGGTCCTTGGCGTCGGGTGGATCGATGGTGACGAAAGCCACCTCGCGCCAATTCTCGCGGCCGGCCGCGGTGACGGGTTTTGCCGCCTCGGCCTCATCCAAAAGCGCCCGCGAAAACACATGCGGAATGCCATGAGCATGAATGGCGATCAGGCTGACGGCGCTTTCGTTTTTGAGCGAGCCGAGCCGCTCGACGACCGAACCACTCGCAAGCCCGAACCGGCCCTGCCGCGCCACATCGACGGCGACGAGATCGCCGTCGACCGCGCCTGCCGTGGCGCCGGGCGCGATATTGATCTCGCGGCCGAGCTGCTTCTTGTCGATCGGCACCAGCCGTCCGCCGCCGCCCGGCAGGCCGCGAAAAATGCCGAGCGTGCGCTGCTTTGCCCGATCGATGAGTTTTATGACGCGGCCGCCGGTTTCGCCGTCGCCTGATTTTTCGATGCGGATCAGCGCGCGGTCGCCGACGCCCGCGTTTTCACCCGGCCGGGGACGCCGGGCCGTGGCGATGTGGATGACGGGCGGCGCGCCATGCGCTTCCTCGTCCCATTCGACCGGCCGTGCCAAAAACTCGCCGTCGCTGTCGCGGCCGGTGATATCTGCGAGCACGACCGGCGGCAAAGTGCCGGGGTGATGCAGCCGTTTGTGCTGGCGGTCGATCTGGCCCTCGGCGGCGAGCTCGCGCAGCATACGGTTGAGCGCCGCGCGGTCGGCATTTTTCGCGCCGAACGCACGCGCGATTTCGCGGGCGCCGACATTGCCACTGCGTTCGCGGATAAACGCGACCAGTTCGTCGCGTGAGGGAAAGCGTCTCATACGCCCCTACATATAGGCGCTTTTTTGGGCTGCGGCCTCAGCGGGGCCTCTGTCCGCGCCACTATTATTCGGCAGCCTGCTTTTTCTTGCGCGGCGGTTTGGCGGCGGCCGGCCGCTTGGCCGTGGTTGCGGCGGGCCTTTTCGAGGACGGCTTGATGTGCCGCGCGGTGCCGGGCGACGGGCGCTTGGCCTTGCGCGGCCGGGCATGCGGGGCAGGGCCGTTACGCTCCGCCCGGGCATCGATCAGCGCGACCGCTTCCTCCAGCGTCACAGTCTCGGGTGTCTTGTCGGACGGCAGCGTCGCATTGACGCCGTCATGGCTGACATAGGGGCCGTAGCGGCCCTTCTTGGCCACGATTGGACCGCCCTTGGCCGGATGGTCGCCCAAAGGACGGCCCGGATCGGCGCCGAAGCGGCCCTTGCGCGGGCCCTTGGCGATCTTCTCGGCAATCAGCGTCACCGCATGATTGAGGCCGATGGTGAAGACGTCCTCGGGCGTCTCGAGATTGGCGTAGGTCTTGTTGTGCTGCACGTAAGGCCCGAAGCGGCCGATGCCGGCCTTGATCGGCTCGCCATCCTCCGGATGCTTGCCGACTTCACGCGGCAGCGACAGGAGTTGAAGCGCGCGTGCGAAATCGATCGCGTCCGGCGCCACGTCCTTCGGCAGGCTGGCGCGCTTCGGCTTCTCGCCCTCCGCGCCTTCGCCGAGCTGCAGATAGGGGCCGAAGCGGCCGCTACGCACGGTAACGTCGAGGCCGGTTTCCGGATCGACGCCGAGTTTCTTGGTGCCGATATCGGGTGAGCCGTCGGCCGAGGCCGAGAGCTGCCGGGTATAGCGGCATTCCGGATAATTCGAGCAGCCGATGAAGGCGCCGAATTTCGACAGCTTAAGCGACAGCCGTCCATTGCTGCAGGTCGGGCAAACGCGCGGATCGCTGCCGTCTTCGCGCGCCGGAAACAGATGCGTCGACAGCATGGCGTCGAGCGTGTCGATCACCGCCGAAATGCGCAGTTCCTTGGTCTCGTCGATGGCGCCGATGAAATCGCGCCAGAAATCGCGCAGCACCTCGCGCCAGGCGATTTCGTTATTGGAGATCAGATCCAGCTTGTCCTCGAGGCCCGCGGTGAAATCGTATTCCACATAACGGGCGAAGTAACTTTCCAGGAAGGCGACGACGATGCGGCCGCGGTCCTCCGGATAGAGCCGCCGCTTGTCGAGCCGGACATATTTGCGGTCGCGGAGCACCTGCAGGATCGACGCATAGGTCGACGGCCGGCCGATGCCGAGCTCTTCCATGCGCTTGACCAGCGAGGCTTCCGAGTAACGCGGCGGCGGTTCGGTAGAATGCTGGTCGGCTGCGATCGAACGCTTGGCGAGCTTTTCGCCGGCCGACATTTCCGGCAACCGGCGCGCATCCTCGTCGTCCGGATCCTCGTCGCGGCCTTCCTGATAGAGCGTCAAAAATCCGTCGAACTTCACCACCGTGCCGGTGGCGCGCAGATCGAGGACGCGGCTCGCGACCTTTGCCGAAATATCGACCGTGGTGCGCTCGAGCTCGGCCGATTCCATCTGGCTCGCCACCGTGCGCAACCAAATCAATTCGTAGAGCTTGGCCTGATCGGCATCGAGAAAGCTTTTGGTGTCGCGCGGCCGGCGCGTGAGCTCGGTCGGCCGGATCGCCTCGTGGGCTTCCTGCGCGTTCTTCGCTTTGGTTTCGTATTTCCGCGGCGCCGGCGGCAGATAATCCTTGCCGTAATCCTGCTCGATCACCCGGCGCACCTGGGGGATCGCCTCTTCGGCGATCTGCACGCCGTCGGTACGCATATAAGTAATGAGGCCGACGGTCTCGCCGCCGATGTCGACGCCTTCGTAGAGCCGCTGCGCCACCCGCATGGTGTGCGCCGGCGCAAAGCCGAGCTTGCGGCTCGCCTCCTGCTGCAAAGTCGAGGTGGTGAAGGGCGCGTAGGGGTTCCGCTTGACCGGCTTTGCCTCGACCTGTTCGACCGTGAAGGCTGCGGTTTCGAGCGCCTGTTTGAAGGCTTCGGCCTCGGCGCCGGAACCGATATCGAGCCGCTGCAGCTTCTTGCCGTCGGCACCGACGAGGCGTGCTTCAAACGTTTCCTGCCGTGGCGTCGCGAGCGTCGCGACGATCGACCAATATTCCTGCCGGACGAATTTTTCGATTTCGAGCTCGCGGTCGCAGACGAGCCGCAACGCCACTGACTGCACGCGGCCCGCCGAGCGCGCGCCCGGGAGCTTCCGCCACAGCACCGGCGATAACGTAAAACCCACCAGATAATCGAGCGCGCGGCGCGCCAGATAGGCATCGACCAGCGCCTGGTCGATCTTGCGCGGATGCGCCATGGCCTCGGTCACGGCCTTTTTGGTGATGGCGTTGAAGACGACGCGTTCGACCGGCTGGCCGGTGAGCGCCTTCTTCTCCTTGAGCACCTGGAGCACATGCCAGGAGATGGCTTCGCCCTCGCGGTCGGGGTCGGTCGCCAGAATGAGCTTGTCGGCGCCCTTGACCGCCTTGGCGATGTCGTTGAGCCGCTTCTGCGCCTTGGGATCGACCTCCCACAGCATGCGGAAATCGTGGTCGGGATCGACCGAGCCGCTCTTTGCCGGCAGGTCGCGGACATGGCCGAACGAGGCCAGGACTTCGTAGTCCTTGCCCAGATACTTATTGATCGTCTTCGCCTTGGCGGGCGATTCCACCAGTACTAGATGCATGCTAACCTTATGATAATAAGGCCGTTTCGCCTTTCGGACAGGTCGCGAAAGGAGGCCGGGCCGCCGGGAACATGGGTAATCGAACCCCACCTGTCAAATCGTTACCGTCCGAGAGGGCAACGTACGCGCCGCAAAAAGGCTGCGGATCGCGGCAAAAAGCCGGCGTTTAAATTCACAAGCTTGAGTTGCTCATTGCAATAAATCGCGTTTCTATATATCAAGTTTCGACAGGCAGCCGCCGCACAGCTCAGAAAAATGCAGGAACCGGAAGACGGCGACGGCGCGAACGGTACGGAGACGCCCGGTTCGGCCGCCTTCTATATCAGCTCGATGGCTGACGAACTCGCCAAGCTCGCCCGCCGCAACGGGCTCGACACGCTCGGCTATATTCTCGAAATGGCCCGCATCGAAGCCGATCGCATCGCGAACGGTTAGCACGCCTGATCACAAATTGAGTTCAACGGGCAAGAAGCGGGGGCAAGAAGCGGGGGCAAGAAGCGGGAGCAAGAAGCGGCGAACGTCTGCACGCGCCCGCAATTTGCCGCGACCGCCAACGACCGGCGCGCTTGCCGAGCGCCGCGAGCACCGGACAGCGCCGCAGCAATATTGCATTCTATTCCTGTCTGTTGTCAGCCCGGGCAGCCGGCCTGATCCAGAGTGCAAACCCCCCAGGTAAAATTGCAGGCGCTACTCCCCATGCCCGCGATCTCCAACGCTTCATCGGAGACGTCGACGGTGAGGATCTCCTCCTCTTTGGCCGTCGAACAGGAGATGGCACCGATGCTTTTCACTTCGCTTACCCCCGCGTCGGGGGCCAGGATTGCATAATTCATGTTCTCACTCCCGGGTGGACTGACATGATCCTTGAAATGCACCGCGTCTCCTAGAATGCACCGCCGCCAATATCGTCCGCAAGCAAATTGATGCCGATAAAAGGCGAGCCTTAGCAGAGCGACACCATGCCCCCGCCGTGGCGCTGCAGCCGGCCGGCGATTTCCAGTTCCAACAACACCGTCCGCACCACGCGCGGCGAGCTTTGCGACAGGCGCACGAGATCGTCGATGAGCACCGGGGTCGGGCTCAACAGCGAGACGATGCGGCTGCGCTCATCGGCGGCCGGGTCCGCGGCTTGACCGGGCTCGCCGGTTTCGGGATCCGGTTCGCGGAGCGGCAGGTCGAACCCCATGATCGGCTCCAGCACGCCAACAATGTCGGCGGTCTCGGTCACCGGCGTCGCGCCTTGTTTGATCAACCCGTTGGTCCCTTCGGCGCGCGGATCGAGTGGCGAGCCGGGGACGGCAAAGACTTCGCGGCCTTGTTCGAGCGCGAGCCGCGCCGTGATCAGCGAGCCCGAGCGCTTGGCGGCCTCGACGATGACGACGCCGAGCGCTAGTCCGGATATCAGCCGATTGCGGCGCGGAAAGTCCCGCGCCCGCGGCTCCCAGCCATGCGGCATTTCGCTGATCGCGAGGCCGGTGGCGAGGATCGCTTCGAGCAGTTCGACATGCTCCGGCGGATAGACGCAGGCCTGGCCGCCGGCGAGAACCGCGATCGTTCCGGTCTTCAAGCTCGCGCGATGCGCCGCCGCGTCGATACCGCGCGCAAGGCCGGAGACGACGGCAAAGCCCGCTTCGCTTAGTCCGTGAGTTAATTGCTGTGTGATCTTGACTCCCGCCGCCGAGGCATTGCGCGAGCCGACGATCGCCACCATCGGCATTTTGAGAACGGCCCGATTGCCACGCAGCGCGACAAGCGGCGGCGCATCGTCGATCATCTGCAGCCGCTCCGGATAATCGGCTTCACCGGCGGCGACAAACGCAACGCCGAGCTTGCGCGCCACCTCAATCTCGCGCTCGGCGTCGGCCCGCGAAAAAATCTGCGGCGCGCTCGCGCCGCCGCCGCGCTGCGCCAGCCCCGGCAAAGCTTCGAGCGCGGCCCGCGCGCCGCCGAAATGGTTGACGAGGGATCGGAACGTGCGCGGTCCCGGTATTATGGCGCAAACGCCGGAAGCATCCGGCGCGTCGCCGCCTATATTCGGTACGCTACCCTCTCGCTGATTAACGGGAGGGTTACTCATGGCGGTCTCGGTTTATATCGCAAGTCTTATGCAGGACGACGCAGGCGGGATCGTCGCAGTCGTTGTTATCCAACCGTCCGACCTTGCCGCTTTCCGCGTTGAGATCGTGTTCGAGAGCAAGGGCAACGAGGAGAGCAACCTGCACTACGTTCGGGGCGTTTTGCAGCGCTTTTCCGGCGATCTGGCCGAGGCGCTAAAACGACCCCTAAAGATCGTGCGGAAACCGGCGGCAAAGAAGTGATCTCGTATTTGCCGCCAGTCGTGTCGATGCGGAAGCCGCCGATTAAATCGCTCATGTGCTGCTGTTCCTAATATGCCCCACGCATTCAAAGCCAATCCCAATCATCCCGCCGTTGCTTATTTGGTCCGGCTTCACGCCGACCTCGGCGGAAAGATTTGGGAGAACAAGAAACAGGCCGAGCGTCTCGCCGACAGTATGCAGCATGTCGAGGCTGTCATCCGGCTATTCGATCCGGCCTTCCCGCTAAAGCGCATTGCCGCCCGTAAACGCTACAAGGGTAATCCTTGGTTCAAGCGGGGTACGATCTTCCGGCTATCCCTTGACGTGCTGCGGAAGGCTACAGGGCCGCTCACAGCCCGCGACATAGCCGACCGGCTGTTAGCCGATAAAGGCGTCCGCGACGATACGAGCCCCAAGGCGCTACGCAGCCTCACGGCAAGCGTGCAAACGTCGCTGGTCAATAATGAAGGCAAGACCGTTAAACGGGTCGGGGAAGGCTTTCCGGGGCGGTGGGTTCTCAGTTAGTTGCCATCGTCAGGAAAGTTGGAGTGATCCTCGCCGGGTGCTGGCGCGAGGCCGAACTCTTGCTTGCTGATAGGGTGACCGTAGAGGGGCTTCGTCAAAACCGGGGTTTCCGTTCCGGTGGCCTTGTCAATGCGGCTCAAAGAAGCCGTTCCGATAAGCTGACTACTATTGTCTTGATCGGCCATGGGCGATCCTCCTACTTTTGGGGCGGGGAAAGAAACGGTGCCAACAGCACAGGAATTGCGGTGCGAGAATTGCGGGACGCTCAATCGGGTGCCCCGCTATTCGTTTCGCAAAATCCCGAACTGCGGCAATTGCCACGGTCACCTGCCAGAGTCCGCGATAATCAGAGGGCTGCGGGATGCTTACCAGTGGCGAAAGCCGATGGCCTATCTTGCTATATTGGCGACGCCGCTGCTGCTTTTCGCGTGGCTCGCCTCTGGCTCGCATCTGCCGACGACGCAGTCACCTAGCGTGGCGCCCGCGGCATCATGCGCGGCAAAGCCGCAGCCGCGGGAAGGCATTTACAAGTGGTACGGCCCGATGTGGGGCCAGGACATCGCCGAACTGACAATCAAGACGGCCCTCGGATCAAACTATTTCATCAAGCTTGAGGACTTATCCGGGCGCGCAGCGCGTGCGTATTTCCTGCACGGCGGATCGACACAGACTTTCCCGGTCCCTCTCGGCACCTTCGCCCTGAAATACGCTACCGGGCAATCTTGGTGCGGCGAGGATGAACTGTTCGGAGAAAACACCGCGACCAACAAGGCCGACGACACCTTCACCTTTGAAGGCGATACACACTGGTCGGTTGAGCTAATCCTCCAGCGGAACGGAAACCTTGGAACCCGTTCGATCCCGCGTTCGCAGTTCTAGGGGGCGTTGAGCATGAAAAAGCGCAGGGAGAAGCGATGGTATATGGCGGCTCACTGCAAATCCGGCAAGCCGCACATCATCTATGTCGGCCTCGCGCCTTCACGCGACGTTTCCGGTCCTTTGCCGACACGGTCGCGCGAGGTCGTGTGTCCCGTGTGCAATAATCGAAGTACTTACGGCCCCGAGGACTTCTTTCGAACTCAGAAAGCTCCATCGTGAGTCCAAGGAACGGCGTCCAGTGGCGCTTGCCGTCGGCGGTCCAATAGGTGAACCGCTTCACTGTGCCGACCCCTCGGCAACAACATGTCTCTGCCAATAGCCGGTGAAATCGACGCTCGGCTTGTGGTGCATGGCGAGAGTTGAAACCCGCCGCACCTGATCGCCATTCGGAACGCGACGGTTATCTTCGCGCCAGGATGCCTCTTGGGCGTACCGGAGCAGGTATGGGCCAGCGACGTGATGGTGATGGCCGATCTCGCCGCGACGCATGCGGGAGAAAAAACCTTCGGCCCAATTCGTGCAAGCGCCATCGAGGCTGTAGGCTTCCTCGTGGTTGATGCGCTTCATTTCGTAACGCGCGTGTAGCTCGTTCCAGTTCGGCGACTCGTCCGCGTTGACGACCGTTCCCTTGGCGATCCGCGAGCGAATGAAATTGAGCGCCTGTCCCTCGGTGCGAAACACTGCCGGGAGCGTGTTGCCGTTGCGCTCGCGGATCACGATAACCGCCTTGCGCTTGCCTGACTGGTTCTCGGCGAAGCGGCGATCGAGGCGCCGGCTGTGAAGGTTCGCGGGCTTGACGTAGCCACCGAAATAACCCGAATCGACCTCGGCGGTTTTTCCTTCGCCGCCGATAATGCGGCCGCGCAATTCCTCTGCCATCGCCTCACGTAGTTTGTGCGCTAGGACGAACGCGCATTTGTAAGACACACCAAGATCGCGCGACAATGCCAGCATGGACTTGCCTTTGACCTCGTTGCAGAACACGGCGATGGCCGCGAGATACAACCGCAGTGGCAGCTTATGTGAGGCGAACAGCGTGCCGCCCGTGATGCTGAACTCAGCCCCGCATGCCTTGCATTCGAACCGCAACGCGCCGGTGTGTCGGCGGAACTCGTAGGCATCCAAGCCGCCGCACTTCGGGCAAACCGAAGCGCCTTCCGTCTCAGGCCAGCGGACTTTGCGAAACAAGGCCTCGGCTTCCGCGTCCGACATGCGGAGCACGCTCGCCAGAGAGAGCGATTTCGCCGCGCGGGACAGGAGGAAGTGCTGTGCCATAGGTGTCATATGTGACACCTAACGGGGATTGTCAATACCTATCGTGTCATATATGATCCCTAAAGATCAGAGGTGACACGAATGGGCCTAGCCAAGACGGAAGCTGAGCTTGCCGACCGCGTCTCCCGCTTTATCAAAGCGGAACTGAAGCGCGCCGACATGACCTATGACGAACTAGCGGCACAACTCAAAAAACATGGGCTGCCGAATGAGACAAAGGATTCCATCAAGGCCAAACTCAAGCGCGGCACGTTCGCGGCGACATTTTTTCTGGCGTGCCTTGCCGTCCTGGAAATTGAAGGCGTACGCTTAGAGGATATTTAGATCGGGGCCGCCAGTGTATTCGCGTTGGCTACGATGGTCGCTGTTCTCGGCAGGGGTCCTTCTTGTGCTCGGCGTATGCGTTCTAGCCGAGCTACAAGAGGCCGCCGTAATACACAATCACGCCCAGCCAACCCAAACTAACGACGCCCACGAACCACCCGGCAATCCGGCCGCCAACCTTAGCGGCCAAAAACATGCCGATAAAAGAGACCAGAAAGGTCACTGGTACGATCACCTGACCGACTGGCTGCTCGTCCTTTTCAACGGCATCCTGGCGATCTTCACCGTTCGGCTCTTCTACAACGCCGCCGAACAAGCGCGAGACACGAAAGCTTCTATTGCCGTTGCTAAGCGTGCCGCCGATGCAGCCAAGGAGTCCGCCATCGCCCTCACACAATCCGAGCGGGCCCATGTCTTCATAAGAATCACGGGCCAAAACTTCGTGGAAGTTCTCAGTTCCGCTCCGCTCGATGGGCTCGACAAGCGCCTCACCAAGGCGGCGAGTATCGAATTTGTTTTTGGCAACCACGGGAAGACGCCGGCCATTTTGAAGGAGATGAGCCGCGATATTATTATCAGACCAGCCTTCCCGGAAGTGGTTGATTACATCCCCGCAGAACTGGCCACGACAAACCGAGTCATCGGAGCCAGCGAAGCGACGGAACCATGGAGATGCTACGACTCGCGGGCCACGGGCGTGGACGCAAACAACGTCATCCGTTCCCACTCTTATTTCTGGTTTTACGGCCGAGTGCTCTACGACGACGTTTTCGGCATCGAGCACGAACACCGCTTTATCTATCGCTTCGGCACTTCGCGCGGGTGGCAACCCTTCGACCATCCCGAATACAGCAAGAACACCTAGCGCAGCCCAAACCGCTCGCGCGCCCATAGCACGCACTCCTACGCAACAGATTTTGAAACGGGAAAAGCAATGTCGAGAGCTACTCGGACGATGAAAGAGGCCGTGCTTGAGAATCAGCGCGATCCAGCGGTGATCGCAACGCCTGGCGGGTACAATCTGAACGTTGCCCTGTTTGCGCTGGCCGAGGCTCTTGAGGAAATTGAAGCGCGTCTAGACCGTCTAGAAAATCGGAAATGAATTTCGTAAGCGGCACAGCGCGGGACAGAGTCGAGCTCAGGATGAGCCGATCAATCTTGTCGTGAAGTTCGCGATTCATGGATGAGATTCCTGATTACGAGCCGCTACGTAAGGATTGCTGACTGAAAAGCTTCCGGGAGTTGCGCCATAATACCGCGCGGTCCGATATTCTGGCTGCGGATCAGCCGCAGCCAGTCGAGCCGTTGCTCGTCCGTCAGCCGGACGCCGGTTTTGCCCTCGTTCACTTCGCCCCCAAGGTTCTCGATCAAATCTATTCAGGCGGTGCGCCATGATACCTGGAAAATGCGGACCTTGCGAAACGGCTCAAAAAGCGCGGTTTCAAGGATGAAACCGAAGCTAGCAAGCGTAGCCCGGAAGAGCGTAGCGATATCCGGGGTCTTCCTACTCCCGGCATGATCCCGCATGTCGCTGCGCTTATGCGGGCTACAGGGCGTCACGGTTCGTGCGACGCGGCGCTTGACAAATGTCCCCGATATAGTTACATAGACAAAGCTCGCTCATTCGAGGGACGTCACCGGTGACGGCCGATTGACGGGGCGAGTGCGGTTCCTGCGGGCGGGGCTCGTAACCCCGCTCCCGGGCGGTCCCGGGCATCGACCAGCCGGCACTATGACCGGCGTGCGAGGTGCATCGCTGTGACCGCGATCCAAGGCGGAGGT
>JBAPUM010000127.1:0-20571 GCA_049282655.1 Xanthobacteraceae bacterium
GAGGTCGCGACCGCGGCCGGCGAACCCGGCACGCCCATCAGGATCGCCGGGATGGCGACGCCGAACGCCGCACCGGTATAGATCGCCGTCATGAAGATCAGCGCCGATAGGAGGCTCATCCACAGTGTCGCCGGCAGCACGATGGCGAGGATCAGCGCCGAGGAAACGCCGGGGATCGCGCCGCCCAGCATGCCGAGCGCGATCCCCGGGATGGTCAGAAGCCAGGCGCTATAGGAGCTTTGCAGGATATGCAGAGCCGAAACGAGAGCTGGCCAGTCGATCAAAGCGCTCTCCACACGGCACGCGCAATTGCCATCGGTATCGGAAATGTCAGCAAGGTCAGCGCCGCGACGCTGATGCCGGTCGAGATGCCGAGCGCGAGCGTCAGCATAAAGACCACGCTGCGCTCGCCAAGGAGCCACAACGTCGCGATCACGAAAACGAACGTCGCGACGTCAAACCCCGCATACGGAATAGCGGCGACGAACAAACCGAAAAATACCATCAGGAGCGCGATGGTGCCGAGAGAACCGCTGCGGAACCGCGATGGATCGGCTTCCGCAGCGGCGTGGCCGGTATCGGCGGCGACCGATTTTACCGCCGCGCGGTGTCCGAAAATCTCGATGGTGCCGATGTAGAACACCAGCACGGCTGCGATCGCGCCGACCGGAGCGATAAGAATAAGGTTGCTGAAGGTCGGCGACGCTACGGTTGCGTCTGAAAGATACCAAACCAGAAATATCAGAACGGCCGCCAGAAAAAATATGTGCTCCCAGTCGATCGCACGCTTACTCTCGCTTGGCATGTTTCCGTCCCGGCCGGCTTTTGCGCCGATGGATGATGCTACCGCTTGGGGCGTCGGGGTCAATTGGCTCTGCGGTCGCGCTTCGATCGGCAATTTACCGGTTCTAGTTCACCACAACCGGTGTCGACGCTTGGACGCGGCTCGACAGATCGACGATGTCGTCATTGGCAAGGCGAATGCAGCCGAAGCTGACCGAACTGCCGATGGTCCGCGGCGCATTGGTGCCGTGAATGCGCGAACTGCCGTCGTCGAGCGCCAGGAGCCGCGCGCCGAGCGGGTTGCCGGGGCCGCCGGGCATGGCGGGCGGATTGCGCTTCAACAGATCCGGCGGCGGCTGCCATTCCGGCCACTCGGTGACGCTGGCGATGTGACGCAGCCCGACAAGATCCTTGCACTGGCTGCCGACGCCGATGCCGTAGCGCAAGGCTACATTGTTGGGCCGGATCAGATAGAGAAAGTGTTGCAGCTTATCGACGATGATGGTGCCGACCGGCTGCAGCGTGCGGTAGAAAGTCGGCTGCCGGCGAAACACATAAGGCTGATCGGGATCCGATGCGCCGCCGTCGATGCCGGGCGCGATCTCGCCGCTCTTTGAGTCGTCCTTGGCGGTGACGAGCGGACGGTTCGGCGCCGGCGTGGCGGAGCTTTGGGTCTGTGTTTTGATCGCGGGCGGTGCCTGCTTGTGCGCTGTTTGCGTCCAGTAGACATAACCGCTGGCGCCGAGGGCTGCTGCGATGACGGCGAACAAAGCGAGCCTTGCGGCGGGGAGCGGCCGCGTGAGCGGTCCTCGTTCAGTTTCATTCCACGGTTCGGCGGCGATGTCGCCGAACCGCTCGTGGGTGCGGGCGTCAGGCGCGAGCGTGCCCTGTTCGCCCCAGGCCAGTTCCTCTTCGATACGCTCGATCGCGGCTTCCAGGGCCGATTGCTCGGCGGCGATCTCTGTCATCGGCGGCGGCGGCCGAATGGCCCGCAATCGCTGCGTCAATATGCGCCGGGTGCGATCGTAGAGCTCGCGGCGCCATTGCGCATCGCCCGCTTCGGGTGCGGTCACCGCGCGCAACAACGCCGAATAATAATCGACCATGGGTCTTCCGTCGCTACACGCCGATCTTACCCAAAAATTCCGTGATGCGCCTATTGGTAGCGTCTTCGGCCTGCGCCTCGACCGCAACGTCCCAATATTGCGCGCGCGGCAGGCATTCTTCCAGATAGCGCGCCGCCGAGGTGGCATGCGCGACGTCGTGTCCAGGCACGATCAACGCCGGAATTTCGACGCGCATCAGGTCTTCGGGCGTAGCGCCGGGCGCGGTATCGCGGTCGAACAAGGCGTCCCGCATCGCCTCGCAAATACGGATGTAGTGGCTGGCATCCTGCGCGGCGTAAGCGGCGGCGAAGGCTGCGTCGCGCTTGATGACCGAGGCCCATGGGCCGCTGCGCGGATCGCCGCCAAACGGCTTGCCCTCCCGGCGTGCGCGCGCGACGACGCCTGAAAGTCCGTCGCTACGCACGAAGCCGAGATGGTCGGCGAAGCGCTGGTGGCTCGACATGCGGTATTTGGCGCCGCCGACCGGCCAATAGAGTACGAGGCCCGCGACCATGTCGGGATGGGCCACTGCAAACGCCGTCACCGGCGAACAGCCCATGCAGCCGCCCATCAGAAAGGCCCGCGAAATGTTCAGATGGTCGAGCAGTCCTTTGCCTTGCGCGACGTAATGCGCCCAGGTCACGGGCTCGAGGCGGCCGCCGGACTGACCGCATTCGCGGCGGTCGAACAGGATGCAGGTGTAGGACTTCGGCAAATGGTCGAGGAGCTTGATCTTGGCGTAGATGCCTTGCGTCGACCAAGTCTCGACCACGGCGTTAAAACCGCCCGGCGCGTACATCAGGATCGGCGGCCCGGAGCCGACGACTTCATAATGCGTCGCGATGCCGTCGATGTCGACGCTCGGCATGCTCAGCCCTTGATCTGGCGGCCGGCGCGGGCGTCCGCGATCAGCGCGCCGAAAGCGCCGAGCGTCGCTTTGGCGGAATTGAAATAAGTATCCGTCTTGGCATCGAGCCACTTCTCGCCATAGCCGATCGCCGTATGAGCAAGCCGTACGCGGCCGTCGAGCCAGGGTCCGCCGCCGAAGCCGCCGATCACCGGGATTTTCACCGCCGCGACGACAGCGGCGCCGGCGATGGGTCCGGAATTGGTGAAATCGAGGAGGGCCGCGCCCGCATCCTCGAGACGCTTGGCCTCGTCGACTAATCTTGCCGCGGCTTCGCCGCTCGCCTGCGCCTCGGGCGAGTTCTGCGCGCTATAGGGAATGCCGTATTTCGCCGCCGTCTGCGGCGTCAGCCCGAATTGCGCAAACACCGTGATGCCCTCGCGCACGAGCGCACGAACGACCTCGGGAAAATCGGCGGCGGCATCGACTTTGATCATGTCGGCGCCGCCTTCTTTGATCAGGCGGAAGGCCGCCGCAAGCGCCGCGTCGCTGCCTTGCTGCACGGGACCATAAGGCATGTCGCAGCTCACCAGCGCCCGCGCGGTGCCGCGGCGCACCGCCTTGCAGCAGATCAGCATCTCGTCGAGCGTGACGTCGAGCACGTCGCCGCGGCCCCACAGATTGACGCCGACCGAATCCCCGACTGAAATGAAATCGAAGCCGGCGCGGTCGGCGATGCGGGCGAGCTGAAAATCCCAGGCGACGACGCCGACGCTTTTTTGGCCGTCGCGCTTCAACTGCTGTAGCGCGGCGATCGTGACTTTGGCGCTCATATTGATCCGTTTGCTGATCCGTTCGACGGCCGCAAACTTATAGCAAGGCGGAGCGCCGGTGAACGCTCGGCTATAGCGGGAAATTCGCCGTGGAGCGTTTTTTCGGCAGCGGAGCGGTCGCGGGGGTGTCGGCCTTGAGTTCAGGCGGCGGGCTTGTCGCGAGCGCCGAGGCCGACATCGGCGTCCACGGGCTGACCGCGGCGGTCTTGGCTGCAACGGTCTTGGCCGCGGCGGTCTTGGCCTGACTATCAGGAGTCTCGATTTCGGTCGTTTTGCCCGACGCTTTGGCGTCTTTGGGCTTTGCCGCCGCCGGCTTTGCGGCGGCCTTCTTCTTGTCGGCCGGTGCCGCGGCTTTCTTACCGTCCGCCGGCGTGGTGGCAATTTTCTTGCCGTCCGCCGGCGCAGCTTCCGACGACTTGGCCTCCGACGATTTGGCCTCGGTCGACTTGGCCTCGGTCGACTTAGCATCAGTCGACTTGGCATCAGCCGCTACCGAGGCGGTCTTTTTGCCGCCGGCAGCCGCCGCAGTTTTGTGCTTCGATTTCTTTTTGACCGGATCGGCCGCCTCGGGCACCGCGGCGAGCGTGGCGATTTGCGCCGGGCTGCGGGTCGGACCGGTATAGACCACGACCGGTATCACCGGACCGGGATCCGGCAAGAGGTTCTTCGGCGTCGGGGCGCGCAGCGCCGACAGCAGCACCGAGACTTGCGGATTGGCGTCGGCGTCGTCGCCGTTGTCGATCGTGGCGTCCGGATCGTCCGTTTCGGTTGCCGGCCGCTTACGATGCCGGCCGCACATCTCGTCTTTCAGATCGGGCGGCGAGGCCTCGATCGGGGCGAGCGCATTGACGATGCCGAGCGACGGCGTCAGCCACGACAAGGGCTTCTGGTTGAAGCCGTTCTCCAGCAATTCGGCGGCCTTCAGCGCGCGCGCCGAGGACGATGGCGCGCCGAGCACGACCGCGATCAATTGCTTGTTGTCGCGGGTCGCGGTGGCGACGAGATTGAAGCCCGAGGCGCAGATGAAGCCCGTCTTCATGCCGTCGGCGCCCGGATAGCGGCCGAGCAGCGGATTGTAATTGCGCACGACGCGGCGGCCCCATTTGATCGCCGGAATGTGCCAGTAGGAACTGTATTCGGGAAACTCGCGGATGAGCGCGCGGGCGAGAATCGCGAGATCGCGCGCCGACATGATCTGGCCGTCGGCCGGCAGCCCGTTCGGATTGACGAAGCTCGATTCCGTCATGCCGATGCGATGCGCGGTGTCGGTCATCGCAACCGCAAAATCGTCGACCGAGCCGCCGATGCCTTCGGCGAGCAGCACCGCCATGTCGTTCGCCGATTTGACCATCATCATCTTCAGCGCATTGTCGACGGTCACCTGGGTGCCGACCGGGAAACCCATTTTGGTCGGCGCCTGCGAACTGGCGTAGGGCGAAACGGTGAACAGCGTATCGAAACTGATGCGCTGGTCGCGGATCGCGCTCAGCGTCATGTAGAGCGTCATCAATTTGGTCGTGGAGGCCGGATACCACGGATAGGTCGCGTTCTCGGCGCGCAGCACCTTGCCGGTATCGGCTTCGATCAGGATCGAGGATGACGCCCGCGCCGGAACCGCGGCGACCAGCGAACAGCAGAAGAACGATCCGAGGGCGATAATGAAAGCCTGCGCCCGGAAAAATCTCGTACAATGCACGTGTCGCGGTCCGCTCGGTTGGTCGGGCCCGGTGTTACGTCGATGGGGCCGCGAAGGTTACACGCAAGGTTCACGAAGCAAGGTTCACGAAGCATGGTTCACGAAGCAGGGGCGCGGCCCTATCTAAACCAAAGCCGGGGTCGAAGGCAAAGCCGAATAGCGGTATCCTTAAGCCCCGTGTGGATGACGAATTGTCGGCCGGTTGGCGTGAGAAGCGCCGCAAAAGCGACGAAAATTCGGCATTGCGGACTATGATCGCCGGAACTGGAGGAAACCATGACGGGCTGCATCGTGGGGTGGGCGCATACGCCGTTCGGCAAGCTTGCGGGCGAGACCGTCGAGAGCCTGATCGTGCGGGTCGCGAGCGACGCGCTCGCGGATGCCGGGATCGCGGCGCGAGACGTCCACGAAATCGTGCTCGGACATTTTAACGCAGGCTTCTCGGCGCAGGATTTCACCGCCTCGCTGGTGCTGCAGGCCTCGCCCGATCTGCGCTTCACGCGCGCCACCCGCGTCGAGAATGCCTGCGCCACCGGTTCGGCCGCCGTGCATCAGGGGCTTAAATCGATCGCGGCACGATCGGCAAGAATCGTTCTTGTGGTCGGTGTCGAGCAGATGACCACGACGCCCGCCGCCGAGATCGGGCGCAATCTGTTGAAAGCTTCGTATGTGCGCGAGGAGGCCGATATCGACGGCGGCTTTGCCGGCATATTCGGCAAGATCGCGGCGCATTATTTCCAGC
Source organism: Xanthobacteraceae bacterium (assembly GCA_049282655.1). Lineage (GTDB taxonomy): Bacteria > Pseudomonadota > Alphaproteobacteria > Rhizobiales > Xanthobacteraceae > BOG-931. The sequence goes on from JBAPUM010000127.1 coordinate 6,008, forward strand.
GCTGGGGCGATCAATCCGACGCGCTCGCCCAAATCGCTGCCAAGAACCACAAGAACGGCGTCGGCAATCCCTATGCGCAGATCAGAAAAGATCTCGGCTATGATTTCTGCCGCGCCGAGAGCGAGAAGAACCCGTTGGTCGCCGGGCCGCTCAAGCGCACCGACTGTTCGCTCGTCTCCGACGGCGCGGCGGCCTTGGTGCTCGCCGATGTCGAGACCGCGCTGAAGCTCAACAAGGCGATCGTGTTCCGCGCCGCGCAGCATGTGCAGGATTTCCTGCCGATGTCGCAGCGCGACATTCTCAAATTCGAAGGCTGCGCGATCGCCTGGCAACGCGCGCTGGAAGAAGCCGGCGTCGGGCTTTTCGATCTGTCCTTTGCCGAAGTGCATGACTGCTTCACCATCGCCGAATTGCTCGAATACGAAGCCATGGGCTTGGCGCCCGAAGGGCACGGCGCTCGCGTCATCGCCGACGGCACCGTCGCCAAGGACGGCAAGCTGCCGATCAATCCGTCAGGCGGCCTGAAATCCAAAGGCCATCCGATCGGCGCCACCGGCGTCTCGATGCACGCCATCACCGCGATGCAGCTCGCAGGCACCGCCGGCGACATGCAGATCAAGGACGCGAAACTCGGCGGCATCTTCAACATGGGCGGTACTGCGGTCGCGAATTACGTGAGCATTCTGGAAAGATTGCGCTGACGCAGGCGCGTTCCCTCTCCCCCTATGCGGGGGAGAGAGTTGGGGCCCGCGCCGCTCGCTGCGACCCGCGCATCACGCCACGGCCAACTGGCTTGTCGAGGCGGTCTCCCGCCGCAGCCGCCACATCACGAGGCCATGGAGCATCAGCGCCAGCGGGACAGCGAAGGTGGGGATCATGACCAGCGGCCATGATGTGACGAGGAGGTTCGGCGCGTCGAGGGCGAGGAGATGCGGCAGCCCCGGAGAAGTCAGTGCCCCCATGGTCAGCGCCACAACGAGATCGGCGATACCGAAAAGGCACCAGCCGTAGACCGCTCTGCGCGCCCCGGCCGCATTTTGCGCCAACAACGCGGCCACGACGACGGCAGCGCCTCCGGTCACAACGTCGCCGATGCCGGCGGGCAGCGCGAATTGCCAGGGCAGGCGTCCGTCCGCCCAAAGCACGAGGAAGACGCCGCCGGCGACGCGATAGAATTGGGCCGCCTCGATCCAAGGCAGTGGAATCGCTGCGACGAGGCTTGCGATGTTTCCCGACAGCCGCAGGCCGATCGCGGCGATCATCAGCGGGATCAACAAACCGAACAGGAGGGGCGGCACCGCGGTCTCGGTGCTCGCAAAATACACATTTGCCGAGCCGAGGGATTGGGCGATCACAAGCCAGGCGATGAGGGCCGCCGACATCGCCGCCGCCGTCCTGTAACGCGACCGCGCGGGCGCCGCCATGCGCGCGGCGCCGATCCAGATGAGACCAAGGGCAATAGCCGCCACCATGGGCCTGACGGTCGATTCGAATGTGAGGAGATAGCCGGGTATTTGCGCTGTCATGGCGCGACTCCATCATTGACTGTTGAATTGATAGTTACTACATATATAGGAGCCGTACGACTACTATATTGATAGTGACTATCCAATTCACAGTTACGTGATAGCGAAGGGCGGAGGCAGACTGCAATGCGTAGCGCGGCGAAATCCGGTTATGGGCTGGATTGTCCGGTGGCCCGCACTCTCGATATCGTCGGCGAACGCTGGACTCTGCTTGTCCTGCGCGACCTGTTGCGCGAGGGGCCACGCAAGTTCCAGGACTTGGAGGGAAGCCTCACCGGCATCGGTCCCAACACGCTGTCGGCACGGCTGAAACGGCTCGAGGAGGCGGGGATCGTCGAGCGGCGATTTTACGAGCAGCATCCACCGCGCGCCGAGTACGTTTTGACGGCTAGAGGGCGAGCGCTGGGGCCGGTTCTTCTGGCTCTGAAAAAATGGGGCGAGACGTATTAGGGCTTGCGCAACGCAGCGCCACTCCCTCTCCCGCGCTGTGCGGGGAGAGGGGTGGGGTGAGGGGGCCCCGCGCCGCTTGCTGCGGCCCGCGCCATAGGCCCTCACCCGCCTCGCTTCGCTCGCGACCTCTCCAAGCCGGAGAGGTGAAAAAGCGCTTCCGTTCCCGCGGCGCGATCGCGCGCGAGTTTTGTCAAACAGCGATGGTCGTAGCCCGGATGGAGCGAAGCGCAATCCGGGAAAGCCTCGACGCTTCATTTACGCTCCCGGATTTCACTTCGTTTCATCCGGGCTACGAACAAAGAAAAGGCAAGCGGAACGCCGGCAGGCGCATCGTCCAACCTCCGCGCCTTACGGGCGCGGCTCGCGCGAAACGTCGCGCGCTCGCCTTCCGGCGTTCCACTGCGGCACTTGCGGCAGCGAGCCAACGCCGCCGCTCAGTTCCAGACGCACTTCCTGGGACGCGGTAGAACGCGGGTGTTACCCGCGCTTGGCCTGTCCCAGTCCAGCGGCAAAGCCGCAGACCGGTCATGATGCCGGCCGGGCGTATCCCCGGAACCGCCCGAGAGCGGAGGTGACGAGCCCCCACTCGCAGGAACCGCTCTCGCCCCGCCAGCCGGAGTCACCGGCCGACGTCCTTTACGGGAGCGAGATGGAAGGCGATGTAACGTAAACGGTGACAGTTGTCAAGAGGATGTCCCCGTGAAAGTGACGCGCTCCCCCAACCCCCCGGAGGGGGAGGTCGTCGCGCGAAGCGCCTTCGCTCGCTGGGCAAGCTACGGCGGGTTTGAGTCCGCCGAAGCGCATCGCGCGTAGGCGGAAGCGCGGCGGGTGGGGTGACAGCGCCCAAGAATCTCGTGCTAGCGGCGACGCCGCGCACCCCACCCCGTCCGCCTGCGCTCGCTGTCGCGAGCTCCGGCTGCCGACCCTCCCCCTGCAGGGGAGGGTGAAGCATGGAGCCCGTGTTGAGCGCAGCGGAATACGGGGACGATCGAATGGCTGAAACAGCGATCCCGGATTTCGCTGCCGCTCAATCCGGGCTAGGTTTGACTTCATGGACGGAAACTTCACGACGCTGTTAGCTATTTTTCTCTCGGTCGGATCGTTTCTATTGTCAGTCTACACGTTATGGCTGACCCAACTACACCATGGCCGGGTGAAAATGACGCGGCCGACTCTCGTGTTCATCGCGCGGGAGAAAGATGATGGCCGTTATAAGATTTTTCTGCGTTCGCACCTTTTTAGCACTTCCCCGAGAGGCCGGATTATCGAAAATATGTTTGTGCGTTTGCACAACCGCACCGGTTCTCACACCTTCGATTTTTGGGGCTACGGCGAAACCGATAAACTGTCATTGGGTAGCGGCCTCTTCGTGGGTCAGACCGGCGTTACTTACAATCACCATTTCATTTTGCGGCGAGACAAGAACGAATTTCTCTTTTGGGACGGCGATTACCGTTTGGAAGTATTTGCTAGCTTGCTCGGGGATCGTCATCCTACACAGCTTATGGAAATCAATTTAACCGTGGATAGCCAAACCGCCGCGGAGATGGTGCAAATAATTCAATTGGGCGCATTCTTCGAGTGGGATGTAGACTCGGAGACGTATACGGTTCGCCTGGAGCGGCGGTAAGCCCGCGGCGAGTAGCTTTTCATCATCCTGAGGCAGTCGCGAAGCGGCCCTCGAAGCACGCGGCCCGGGCGGTGCAGCCGTCATCCTTCGAGGCGCGCTACGCTCGCGCCTCAGGGTGACGGAACCTCGGCTGGCATTCCTACCGGCGCAAACTGCGCCTTGACCAGCTCGGCAAAAAACCCGCCGCGCCTTAGCAGCTCCTCGAACGTCCCCGTCTCCACAATCCGCCCCTGCTGAAACACCAAAATCCGCGTAGCGTCGCGCACGGTGGCGAGGCGATGGGCGATGACGAAGGTGGTGCGGCCTTTCATCACTTCGTCGAGCGCGGCCGTCACGCGCGCCTCGGTCACCGGGTCGAGCGCGCTGGTGGCTTCGTCGAGGATCAGGATCGGCGGATCTTTCAGCAAGGCGCGAGCGATGGCGAGGCGCTGGCGTTCGCCGCCGGAGAGGAGGCGGCCGCGTTCGCCGATGCGGGCCTCAAAGCCTTCGGGATTGCGGTCGATGAAGTCGAGCGCTTGCGCGCGGGCGGCGGCGTCGCGCATTTCGGCGAGGCTCGCGTCCGGCTTGCCGACCCGAAGGTTCTCGGCGATCGAGCGGTTGAAGAGGAGCGTCTCCTGGAACACGACGCCGATATTGCGGCGCAGGCCGGTGAGGGTGAAACCGCGAACGTCGGCGCCGTCGACCTTGATGATGCCGGTCTGCGGATCGAAGGCGCGGTGCAGGAGCGCAAGTGAAGTGGATTTGCCGCTGCCGGTCGGACCCACCAAGGCAATGCGGTCGCCGGGAAGCGCGGTGAAAGTCAGATCCGAAACGGCCGCGCGCTTGCCGTCATAGGAGAGCGACACGTCGGTGAAGTCGACGCGGCCGCGCACCCGGCCGGGATCGATGGCGCCGGGGCGGTCGCGCATCGCCGGCACGGTGTCGAGCACGCCGAAGAAATCGGCGAGTTTTGGTGCGTCGATGAACAGGCGATTGCAAAAGCTCACCGCCTGTTCGAGCCGCACGATCAGCATCGCGGCGATGCTCATGAAGCTTACGATCTCGCCGACGGAAGCCAAGCCGATGAGTTTCAGATAGGTGCCGACCAGAAGGATGACCAAAAGCGTCAGCGTGGTGCCGGCGCGGGTCAGCACGGCGGCGATGGCCCACCATGACAGGACCGGCATCTGCGCTCGCAACAGCGAATCGACCATGGTCTTGAGCGCGGAGACTTCGATATCGATCCGCGCATAGCTCTGCACCAGCGCCACATTGCCGAGCGCGTCGGCCGCCGTCTCGGCGAGATTGGAATAATGTTTCTCGACGGCGCGCTGCATGCCGAAAGCTTTGTGCATCACCAAAACGGTGAGCGCGACGAAACCGACGCACAGCACAAGGAGCGGCAGCGCAAGCCGCCAATTCAGCACCAGCGTGGCCGGCAAGAGCAGCGCGATAAAGACGAAAGCGGCAAAATGCTCGCGGAAGAACGACACCCACAGCCACCACAGCGTGTCGGTGCCGCTCAGCATGACCTTCATCTGCCGGCCGGAATGCTCGCCGGAATGATAGGCGAGCGGCAATTGCAGCACATGCTCAAAATAGTCCGCCAGCACCAGATTGCGCCGGCGGTGGGCGAGGCGATCGGCGAACCAGGCGACCAGCGTGCCGGCGCCGATATTGAACAGGCCGAAACCGACCCAGGCGCCAACGAGCGGCGCGAGCGCGCGGATCGCCGGCGCGAGACCCGCCGGCAGCGCGCCTGACAGCGCATCGACGATCCGGCCGAACAGCACCGGCTCGACGAATTGCGTGCCGGCGAGCGCGATATTGGCGAGTGCCAACATGACGGCAAGGCGCGCGTCGGAGCGCAGCAGGCCCAGCACGCGAAGGTAAAGGCGGACGAACGACATGGCTGGGTTCTAGCAGCGCAAGGCAACATTTGAACGCCTTGGCGCCAACACCCGCGCTTGACAGAAAGCGGTTTGTAGTATTTAACCAATAAGTTATTTAACTGGATGGTTCAATTGTCTCTGGACGCGACCTTCTCCGCTCTCGCCGATCCCACCCGCCGGGCAATCCTGGCGCGTCTGGCGCTGGGCGAGACCTCGGTCACCGATCTCGCCAAACCCTTCGCCATGAGCATGCCGGCGGTTTCCAAGCATCTCAAAGTGCTGGAGCGAGCGGGCCTCATTACCCGCGGCCGCGAGGCGCAATGGCGGCCGTGCCGGATCGAGCCGCAGGCGCTGAAGGTGGTCGACGACTGGCTCGGCGACTACCGGCGCTTCTTCGACGAGAGCTTTGACCGGCTCGACGCCTATCTGAAGACGCTGCAGGCCAAGGAGGCTGCCGCGCCAAAGACCGATACTCTCCACAAGGATTCGGACGATGTCAGTAAAAAGTAGCCTCGATCTCGACACCGATCCGCGCTCGATCATCGGCATCCGCGAATTCGACGCGCCGCGTGAGCTTGTGTTCTCGGCTTGGACCGACGCTAAGCACCTCGCGCAATGGTGGGGGCCGAACGGTTTTACGACGACGACATCAAGCTTCGAGTTCCGGCCGGGCGGCATCTGGCGTTTTGTCATGCACGGCCCGGACGGCCGCGATTATCAGAACCGCGTCACCTTCGATGAGATCTTGCCGCCGCAACGCATCGTCTATCGCCACGGCGGCGGCGAAGACGTCGAGCCGGTGCGGTTCACGCAGACTGTCGTCTTCGAGGATCTTGGCGGCCGCACGCGCCTCATTTGGCGCAGCGATTTCCCGACTGCGGCCGAGCGCGACCGCGTCATCAAGGAACACGGCGCCGACAAGGGACGGGTGGAGTGCATGGCGCGGCTCGATCAGTTTGTCGCTGGCATGATAAAAGCCGCAGACGAAAGACCGTAACCAGGAGTTCAGCCATGCAGGTTCAGCCCTATCTGTTCTTCGACGGCCGCGCCGCGGAAGCGCTCGATTTCTACAAACAAGCGATCGGCGCCAGCGTCAAAATGATGATGCGCTGGAAGGACAGCCCCGATCAGAGCATGTGCACGCCGGCGAACGCCGACAAGATCATGCATGCGCAATTCGAGGCAGGCGACACGACCATCATGGCGTCGGACGGCCCCAATTCCGGCGCGCCGAAATTCGACGGCTTTGCGCTCACCATCGCGGCGAACACCGAGGCCGAGGCCGACAAACTGTTCGGCGCGCTCGGCGACGGCGGTCAGGTGACCATGCCGCTCGGCAAGACTTTTTTCTCGAAGCGGTTCGGCATGCTGGCCGACAAATTCGGCGTGCACTGGATGATCCTGGTGCAGTGATCGCCGTGCAATGAACGTCATGTAGTGAACAACTGCGTCAGTCGAGGTCTCGGATGAATACGCAAGCCCAAAGCGCCGATTTTGTCATCACCCGCAGCTTCGACGCGCCGCGCGAACTGGTTTGGCAATGCTTTACCGAGCCTGAGCGCATGAAGGAATGGTGGGGCCCGAAAGGCTCCGTCATCGTCGCGTCGACAATGGATCTGCGGGTCGGCGGGACCTATCTTGGCGCCATGCGGGCAGGGAGCGGCCCGGTGATGTGGGCGAAATTCGTCTATCGCGAAATCGCCGAGCCCGAACGGCTGGTCTGGGTGCATTCCTTTTCCGACGAAGCGGGCGGGCTTACGCGGCATCCGATGAGCCCGACTTGGCCGCTCGAAATGCTGACCACGGTCACGTTCGAAGAGGTGGCTCCGGGCAAGACCAAAGTGACGCTGCGCTGGTTGCCGCTCAATGCGAGTGCCGAGGAGCAAAAGACCTTCGACGCGGCCCACGACGGCATGACCGGCGGCTGGGCCGGCACTTTCGATCGGCTCGATGCCTATCTGCAAACCGCGAAATAGCCTGCTGCGAAACCGGAAGAGTGCGTCATGGCGTTCATCAAACAGAAGATCTCGCCGTGCCTGTGGTTCGACACGCAGGCCGAGGAGGCGGCGAGGTTCTACATCTCTGTGTTCCCGAATTCGCGGAACAATCAGAAGAGCCGCTACACCGAGGCCGGCCGCGACGTGCACGGCAAGGAGCCGGGCTCGGTGCTGACCGTCGAGTTCGAGCTCGACGGGCAGACATTCACCGCGCTCAACGGCGGGCCGCAATTCAAGTTCACCGAAGCGGTGTCGTTTCAGATCATGTGTGACAGCCAGGACGAGATCGATCGTTACTGGTCGAGGCTCTGCGACGGCGGCAAGGAGAGCGTGTGCGGCTGGCTCAAGGACAGATACGGCTTGTCGTGGCAGGTGGTGCCGTCCGAGCTCGTGCACATGCTGACGGACGCCAATCGGGGGAGGGCCGAGCGCGTGCTGACCGCGGTCATGAAGATGAAAAAATTCGACGTGGCGGCGCTCAAGCGCGCTTATGCCGGCATTGAATAACGGTAACCGATCAGAACGAGAGTGCCATGCAGATGAATCCGTATCTGGGTTTCGACGGCAAGTGCGAAGCCGCGTTCAAGTTCTATGAAAAAGTGTTCGGCGGCAAAATCGTCATGATGATGAAATATGGCGACAGCCCGATGGCCGGGAAGACCCCGCCTGAGCTCAAAGATAATGTCATGCATGCGCGGATCACGGTCGCCGACGACGTGGTGTTGATGGGCTCCGACGCGCCGCCGCAGATGTATGAGCCGATGAAGGGCATGTCGGTCAGCGTCAGCATCGACAAGCCTGACGATGCCGATCGCATCTTCGCGGCCCTTGCCGAGAACGGCACGGTGCGAATGCCGATCCAGGAAACATTTTGGGCGCAACGCTTCGGCATGCTGACCGATCAGTTCGGCACGCCGTGGATGATCAATTGCGAACGGCCAAATCAGTAAGTGACAATTCTGTGAGAGAATTTGCTTGTCCCGGGAGCAGCGCGTGACGATCGTCCCATCGACAAAACCGCTCGACGAACGCGAAGTCACCATCACGCGTGTGTTCGATGCGCCGTGCGTATTGGTGTTCAAGGCCTGGACGGATGCGGCGCAACTGGCGCAATGGTGGGGCCCGAAGGGCTTTACCAATCCGGTCTGCGAGATCGATGCCCGCGTCGGCGGCGCGCTCCGCATTCACATGCGCAGTCCCGACGGCGCCATCTATCCGATGAAAGGCGAGATACGCGAGATCGTTCCGCCCGAACGTCTCGTCTTCACCAACATTGCCCTCGATGATGCGGGCCATCACATCATCGAAGGGCTGACGACGGTGAGTTTTGTGGAGGAGGGCGGCAAGACCCGGCTGACCTTGCACACCCGCGGCAGCGCGATGACCGAGCAGGCTGTCGGCTATATCAAGGGCATGGAGATGGGCTGGACGCAGAGCTTCGACAAGCTGCAGACCTTTGTCACTCCCGTTCACTGATCCTCCCCGGTTGCGACGCGGCGGCCTATATTGGATCAATGAACGGGCCGCCTGCCGCTCTGCCGTTATTCGACGCTCCCTTCGCGCCGCCCGATGAGGAACTCGCGGCGGGTTTTCTCGCCGGCGCCGCGCGCGAGCTTGCCGCGGAAGTCCGCATCGACGAACGCGCCCGCCGCCTGATCGAGGCGATCCGCGCCAAGGCGACGGGTCTCGGCGGCATCGAAGATTTCCTGCACGCTTATTCCCTCTCCACCAAAGAGGGCCTGGCGCTGATGGTGCTGGCCGAGGCGCTGTTGCGCGTGCCCGATGCCGCGACCGCGGACCGCCTGATCGAGGACAAGCTCGCCGCCGGACGCTGGCTCGACAGCGACGTCAAATCGACCGCCATTCTGGTATCGGCCTCGGCCTGGACGCTCGGCGTCGCGGCCCGGATCATTCATCCGGCCGACACGCCGGAGACCATCCTCGACAGCGTGGTGCGCCGACTCGGGCTACCGGCGATGCGGGCGGCGATCCGGCAGGCGATGCGGCTTCTCGGCTCGCATTTCGTCATCGGCCAGACCATCGCGGAAGCGATCTCCCGCGCCCGCGGCCATGCCGAACAGCGCTATTCCTTCGACATGCTCGGCGAGGGCGCGCGCACCACGCCGGACGCCGAAAAATATTTCGACGCTTATGCGGCCGCCATCGCGGCTATCGGCGCCAATGCCGGTCGCGCTGCACAGTCGTCTCGTCCCGGCATTTCGGTAAAACTCTCCGCGCTCCATCCACGCTACGAGGCGATCTCGCGCGAGCGGGTACGGCGCGAGCTCCTGCCGCGCCTCATCGAGCTCGCGCGGCTCGCCAAGGACAACGATCTGCAATTCACCGTCGACGCCGAAGAAGCGGATCGGCTTGAGCTGTCGCTCGAACTCATCGGCGCCTGTTTGGACGATCCGTCGCTTCACGGCTGGGACGGATTTGGCCTTGCGGTGCAGGCCTATCAGAAGCGCGCCTTGGCGGTGCTCGATTGGATCGAAGCGGCGGCCATGGCCGGGAACCGGCGGTTCACCGTCCGGCTGGTGAAGGGCGCCTACTGGGACACCGAGATCAAGCGCGCGCAGGAGCGCGGCCTCGCCGACTATCCGGTGTTCACCCGCAAAGCGATGACCGATCTTTGCTACATGGCGTGTGCGAAAAAGCTTCTCGCCGCGCGCAATCGTTTGTTCCCGCAATTCGCCACCCATAATGCGCTGACGGTCGCCAGCGTGATCGAGGACGCCGGCGGCATCGAGGGCTTTGAGTTTCAGCGGCTCTACGGCATGGGCGAAGCGCTCTATGCGGCATTGCGCGCCGAATTTCCCGACGCGGCCTGCCGGATTTACGCGCCGGTGGGCGGTCATCGCGATCTCTTGGCCTATCTGGTGCGCCGGCTTCTGGAAAACGGCGCCAACTCGTCTTTCGTTTCCGTCGCCGCCGATCCGAACGTCCCGATCGCCGACATCTTGCGCCGTCCGCAACATTGGATCGCGACCGTGCCGGACGCGCGCAACCGCAAAATTCCGCGGCCGCGCGATCTGTATTGGCCGGAACGGCGCGGCGCGGCGGGGATCGATTTCGGCGATCGCGCGAGCCTCGACGCGCTGTTGCGCGAGGTGCGCGACGGGGAGGAAGCGCTGAGGACGGCCGAAGCCGCGCCGCTCGTCGACGGCGTGCCGCTGCCGGGCATCGAACGGCCGGTCATGTCGCCGATTGACGGCAGCGCGATCGGCACTGTTCGCGAGGCCGACGCGACGCTGGTGCGTTCAGCCGTCGCCGCTGCCGCGGCTGGTTTTCCGGCTTGGGCGGCGACACCCATCGAAGAACGTGCCGTGGCGCTCGAGCGCGCCGCCGACCGGCTTGAGCTTAATCGCGGCCGGCTCCTCGCGCTCCTACAGAACGAAGCCGGCAAGACGCTCGACGATGCGCTCGCCGAACTGCGCGAGGCCGTGGACTATTGCCGCTATTACGCGGCGCAAGCGCGGACCGGCTTGGCGCCGCAGCCGATGCCGGGTCCGACCGGCGAAAGCAATGTGCTGCGCTATCGCGGCCGCGGCGTCTTTGCTTGCATCAGTCCGTGGAATTTTCCGCTGGCGATCTTCCTCGGCCAGGTCAGCGCGGCGCTCGCCGCTGGCAATGCCGTGGTCGCCAAGCCAGCCGAGCAGACGCCGTTGACGGCGGCGCTTGCGGTCGCGCTGCTACATGAGGCCGGCGTGCCGGCGAGCGCGCTGCATCTCGTGCCCGGCGACGGCTCGGTCGGGGCGGGCCTCGTCGCCGATCCCCGCATCGCAGGCGTGGTGTTTACCGGCTCGACCGAAGTCGGGCGTTCGATCGCGCGTGCGCTCGCCGTCAAGGACGGGCCCCTCGTGCCGCTCGTCGCCGAGACCGGCGGCATCAATGCCATGGTGGTGGATGCCACCGCCTTGCCCGAGCAAGTGACCGACGACGTCATCGCGTCGGCCTTCCGCTCCGCCGGCCAGCGCTGTTCGGCGCTGCGGCTCGTGTGTCTGCAGGACGACGTCGCCGATCGCATGCTCGAGATGCTGATCGGGGCCGCGCGCGAACTCAAAATGGGCGACCCGCGCGATATCGCAACCCAAGTCGGGCCGGTGATCGATGCGGACGCAAAGCGGAAGCTCGAGGCCTGGATCGCGGCGCAAGCGCATGCCGGCCGGGTTCTTTTCCGCGCGGAAAGCGCCGACGCACTTGCCGGCGCGGGCAGCTATGTGCCGCCCGCGATCGTCGAGCTCGACCGGGCCCTTGATCTCGATCAGGAAGTTTTCGGGCCGGTGCTTCACGTCGTTCGCTGGCGCGCGGACGAACTGGATGCGTTGCTCACCGGCATCGCGGCCAACGGCACGGCGCTGACGCTTGGCGTGCATTCGCGCATCGATAGCGTCATCGCGCGCATCGCTGACCGGCTTCCGCACGGTAATGTTTATGTCAATCGCAATATGATCGGCGCCGTGGTCGGCACCCAGCCCTTCGGCGGCACGCTTCTCTCAGGGACAGGCCCCAAGGCGGGCGGGCCGAACTATTTGCGGCGCTTTGCCACCGAGCAGACTGTCACGATCAACACCGCGGCGGCCGGGGGCAACGCCGGGTTATTGGCCCAAGAGGATGAAAATGCCCGGCAGAATGCCGAGGAAAATGCCCGCCAGGATCGATGAATTTACCGGGGACCTCGTATTTAACACAATCGCGACAATATCAGGCTATTCTGGTAGGCGATGACTGATTCGATTTCTCGCCTCTTCCAAGCCGTCCTGGCCTGCCGGCACGACGATCCGTCGACGTCGCGGACGGCGCGGCTGTTGCGTTCCGGCCGCAGCAAGATGGCCAAGAAGCTTGCCGAGGAAGCCGTCGAGGTGGTGATCGACGCCATGCATGGCGACCGCGAAGCCGTCGTCAAGGAAAGCGCCGATCTCATCTATAACCTCGTCGTGCTCTGGGTTTCGACCGGCATCCGGCCGGAGGAAGTCTGGAAAGAGATGGATCGCCGCGAGCGGCTCTTGGGCATTGCCGAAAAGGTGCCGAAGAAGGCCCCGGAAGATTCGCAGCGTCGCAAAATCGTCATGCTTGAAGGCCGCCGCACCCGCAAGCGGCACTGATATTCCCAGCCCCGATTCCAGATTTAACGATGCTTGACCAGATCATCTCGGTATTGGCGGCTTTCATCGTCGAGGTGATTTCGGCGGCCGGATATCTGGGCGTCGTCGTCCTGATGGCGATCGAGTCGGCCTGCATCCCGTTGCCCTCCGAAGTGATCATGCCGTTTGCCGGCTATCTGGTGTCGGTCGGGCGGTTCACGCTGATTGGGGCTGCGACCGCGGGCGCGCTCGGCTGCAATGTCGGGTCCACGGTAGCCTATTACGTCGCCGCCAAGGGCGGGCGGCGGGCGTTTGAGCGCTGGGGCGGATATGTGCTGATCGGCACGGCCGAGCTGGAGCGCGCCGACGAGTTTTTTGCCCGCTACGGGGCCATCACCGTCTTTATCGGCCGCTTGCTGCCCGTGATCCGAACCTTCATTGCCTTTCCGGCCGGCCTGGCGCGGATGCCCATGCTGAAATTTCAGATTTACACCTTCCTGGGCTCATGGCCGTGGTGCTTCGGCTTGGCCTATGTGGGCTTTGTGCTCGGCCAGCAATGGGACAGCAATTCGACCTTGCGGAGTCTCTTCCATCGCTTTGATGCGGCGATTGTGGTCGTTTTGTTCCTCGGATTCGTTTGGTTCGTCTGGTCGAGACGCCGCGCGAACTGAAACGGCGCGAATTCCGGGGACGACCCGCCTGCGTCCAGTGATTGGCTTCGTCTGTTTTCACCATGTTGACGCCTAATTTAGCGAGCAAATGGGCGAGAGGGTCTGCGAGCCTGTGGGGCTCGGGTTGCCCGTAACGGGCTGGCCAGACGGGGCGGCCGTGATTGCACGCAGTTCGAGCTCGGGAAGTTGCCGATCGGCGGGGCGCTGTGCGCTCGTCGCGCTCGTGGTGTCGCTCGTGCCGGCGAGTGCTGTGCGCGCCCAGATGACGCCGCCGCCTGCAGCGGGCGCGGCTCCGGCTACTTCCGCTCCCGCCGCGCCCGCACCCGGGCAGGCCGCCGCGCCGGCAACGCCGCCGGCATCGTCCTCCGCCGTCGCGCTACCGCCGCAACCGCCGCCGTCGCTGCCGCCACAGCCGCCCGAGAAACGCGGCTTCCTCAACGATTTCGGCAGCTGGTGGAACAAGTCGGTCGCCGATTTCAACGCCAAGGTGAAAGACCAGCAATCGAAGCTCGACGACTTCAACAAACAGTCCGCGGCGGCGACCCAGGACGCCATGAAGAGCACCTTCGACGCGTTGCGTCCGTCGAAGCTCGTTGAAATGCACGAAGTCTGCGCCATCGCCGGCAATGGCGCGCCCGACTGTGCGCCGGCCGTGACCAATGCCTGCCGCGCCAAGGGTTACAAATCCGGCGAGCCGGTTGACATTCGCACCGCGGAAAAGTGCAGCGCCTCGCTGTGGGTATCGGGACAGCAGGCGCCGACCAGCGGCGATTGCCCGAACGAAACGGTGGTTCTGCGCGCCGCTTGTCAGTAAGCCTGCCGCGCTTCGCTCCCGCGGTGATGTGGTCGTCCGCGGCAAGGGCAAGTCCATCGTGAACGAATATATTGCGACCGACGAAAAAACGGGACCGCGCTTCCCGCTGCTGCTGACAACGGCCGCATCCTGTCGCAATACAATGTCGGCGCGCAGACCCGCCGCAGCGCCAATTCGCTCTGGCACAAGGAAGATCTACTCGAAATCCATCCGCACGAGGCCGAGCAGCGCGGCATCCGCGCCGATTGTACACTACCGTACATAATCTCGACATGATGCCCGTTTAGGCACGTTGTTCAATTCTATTGGGCGCCATCGCAAAGCGCCGAGACCCTTCCGATCCTGCCCGGACCCGTTTGAGTGTCCTCACTTCGCTGGAGCCTGATCGGTTCTGAGAACCGGGCTCTAGTGTCCTGAACCGGAAGTTCGCGACATTAGCATGGCCTCGGTGCTGCATTATATGTGCAGAAGCGTTCGATGGATTGAAGGATTTGATCGGCGGATTTGGTCCACTGGAACGG
>JBAPUM010000128.1:0-2859 GCA_049282655.1 Xanthobacteraceae bacterium
ATGGTTGATTCTCGCGCGAACGGTGCAATTTAACCCATCCGCTGGGAAAGCACTAACTTGCCGTCACCCTGACCCTCTCCCGCACGCGGGAGAGGGAATAGCTCTAGCGCCCGCGCGGCTTGAAGCCACCGTGCATGCCGGGACGCCCGAGGGTCGAGCGCGGGCCGGAGCGGTCGCTTTTACCGGGAACGCTTTCAACGCCTGGGCCCATTTCGTCGAGCGAAGGCTTGCGCGGGGCGCCGCTTCGCGCTCCCGGACGATGCGGCGCGACCTCGTGGTGGAGCGCGATGCCCATTTCGTCGAGCGCGGGCTTGTGAATTTTACTCTTCGAACCTCCCCGCCGCGCTCCGCGCGACGACCCTCCCCCTGCAGGGGAGGGTAAGAATTTCGCTGTCGGGTCGTCGGTCACGGCGAGTTCGGTCGCGCGCAGGCGCTTGAGCTCGTCGCGCAAGCGGGCCGCTTCCTCGAAATCGAGATCGGCGGCGGCGGCGCGCATGCGGGCTTCGAGATCGCCGATCACAGCTTCAAAATTATGGCCGATGGTGGCGGCGTCTTCGAATTCGCCGGCCTCGCCCGCGCCGGCGGCGATCAGCACATGGTCGCGCTCATAGACGCTGTTGAGGATGTCGCCGATGCCCTTGCGGATGCTTTCCGGCGTGATGCCGTTTTCGGTGTTGTATAATTCCTGCTTCTCGCGGCGGCGGCTTGTTTCCGCCATGGCGCGTTCCATCGAGCCGGTGACGTGGTCGGCATAGAGAATGACGCGGCCGTCGACATTACGCGCGGCGCGGCCGATGGTCTGCACCAGGCTCGTTTCGCTGCGGAGAAAGCCTTCTTTGTCGGCATCCAGGATGGCGACCAGCGCGCATTCCGGAATGTCGAGGCCCTCGCGCAGCAGATTGATGCCGACCAGCGCGTCGAAGGCGCCGAGGCGGAGATCGCGGATGATCTCGATGCGTTCGATGGTGTCGATGTCGGAATGCATGTAGCGAACGCGGATGCCCTGCTCGTGCAGATATTCGGTGAGGTCTTCGGCCATGCGCTTGGTCAAAACGGTGATCAGCGCGCGATAGCCCTGCTGCGCCACCGCCCGCACCTCGCCGACCAGATCGTCGACTTGCGTCCGCGCCGGCCGCACATCGACCGGCGGGTCGATCAACCCGGTGGGGCGAATCACCTGCTCGGTGAACACGCCGCCTGACTCGTTGATCTCCCACGGACCGGGCGTCGCCGAGACGCAGGTGGTCTGCGGCCGCATCGCGTCCCATTCCTCGAAGCGCAGCGGCCGATTGTCCATGCAGGACGGCAGGCGGAAGCCATATTCGGCGAGCGTCGCCTTGCGCCGAAAATCGCCGCGATACATGCCGCCGAGCTGCGGCACGGTGACGTGGCTCTCGTCGACAAAGACCAGTGCATTGTCGGGCACATATTCGAACAATGTCGGCGGCGGCTCGCCCGGCTTGCGGCCGGTGAGATAGCGCGAGTAATTCTCGATGCCCGCGCAGGCTCCGGTCGCCTCCATCATTTCGAGATCGTAGAGCGTGCGCTGCTCGAGTCGCTGCGCTTCGAGCAGGCGGCCCGAGGCATGGAGCTGCTCCAGCCGCTGCTTCAATTCGAATTTGATGCCGGCGAGCGCCTGCAGCAGCGTCGGCCGCGGCGTCACGTAGTGCGAATTCGCATAGATCTTCACGAATTCCAGCTCGTCGGTCTTGTGCCCGGTGAGCGGGTCGAATTCGTGGATCGATTCCACTTCGTCGCCGAACAGCGACACCCGCCAGGCGCGGTCTTCGTAGTGCGCGGGGAAGATTTCGATGGCGTCGCCGCGCACCCGGAACGAGCCGCGATAAAAATCCGCCAAAGTGCGTTTGTATTGCAGCGCCACCAGATCGGCGATGAGTTGGCGTTGGTTCAGCCGCTCACCGCGCTTGATGGCAAACGTCATCGCCGAATAGGTCTCGACCGAGCCGATACCGTAAATGCAGGACACCGAGGCGACGATGATGACGTCGTCGCGTTCGAGCAGCGCGCGCGTCGCCGAGTGGCGCATGCGGTCGATCTGCTCGTTGATCGAGGAATCCTTCTCGATATAGGTGTCGGTGCGCGGGATATAGGCTTCGGGCTGGTAGTAGTCGTAATACGACACGAAATATTCGACCGCGTTGTCGGGAAAGAAATTCCTGAACTCGCCATAGAGCTGCGCCGCCAGCGTCTTGTTGGGCGCGAGAATCAGCGCCGGGCGCTGGGTCGCCTCGATCACCTTCGCCATGGTGAAAGTCTTGCCCGAGCCGGTGACGCCGAGCAGCACTTGGGTGCGGTCGTTGCGCAGCACGCCTTCGACTAGGTCCTTGATCGCGGTCGGCTGATCGCCCTTGGGATCGAAATCGGATTTGATCACGAGCGTGCGGCCGCCTTCGGATTTGTCCGGCCGCGGCGGGCGATGCGGCGTCCACAATTGCCGCTCGCGGAACTCTTCACGGCCCTCGCGCAGCAGGCGGTCGAGCGATTGCTGGCTGGCGGCGCTGCCGAAAGAGTTCATATCGCCCGGCACCGGCATCACCGAGCGCGGCAGGCGAGTCGGGGCTAGTCCCGTTGCGGGAACTGAAGCCTCGGTTTCGTCGTCGCGCTCCTCGATGCCCAGCGCGCGCGCCAGATCGGGATCGAGTTCGCCCAGCGGCGCCGGCGTCTTACCGACATAGCCCTGCTGCGGCGCCTCGCCGAAGCCGCGCGCCACCGAGGCCCGCGCCCGATGCGCATTGGCAAAATCGGCGCGGCGGTCAAAGGAGTTGTTCGGTGGTTGCTGCAAGCCCGAGGCTTGCTCCTCCCCTCCCCCTTGTGGGGAGGGGATGGGGGTGGGGGTCG
>JBAPUM010000129.1:0-78614 GCA_049282655.1 Xanthobacteraceae bacterium
CTCCACAATCAGCATCCCAACCTCGGCTTCCATAATCATGGAAGCCAGTGTGGACCCTCAGCCCCGGGGTCCCGATTGGATGCCGATCACCCCGAAAACGGGGTCCTTATTCCACGCCTGTTCACAGGCATCTTACAGAATTCAATCATTATTAACCCTGTGGGGAGCTAGTATTCCAATCTAATTCGCGGTGGAGCGATCCTGTATGCGCGTATTGCTAATCGAAGATGATAGTGCCACCGCGCAATCAATCGAGCTGATGCTCAAGTCCGAGAACTTCACCGTCTACACGACCGAACTCGGCGAAGAAGGCATCGACCTCGGGAAGATTTACGACTACGACATCATCTTACTTGATCTGAATCTACCGGACATGTCCGGCTATGAGGTCCTGCGCAAGCTTCGCGTATCGAAGGTGAGGTCACCGGTCCTCATCCTCTCCGGTCTCGCTGACGTCGAGGACAAGATCAAAGGTCTCGGCTTCGGCGCCGACGACTACATGACCAAGCCTTTCCACAAGGATGAGCTGGTGGCGCGTATACACGCCATCGTACGACGGTCCAGAGGGCACGCACGGTCAGTCATCAATATCGGTGATCTCTGTGTAAATCTCGACGCCAAGGATGTCGAGATCAATGGCGTGCGGGTCTATCTGACAACTAAAGAATACCAAATGCTGGAGCTTCTGGCGCTTCGTAAGGACGCGACGCTTACCAAGGAAATGTTCCTGAGCCACCTCTACGGCGGAATGGACGAACCAGAAATGAAGATCATAGATGTCTTCATCTGCAAACTAAGAAAAAAACTCGCCAATGCATCGGGTGGCAAAGATTACATCGAGACGGTATGGGGACGCGGTTATGTAATGCGTAAGGAGGGGGAGCTAGAGGCAGCGGCTTCCGCCTGACAGCTTCCGTACGCTCGGAACATTGTTCCGCATACACTCTTCCTCTTTGCCGGGGGCTGTTCTCACCGACCGCCTCTCCCATAATACATTGCGTATCGATCAGCACACGAGTTGATCCCACCCAATTCCTTCATAAACGGCTTCAGCTGAGTCTTGGGCGTCTTGCTTTTTGCAACAAATCGCAATGCCCTCGACCATTTGCTGATCGTCTTATTGTCCACGCCGTTATCACATGTGCAGCGAATTAAGACGGAGAAGACGTTCGCAGCCTCTTCGAAGGGAACATTGCCAAATTCGAATGCGTGCTGCAGAAGTTCGGATGTTCTCCGCCGCACTTTGTAGTGCATAACAAGGCGGTACACCGCTTCCAAATATTCATACACGGCGTCACGGCCTCGGCAATTATGAAATGTAGCCCAAGCGGCACAGACCTTCTCCAGGCGCTGTCTAACCCGATATTGCGAAGTTTTGCTTTTGGCCTTGCGATTTAATCGGGCTTTTGGAACCAACGCACATCTCGTCAAACATAGGGGCTGAGACGCAATGCGAGTGCCTCCGCGATCTGATGTGCTCTCAGGCCTATTTTTTTGGGAAATCGGAGATTCGCCTAATGTGAAGGCCCAATTCGCCTGGGCCTCTTCCTCCCGAACCCGTTCGAGCCACCGGAAATAGTCAAAGTTGTCGCCTTCCCGGTCCAATGCGGATAGATAATTGCGCAATCTAGGCGACAGCATTATTCGTCCTCGTCATCGCCCATAAAATCGAAAACGCTCCGCTGGGGTGATCTCCGCTCGTGTCGTACAAACAGCGGCGAAATCTCAACCGTTAGATTGGGCCCATGCTGGTCCTGATTTCTCCAAGCAGCAATGTTGCAAATCACATGGCTGTCGTCGGTTTCTGCAAAATGTTTGGCAATCTCCCTAAATGTGTGACGCTGAAGGGCAAGCTTACCCGTCACATCAGGCGACAGAGGTTTTGTCTTCGTCGCCTTTCGTAGAACTCCAAGCGACTTTTTGGGCTTATGTCGTACAGAACCTGCAATATCCTCGTCGTATTGGCGTCCCGCTTGGCCAGTTCTTTTTCGTATATTTCGCTTTTTTCTGCTCATATGTATCTCCAATGAAATGTATGCGAGACGTGCAAATCGATGCTGAAAATTAGCGTCGACAAACATGATCGCTCACCGTTTCTCAAACGGCCATTGGAGCCAATAAAATAGGTGACGCAGCCCAATGTCACAGGCTGCGCCACCCGGATTATTTTGTTCGAAGACTAGCTGCTTAGATCGCCACGCCTTTCGGTAAACGCGCTGAACATCTCTGGATGAGCTCGAAATAGGTTCACCTGGGTCGAAGGGCTTTCAGGCCTATGGGCGAAGGCTAAGCCGCCCTGCGATTATCGGCATCGCGACGGCTCGGGAACTCGCGCACCAGATCCCCATCGACCAGGCCGCCGCCGGTCCCGAATTCATCCAGGGCCTTGGCATCTTTGATGCTCCTACCTTGCTCGACGACAAGGGGATTGTTTGCGTATGACCCCCACTGCTTGTGGAACATGGCAACACCGTTGTGACGACAATCCGCAATGATATCCCGAACCCATTGTGGCTTTAGAGGACGTGCCCTGCCGCCGCTTTCACCACCCGAAATTAGCCAGTCCGGCATCGGCCCGTGTTTTGGCAGCCGCAAAGGCCCGATTGCCGGTTCGTAGGAAATGAATTTTATTGCAGCCGGTATTTTCCGGAGAACGCCCCATCTTCTATCAAACCACTCTTGATTCTCAGCGGTCACGCCAAGCCAGACATTCCGATACCCGTCGCCCCAATCAGTCGGCAGCATCTTGCGAATGTTCTGCGGGCGTTTCGTCAGCAATAGCCATTTAAGCCGCTTGCACTCTCGAATTAGAGCGAACAAGTCATCGCGCCACAATGGATCAACCTGATTGTCGAACACGTCGGCAAGAGAGGCACAGAACACCCGAGGTTTATGGCCGTACTCGCGTTTAAACGCCCGGGCCTCCGCGTTCCATCTTAATGGCTGTTTCCAATTGGCATCTGATGTTCGCTTGCGGGGCGCGTGGGGACCCCACATACCCCCATTCCACTTGCGAAAGGCGTTTTGCGTTTCGGCATAGCAATGATCACAACCAGGCGAAACATGCTGACAGCCGATCCACGGATTAAATGTATGATCGCACCATTCGATTTTTGATTTCTCACCCACGCTATCTCTCCGTTGCTTGGATCAAACACGCTTCGGTTTGATCGAAGGTATTTTACAATTTCAGATTAAGTGTCCTCCCGTAAAAGATGCGTGCCAAACAGCGGCATTTCGCGTTTCCAACTATTCCTCAAACTCCTGGATTTCTCGAATGGTTTTGTGCTTGACCGTGATCCAATCCCGCAACATCTGCTCCACGTGATCGGGTAAGTCCTGTAGCCAAATCCACGCGAAACTTTCGTCATCTTTAAGAAAATACTCCCGCTGCTTTGTTTTGCTCTTAAGAGAAAAGAAATTGTACGGATCTTCAGGATCGACGTTGGCAAACCCAAGATTACGAAAATGGCCCCTGGTCCGAAGCGCAATCCGCTTCTTTCTCTTCGCCCTTCGTCCACACCCTCTGTCTCCGGCCATGCTGGATCTAAGAAAGTGAATATTTCCGTCTACGGCTGGTAAGACCGTTGACGAACCGGCAGCTTCAATAACCGGTGCAATGTCTCGTAGACTATCAGTTAGGCCTGCCATAATTTCATCCGGCTCCGCGTCGAAGGAGCAGAATTGCAGCTTCCACCTATCGAAGTTGAAATCGCCAATCCAACTGCAGTCTTCCTGGCTTAACTCAAGCAAGTCATTGATATCGTCAAGGTGTGCTGGCAGCTTCGCAATGGCGGCGATTATTTCCGCAAATGTCGGCGCCGTGAGAATGCTCTCCTTCGTAAAGAGTGCAGCACCGCGGAACCCGCTGCCAACAATGGCGCGGATATAGCCATTTTCGACAACTGCGATATCGGAACCCATTGACTTCAGCTCGTATTTCATTTCGCACTCCTGCGTTTTGTATATGCATGAAATTCAGTTATTCGACGCCCGCCACGTCATTTTGCGAGATTGCGATTCTTCTACGTCACTGCTTTCTCAAGCAGTGAGAACTGAGCGTCGATCTTGCTGACTTTTCCAATTGCTTTCTCCGTGACAAGCCCAGTGTCGCTCAAGGCGCAATCCGCGCCGAAAAGCCTGGGTGGTCGATTTGATTTTGAGATTGTCCGCGGCGTGAATAAATCACGCTTGCCAACTATGATTATTATACAATATTGGACGTGCAAACTCAATGGTCGAACGTTGCAAGGAATCGCCGTTTGTTGATGAAGAATCGCGATTCTACACAATGGGTATTTTGCGCACTCGTGACCACGCCGCAGAACCGATCATTATCCGATTAATTCCGGATCGGATTTAATTGCCGAAATCGAATTACGGGCGCTTATCATCCCAGCCATTTTTGGTGTGAAATTCGCGGAGAGCTTCATATTTTATTGTTGCCAGCAATTTCCGACCATTTCCACCGGCCATCGCCAATTCGTCGAGATATATGTCGCGCAGCAAATTAAAGAGCCTGACGCGATTGCCTGGGCGGATATCTCGGGAATTTTGCTTGTATCTGACCGCCCCAGTTTTTTGGTGAGGCTTACGGCGCCTGCCAATTGAATATTCTTTGCAAGGCGACTTGATCATGTACCAGAGCTTGTAACCAAATTGATCCGGTGGAATGGATTTTTTATGGACAGCACAGAGACCCGGCATAATCGGCTCAAACCTCGATTTAATTCCATCCAGGTGTTGCGCGAGCTGACTCTCGGTAATTCCCCAGACAATGAAGTGAGCGTGCCAACTGACGACATTTTTCTGCTTCTCGTCCGATTTGTAGATGTTGGCGTAATACCCAGGTTCGATCATGCCAATGTAATTCAAGCCCATTAATCCAGAGCCAAGTTTTCGCTTAATGCTTCGAAGTTTGATTTTTTGCTGATCTTCAGTCGTGAGATGCGCCTTATCGGCGAGTGTCACGAAGAACACGGGTTCTTGGGGACCGCGATTGTTGTCCGCAATATTAAAGAACTTGAATATCCCTTCGATGAAGACACGTCCCCATTTTGTACGAGCTTTTGTATTTGTAGCTGGAAGGTAATAGGCATTCGAAGCGTCAAGAATTGGCAGATTGCTTAATTGGCGATGTCGCTTTATCGCAAGTGCCGATTGAAGCAAGGCGCCATTGGTTTTTTCTTTTGCGTATAGCAGATGCAATGTCTCAATGAGGTTCATTGGTGACTTTCACCTCGGGCGAATAATTAATCGACTACTCAAATTACAATTTACAAATTCGAGGAAAAAACAGGGGGCATGAAACCATGTGTTCTTGGGCCCATTGTTCACGTGGAAAGGCACAAAGGTGGCAATGAAGTGTACTTTCACGCAGGCAGTCGCGACCACCGTCGCGTTCCAATTCGATCTGAAACGATTTTTCGGCGGTATTCAGAGAATTGCCAAAACTAGGGCATCTTTGAGCATCTAGGACGCAACTTCAGTCGGTCCTTTAAATCCATGTATTTCCGGCTTCGTCCATGACGCACGAATGACGTGTGCAGCCTGTGCGATATTTATCCGAACGTGGCGCTTAATTCCCAATTTCGAAGATTCAGCAAAAGAACGCGACCTGAAGCCGTTTGGAGGCGAGTTCAATCGATTCTTTGGATCGGCTGGTCTCCATTTCATTGGCTGCCGAATGAAAGGATTGCGCACTGCGTGCCGTGCACACGCTGCACGGCCCAGGCATTAATGGGTCAGCGGAATTGCAGTTGAGATCCAAGGAATGGAAATAATAACGCACTTTACCGGCTCAAAAATAAATCATTCCCGAATGCGTTAAACAGGGAACCTTAGAGTTCGACAAAAATCTCCGACCACGACAATTAAGCCGCCGCTAAATAAACGCAACTGATGCACGGTTAAGGTTCCGAAAAGCGCACATTGCGTAGAATCGCGATTCTTCACCAACAAACGGCGTTTCTTTACAACGTTTGGCCATTGCAATTTTATCCGCAATATTGTATAATGTTTTCAATGGGTCAGCGGAATTTATTCGCGGCGCCCAAATTCCAAATGTTAAATTGGCCCGTAATTGTACCGCGATATTTATTTCCGCGGCCAGAAGCCCGTGTTTAATTTTACACGCGGTAATTCGCTCGACGATAAATGCTTCTAGGATATTAGCCGTCGCAATTGAAGCGGCACCTGCAGATTGCTTATTGGCAATTAAATCACCTTCCTAATCGGCATTGCCTGCTGCGCCATTTTCGATCTCGCGCGATTTGAGCCACATCGACCACCTATTTTTCACTCGTCGTCCAACAACAGTGACGCGGCGCGTTTGACAGAAACGCCCAGCTCAGACCTGGCCGGACTCAACCAATCGACACTCGTCAACCACGCATGTCCATCAGCATTACACTTCGAGATGTGCATGAGGCAAAGGAGACACCTATGACAAAAACTAGAAAAATGGTTCGGACAATTAGAAAAATTTCTCGGATTCGGAACAACGCAACTGGAACGTACCTCGAAGTTATCGAATTCAAAGTTTCCAAAAGAGGCGTAGATAGACTGCAGCTTTCACCTTCGACAGTCAGCGATTTACGAGCATTTGCAAAAGTACTTCGCGATGCAGGCGCAATTCTTCCTAAGGACGATGATGAGCTAAAAGAGCTTCTCTCTGCGGTGGCAAAATCGGACGCGCCTAAGGAGCGAGTGTATGAGGCGCGCACGGGCTGGACTCAAGATGAAAAGGCTTTCGTACTGGTCGACCGGGTGATCGGTCAATCTGCGTCGAAAATCATCGGCGTGCACCGCGCAAATTCCATTAAAGACCCGAGTGGTCTCCTGGCGAATAGCGGCACTTGGAAATCGTGGCGCGATGCGGTGGCTGAACCGGCTCGTCTATCGACCACTTTGATGCTCTGCATTTCCGCTGCGCTTGCAGCTCCCTTGCTTGCAATCATCAACCGCCCATCGTTCACGATATGCTTGTTTGGACGAACCCGAGTTGGGAAAAGTGTCGCAACGCTTATGGGAGCATCTGTTATTGGAGTAGCAAAACCCGCAGGTTTGATTACGTGGAACATTACGGATGCGAGATTAGAGGAGCGCATTTCGGAATTTAACGACACGCTTTTTCCTATTGATGACCTTTCAAATTTGGAAGGCAGTAACAAGACAAAATATCAGCGTATGCGCGATATTGCCTACAAACTCAGCCAAGGTTGGTCGATGGGACGGCACAGTTCATTCACCGCATCACGTGGCGCAATGCATGATAGTTGGCGTAGCATTGCACTCACGTCTAGTGAAAAGTCGATTCGCGATCTTGCCCAAGAAGTAAGGCTAGATCGCCAGCATGGTGAAGCGCTTCGGCTGATCGACGTCCCAGCCGCTTTCGATGGCTTGGACCATATTTTTGATCGATTGCCCGAAGACTGGAACGAAGGCGCTTTCGAAGATTGGAAGAAGCAAACCTTTAAAAATATCGTCGATGCCTGCGCGAATAACCACGGAAAAGCATTCCGAAAATACATCAAGTCACTCCTCGCAGATGAGGCCGAGGTGAAAGATCGTGTGCAAAAGAGAATTGCGTATTTCGTGCGTCAAGTGTGCGACGAGTACGATGGAAATGTGGCACGTGATGTCGCCGAGAAATTCGGACTGATTTATGCTGCGGGAATCCTGGGCATTCGATGCGGACTGTTACCTTGGGAGAAGCAAGATCTCCTGCTCGCAATCACGAAATGCTATTTCGCCGCACGCGACCTGCTGCCAGACGATGGGGTGGCTATTCGCCAGGGTATAATGGCTCTTCGGACCAAGCTTCGCGAACTCCCCAACGCCTCTGGAAAAAGAGCCGCAAAAATTGATTTCGATAAAGTTGACGGATTCTGCGAGCGCGAGAAAGAGGTAAACCGGCACGTTATTCGGCGTGACGCTTTCAACTCCATTTTCGGCAGCGATATACAACGCGCTCTCGTAGTTGAGCGGCTGATTATGAAGCAACGCGTCACCCTTGCGACGTCTAAGGCGTCAACTGGTGCACCGTCCCCCAAACCCAAGGGGCAGCACAAATGGCCTGATGGTGAGCGGCGCCGTTCCTTCGAGATTATTTTCCCGCTTGGCGAAAAGAAGAGGAAACGCCCAGCCAAGAAAGCTGAGTGAGAGCATACTCGTGAGCAGAGCTGCCGCCATCACAGCTGCCTAGCATCGCCATGTCTCGTGCAGCGCTTATCCCCTTAGGCTCGTGGCCTCGCCGAATGGCAGCAGAAATTGCCGCAGCATACGTCGGGGAATCAACGGTTGAGGCATTTCTTAAGCGGGTAGGAACGGAGTATCCTAATCCGCGGATAAAAGAAGGAAGACGACAGTTATGGTTGAGAGACGATCTCGATCAGGCCATCCTGCCGCCGGAACTAAACCGCACCGTAGACGTGGCAGAGGATCTGTGACCTTCACTCGAACTTTGCCCCGATATGTCATCACTAAGTTGCTCGCGAGTGGTGCGACAGCCTTTTATTTCAGTGTACCCACGCTCTACCGAAATATGGGCTGTCAAATCTCGAACGAGCCCCTTGGAACTGATTACGTTGGCGCTTGCGGAGAGGACGGGAATGGCGGTCGCGCCGCCGCTCTCAATGCCCTATTTAACGAGTGGGATGCCACGCGACGCGGCGAGCCGCCCACCGGAGAACGAGCGCCAGCTTACGGCACTGTCGATTGGCTTTTTCGAGAGTACAAGAAAAGTAAGGCATATTTAGAAAAGGTCGCACCGCGCTCACGGCCTGATTACGAGCGCACCATGCTTTTGGTTGCCGACATCGTGACGAAGAAGGGCGACCGCATTGGGCAACGCAGGATCAAATCCATAACGCCGGTCAGCACCGACAAGATTTACGATATCATCATTGCCGGTCCGCGCGGCGAACGATTGAGGCAAGGCGAGAAGGCGATTGCTCTGTGTCGCCGGGCGTGGCGTGTCGTGCATCGACTTCACCCTGGTGAGTTTGACCGGCGAGTTCCAAATCCGTGGGACGGCGTTACAAAAAAGCGCCGCGTGAAGAAGACCAAAGCCGCGGCGACCCGCGATCAGGTCTATGCATTTGCATGGGGCTGCATCGAACATGATCAGCCTGAAGCTGCGGCAGCAGCTGTAATTTGCTTCGAGTGGCTGCAACGCCCAGAAAATGTGCTGGCCGGTTACCTAAGATGGACAGATTATCGCAGCGAGCAATGGCCTAGCGCGATACGTATCGAACATCACAAAACTGGCGAACTCGTCTGGCATCCACTAGAGGAAACCATCGACGGTGTAACGACAAAATTTTACGAGGACGCCGAGGCAATCCTAGCGGCCCTGCCCCGTCGCGGCATTCCCATGATTCTTCGCGAGATTAATCCGCCCAGGAGCCGACCCGACGATAAGATAGTCTGTAAGCTGTTTTCGTTTAGCGGCTTCGAGAAGATCGTACAAAGGATGCGCGCAGAGATCGGTTTGCCCTCGACGTTCACGCTTGATGCGTGCCGACACGGCGGAATGACGGAACTTGAGGAAGCCGAATTGACTGACGGTCAGGGACGCGCGCTTTCCGGCCATAAGACGAAGCAGGCGTATGCTGGCTACGCCAAGCAGACCCTTGCTCGCGCCCTACCCGCCACGCGAAAGCGACACGCACACCGCCTAGCGAACGCTGCGGGAACATCTATTCAGAATGAGCCACAAACCGCCATTCAGAACGGAAATAGCGAAGATGGCCGAGCGGCTTCTAAGTAATTAATCCAATACGAAAATTTTGGCTGGGGCGCCTGGATTCGAACCAGGGGATGGCGGAATCAAAATCCGCTGCCTTACCACTTGGCTACGCCCCAATGCCGCGGGATTGCCGGGCTGACGCCGGCGGCCGGACCATAGCGGCGCGCTCCCGACGGATCAATGATACCGGGATATGAGCCGCCGAACGGCCCGGCTAAGCCGCTATCGAAGCCTCGCGCGGGCTTATAATGTAAAGAAAATCAAGGCTGGCGGCCGTGCCGCCCTGCCCCCCGACGAGGCATTCAGGAACGCATGTCCGATCAAGTGGTGGTAACCGACGCGGACGGCATCCGCACGATTCGGATGAACCGGCCGGAGAAGAAGAACGCGCTGACGCAGCCGATGTATGCGGCGATGACGGCAGCCCTCGACGAGGCTGGCGAAAACGACGCGATCCGCTGCGTCGTGATCGCGGGCGCCCCGGGCGCATTCAGCGCCGGCAGCGACATCGGCGATTTTCAGAAGCGGGCCGAGACCGGGCTGGAACCGGTGACCGTCGATTTCCTCCACGCTTTGGTGGGCAGCGAAAAGCCGCTCGTCGCCGCGGTCAACGGTCTTGCGGTCGGCATCGGCACCACCATGCTGTTTCATTGCGATCACGTCGTCGCGGCGGCGGGCGCTATGTTTTCCACGCCCTTCGTCAAGCTCGGTCTCATTCCGGAAGCGGCATCTAGTCTCTTGGCGCCGCGCGTCATGGGCCATGCGCGCGCCTTCTCGCTGTTGGTCATGGGCCGGCCGCTGTCGGCCGAAGAGGCGAAGGCTGCGGGCATCGTCAACAGTGTGGTCGAACCCGAGAAAGTCGAGGCGGTTGCGCTCGAGGCCGCGCGCGAGATCGCGCTGTTGCCGCCCGGCGCCGTGGCGCTGTCGCGGCAACTGTTGCGCGGCCACCTTGACGCAGTTACCGAGCGGGTCGATACCGAAGCGAGGCATTTCAAGGAGCGTTTGGGCTCCGACGAGGCGCGTGCCGCGTTCACGGCATTTTTGACGCGCAAGAAATAAGTCTGCGTGGGGCGGCGCATGTCACTTGCCGGCAAGACCTTGTTCATCACCGGGGCCTCGCGCGGCATCGGGCTTGCCATTGCGCTCCGCGCCGCGCGCGACGGCGCCAATATCGCCATCGCGGCCAAGACCGCCGAACCGCACCCGAAACTGTCCGGCACCATCTACACCGCGGCCGACGCAATCGAACGGTCAGGCGGCAATGCCCTGCCGCTCGTGGTCGATGTCCGCGACGAAGCACTCGTGAAAGACGCGCTCGCCAAGACCGCGGCGCGGTTCGGCGGTATCGATATCGTCGTCAACAATGCGAGCGCCATCCAGCTCACGCCGGTCGCCCAAACCGACATGAAGCGCTTCGATCTCATGCACCAGATCAATGCGCGCGGCAGTTTCGTAGTCTCGAAATGGGCGATCCCGTATTTGGCAAAGGCCGCGAACCCGCACATTCTGATGCTGTCGCCACCGCTCGACATGAAGGAAAAATGGTTCGCGCCGCATACCGCCTATTCGATGGCCAAATTCGGCATGAGCCTCGTGGTGCTCGGGCTCGCCGGCGAATTGCGGCCGCAAGGCATCGCGATCAATGCGTTGTGGCCGCGTACCGTCATCGCCACTGCCGCGGTGCAAAATCTGCTCGGCGGTGACGCGGTGATGCGGCAAGCGCGGAAGCCCGAGATCGTCGCCGATGCCGCTTACGCGATTTTCTGTACGCCGGCGCGCGAGCTCACCGGGCGCTTTCTGATCGACGATAATTTCCTGGCAGAGCGCGGCGTCACGGATTTCGAACCCTACCGTGTCGATCCAAGTCAGGTTTTAGCCCAGGACTTCTTCGTGCCCGACGACATCGCGCCGCCGCCGAGCATCGACCCCCGATCCATCGACACCCGCGCCATTGCCGCGCATGGAGGCCAAACGTGACCTACCGAGCCCCCCTCGCCGATATCGACCGCGCGATCAAACACGCTGCGTCGCTTGGGAGTGCGATCGAGGAAGGTCTGTTCGGCGATCTCACGCTCGATGACGTCGACGCCGTGCTCTCGGAAGCCGGCCGCTTCGCGAGCGAAGTCCTCGCGCCGCTGAACCGAATCGGCGACACGTTCGGTGCGCAGTTCAAGGACGGCGCCGTCACCACCGCGCCGGGCTGGAAGGAGGCCTATCGCGACTGGCGGCTGGCCGGATGGAACGCCGTTACGGCGCCCACCCAATGGGGCGGTCAGGCGCTGCCGCAGATCGTCAACGCCGCCTGCACCGAAATGTGGCATGCCGCTTCAGTCGGCTTCGCCAATGGGCCGATGCTGACCATGGCGGCGATCGACGCGCTCGAAGCCCACGGCAGCGAGACCCTCAAACGGACTTATCTGGAAAAGCTCGTGTCCGGCGAATGGATGGGCACGATGCAACTCACCGAGCCGCAAGCCGGGTCCGACGTCGGCGCGCTGCGCACCCGCGCCGAACGTTCGGCAGACGGCAGCTATCGGCTCACCGGGCAGAAGATCTTTATTACTTATGGCGAGCACGATTTCACCGCCAACATCATCCATTTCGTGCTCGCGCGGCTGCCCGATGCGCCGCCCGGCACGCGGGGCATTTCGCTGTTTTTGGTGCCGAAATTCCTGCTCAAGCCCGACGGCTCGCTCGGCCCCCGTAACGACATTCGCGCGCATTCGGTCGAGCACAAGCTCGGCATTCACGGCTCGCCGACCTGCACCATGATCATGGGCGACGCGGGCGGCGCGGTCGGTTATCTGATCGGTGAAGAAAACGCCGGCATGGCCTGCATGTTCACCATGATGAACCGCGCGAGGCTAGCCGTCGGCCTGCAGGGCGTCGGCCTCGCCGAGGCGGCGACCCAGCAAGCCTTCGCCTATGCGCGGGACCGCCGGCAGGGCCGCACCGCCGGCATGAAGGCGGCGGAATCGACGGCGATCATCGCCCACCCCGACGTGCGGCGCATGCTCTTGACCATGCGGGCGCTGACGCAGGCCGCGCGCGCCATCTGCTACGCAACGGCGATCGCGATCGACCGCGGCGAACGAAGCAACAATGACGATGCGCACAAGGCCGCGTATCATCGCGCCTCGCTGCTCACACCGGTGACAAAAGCGTTCTCCACCGACATCGCCAACGAGGTCGCTTCGCTGGGGGTGCAGGTTCATGGCGGCATGGGGTTCATCGAGGAGACCGGCGCCGCACAATATTTCCGCGATGCGCGGATCGCGCCGATCTATGAAGGCACCAATGGCATCCAGGCCATCGATCTCGTCATCCGTAAGCTGCCGCTCGCGGGCGGCGCCGTGGTCGGCGCGCATATCGATGAGCTGCGCGACATCGTCCGGCAATTGAGCGCCAGCAACGATCCGGCTTTCGGCTGGACGGCCGTGCGGCTTGGCGATGCGGTCGAGAGCCTGTCACGGGCGACCGAATGGCTGCTCGGCCGTCTCGACAAGGAGCCGGACGCCGCGCTCGCCGGCGCCACCCCCTATCTGCGGCTGTTCGGGCTCGCGACCGGCGGCTGCCTCTTGGCCAAGGAAGCGCTCGCCGCCATACGCCTCAACGCCGATGCGGCGGCGCGCACCGCCGTGACGCGGTTTTTTGCCGAGAACTGCGCGGTCGGCGCCGGCGCGCTGGAACGCACGGTGGTCGAATGCGCGCCTGGCCTTCTTGGCGCCGACGCAGCGTTCGTCTCGTGACCGCCTTCCCGAATACCGGTTTCCACTTTTCGGGATCATGCCTTAAGTGTAAGTGATGCCGACACTGCTTCTGACGCACCCTGCCTGCCTTGAACATTTGACGCCTGCCGGTCATCCCGAGCGGCCGGACCGTCTTCGCGCGGTCGAGCGCGCGCTCGAAGCGGAGAAATTTCAGACGCTGGCGCGCGAGTTGGCGCCAATGGCGCCGCTCGAGACCATCGCGCTCTGTCATCCGATGGACTACATCCTCGAGCTGCGCGACGCCTCGCCGCGCGAGGGCATCATTCATCTCGACGCCGATACCTCGATGTCGCCCGGCACTTTCGAAGCCGCCTTGCGCGCCGCCGGCGGAGCGATGCAAGCCGTCGACGAGGTCTTGGCTAAAAAGGTCAGAAACGCCTTTGTGGCGACGCGGCCACCGGGCCATCACGCCGAGACGGCGCGGCCGATGGGCTTTTGCCTGTTCGACAATGCCGCGATCGCGGCCCGTTACGCGCAAAGGCGGCACGGCATCGCGAGCGCCGCGATCATCGACTTCGACGTGCATCACGGCAACGGCTCGCAGGAGATTTTCTGGGCCGACAAGACGGTGATGTATTGCTCGACGCATCAGATGCCGTTGTTTCCCGGCACCGGCGCGGTCGGCGAAAGCGGCGATTACAACACTGTCGTCAATGCGCCGCTGCGCCCCGGCGATGGCGCCAAGGCGTTCCGCGAGGCTTTCGAAAGCCGGATCCTGCCGCGTCTTGCCGACTACAGGCCGGAGCTGATCATCATCTCGGCGGGCTTCGACGCGCACATGCGCGATCCCCTCGCCAATATCAATCTCGCCGAAGAGGATTTCGCCTGGGCGACGCAGAAGATCATGGATATCGCCGACACTTGCGCGGACGGCCGCATCGTATCGCTGCTCGAGGGCGGCTATGACCTGCAGGCGCTCGGCAATTCGGTCGCAGCGCACGTCACCGCGCTGATGCGCGGATAACTCTCAACTCGATCGGGACGGAGCCGCTTGATGGCGCAGAACAGCAACAGCGATATCGGCAAACTGCCGTTCGAGCGAGCGATCGAGGAGCTCGAATCGATCGTCAAGCGCCTGGAAGAAGGCAAAGTGCCGCTCGAGGAATCGATCGCCATCTACGAGCGCGGCGAGGCGCTCAAACACCGCTGCGAGGAGCTGTTGCGGCAAGCGGAAGCGCGGGTCGAGAAAATAACGCTCGACGCCGGCGGCAAGCCCACCGGGACCGAGCCGCTCGACGTCGAGTGACGCCTGCCAATTTTTTGAGCCTGAAACTTCGCATCGATGGCACTCGGCCCGTCACCGCCACATCGTCGGGACACCATCGGGATCGCTTTTGCCGATCACCTCGTCGCAAACACCGCAGTAAAACACCAGCAATTCGCTCAAGCCCCCAAGTTTGGGGACGCTGTTGATCAGCTTCATCGGCCGATCGCATCGATCGCAGGCGCAAAGCTCCGGGTGCTCGTCGTTTTTCATGCGCGATTGATAGTTGTGCGGAACTCCGGGCGCAATTCCGGGAAACCCCATAAGGACCACCCCGCAGACGCAGGTTAAGAATTTCACGCTTGACCAATTGGAACAAATAGTGAACACTCGCCGGTTCGGATCGAGGCTTCGGCCGAGACGGAATCGGGTGGGACAGATGGATTCGGACAAGAAAAGCGCTTGGCTGCGCAAGCTCGACAAGGAATGCCCGCATCAAGTGGTGCTGCCGCGGCAAAAGCTCGCCGACGACAGCGAGATCATGAATTTCCTCATTCGCTATGTCGGCAAATTCGACATGTATGTCGAAGACGATTACGCCGCGTTCGTGCGCTATTGCTTCGAGGATCCGCTCGACGCCGAGATTTTCAGGTCGCGTTTCGAGCCGAAAGCGGAGCGGTTCAGGCTCGCGGGCTAACCGTCACTTCGCCGGCAGCTTCTGCTTTACCTTGCCGATCTCGGCCCAGGCGTCTTGCTTGAGCAACTTTTTCACGTTCAGCACCGTGTACTGGTTGCCCGCCGTGGTACGCGGCAACGCTTTCCAGGTCACCGGCACCGATACCGGCGCGCCGGCGCGTGCGCGCGTCGAATAGGGGGCGACCGAAGTCGCCTCGCGCGTGTTGCGAAGATAATCGATGAAGATTTTGCCTTTGCGCAGCGCCTTGGTCATCTTGGCGAGGTAAAGACTGGGACTATCCGCCGCCATCTCGGCCGCGATCCGCGCGGTAAATGCCTTCACGGTGTCCCAATCGACGCCAATGATCGGCACCACCACATGGATGCCCTTGCCGCCGGAAAGTTTTACGAAGCTTTTGAGCTTTTCGGCTTGCACCCGATCGCGCACCTCCTGCGCGGCGGCGACGATCTGTTGCCAACTCACCCCCTCGCCCGGGTCGAGATCGAACACGATGCGATCGCATAGATCGAGCTTGCCGAGTCGAGAGCCGCGCGTGTGAATCTCCAGCGCGCCGGTCTGCACGAGCGCGATCAGATCGCCGAGCTGTTCCACCGCAATGACATCATGCTCCTTGGCGTCGACAACGTGGCGCAGCGGCGATTGCTTGATGTTGGAGGCGATGTGCTTCTGGAAGAAAAGCTCGCCGCTCGTGCCCTCCGGACCGCGCACGATGGCGAGCGGCCGATCCACGACATGCGGCTGCATATAATTCCATATGCTCACGTAATATTCGGCGAGATCCTGTTTGGTGACGCCGGCATCGGCCCAATAGACCCGGTCGGGATGGGTCAAGTGCACATCGGCGATAGCCGCACCGACGTTGGTCGTACCACGCGACTTGCCGCCGGACTCGCTACCGGTTTTGCTCCCAGTCTTATCGCCAGCCTTGGGCGCACTCGATTTCGCTGCGGCCTTTGCCACGCGCGGCCGCGATCCCGCTCGGCCCTTTGATTTTGGTGGCGTCCCTTGCGCCAGCAATTGCGCCCTGAACTCGCTTTGGGTTTGTGGCTTCGGATCGCTCGATACCGGCTTCGCACCCCGATTGCTGTGCCAGACGCGTTTTTTGCCTTTGCCTTCGGCAATCTCGTCCATTGAGCGGCCGGTTACGACAGAGAGCGGCTCCTGCTCCAGAATGTCGGCACTGCGCCCGCTCCGCGCCTCGTCGTCCTTGCCTTTGATCAAAAGCCAATTGTCGTGGCTATCCTTTCCGCGCTCGCTGTCGCGCCGGCGCATCCGCACGAGATGCCAGCGGCCGCGCAGTTTTTCACCCTCGAGCACGAAATCGAGATGGCCTTTGGCGTAGCCCCGGTGCGGGTCGCCTTCCGGTATCCAGCGACCGCGATCCCAGATCATCACCGTGCCGCCGCCATATTCGCCCTCCGGGATCGTTCCCTCGAAACTGTTGTAATCGACGGGATGGTCCTCGACATGCACGGCAAGACGCTTGTCGTCCGGATCGAGGCTCGGACCGCGGGTCACCGCCCAACTCTTCATGACGCCGTCGAGTTCGAGCCGAAGGTCATAATGCAAGCGCCGCGCCGCGTGTTTCTGGATGACGTAGCGGTCGCCGCCGCGGCGCCCCTTGCGGCCGCGCGGCTCCGCGGTCACGTCGAACTTGCGTTTCTTGCGGTAGATTTCTAGTGCCATCGCGCTTCAGCCCGCCCGAGGGCGGATTAAGCCTCCTCGCCGAGTCCCTGCCCCATCGGTATGCGGTCCTCTGGCAATTTCGCGAATATTACCTAGGTTGAACGATACCAGTGTCTCGGGGTTGTAGGGGTATTGCCGGATTCTAGCTATAAGGCCCTGGAATGCCTAAGAGTTCCCCCAGGGGGCCATTCAGCACCCGGCTGTATAAATTGCGTTCCCGGCGCGGAATGGTGTAGGACGCTAGAATCCGCGTGTTCCTTGCCGGGCCACAGCGAGCCCCAATAATCGGCGTTCGGCCGAAAGAACCGCATTGGTCTGAAATAAGGAGCGTAGTGTGACGGTTTCGTCCAAGACCCCATTGCTCGACCAGATCAAGACTCCCGAAGATCTCAGGCGCCTCGATCCCAGTGAGTTGCCGCAGCTCGCCGACGAATTGCGGCGCGAGACCATCGACGCTGTCGCCGTCACCGGCGGTCACCTCGGCGCCGGCCTCGGCGTGATCGAACTGACGGTGGCGCTGCATTACGTCTTCAACACACCGGACGACCGGCTGGTCTGGGACGTCGGCCATCAGGCCTATCCGCACAAGATCCTCACCGAGCGCCGCGACCGCATCCGTACGCTGCGCCAGAGCGGCGGCCTGTCGGGATTCACCAAGCGCGCCGAGAGCAAATACGATCCGTTCGGCGCCGCCCATTCGTCGACGTCGATTTCCGCCACCCTCGGCATGGCGGTCGCTCGCGACCTGCAGAACAAGGACAATAATGTCATCGCCGTGATCGGCGACGGCGCGATGTCCGCCGGCATGGCCTATGAGGCCATGAACAATGCCGGAGCGATGAATTCGCGCCTCATCGTGGTGCTCAACGACAACGACATGTCGATCGCGCCGCCGGTCGGCGCGCTGTCGGCTTATCTCGCCCGCCGCGTTTCCGGGCGCGGCTATCACAGTCTGCGCAAGCTCGTCCACAAAGTCGCCAAGCACATGCCGAGCAAGATGCTCGAGCAACGCGCCATGGCGATGGAGGAGTATGCGCGCGGCCTCGTTACCGGCGGCACGCTATTCGACGAACTCGGCTTCTTCTATGTCGGCCCGATCGACGGCCACAATATCGATCACCTGTTGCCGGTGCTGACCAACGTACGCGACATGAAGAACGGGCCGATCCTCGTTCACGTCGTGACGCAAAAGGGCAAAGGCTATGCGCCGGCGGAAAAATCCGCCGACAAATACCACGGCGTCGTCAAATTCGACGTCGCCACCGGTACGCAGGTGAAGGCCAAAGCATCGGCACCCGCCTATCAGAAAGTCTACGGCGAGAGCCTGATCAAGGAAGCCCGCAAGGACGACAAGATCGTCGCCATTACGGCGGCGATGCCGTCGGGCACCGGCGTCGACTTGTTTCAGAAAGAGTTCCCCAACCGCACCTTCGATGTCGGCATCGCCGAGCAACACGGCGTGACCTTTGCGGCGGGGCTCGCGACCGAAGGCTTCAAGCCCTTCGCCACCATCTATTCGACCTTCCTGCAGCGCGCCTATGATCAGGTCGTGCATGACGTCGCGATCCAATGCCTGCCGGTCCGCTTCGCCATGGATCGCGCCGGTCTGGTCGGCGCCGACGGCCCGACGCACGCCGGCGCGTTCGACGTCGCCTATCTGGGCTGCCTACCCAATTTCGTGTTGATGGCGGCCGGCGACGAGGCCGATCTGGTGCATATGGTGGCGACCGCGGTCGCGATCGACGACCGGCCGTCGGCGCTGCGTTATCCGCGCGGCGAAGGCCGTGGTGTGCCGATGCCGGAGGAAGGCAAGCCGCTCGAGATCGGCAAGGGCCGGATTTTGCGCGAGGGTACCAAGATCGCACTGTTCTCCTACGGGGCGCGGCTCGGCGAATGCCTGAAGGCCGCCGACGAGCTTGCCGGCTACGGCTTGCCGACGACGGTCGCCGATGCGCGATTTGCCAAGCCGCTCGATGTCGATCTGTTGCTGCGGCTCGCCCGCGAACACGAGGTGCTGCTCACCATCGAAGAGGGGTCGATCGGCGGGTTCGGCTCTTTCGTGCTGCAGACGCTCGCCGAACACGGCGTGCTCGATCGCGGGCTGAAGGTCCGTTCGATGGTTCTGCCCGACATCTTCATCGACCAGGACTCGCCGAACGCGATGTATGCCAAGGCCGGTCTCGACGCCAAGGGCATCGTCACCAAGGCATTCGAGGCGCTCGGCCAGAACATGCATGGCGAAGTGATCAAGCTCGCCTGATAGTCTCCGCCCATTCCCGCGAAAGCGGGAATCCAGGAACTCGGTCCCCGCTTTCGCGGGGACGAGCGGCTATGATGGCGCCATGACCACCCGAGAACGTGCCGATCGTGTCTTGGTGGCGCGCGGCCTGTTCGAAAGCCGGGCACGGGCGCAGGCAGCGATCGCCGCCGGCCTGGTGAGCGCCGATGGCGTTGTCGTGCGCAAAGCCTCGGACGAGATTTCACCCACAGCCACGATCGCGGCGCAAGCCGAGCACCCCTATGTGTCGCGCGGCGGCGTCAAGCTTGCGGCCGCGCTCGATCATTTCGGCGTGGCGGTTACCGGCCGCATCTGCCTCGACGTCGGTGCGTCGACCGGGGGCTTTACCGAAGTGCTCATCGAGCGCGGCGCCCGGCGCGTCTTCGCGGTCGATGTTGGGTCCGCACAGTTGCATCCGCGGCTGCGCGATCGTAGCGACGTCGTTTCGCTCGAACAGACCGACATCCGCAAGCTCGCGCCTTCGCTCTTGCCGGAAGCACCCGATCTCGCGGTGATCGACGTCAGTTTCATTTCGCTCAAACTCGTGCTGCCGGCAGTCGGCAATCTCTTGACGCCACGCGCGCAGCTCTTGGCGCTGATCAAGCCGCAATTCGAAGCCACCCGCGCCCACATCAAAAAAGGTATCGTGCGCGATGAGGCCATCCACCAGATGGTCTGCGAAGATATCGGCGCGCATATCGCCTCGCTAGGTTGGCAAGTCGGCGGCATCGAGGCCTCCGCCATCCTGGGCGGC
Organism: Xanthobacteraceae bacterium; assembly: GCA_049282655.1. Classification (GTDB taxonomy): domain Bacteria; phylum Pseudomonadota; class Alphaproteobacteria; order Rhizobiales; family Xanthobacteraceae; genus BOG-931. The sequence goes on from JBAPUM010000129.1 coordinate 20,141, forward strand.
GACGGCAATCGCGAATTCTTCATCGAGGCCGAACGTGGTTGAACGCCTCGCCATCGTCGAGATCGGCCATCGCGGCGACGGCGTTGCCGTTGGGCCGGAGGGGGCGATTTACGTCTCCGGCGCGCTGCCGGGCGAGACTGTCGAGGTCGAGAACTCACCGGGCCATCCCGACCGGCGCGCCCTCATCAGCGTCGAGACGCCGAGCGCGGAGCGCATTGCGCCGATCTGCCAGCATTTCGGCGTCTGCGGCGGCTGCGCCCTGCAGCACTGGTCGAGCGCTCCCTACCGCGTCTGGAAGCGCGATCTCGTCGTGACGGCGCTGCGCCAAGCCGGCATCAACGCGCCGGTCGGCGATCTCGTCGACGCCCATGGCGAAGGCCGCCGCCGGGTCGTCTTTCACGCGCGCCGCGGCACCCATGAGGTGCTCGAAGTCGGCTTTTCCGCCGCGCGCGCCCATCACCTCGTCGCCATCGACCGCTGCCCGATCCTGGCCAAGAATCTCGACGGCGCACTGCCGGCAGCCTGGGCCATTGCCGAGGTGTTGGGGCCGACCAAGAAACCGCTCGATATCCAAGTGACGGCGACCGACTCCGGCCTCGATGTCGATGTGCGCGGTTCCGGGCCGCTGACGGCGGCCATGACGGCGTCGCTGGCGAGCGCCGCCGCCAAACACAAACTCGCGCGCCTCACCCGCCATGGCGACTTGGTTGCGCAATCGCGCGCCCCGACGCTGCGCATTGGCACGGCCACGGTCGGCCTGCCGCCCGCGGCATTCCTGCAGGCGACCGCCGAAGGGGAAGCGGTGCTGGCCCGCCTCGTTGAAGCCTATTGCGCCGGCCCAAAAAACATCGCCGACCTGTTCGCCGGCATCGGCCCTTTCGCGCTTCGGCTCGCCGCGCGAGCGCGGATTGCCGCCTTCGATGACGACGAGGCCGCCATCGCGACGCTCAAGCGTGCCGCGAATACGTCAGGCCTCAAGCCTGTCGCCGCCGAGCGCCGCGATCTGTTCAAGAATCCGCTCGTTCCGGCGGAGCTTAGCCGCTTCGATGCCGTCGTATTCGATCCGCCGCGCCAGGGCGCCGACGCCCAATCGCGAACGCTCGCCGCCAGCAGCGTTCCGATTATCGTGGCGGTGTCGTGCAATCCGGGCACCTTTGCCCGCGACATTCGTCACTTGATCGACGGCGGCTATCGGCTCGTCGCCGTCACGCCGGTCGATCAATTCCTCTACTCCGCGCATGTCGAGATCGTCGCGCGGCTGGAAAAATGATCTAGGCCTTGATCCGATTCAATTGAATCGGATCAAGGCCTAGAGTTTTCCTTTAAGCATGATCTTAACAGAAAACCGGTTCCCACTTTTCGGAATCATGCTTTAGTCGCGCTTGAATGCCGGCATCACATCCTTGGCGAACCAGCGCAGCTGATCCTTGAACTCGGCGGGCGTGAGCCCCTCGGCCCAGTGGATCATGAAGTGCTCGAGGCCGGGATATTTGGCTTCCACCGACTTGATGCCGTCGATCACTTCGGCCGGTGTGCCGCAAAACCAGGCCTTTTGCGCGACGCCGTCTTTCAGCGACGGGGTGCGCGAGGGCGCTCCCGGCGTGCCCCAGGTACGGCCCTCTTCGTCCGCATAGCGCACGAAGCCGAACGGCGCGAACCACTTGAAGCGCTCGTCATGCGCCGGTTCGAGCTTGCGGATCGCCTCGTCGCGGCTTTCGGCGAGATAGACGCCGGCACCCCAGATCATGTCCTCGCCGAGCCGTTTCTCGCGTCCGTGCTTGAGACAGGCGGCGTGATAGGCGCGCACCACGTCGTCGAGGATTTTTTCGCCGTTAAGCGTCACCATGCCTTTCAGGCCGTATTGCGCCATCATCTCGATGGTTTTGCCGCTCGCAATCGGCATCCAGATCTCGACCGGCAGGTGCTTCGGCCGCGGCACGAGCGTAATGTCCTTGAGCTTGTAGCCGCGATAATCCACCGGCGGCGGCGCCTCGTAATATTTACCCTTGAAGTGGAACGACTGTTCGTTGAAGCAGGTCAAGAGCAACCGCAGCTGCTCCTCGAACAATTCGCGGTTCTTCTCGGCATCGAGGAGCGGCGCGCCAAAGCTCTCCACTTCGCGGCTATGGTAGCCGCGGCCGACGCCGAGGACGACCCGGCCGTCGGTGACGATATCGGCCATGGCGTAATCCTCCGCCATGCGGATCGGATGCCACATCGGCAGCACGTTGAAGGCGCAACCGAACTTCAGCCGTTTGGTCTGGGTGGCAAGCCACAGCCCGAGTTGGATCAAGTTCGGAAAGACCTCGTAACCCTCGCGCTGGAAGTGGTGCTCGGCCGTCCACAGCGTGTCGAAGCCGAGTTCGTCCATCAACTGGGCGACGTCGCGCGCCGTGAAAAAGGCCTCCCGCAGCCGCTCGTCGGAATAGAGCCGGTCATTCGCCGGAGTGCCGGAAAGCCCGACATTGTCGAGCTCGATCTGGCCGACATAAAGTACATGGAATTTCTTGATCATGTTGTCCTGGTATTGTTTTCCTGCCCACCCATATTCCGAAGGGAATATGCTGCGAAGTCAACACCACCCGTGACCTTCGCGACCCTTTCAAGGCTGAGGCCAAGCTGGTAGCGTCCCCCCGAATTTTCCTAGCCCCCCGGAAAATCGCTGCAATCAATCAAGGACAATGAAGAATGGCTAGCGTTCTGTTTTCCCCGATCACGCTGCGCGGGCTCACTCTTGCCAATCGCGTCGTCGTCTCGCCGATGTGCCAATACAATTCCGACAACGGCTCGGCCAATGACTGGCATCTGATGCATCTCGGCAATATGTCGCTCGGCGCGGCAGGCCTGGTGATGACCGAAATGACCGACGTCAATCCACAAGGCCGCATTACGCCGCGCTGCGCCGGCATGTGGTCGGACGACAACGAAAAGGCGCTCAAGCGCGTGCACGATTTCTGCCGGCAATACGGCGTCGCCAAGCTCGGCGTGCAACTCGCCCATGCCGGACGCAAGGGCCCGACCACGCCGCCGGCCGCGGGCGGCAAGCCGATCCTCACCAAGGAGGAAGGCGGCTGGACTCCCGAAGCGCCGTCGGCGCTGCCTTACGACGCCGGCTGGCCGGTGCCGCACGAAATGACCAAGGACGATATCAAGCGCTGCATCGGCGAATTCGCCGAGGCGGCAAAGCGCGTCGACCGCATCGGCTACGACGTCATCGAACTGCACGGGGCGCATGGCTATCTCGCGCATCAGTTCCTGTCGCCGCTGTCCAACCACCGCACCGACGAATACGGCGGCTCAAGCGAGAACCGCATGCGCTTTGCGATCGAAATGTACGATGCGGTGCGCGCGGCGTGGCCGGAACAAAAGCCGCTGGGCATGCGCGTGTCGGCCACCGATTGGGTCGACGGCGGTTGGACGCCCGAAGAAACGGTGCTGCTCGCCAAAGAGCTGAAACAGCGCGGCATGGATTACATGGACGTCTCAACCGGTGGGCTCGACCCGAAGCAGAAGATTCCGCTATCGCCGGGCTACCAGGTGCCATTCGCCGAGAAAGTGAAGAAGGAAAGCGGCATGACGGTCATGACCGTCGGGTTGATCGCCGGCTACCAGCAGGCCGAAGACATCGTCGCGTCGGGCAAATCCGATTTCGTTTCCCTCGCCCGCGGCGCGATGTGGGATCCGCGCTGGGCCTGGCACGCCGCCGAAGAGCTCGGCGCCGAAACCGCCTACGCGCCGAAGATGATGGCCTGCCATCCAAAATTGCGTCCGCAATTGTTTCCGAAGCGGGCGCAAGCCGCCCGCTGAACGCACCGTCCGCATGCTCAGGAGCGTCGCGCCGCGCCCGTTTTCAGCGCGGCGCCGCCGACGACGCGGAAAAACGCATCCGGCGAATCCTGCTTGAGCAAAGTCAGCCGGTCGATTGCGATCGAGCGCTCGACCGGCAGGCGATGCATGCCGGCGACGAGACTAGCCTGGATCGCCTTGCGCCGCCGCACCGGCACCTTGCCGGTCAGCGTCATGTGGAAGCGGAATTCCGACAACGCGTAGGGATTGCCCCAGCGGTCGAGATTTTGGATCTGGCTTTGATTCAACCCGAGCGCAATGCGTCGGGCGCGCTCTTGCGGCGACATCGGTGCGCGGTAGGCATCGAATATCGTCGTGCACGAGGCCGCCAAGTCCTCGATCGCGGCATCGGCTTGTAACGGGACGACGGCGAAAAAATCGTCGAGCAAACGTAGCGTCGGCGTAAAGCTGCGGACCGGGTGACCGAGGCCGGCGAAACTCTGCAAAGCACTGATGAGATGTTGCTCGGTGCAGGAGGGCGACAGATAAAATGGCGCCTTCAAGGTGGCATGGAAGCCGTAGCGCCGCGGCAGTGCGGTGATTTCGCTCCAGTTGACCGCGCCGTTGCCGAACTCATGAGGAAAGTCGACTGCATTTCCACCATAGCAGTCGTAGCCGAGCACCGAACTGCCGAGGCCATAGAGCTTTGAATCCGCTGCCGGCACGAAGTAGATCGCGTAGCGCGGTGCTTGTTCCACGGCAGTGCAGCTCGTCGAAACAGCGTGCGTTTGTATAACGGGACTGCCGGATTAATCGCCGGTTTTTTAGATCGAAATCAACGTTCCAATATGGCCGGTCGATGACAGTTGAGTGACGGAGCGTTTCGCGCCGCCGGCCGCGCTACACGACATAGAGCCGATCGGGCAATTCGTTGGGCGAACCGTCCGCCGGCGCGTGCGTCGCGAGCACGGCGCCGCAGCGCTCGACCGCGGCGGTAAAGCCCGCGGCGATACGGCCGTCGCGCATATGACCGGTCAGGGCGTCGACCGCTTCCTGCCACTCGCTGTTGGGCACTTTTGCGGCGATGCCCTCATCGGCGATGATCCGCGCATAGCGCTCGGCGATCGACACGAAAATCAGCACACCGGTGCGATTCCTGGTGCGGGTGATACCGCGCACCACAAATTGCTCGAGCGCCTCGCGGTGCGCGCGCGCCCGTTTGATGGCGCGTGGCACGAGTGCAAGCCGCAGCGGGGTGAAGGAGGCGACCACGCCGATGACGAGAAAGACCACGAGCTGCAGCAAGAAAATCCGCTGCACGCTCCATGGCGTGAAATAGATCAGCGGCCATGGCGTGAGCAACGCCAAGAGGCTCGCCCACAAGATCGGAATGTAACCGTAGCCGGAAGACGAGCGCGCCAGCACGCAGACGATCTGTCCGGAGGTTTTCTTTTCCGCTTCGCGGATCGCTGACGAGACAGCTTCGTGATCTTCCTTGGTGAAGTGCATCACCAGCCCCCTGAGGCGCCGCCGCCTCCCGACGAGCCGCCGCCGCCGGAAAAACCGCCGCCGAAGCCGCCCCCAAACCCACCACCACCGCTGAAACCGCCGCTGCTGGAGCCGCCATAGGGGATAAAGACGGATCGCCCGCCGGGCCGCGTGGGGCCGCCGGGACCGCCCGCGTTGTGGATCAGGTACCAGCAGATGAACACCACCACGAGGAACAGCAGGAACGGAAACAGCTTATCGAAATCGGCCGAGGCATCCTCGCCACGGACATCGACTTTGCGCTGCCATTCCGCGCTGTCGCCTGAAAGCACGCTGATGATGCCATCGACGCCGCGGTCGATGCCGCCGGAAAAGTCACCGGTCTTGAAGCGCGGGATGATGGCGCTGGAAATGATCACCGAGGACAGAGCGTCGGTCAGCGTGCCTTCGAGCCCATAGCCGACCTCGATGCGCACCTTGTGCTCGGTGGGCGCGACCAGAAGCAGTACGCCGTTGTTCTTCTGCGCCTGACCGAGCTTCCAGGAGCGAAACAGCTCATTGGCGTAGGTCTCGATGTCGCTGCCCTGCAACGACGTCACTGTGGCGACCACGAGCTGGATACCGGATTTGTCCTCGAGATCCTTGAGCTTGGTTTCAATGGCACTACGGCTTGCCGCCGGAATGACACTGGCCTGGTCGACCACCCGGCCGGTCAGCGGCGGAAAATCGAACGCGACAGCGAGAGCACACAGCAGAAGCAGAAGCGCGACGGCGGCCCATACCGTCATTGCGGGGCGCGCGAAGCGCGAGCCAGGAATCCATAGCCACGATGGGTGCAGATTTGCTCTGGCTGGGTTCACGTCGGCAAGCCCATGATTATGGATTCCGGGCAGCCGCTGCGCGGCTTCCGAAATGACGAAACATCAGAATTTAACCTGGGGCGGCGTTTCGGCGCCCGTGGTGGCCGTGAATTCCGCCATCGGCTTCTCGCCCGAGAACGCAGTCTTCGCCCAGATCACCGTCGGGAAAGTCCGCAGCGCGGTATTATAGGCGCGCACGGCATCGATATAATCGCGCCGTGCCACGGCGATGCGGTTCTCGGTGCCTTCGAGCTGCGATTGCAGCGCCAGGAAATTGGCATTGGACTTCAGGTCCGGATAATTCTCAGTCACCGCCAGCAAACGGCCGAGCACGCCGGTGAGCTGGTTCTGCGCATCCTGGAAGGCTTTCATTTTATCAGGATCGGTGAGATCGGAAGCATCGAGCTTGATTTGCGTTGCCTTGGCGCGCGCCTCGACGACCGCGGTCAGCACGCTCTTTTCCTGAGCGGCGTAACCCTGGACGGTCGCCACCAGATTGGGAATGAGGTCGGCGCGGCGCTGGTACTGGTTCTGCACATCGGCCCAGCGCGCCTTGGCCTGCTCTTGGAGCGTCGGGATCGTATTGTAACCGCAGGCGGACAACAGCAGTCCGAGACCGATAACGCCGAGAACGATCCGGATTCGCGATGCGATCATAGGCATCCTCCTGTCATGCATTGAGTAGCGCCGATGCGGCGAGCGGTTTAGCCCTCGACCGCCTCGGTGCCGGCGATCTCGATACCGAAGCCGGAGAGCCCGACAAAGGTCATCGGCCGAGTCGAGGTCAAAAGCCTGATTGAATTGACGCCGAGGTCTTTGAGGATTTGCGCGCCGAGACCGATTTCGCGCCATTGCCGGGTGCGCGCTTCGCCCGAGGCGGTGTCGGCCGATTTGGGAATCGAGACGACCGGGACGCCGGCGGTGCCGTCGCGCAGCAGCACCAACACGCCTCTGCCCTCGGCCTTAAAACGCGCCAGCGCGTAATGGATCGGCTTCGCGCCGCCGAACACGTCGGAGATGATATTGGCGCGGTGCAGTCGCGTCAGCACGTTTTTGCCGTCGCCGATGCGGCCATACACGAAGGCCATGTGATGGACCTGGTCGAATGGCGTGATGAAAGCGTAGCCGGTGAGCGTGCCGATCTCGGATTCCACCGGGAATTCGCCGACCCGTTCGATCAGTTTGTCGCGCGCCTGACGATAGGCAATCAAGTCCGCAATGGTGATGCGCTGCAGTCTGTGCCGCTCGGCGAGCACGGCGAGCTCCGGCCCGCGCATCACGGTGCCGTCGTCGTTCATGAGTTCGGCGAGCACGCCGACCGGCGGCAGACCGGCCAGCCGGCAGAGATCGACGCAGGCCTCCGTATGCCCCGACCGCATCAGCACGCCGCCTTCTTTCGCGACCAGCGGGAAGACGTGACCGGGCCGCACGAAGTCCGACGCGCCGGAATTACCGTTGGCGAGCGCGCGCACGGTGTTGGTGCGCTCCTCGGCGGAAATGCCGGTGGTCAGGCCGTGACGGACATCGACCGACACGGTAAAGGCGGTGCCGAGCGGCGCGTCATTGAGCGCCACCATCGGATCGAGATGCAGCCGCCTCGCCTCCTCCGGCGCCAGCGGTACGCAGACGATGCCCGAGGTGTGGCGGATAATGAACGCCATCTTCTCCGGCGTGCAGAGGTTGGCGGCGACGAACAAATCGCCCTCGTTCTCGCGGTCATCATCGTCGGCGACGATGATGATTTCGCCGCGCGCGAAGGCGGCGACTGCCGCCTCGATGCGTTGGTGCCCGTCGTCCATCACTGATTCACTTTTTGATAGGGCCATGTTGGAAGGGCCATGAGGGCGTGTCGCCGACCTGGCCGCGGTGGCGTAGATAGTGATCGGCGATCACGCACGCCACCATGGCTTCGCCGATCGGCACGGCGCGAATCCCGACGCAAGGATCGTGGCGTCCGGTGGTGGAAATTTCGGTCTCCTGGCCGTAGCGGTCGACGGTGCGGCGCGGATTGAGGATCGACGACGTCGGCTTTACCGCAAAGCGCGCCACCACCGGCTGGCCGGTCGAGATGCCGCCGAGGATGCCGCCGGCATTGTTGGAGAGAAACAAAGGCTTGCCGTCATTGCCGAGCCGCATCTCGTCGCCGTTTTCCTCGCCGGAGAGATCGGCCGCGGCAAAGCCCGCGCCGATTTCGACGCCTTTGACGGCATTGATGCTCATCAGGGCCGCGGCAAGATCGCCGTCGAGCTTACCGTAGATCGGCGCGCCGAGGCCGGGCGGCACGCCGTCCGCCACGACCTCGATGACGGCGCCGATCGACGAGCCGCTTTTGCGCAAGCCGTCGAGATAGTCGCCGAGCCTGGCGGCGGTCTTGGCGTCGGGGCAGAAGAACGGATTGCGCTCGACCTCGGCCCAATCCCAACAGGCGCGGTCGACGCGATGCGGACCCATTTGCACGAGCGCGCCACGCACATTAAGGCCCGGCACGATTTTGCGCGCAATGGCGCCGGCAGCGACCCGCATCGCCGTCTCGCGCGCGGACTGGCGGCCGCCGCCGCGATAGTCGCGCAGGCCGTATTTAATGTCGTAGGTGAAGTCGGCGTGGCCCGGCCGGTATTTGTCCTTGATGTCGGAATAGTCCTTCGATCGCTGATCGACATTATCGATGAGGAGCGCGATCGGCGTACCGGTCGTCACCTGCTCGCCGCTTTCGCCATCGGCGAAAACGCCGGACAGGATTTTCACCGCGTCGGGTTCCTGGCGCTGCGTGGTGTAGCGCGATTGCCCCGGCCGGCGGCGATCGAGATAAGGCTGGATGTCGGCTTCGGTGAGCGGAATGCGCGGCGGACAGCCATCGACGACGCAGCCAATCGCCGGCCCATGGCTTTCGCCAAAAGTCGTGACGCGAAATAAATGACCAAAACTATTGAACGACATGACGCGCGCGTGACGCTGAATGGATTGAAATTAGGCATCCGACGGTGGCTGCGGTTTGGTAGCCCGCGGGTGACATGGGGTCAAATTCTGGGCCGAATGTGCCGCGACTTCGGGCCACGCCGTTCGCAACTGCGAACAAAGCACGCCGCGCCTTCGCGCTCGCGAAACAAGGCGTCGAAACCTGCCAACGAAATGCGCAGAATACGGTGTCGACGACGCGTATATTCATGCCGCATTCATCTCGCTGAACGCCGATTAATGAAAACCTGAATAACTGTTAAGCTACGGAAATATCAGGATTTTTTCCATTTTTTCGTTGCAGCCGGAAGCCTCGTGTGGCATTGTCTCGCTCGGTAAGGGGGCGAAGGCCCAGGGACCGAGATTAAAACCTGCGACTAAAACCGACCTTGCCGTAGGTTCATCACACACCAAGGACATCAGATCATGGCGAAGAAGAAAAAGGCCAAGAAGAAGACCAAGTCGTAAGCTTGGTATTTTTCCCGAAGCGCCCCAGTGGTGCTTCGTCAAAGCGGCCGGACGAAAGTTCGGCCGCTTTCGTTTTTGCGCTCACGCATAACGCGCCATTTTGCCGTCGGCGAAAACATAGACCACGCCCTGCGCGATTTGCGCATGGGTCGCCTCTTCGCGCGGCAACACGTTGAAAATTGCCATCAAGGCGCGCACGCCGCCGCCATGCGCCGCAACCACGGTGTCGCGGGTGAGCGCCGCGTACCATTCGCCGATACGCGTCGTCAGTTCGCGATAGCTCTCGCCGCCGGGCGGCGCAAAGTCCCACTTGTCGCGTTCGCGATCGGCCAGCATGCCGGGCATGCCGGCGTCGATCTCCGGCAGCGTCAAGCCTTCCCATTCGCCATAGGAGATTTCCATCAGCCGATCGTCGACCGCATAGACCGGCGGATCGAGCGCGAGCGTCGTACGCAGGATCTCCATGGTTTCCCGCGCACGCTTGAGCGGGCTCGCCACATAGGCAAAATCCGCGGCGGCGCGCTGATCGCGTGCGAACAAATCCCGCAACAGACTGCCGCATTCAGCGGCCTGGCGCCGGCCATGGAAATTGAGCTCGGTGTCGCGGCGGCCTTGCAGGCGTGCTTCGGCGTTAAAGTCGGTCTCGCCGTGACGGACGTAATAGAGGACCGGCATGATTTGTTCGGCCTCTGTCCCGCGTCACTCCTTGCCGACGGCAATATCGGGCGCGTCGGGATGCTTCATGCCGACGATGTGATAGCCGGCATCGACGTGATGCACTTCGCCGGTGACGCCGCGCGACATGTCGGAGAGGAGATAAGCTCCCGCCTCGCCGACTTCCTCGATGGTGACGTTGCGCCGCAGCGGCGCGTTGTATTCGTTCCATTTCAGGATATAGCGGAAGTCGCCGATGCCCGAGGCGGCAAGCGTCTTGATCGGCCCCGACGAGATGGCGTTGACGCGGATGTTCTTCACGCCGAGATCGGCCGCCAGATACTGCACCGACGTTTCAAGCGCGGATTTGGCGACGCCCATGACGTTGTAATGCGGCATCCACTTCTCGGCGCCGTAATACGTCAGCGTCAGCATCGCGCCGCCGTTCGTCATCAGCTTCTCGGCGCGTTGCGCGATGGCCGTGAACGAGTAACAGCTCACCAGCATGGTCTTGGCGAAATTGTCCGCCGTGGTGTCGACATAGCGGCCGTCGAGCTGGTCCTTGTCGGAGAACGCGATGGCGTGGACGAGAAAATCCAGCGTGCCCCAGGCCTGCTGCACGGCCGCGAAAACCGCGTCGATGCTCTTCGGCTCGGTCACGTCGCAATCGCCGACGACGATGCCGCCGATCTCCTGGGCCAGCGGCTCGACCCGCTTCTTCAGCGCGTCACCCTGATAGGTGAAGGCGAGTTCCGCTCCATGACCGCGGCAGGCCTTGGCGATGCCCCAGCCGAGCGAGCGATAGTTCGCGACCCCCATGACCAGGCCGCGTTTGCCGCGCATGAGGCCCGATACTTCCGGCATCCTTTAGACCTCGTGCGGCGGCTTCCACCCTGGCCTCCTATGGCATAGGCCTATGGGGCCATCAAGCTTGCGGCCGATCGTCTGATGCGGAATAGCGGGCGATCGATGGTGTTGTTGAAGAAGGTCACGGCGCCGGGCCATGCGCCGAATTTCTTAATGCTGCGCAAGGGTGCGATGCTTGGGTGAATTTCAGGAGCGGATCCAGTCTTCCATCCCGGCACTGCGGCGCTACGCGCGGGCGCTGACGCGGGATACCGAGACGGCCGACGACCTCGTCCAAGACACGCTCGTCCGCGCGCTGCGCTCCGAGCACTTGTTTCACGGTGGAGATACCAGGGCATGGCTGTACACGATCTTAACGAACCTTAATCGCAATCGCCTGCGCAGCCTGTCGCGGCGGCCGGTACTGGCGCCGATCAAGGACAGCGATGCCGTGACCCCCGGACCCGATTCCGGCGGCCGCGATATCAGCCGCGCGCTCGAGGACCTCGCCGAGGAACAGCGCTCGGCGCTGCTGCTCGTCGTGCTCGAAGGCCTCACCTATCGCGAGGTCGCCGACGTGCAAGGCGTGCCGATCGGCACCGTGATGTCGCGGCTCGCCCGCGCCCGCACGCAAATCAAAGCCTATCTCGACGGCGAGCGCCCGGCGCTGCGTCGCGTGAAATGATGAAGAGAGCGAACGATGACTGAGAGAGACCGTATTGTGAGCGACGAGGAACTCCACGCTTTTGTCGACGGCGAATTGCCCGCCGATCGCCATGACGCCGTCGAGGCCTGGCTCGCGACCCATCCCGAGGATGCCGGAAAAGTCGCCACTTGGCGCGCCCAAGCCCATCTCATTCGCACGCGCTACGGCGCGGTCGCCGAGGAAAAGCCGCCGTATCGGCTCGATATCGGCCGGCTGATGCGCCGTCGCCCCGGCGCCATTGCCGCCACTGCCGCGGCCGTGGTCGCTGCGTTTCTCATCGGCGGTGTTGCCGGCTGGACCGCGCACGGCGTCGCCGCGACGACACCGTCGGATTTGACGCGTTTTACCAGCGACGCCCTCGATGCCTACCGGCTTTACACCGTCGAGGTTCGCCACCCGGTCGAAGTGCCGGGCGACCAGCGGCCGCATCTGGTGGAATGGCTGTCGAAGCGCGTCGGCTCGCCGCTACGCGCGCCCGAGCTCGACAAGGTCGGATTGAAGCTTGTCGGCGGACGCCTGTTGCCGGGCCCGACCGGCGCCACCGCATTCTTTATGTATGAAACGCCGTCGGGTGAGCGCTTCACGCTTTATTGCGGCCGCACCAGTGACGACGCCACCGCGCTCCGCTACACTACAGGCGAACAGAACGCGGCCTATTACTGGGTCGACGGCAATCTCGCTTATGTGCTCTCGGGCCCGGCGGAACGCGACAAGCTCCACGAAATCGCCCAGGCCGCCTACGATCAGATCGATCGCCGCAATCCGCCGCAGGGCGGGTGAGCGACGGTAAGCGGATGCCTCACGCCGCTGTCATGGATTGCGCATAGGAAATTAGCTCCGGCTGCGGAGGTGTTTTAGCCTTCGACGGCACGTCCGCCGTGGTGTCCGGGACCCGGCGCGAGGAGCAAGGGATAACCCATGTCCGCCCCAAACATGTCCGCTATTCCAAGCATCTGGCTCTGGCTCGGCATCCTGACCTGCATCGCCAATTCCGCCCTGTTTGCCGGACTTAATCTGGCGATTTTCAGCCTCAGTCCGCTGCGGCTGCAAATCGAGGTCGACGGCGGCAATGCCGATGCGGCGCGAGTTCTCGAACTGCGCAAGAATTCCAATCAGGTGCTGGCGACGATTATTTGGGGGAATGTCAGCATCAACGTTTTGCTGACGCTCCTGTCCGACTCCGTTCTCGCCGGAGTGAGCGCCTTTCTGTTCTCGGCCATTGCGATCACGCTCCTCGGCGAGATCATTCCGCAAGCCTATTTCTCGCGTAACGCGTTGCGAATGACGGTGTTCTTTCTGCCCTTCCTCGAGTTCTATCGCATCGTCCTCTTTCTCTTGGCGAAGCCGACGGCGCTGCTGCTCGATTGGTGGCTGGGACTGGAGGGGATCGCTTATCTGCGCGAACGCGATGTCCGCTCCTTGATCGCACGCAGCGCCGCGGCCGGCGGCGATATCGGGCGGCTCGAGGCGACCGGCGCGCGGAACTTTCTCGATCTCGACGACGTGTCGGTGACCGACGAGGGCGAATTCGTCGACCCGCGAAGCATCATCAGCCTGCCGATCGAAAATCGGCGCTGCATCCTGCCGAAATTCAATCGCTCGCCCGACGATCCCTTCCTTCGCCAGGTCGATGCGTCGGGTAAGAAATGGGTCATCGTGACCGATCTGAGCGGGGAACCGGTCTTTGTTCTTGACGCCCATCACTTCTTGCGTGACGCGCTGTTCGACGACCTCCAGGCCCCGACCAGCTATTGGCACCGGCCGATCATCGTCCAAAATATGCAGACACGGCTGGGCGACGTCATCGGGCGCATGACCGTGACGCCGCAACGGCCCGACGACGACGTCATCCATCACGACATGATCCTGGTCTGGGGTGCACAACGGCGAATTATCACGGGCTCCGATCTGCTCGGCCGCCTGTTACGGGATATCGCGACGGTGGCGCCCGATATGGCTTCGCCCAAAGCCCGCATCGAGACGGCGCAGTGAGCCGCTACATATCCTTGCGCGGATCGTAGGGCTTGGCGTCCCGCCAATTCTTCATCAGCGCTTCGAGCTCGGCGTCGCTCTTCTCAGGCAATGCGATGCGCACCGTGGCGAGGAGATCGCCGCGGCCTGATTTCGCCGGAAAGCCTTTGCCCTTGAGGCGGAAGGTACGCCCACTATTGGTCCATGGCGGGATGGTCAGTTCGACCGGTTTGTCGAGCGTCGGGACGCGGACCTTGCCGCCCAGCGCCGCCTCGTAAAGCGTGACCGGCAGATCGAGCCGCACATCGGCGCCTTCGAGGCTGAAGACCGGATGCGGCGCGATCGAGACCGTGATCAGCACGTCGCCCGGCCCGCCCTGCCCGGCCATGCCCTGGCCCTTGAGCCTGATCTGCTGGCCGTCGGTGAGGCCGGCAGGAATTTTGACATCGACCTCCTTGCCGGTCGGCAGCCGCAGCCGCTCGGTCACCCCGTGCGCCGCTTCCGGCAGCGTCACCGTCAACGACGCCTGGACGTCGGCGCCGATGCCAAAATCCTCGGGCTCAAAGGCAGCGCCGGCGCCGCCACGCCCGGCGCGTCCGAAGGCCTCCTTGAGGATGTCCTCGAAGCCGCCGAGGCCGCCGCCTCCGCCGGCACGGCCGCGACGGGTGCCGCGGGTGAAACCCTCGGGTCCGAAATTGAAGTTCTCGAAATTCACGTCGGGTCCGAAGCCCGCGCCCGGTCCGCCTCCGGGCCTCGGACCACCGCCGCCAAAGCCCTGAAATCGCGGCTTGCCCTCGGCGTCGATCTCGCCCCGATCGAACGCCTTGCGCTTGTCCTCGTCGCCGAGAAGCTCATGCGCGGCGTTCAGCTCGGAAAAGCGCGTCGCCGACTTCGGATCGTTCTTGTTGGCGTCCGGATGCAGTTTTTTCGCAAGCTTGCGGTAGGCGCTCTTGATGTCGCCTGCGCTCGCCTTGCGATCGATGCCCAAAACTTCATAGGGATCACGCATCCCCACGGACTCCGTTTATCGGTATTTGGGCCGGCCCCAGCCTGCCCCACGCGACGTCCAGATGGCGATAATGTGGGAACAAAGCGGCCATGACGCAATGCAAACAGGAGCGAATCGGCACCGTTAAAGCGATGATAGCCGCTCAGGTCGACCCGAGGGGCTTTAACCGCCTTACTTCCCAGACGCCCTGGGCATCGCGGCAGGCCGCACCCTGCAGCCAGTCGTGCGATCCCCCATGCACGTAGCTGGTGAGGAAATCGCGGCACGGCAGTCCGCCCTCGCTATAGGCGGTGGCAAGCGGCGTGATATTGCCGCCGGCGCCGGTTTTTGGATTTTCCCAAGGCACGCTCTCATCCTTGACGCTCGAATCCTTGCCGCCGCGCGCCAGCACGTCGGAGGCCGCCGCGCGCGCATAAGCAAGATCGCCGGCGGAGGACAGCGCGGCGGCCGGCACGGCGCCCGCAGTGCTGTCTTGGAATGTGCGGCCGGTCGGCCTGATCGAGCCGGTCTGGATGTCGGTGTCGTCTTTCGAGGTCAACGACAAGAGCCGATAGGAGCAGCCGGAGGCGCTCAACGCTCCCAGCACCACCATCGCCGCGGCACACCAACGGCCAAGCCGATAACGCCGCCGAGATAGGCGTACCGCCGCCGGTCCACTATATAAAGGCTGGCAGCACGCATCCCGACTACCCCACGCAACCACCCGGGTACTCCGAGAATGTCCGACACTACGTCCATGGAACACCCGATACGGTTAACGGGCGGTGACTTTACCGATGCCGACGAGCCCTTGCGTCTGTTTGCCGCCTGGTTTGCCGAGGCCAAGCGCTCCGAGCCGGTCAATCCCGAAGCCATGACGCTCGCCACCGTCGATACCGATGGCATGCCCAATGCGCGGATGGTGCTGTTGAAGGGTTTCGACGAGCGCGGCTTCGTGTTCTACACCAACCGCGACAGCATCAAGGGTCTCGAGCTTGCAGCAGCCCCGAAGGCGGCGCTGACCTTCTACTGGAAATCGCTGCAGCGCCAGGTCCGGCTGCGCGGCGTCGTCGAGCACGTCTCGGATGCGGAGGCCGATGCCTATTACGCCTCGCGCTCGCGCATGGCGCAGATCGGCGCCTGGGCCAGCAAGCAATCCGCGCCGCTCGAAAGCCGACTCGCCTTCGAGAAGGCAATCGCGCTCTACACCGCGAAGTTCGCCATCGGCCCGGTGCCGCGACCGCCGTATTGGTCGGGCTTCCGTGTTGTGCCGCAGGAGATCGAATTCTGGCAGGAGCGGCCATTCCGCCTGCACGACCGCATTGCGTTTACGCGTCCGCGCCCGGACGCCCCGTGGCAGAAGACGCGGCTTTACCCATAATCAGCCCTGAAAGAATTGCGATGCCGACCACGAACCAACCGCGCCGAACGCTTCTGCTCACCGGAGCAAGCCGCGGCATCGGCCACGCCACGGTCAAACGTTTTTCGGCTGCCGGCTGGCGCGTCATCACCTGCTCGCGTCATCCGTTCCCGGAGAATTGTCCCTGGGAGATGGGCCCGGAAGACCACATCCAGGTCGATCTCTCCGACCCCGAGAACACCGAGGCGGCGATCGCGGAAACCAAAAGCCGTCTGCACGGCGAATTGCATGCGCTGGTCAACAACGCCGCGATCTCCCCCAAAGGCGAAGGCGGCAAGCGGCTCGGTTCGATCGAGACCTCGCGCGACGACTGGCATCACGTCTTCCAGGTCAACTTTTTTGCGCCGATCATGCTGGCACGAGGCCTTCTCGAGGAGTTGAAAGCCGCCAAGGGTTCGGTGGTGAATGTCACTTCGATCGCGGGCTCCCGCGTGCATCCCTTTGCGGGAGCCGCCTATAGCACCTCGAAGGCGGCACTCGCGGCGCTGACCCGCGAAATGGCATCCGATTTCGGCTCGCAAGGCGTCCGCGTCAACGCCATCGCGCCGGGCGAGATCGACACCGCGATGCTGTCCCCGGGCACGGAAAAGATCGTGGAGAATATTCCGATGCACCGGCTCGGTACCCCCGACGAGGTGGCTAAGATCATCTATGTGCTGTGCACCGACACCTCGTCCTACGTGAACGGCGCCGAGATCCACATCAACGGCGGCCAGCACGTGTGAACGCCGCCTCGTTCGCCGCGCTGAACTGCGCCGGCAGATGGGAACGCGAAGCCGTGAAGGCCTGCTCGATGTGAGTGCGTGCGGCACGGAATTCCGCATCGCTCAGGCGTGACGCTTCGGTTTCCAGCATCTGTCGAAGCTTAAGCCGGATATCCGTAAACATACCTATCAGCGCTACCGGCCGAGCCGAGCCGGCCGATACCACCCCGCTGAAATTCGCGCCGCAGGCCGTCCGGTCAGCGCACCTGAAAGACGAGCTTGCCCCGAAAGTGCCGGGACTCGCTCAGCCGGTGCGCTTCGACTGCCTGCGCTAAACTGTAAAGCTTGGTCTCCGGCGGGCGCACCCCGCCCGACGTAATCGCCTGCGCGATGCGCTCCATCGCCGCCCGCGAGCGGCCGACCGGAGGCCGCAGCGAAGCCACATCGCTGCGCGGCGACTTCGGCGCCTGGGCGCCGGATGCGATGAAGGCGGCGCGGCCGCCGGACTTCAGCACGGCGAAGGATTTTTCCGCCACATCGCCGCCGACCGTATCGAAGACGGCGTCGCAGCCACTGACGACCTTCGTGAAATCCTGCGCGTTATAATCGATGACTTCGTCGGCACCCAGGCTGCGCACATAAGCCATATTCGCAGCACTCGTCGTCGTGATCACGCGAGCGCCGATATGTTTTGCATATTGGATGGCAAAGCTCGCGACGCCGCCGGCGCCGCCCTGCACCAAAATCGTCTCGCCGCGCTGCAGCTTCAATGTGTCGGCCACCGCGCTGATCGCGGTAAGGCCGGTGAGCGCCAATGCGGCGGCATTGATGTGCGAAAGCCCATCCGGCTTCTTGCCGACCAGCGCCGACTTGATCGCGAGCTTCTCGCAATAGGTGCCTTCGCGCCCGGCATCGAGAACGCCGAATACGGCGTCGCCGACTTTAAGGTCGTCGACGCCCGCGCCGAGTGCCGCGACGACGCCGCAGAAATCCCGCCCCGGGATTGCTGGAAACTTTGTCGTGCCCGCGTTGGGATATTGGCCGGCACGGAACTTCCAGTCGGCGGCGTTGACGGTTGCCGCATGCACATCGACGACCACCTCCCCCGGCGCCGCGACGGGGTCCGGCAGGTCGCCGTATTTCAGCACACTGGGGTCGCCGAATTTTTCAAAGAAAGCGGCTTTCATCTTGTTTCCTACCTCTGGTTTCGAGTTTTACGAATTCGGTTGGCGGGCAAAGCAAACGAGCGGGCGGACGGTGACGCGACACGGCGTCCTCCCAGGATAATCCGGCTTGCCGTGCAAAAACGATGGGATAGACTGCCTGCAAGCGGCCATCTCGGGACCGAAGACGTTAAGATTTCAGGGAGGTTATGACAATGCGTAAGTCGAATACGCGCGGCAGATCCGCGCCCTTGCTGTCGCTCTTATCCGCCAGTTCGGCGCTGGTTACGCTGACGCTGGCGACACCCGGTTACGCCCAATCGAGCGATCCGATCAAGATCGGCGTCATCGCCGAGGCGCAGGCGGTCGCCGGCTCGTCGATCCCGCAGGCGGCGCAACTCGCGGCCGACGAGATCAACGCCAAAGGCGGCGTCAACGGCCGCAAGATCGAGATCGTCTCCTATGACGACCACTCCTCGGCCGCCGAAGCGGTGCGCGCTTTCCAGCGCGCCGCGAACGAGGATCACGTCAACGCCGTCATCGCCAGCTATATCAGCGAGGTGGTGCTGGCGCTCGAACCGTGGACCGGCCGGCTGAAGACCGTCATGGTGACGCCGGGCGCCGCTTCGGACGTCATCACCCAAAACATCGCCAAAGATTACAACAACCTCAAATATACCTTCCACGGCTACCTGACCTCCACCAGCCTGTCGGACTCGGTCTGTGCCGCAGCCGCCGACCTCCTGGTGAAGGACCTCCATATGAAGACCGCCGTCGTCATGAGCGAGGACGCGGCATGGACCACCCCGCTCGATGCCGAATATGTGAAATGCCTGCCGAATATCGGGCTCAACGTCGTCGACCACATCCGGGTCTCGCCCGACACCACGGACTTCACGCCGATCTTCAACAAGATCGAAGGCGAGAAGCCCGACGTGATGATCACGGGGATTTCGCATGTCGGCGTGCAGCCGACGGTGCAATGGAAGCAGCAGGAAGTACCGATACCGATGCTCGGCATCTCCTCGCAGGCGACCAATTCGAGCTTCTGGAACGACACCAATGGCGCGGTCGAAGGCGTGCTCTACCAGGGCGTTTCCGGCCCCGACGTCGCGGTGACCCCGAAGACCCTGCCCTTCGTCAACGCATTCAAGGCCAAGTTCGGCAACTTCCCGTCCTATTGCGGCTACACCGCCTATGACGAGGTCTATTACATCGCCGACGCCATCAAGCGGGCCGGATCGACCGATTCCGACAAGCTGGTCGATGCGCTCGAACAGACCGATTACGTCGGCACCATCGGCCGCGTTCAGTTCAAGGGCAAAGACTCGCCCAATCCGCACGCGCTCAAGGTCGGTCCCGACACCATCACCGGCCTGATGCTGCAATGGCAAGACGGCAAACAGGTCAATCTGTGGCCGGCCAATGTCGCCAACGGCAAGCTCAAATTCCCGAAATTCATCAAAGTCGGTTCGGCCAACTGACCCGGGAACCAACGGCACTTTCGTCAATCTCCCCGCCCGCACCCGCGAGCGGGGAGAATTTTTGATGTGAGCGAATTCTGCAAAAAAGTGTAGCTGGGCGTGCGAGCGTAAAATGCTGTTCTGGCAAATCCTGATCGACGGCTTTGCGATCAGTTCGCTCTACGCGCTGGGCGCCACGGGCTTCGCACTGATTTTCGGCGTCTCCGGCGTGCTCAATCTGTCGCATGGCGCGCTGATGGTTGCCGCCGTCGTCGCCGCCTGGGCCGCCGGCAACGATCTGCATGCGGGGCCCTATGCGGGCGCGGCGATCGGCGTGTTGGTCGGCTTCGGCGCTACGCTACTCACTTATTTCATCATCATCCGGCCGCTGCAGCAGTCGCGCAAGATTCGCGAGGAAGAGAAAGAGATCTTCATCCTCACCGCGACCTTGCTGTGGGGCATCATGCTGCAGGAGTTGATCGCCTATTTCTACACCAACAATGCCAAGACTGTGGCGCCTATCGTCCAGGGCGTCGTGGCGATCGTCGGCGTGCGCACGCCGTCGAACGAAATCTTCACCGCGGTGGTCTGTTGGCTCGTCATCGGCGTACTCTGGCTGTTGGTGAATCGCACCCGCGCCGGCAAGGCGGTGCTGGCCGCCTCGATGAATCCGCGCGGCGTCACGCTGCTCGGCATCGAACTGTCGCAGGTTTATATCGCCGTCTGGGCCATTTACGGCGTGCTGGTCGGGATTGCCGGCGTGCTGCTCGGCATGTTTCTCGGCGTGTCGTCCTACAGCGTCGGACCGCTGACGGCGAGCGCCTTCTCCATCGTGGTGCTGGGCGGGCTCGGCAGCGTCTCCGGCGCGCTGATCGCGGCTTACGTGGTCGGCTATCTGGAAACCATTACGGCCTATCTGATTTCACCGGCCTATCGCACCATTCCGGCGCTGCTGTTGCTCGTCGCGGTGATGTATATCAGCCCGCGCGGCCTGTTGGGGCGGCGCTAGATGGGCTCGCTGTCCACTTCGCGCGTTTTGCTGATCGCGCTCGGGGTGATCGTGCTCGCGGCCTTTCTGCCGCTCGGCGTGTCCGGCTATATCCTCGGCCTCCTCACCATCGCCTGCTATTTCGGCGTGTTCGCGATGGCCTGGGACCTGTTGTTCGGTTTCGCCGGGGAAGTGAATTTCGGGCCGACATTCCTGATCGGCACCGGCGCCTATACGGCGGGCATCCTCGATAATCTGTACCAGCCGCCGATCTGGTTCTGCCTCGCCGCCGGCGCCTTCGCCGCGGTCGCGGGCGGCGTGGTGCTCGCTTTGCCGGCGCTGCGGGTGCGCGGGCCCTATTTCGGGCTCACCACACTCGTAGCCGTGCTGATGCTGCAGAATTTCATCGTCGTCGATGCCTCCCTGACCGGGGGCGAGATCGGGCTGACGGTGCCCGACGTGATCACGATCAGCGACACCAAAAACTACGAAATCGCGCTGTGGTTCATGGCGGTGAGCGGCGCGATCCTGTTTTCGCTGGCGCGCTCGCCGGTCGGCCTGATCCTGCAGGCGAGCGGCCAGGACGCCGTTCAGGCCGGCGCGCTCGGCTTCAACGTCACCAAGCACAAGCTTGCGGCCTTCGTTATCAGTGCATTCTTCTCCGGCCTCGCCGGCGGCATGCTGGTGTTCTATTTCGGCTCGGCCTCGGTGGGGACGCTGGTCGACATCACGGTCGGCGTCCAGATCATCATCGCCGCGGTGCTGGGCGGCCGGCGTACGATTATCGGCGGCGTGCTGGGCGCCGTCTTCCTGATCACCATGAGCGAGGCGCTGCGGCCGATCGGCGATCTGGCCAATTTCGTCGTCTTCGCCATGGCGCTCGTCGTGGTGCTGCTGTTCCCGAGCGGCTTCTTCGGCTTGCTTACCCGCACCAAAGAAGGTGGCTGAGCATGGCCGGGGAAGCGCAACTCGAGGTCAAGGGCCTCACCAAGCGCTTCGGCGGCCTTGTCGCCGTGAAGGAAATGTCGTTTGCCGTTCACGCCGGCCAGATTTTGGGCCTGATCGGCCCGAACGGCTCCGGCAAATCGACGGTGATGAAGCTCATCATGGGCATCGAGCGGCCCGATGCCGGCTCGGTGCGTATCGGCGGCGTCGAGGTCGCGGGCCTCCCATCGCACAGGATCGCGCGGCTGGGCGCCGGCATCGTGTTTCAGCATTCGCGGCCGCTGCACCGCCAGACCGTCCTTGAAAACATCAAGCTCGCGCTCTTGCCGGACAAACTGACCCGGCTCTTTGTCGATCCGGAAACCGATACGCGCGCCCGCGCCATCGCCGAGCGCGTCGGCCTCAGCGCGGTGCTCGACCGTCGCCCGGGCACCTTGCCGTTTGCCGATCTGCGCAAGATCGAAATCGCCAAAGCGATCGCGCGCGATCCGAAGGTGTTGCTGATCGACGAGCCTTTCGCCGGGCTGACGTCGACGGAAACCGGGGCGTTCTCGGATCTTATCTGCGAATTGCGCGACGACGGCCGCGCCGTGCTCCTGGTCGATCATAATGTGAAGAGCGTCTCGCGATTGGTCGACCGCGTGCTGGCGATGTATGTCGGCGAGCGCATCGCCGAAGGCACCGCCGATGAAGTCATGCGCGACGAGACGGTGCGGCGGGTCTATCTCGGCGGCGATATCGTCACGGCGGCGCGCCCGGAATCCTCCTTCCGCGACCGCACCACGCCGTTCCTCGAGGTCGAGAATCTCAGCGTCCAATACGGCAAGGCCCAGGCGCTGCAGGGCGTGTCGATCCACGTTCACGCCGGCGAATTCGTCTCGGTGGTCGGCCTCAACGGCGCCGGCAAGACCACACTGTTCAACGCGATATCCGGCATGCTGCCCTATGCGGGCGATATCCGACGCGAAGGGTCCTCGCTGCGCGGCCTGACGGCTGCGACCATCGCCCGCAACGGCATCGTGCAATCGCCGGAGGGCCGCGAACTCTTCGTCGATATGACGGTGCGGGAGAACCTCGACCTCGGCGGCCAGCACCTGACCGACGCCGAGCGGGAGGAGCAGATCGCCTGGCTGTTCGATCTGTTCCCGATCCTGCGCGAGCGGCAGAAACAGGCCGCCGGCACGCTATCGGGCGGCGAGCAGCAGATGCTCACCATCGCGCGTGCGTTGATGATGAAGCCGAAGCTTCTGATCCTCGACGAGCCGACGCTGGGCCTAGCCCCGGTCATTCTCGAGCAGATTTCCAAGGCGCTGGAGCGACTGCGGCAATCGAGCGCCATCACGGTTCTGCTCGGCGAACAGAATGTCACCTTCGCGCTGCCGCACGCTGATCGCGTCTATGTGCTCGAACACGCGCGCATCGTCTGGGAAGGGGAGCCCGCCGCCTTCGCGGCCGGAGCCGGTGCGGCGTATTTGTAAAGCCCGGCCGGCGACAGCTCAGTACAAAAAATCCAGCACCGCGGTCTCCGCCAGCACCGCTTCCGGGATGCTGTGACGCGCCGAGCGGGCGCGTTCTTCGGCGGTTTGCGTCGCCTGCAGATAGGCGCCGAGGTGGCGGGCGCGCTCGATGATCTTTCTGTTGTCCGGCAGGCGCTCCGCTTCGAAGCGCCGCAGCGCCACCTCGACGTCGTCGCCGTCGAGAGCGGCCGCGAGCGCGGTAGCATCGTCCGCGGCCTTGGAGACGCCGGCTGCGACATGCGGCCGCGCCACGAAGGCGGCATCCCCGATGATGGCGACCCGCCCGAAAGCGAGGCGCGGACTTTCGATGTCGTAGATCGGCTGCAGGATCGGCTCGTCGATCAGCGCGACGATGGCGCGGAATTGCGGCGCCAATAGCCGCTCGGCTGCGGCGCGCATTGCCGCGATCGGCTCGGCGCGAATGAGCGGCGGCGGAATCGAGACCGAATGGACGACGCCGTTTTTGTCGGTAAGCAGCCCCGGTAATTCGGTCGCCTCGTCGGCTGGGCGGTACCACACGACGTTGTAGCGGCGCTGCCCCGCACGCAACTCATTATCCGGTCCGGTAACCGGGTAGCCGAGGCACTGCTCGCCGGGCGGCAGGCAAAAGGTCATCAGCATGAAGAGTTCGCGATGGATCTCGGGCGGTATCGCGTTTTCCGGCAATAGCGCGCGCCACGCGACGTAGCCGGCATAGAGTGGCACGGTATCGGGCAGGCATTGCTGGCGCACCGTCGAGCGCAACCCATCGGCGCCGATCAAGACCTCGGCCGCAATCGAGCTTCCATCGCTGAAATGGGCCAGAACCTCCAGACCGTTCTGCGCAAAGCCCTTCAACCCGCAGCCGCGGTGGTAATGGGCTGCCGGAAAAGCATCGCGCAACACGCGATAGACCCGCTCCCAGGCGGTGAGAACTTGCGGGCATTCGAGCGTCGCGGTCGTGCGCCCGGCGGCGTCGAGGATTTTGCGGGTCGACATCGCGACGCCGAGGTCTCTGGTATCGAGGCCCAGCGCGTTCAAACGGCCGATCAGTTCGGCTTGCGCCACGATGCCGGCGCCGCGGCCGGCGAGCTCCTTCTCGACGCGCTCGAAAATATCGACGGCCCAGCCGCGCCGAGACAGCGTAATGCCGGCCAAGAGCCCGCTCATCGAGCCGCCGATGATCACCGCGCGGCGTTGGCTTGCCATGCTAAGTCCCCGACATTCCCCAAGCTATTTCCTAACCCGCAAAGGTTTTCTATAGTGTGCCAATAATTCTTGGCCGAACGCCAATTCTTGGAGGAAACCATGGCTCTGACCATGCTGGATAAGACCTCGGATCGCGCCGAAAAATCGGCGTGGCCGGCCGCGATCGCGGCGGAGTTCGAGCGCGAACGGCAGAATAACAACGGCTGCGTCGGTTCCACGCTTGTTTCGGAGAGCGAGCGGGTCCGGGTATGGATCATCCGGCTGGCGCCGGGCGAGCGGATCGGCTTCCACCGCCATGTGCTCGATTATTTCTGGACGGCGGTTTCGGGCGGGCGCGGCCGCCAGCACATCCACGACGGCACTACCGTCGAATACACCTATCAGCCGGGTGAGACCCGC
The DNA here is from genome assembly GCA_049282655.1 of Xanthobacteraceae bacterium. Classification (GTDB taxonomy): domain Bacteria; phylum Pseudomonadota; class Alphaproteobacteria; order Rhizobiales; family Xanthobacteraceae; genus BOG-931. The sequence continues at coordinate 44,650 of JBAPUM010000129.1, forward strand.
CACGAGACCTACGGGCCGGGCGAGTTCAAAGTCCACGACCTGGAAAATCTCGGCGACAAGGAAATGGTCTTCATGACCATCGAATTCCTCAACAGCGCCAATAAGCCGCTCGCCATTCCGGACCGGGTGCGCGCCGCAGCTTAAGCTCCGGTGAAGGGTTGGGGGACCCTTCCTCTGAGCCCGCAATATCGGCGGGGCTCGAGCGCCCCGGGGTACAGCGACGCGACCTCTCCCCGCCCGGCGGGGAGAGGTTTTTAATAGCCAATTCGAGACGTTACCCGCACGTCGCGTGCGGCCGAGCAAGAAGAGTACGGGGTTTTGGGGACGGAATGATCTTTTCCTACGATCTTCTCATCAATGCCATCGTCTCGGGCATCCTGATCGGCGGCTTCTATGCGGCGGTGACCTGCGGCGTGTCGATTTCGTTCGGCATCCTCGACATCGTCAATATCGCCCACCCGGCCTTCATCATTCTCGGCTCCTATGTCGCCTATATCGTCAACGTGACTTACGGGTTCGATCCGATCCTCACTGCGATCGTGATGCTGCCGCTGTTCTATGCGCTCGGCGCCGGCATTTATCAGATCTACTACGTGTCGTTCGAAAAACACGGTCAGGAATCGCTGCGCGGGCTCGCCTTCTTCTTCGGCCTTTTGTTCATCACCGAAGTTTCGCTCGTGCTCTATTTCGGCGTCGACTACCGCTATGTCGACGCGGCCTATATCGGGCCGGCTTGGCACTTCGGTCTGCTCGACATCCCGTTGCGCATCCTGGTGCCGTTTTTGGTGTCGCTTCTTCTCATCGGCGTGCTGCAGACGATCCTGACGCGCACTTTCATCGGCCGCGCCATCATGGCGGTGGCGCAGGATCAGCTGGCGCTGCGGCTCTTGGCGGTGAACCCGATTCGCATCAAGCGCATCGCCTTCGGCATTTCGATTGCGACCGCTTCGCTTGCCGGCGCCTTTCTCATCATCATCCAGCCCGTCGAGCCGTCCGTCGGACGCGAATATATCGGCCGCGTTTTTGCGATCTGCGTGCTCGGCGGCATGGGCAGCCTGCCCGGCACCGTGATCGCGGCGATGCTGATCGGCATCGTCGAAAGCCTCACCGCGACCTTCTACGGCCCGTCCTGGGCGCCCGCCGTGTCCTTCGGTTTTCTGTTATTGACGCTGGCGGTGCGGCCGGCCGGCATTATGGGACGGTGAACCGTGCGCACCCCGGTTTTTTTCGCTCTCTGGACCGGTATCGCCGCCGCGGTTCTGGCGCTCGCCTTTGCGACCGGCAACGATTACGTGTTCTTCGCCGGGTATGTGGTGATGCAATATGTCGTGCTGAGCACGGCGTGGAACATTCTCGGCGGCTATTGCGGCTATGTGAATTTCGGCTCCGCCGCGTTCTTTGCGCTCGGCGCCTATTCGACGGTCGCGATCTATAAGTTCACCAGCGAAAACGAACTGTACGGGCTGCCGATTCCGGCGCTGATGCTGATCGGCGGCGCGGTATCGGGCTTGGTCGGCTTCGGCATGGGATACCTGACTCTGCGGCTGCGCGGCGCGTTTTTCGCCATCGCGACGCTGGCGCTCGCCGTCGTGCTGCAAACGCTGGTCGTCAATTGGGATTACGTCGGCGGCTCGCGCGGCGCCTATGTGGTGCGGCCGGAGGAAATCGCCCCGCTCGGCAATTATATCCGCTATCTGTTTTTGATCATGATGCTGCTCGCGGTGGTGGCGATCACCGTGGCGCGGCTGATCGAGCATTCGCGGCTCGGTTACGGCTTCGCCACGATCCGCGACGACGAGCTCGCCGCCGAAGCCTCCGGCGTGCCGACGCTGCGTCTGAAACTCATCGCCACCACGATCTCTGGTGCGTTGATGGGAATGGCCGGCGCGCCGTTTCCCTACTACATCGGTTATCTGCAGCCATCGTCCACCTTCGGGCTCGACTACGCCGTGAATTCGATCGCCATGCCGCTGATCGGCGGCACCACAAGCTGGGTCGGCCCGCTGATCGGCGCGGTGCTGCTCGGCTCGCTGCAGCAGATCGCCACCGTCACGATCTCGTCCGCGGTCAATCTCCTGATCGTCGGCTGTCTTTTGGTCGGCTTCGTCATCGTCGCGCCGAACGGCATTGTTGGGCTGGTGCACAAATATTGGCAGCGCAAGCCCGACGACTTCGTCGGCCGCCGCCGCGTCGAGACCGATTCCCCGGAGGCCGTGCCGTGAACGACCTGCCGCAAGTTCAAGACCTCCTTCAAGTTCAGGACCTCGGCAAGCGTTTCGGCGGCTTCGTCGCGCTGGACAGCATTTCGCTTTCGGTGCCGGCGGGCGAGCGCCTCGGTCTGATCGGGCCGAACGGCTCGGGCAAATCGACGCTGGTCAATTGCATCTGCGGCACGTTGCGCAACGAACAAGGCGCGGTGCGCTTCGACGGCCGCAAGCTCGACGGGCTCGACGCCCATCGGCGCACCCATCTCGGCCTGGCACGAAGCTTTCAGCTGCCGCGGCCGTTCGTCAGCATGAGTCTGCTCGACAATATCCGCATCCCGCTCCTCTACACCGTAGCAGCCCGCGGCACCCATCACGGCGCGCGCGAAATCGAGGAGCGCTGCTTCGATCTGCTGCGCGAAGTCGGCCTCGACGCCAAGGCGCGGCGGATGCCGCGCGACCTCACCCAGGTCGAGATGCGCAAGCTCGAGCTGGTGCGCGCCATGGCGGCGGAGCCCAAACTCCTGATCGCCGACGAAGCGATGGCCGGCCTCACCCATTCCGAAGTCGAGGAAATCCTTGCGCTCCTGGTGCGGCTCAACGAACACGGCGTCACCGTGATCCTCATCGAACACATCATGCGCGCGGTGATGAGCTTCTCGCGCCGGCTGGTGGTGCTGGTCTCCGGCAAAAAGATCGCCGACGGGGCGCCGGACGACGTCATGCGCAATCCCGAGGTCGAGAGGGCGTATCTTGGCCAATAGCATCACCATCAGGGGCATTCACGCCGCCTACGGCGCCGTGCGCGTCATCGACGACGTGTCGATCAAGGTCGCCGGCGGCGAGACCGTCGTGCTGCTCGGCACCAACGGCAACGGCAAATCGACGCTGATGAAATGCATCATGGGCATGGTGCGCCCGAGCGAAGGCTCGATCACGGCCGAGATCGACGGCATCAATCATGACCTGGTCGGCCGCACCACCGAGGAGATCGTCGACCTCGGCATCGTACTGGTGCCGGAAGGCCGCCGGTTGTTTCCGCTTCTGACGGTCGAGGAAAACCTATTGCTTGGCGCCTTCCGCCCCGCCGCGCGGCGCGAGCTCACGCGCAATCTCGCGGTCTGCTACGAAACTTTTCCGCGGCTCGCCGAGCGGCGCAAGCAACTCGCCGGCAGCATGTCGGGCGGCGAGCAGCAGATGCTGGCGCTCGGCCGCGCTTTGATGGTGGCGCCGAAAATCTTGCTGGTCGACGAGCCGTCGGTCGGGCTCGCGCCGATCCTCGTCAGCCGCACCATCGAGGCGATCAGCGAGATGAAACGGCGTTATTCTCTCACTGTGCTGATGGCCGAACAGAATTTCACCCAAGCCATCCGCATCGCCGACCGCGGCTATGTCATCGTCCACGGCAAGATCGCCTTCGAGGGCCGCACCATGGACGAACTCAACAACAACGATTTGATCAAGAAGTTTTATCTGGGGCTGTAAACCGGCGAGCGATGCCCGGCCATCACGGCTTGGTCAGCGTGAATGTCTGCTCCGCCAATTTCTGCTCGCCCAACCAGATTTGCTGAACCCAGTCCCCCGGTACCGCTTCCCAATCGTTGTCGATGGTGTAGGCTTTCAGCCCCGGCTGCCCGACCGTGTTCATCTCGATATAGTCGTCGCGAGTCAGGACCTCGCCGGTCTTAGGGTTGCGCATCCCCGGCGCCGGGAAGATCGTCACCTTGCGGATCGCGACCTTGGCGCCCGCCGGCGAACCGATGAGCCGGTACTGAAAGCCGAAATTCAATCCCTTGCGGGCTTCCATCGTCGTGGCGTTGGTCACGAAATGGTAGGTGCCTTGATTGACGGTATCGCTGACGACACCGGGCGCCGCCACTTTACCGGTGACCTGGGCGTCGATCGTTCCAACGAGCGTGACTTTGGCCTCCGACACCGTCGGTGTCTGCGCCCAGGCGCCGGCGGCGCTCATCAGCAATGCGATCGCAGCAAGACCCATTCTCATCGGACCCTCCCCAAGCGTGAAATGCGCTTCCCTCACGGCGAGCGGAAACCCCCTCGCCCAATCAACAGCCTAGTTTACCAGAAAATCGAAATAGGTCTCCGGGAACGGCTCGTGCATGAGCGTAAAGTGCCACCATTCCTTGTCATAGCCGTGAAAGCCGTGCCGCCGCAGGGTTGTGGCGAGGAGCATACGGTTGGCGTCCTGGGCAGGCGTTACGCTCGGATCGGCGGTCCATGATTTCGGGCTGAAGAAGTCGAACGGCGTGCCCATGTCGAGTTCTTCGCCGCTTTTATGGGCCAGCGTCAGATCGATGGTCGAACCGCGCGAATGGCCGGAATGCGACGCGATATAGCCGTCGCGGAACAGCGTCCGCTTATCGACAGCGGGATAGAACTCGGCCTTGGCGGCGGTGTCGCCGAGATCGCGCGCCCAGCGGATGAAATTCATCACCGCGCGGACCGGCCGATAGCAGTCGAAGGCCTTTATGACCAAGCCTTGGGGGGCAAACTCGCGCGCCGCCGCGGCTAGCGCGCTCGCCGCCTCGCGCGTCAGCAAACAGCGCGGCGCCGCATAGCCGTCGACCGGCCGGCCGGTGAAATTATGCGATCCGGCATAGCGCATGTCGGTCACCAGGCCGGGCACCAGCGTTGCTGCATCGACGAAGGAAGCGGGCCGATCTTGCGCGGCGGCGTGGGAAACAAACGCCGCCGTTAGCGCCGCGGCGAGCGAATAGCGAACGGCGAGTAGAGAATAGAAAGGGGTGCTTTGCCAGTGTCTTGCCTTCCCCATTCGCCACTCGCTGTTCGCCATTCGCCTAGTTTGAAGACGCATGGACTTCGACGGTGACATGCGACAGCCCGGCGAGATCGGCGAGGCGTTCTTTGTAAACCGCCGGAGCTTGCGGCGCCGCCGAGACGATGGAGGCCATCACCGCGATGTGCCCAGGCCCCACCCGCCAGACATGCAGGTCGCAAAGCCGGTCGCCGTCACGCTCCATGCGCGCGCGGATACGCTGCGCCAGATCGGCGTCGGGCACGGTGTCGAGCAGCACGCCGCCGGCGGCACGCAGCAAACTCAGCGCCCAGCTCGCGATCACCACCGCGCCGACGAGGCCCACCAGCGGATCCATGAAGAGCCAGCCGAACGCCCACGCCGCCGTGAGGCCGGCAATCGCCAGGATCGAGATGAGTGCATCGGCGAGCACATGCACATAGGCGGCGCGTAGATTGATGTCGTGGTGATGCGCGGCATGCGCATGATGGTCGTGATGGCCATGATCATGGTCGTCATGATCGTGGCCATGCTCGTAGTTATGCTCATGGTCATGCTCCTGGTCTTGCCCGTGCGCGTGGCCGTGGTGGTGCTCGGCGCGCAACAGCCAGGCGCTGAGGAGATTGACGCAAAGCCCCAGCGCCGCGATCGGAATCGCCTCGCGGAAATGAATCGAAACCGGATGCCCAAGCCGCAATAGCGACTCGTAGGCGACGCCGAGCGCGATCATGCCCAGAATGATGGCGCTCGAAAACGCGGCCAGCTCGCCGAATTTGCCGGTGCCGAGCGAAAAGCGCACGTCATCGGCGTGGCGGCGAGCGAACAGATAGGCGAGCGCGGCGATCGCCAGCGCCGCGACATGGGTCGCCATGTGCCAGCCGTCGGCGACCAGCGCCATCGAGCCGAACAGCGTGCCGCCGATGATTTCGGCGATCATCATGACGGCGGTCAGCGCAACAACGCTCCAGGTGCGCCGCTCATGCGTCTCGTGATGCTCGCCGAGAAAGGTGTGATTGTGGGTCCAGGGGTCGATGAATGGCGACTGCATCATGCACCTCGTTGCCCCGACCTGCGCAGAATACGATCAAGATGCGATGTTATGCTATTACGGCGCCGGCTCTTTCCGGGTTACGTTGGCGCGGCCATCGGCCGAAGATCATGGGCCAAGGATCATGGGCCAAGGATCATGGGCCAAGGATCATGGGCCGAAGATCCGGCAAAGCTATTTGCACTCCGACACCCATTGCCCTTCCAACGTGTTCTGCGAATCGACCATCGGCATTCCGCCCATCGTCGCCTTGGTCTGCACCGTCGCGGTGTAGTGATGCGGACTGTCGAAATCAAACTCCCCGGTCAGTTCCATATCGAGCTGGCCCTTGCAGACCAGACGCCAATTCAGTCGCCGCCCGTCGAGATGACGCTCGATCGGCGAACAGGCGGAATTGACGGTTTCAGCCACCGGCGAGAACGTCGTGGCGAGGTCACGGGTCTGCTCGGAGGTCAGGCATTTGGACGATTCGTGCGGCGGTCCGATCACGCCCCCGGTCGCAGTTCGGGTGATGATCTTCCACAGCCCGGGGTCGATCGTATCGGCGAGCGCCGGCGTCGTCGCCAAGAGGGCGGCAAGGGCCGTAACGCGGCAAATGACGCAAATCATAGCTCGTGAACCCCTTTGCGCGCCGGCATGCCACACTTTCGCGCCCCCGTCTGCCGCCCGTTAACCAGCCGCTAACCATATACCCGGCACATTTTGCCTGGGAGGCCCCACCCTCTCCCCTGAACCTTCTGGGACAAATTTGGACTCGAGCGCGGCTCCGATTCTCCGTGCCGGCGGCCCACCAGCTGCAGTGCATAGCTTTGAGTCACGTGATCGTAGGCGGAGTAGATCGACCGGCATGAGTGACGCAGTTCCGGCGCCAGGCGGGGAAACCGCCCTATCGCGTCTCGCAGACTTCGGCACCATGCTCCGGCGCAGCGATATCGCCCTCGCGGTCGGCATGATGACGATCCTCGTGATCCTCATTCTGCCGCTGCCGCCGACGGTACTCGATTTCACCCTCGCCATCTCGATCACCTTTTCCGTGCTGATCCTGATGACGTCCCTGTTCATCCACGAACCGCTCGAATTCTCGGCCTTCCCAACGGTGCTGTTGATCGCGACCATGCTGCGGCTGTCGCTCAATCTCGCCTCGACCCGGCTCATCCTGGCGCACGGCCACGAAGGTTCGGCTGCCGCCGGCCACGTCATCGAGGCGTTCGGCAACTTCGTGATGGGCGGCAACTTCGTCATCGGCATCATCGTGTTCACGATCCTCGTCATCGTGAATTTCGTGGTCATCACCAAGGGCTCCGGCCGCATCGCCGAAGTCGCGGCGCGCTTTCATTTGGACGCCATGCCCGGCAAGCAGATGGCGATCGACGCCGATCTCAATGCTGGCATGATCGACGAGAAAGTGGCGCGGCAGCGGCGCAAGAACCTGGAAGACGAATCCGGCTTTTTCGGCGCCATGGACGGCGCCTCGAAATTCGTACGCGGCGACGCCATCGCCGGCCTGCTCGTGGTGATGATCAATGTGCTTGGCGGCATGGTCATCGGCATCGTGCAGGAAGGCTTGACCTTCCTCGAGGCGGCCCGCACCTACACGCTCCTGACCGTGGGCGACGGCCTGGTGACGCAGATACCGGCCCTGATCGTATCGATGGCCGCAGGCCTCTTAGTATCCAAGGCCGGCGTGTCCGGCGCCGCCGACAAGGCGCTTTTGGCCCAGCTCTCGGGCTACCCCAAGGCGCTCGGCATGTCGGCCGCGGTCATGCTGGTCATCGCGGTCCTGCCGGGCATTCCGATGATCCCGTTCCTCGCGCTCGGCGGCGGGACGGCGAGCCTTGCCTATATGATCGACCGGCGCGCCAAACAGGCGGTCGCCGCCGAAACCAAAAAGACCGAAATCGCGAAGGCCGAGCCGGCCGAAGAGCCGATCACGACATCGTTGAAGATGGACGACCTCAAGATCGAGCTCGGCTATGCGCTGCTGCCGCTGGTCAATGCGCCCGACGGCTCCGACCGCCTGACCGAGCAAATCAAGGCCTTGCGCCGGTCGCTCGCGATCGAAATGGGCTTCGTCATGCCGGCCGTGCGCATCCTCGACAATATGCAGCTCGACGCCAACAGCTACATCATCAAGATCAAGGAAGTCGACGCCGGCAGCGGCAAGGTGTGGCACGGCCAGTACATGGTCATGGACCCGTCCGGCAATCAGGTGACGCTGCCGGGCACGCATACGACCGAGCCGACATTCGGGCTGCCGGCGACCTGGATCGACGCCTCGCTGAAGGAGGAGGCCGCCGTCAAGGGTTTGACGGTGGTCGACGCCGCGACCGTGCTCGCCACCCACCTCACCGAACTGATCAAGGCCAATATGTCGGAGCTATTGTCCTACGGCGAGGTTCAGAAACTGATCAAAGAACTGCCCAAGGAACAGAGCGAGCTGATCAAGGACATCGTCCCGTCTCAGATCAACATTTCGGGGATCCAGCGCGTGCTGCAAATCCTGCTCGCCGAGCGGGTATCGATCCGCGATCTTTCGACCATCCTCGAAGGCATTGCCGATGGGCTGCCGGCAACGCGGAATGCAGCGCTGCTCGCCGAACACGTCCGCGCCCGGCTGGCGCGGCAGCTCTGCGCGCAGCACGTCACGCCCTTAGGCACGCTGCCGATCATCGCGCTCACCGCCAAATGGGAACAAGCCTTCGCCGAATCGATCGTCGGCCAGGGCGACGACCGCAATCTCGCCATGCAGCCGTCGAAATTGACCGAGTTCATCAATCTGGTGCGTGACAAATTCGAGCAGGCGGCGCGTGAGGGCGAGGCGCCGGTCCTGGTCACGTCCCCCGCCATCCGGCCGTTTGTGCGCGGCATTATCGAGCGCTTCCGGGCCCAGACCAGCGTGCTGGCGCAGTCGGAAATTCACCCGCGTGCCCGGCTGAAGACCGTCGGCAGCATCTGAACCGCGGCCGCCGGAACGATCGCGCCGATCAACGGTTATCACGGGTGTTCAAGCTTCGGTGAGGGCCCGTGTCGTCAGCGCCGCCCCGTAGCTAATTCTTCGAGTCAGATGAACCCGTTAACCCGGCTGCCGCGACTAATGCGCAGAAACGGGAGGTTGTAATGAACCATTCCATGTACAGTGCCGACCGTGCCACCCATTTGAAGATCGTGGTCATTGGCCTTGTTTGCGCGACCGTGGTCGCGATTATCGGCATTTTTGCGCAGGTCGACACCAATATCGACATTGGCACGACCGCTTTGGTCAAAGCCGGCCAACCCACCACCATGAGCGGACATATTCCGGTTATTCGCTGAACTGGCCGCGCTGCGGCCGCCCCCGCCTAGCCGAGGATCGATCTTTCATTATGTTGGATGGATTCCGGCTTTTCGCTGGAACGAGCGTGGGTTTGGTCCGCCGTTAGCTTCGCGCGCCCGGCAGCGATTCCACCATGCTTCCGGTAAACAGGATCGGGCCGGTCGGGGCGCCACTTGGCGATCCGCCGGCGGGCTCGAGCGAAACCGCATAGCCCGCCCCCCGCATCGCATCGACATCGAAACCCGCAGGGATCGGGCGCGTGGTGAATTCGTCGGCGCCGACCACGCCGAGCGAGCGCGGGCTTGGTGATTTGCTCGGCAACAGCCACAGCTCGTAACTACGGCCGGCTTCGGGGGTCGCCGATACCCTGCGCACCGTGAAGGTGCGGGCTTGCGGATCAACCGTCAGCAGAAAGGCCGGCGCCGTAGGCTCCTGCTGCAGTACCGCGACAAAACGGTGGCTCGGAGCTTGCGGATTAGCCGCGACCAACGGCGGCGCCTGCCGGTTCAGCGGAATAAGCCCGGGTGCAAATTGCGTGACCGCGATGAAGACCGCAAGCAGCGCAGCAATCGCGCTCATTGCGGCAGTGACGCCGCGCCAACGCCGCACGCCGCGCTGGAGCCGGATGACGTCGGCTGTACGCCCCTCCGGAGGCGAGGCAAACTGCGCTACCACGGGCTGCGGCGGCGCTTCGCTCTCAGGCTCCGCCGGTAACAGGCTCGAAGCCAGCGCCGCAACTTCAGAACTTTCCTCCAAGTCCCGCGCCTCCAAGTCCCGCGGCGGCATCGCGACATCCAAATCATGCGGCACGATCGGAGTGTCTAGATCTTGCGCAGTGTCTAGATCACGCACAGCGTCCAGATCCTGCGGCGTCTCGGCTAGAAAATCCGTGGCCGGTTCCTCGGGCGCGAGTTCGAATTCCGGCTCGGGCGCCATTGCGGTCTCCGCCGTCATCTCGATCGGTGCGTCAGGCGTGGTCGGGGGTGCGGCCTCCTCGAAACTGGACCCGGCAGATTGCGCCGCGTCGAAGCTCGCGCCGGCAAGACCGATCTCGCCTTTGATCTTATCCCAGACATCGGACGGCGGCTCGACCGCCTCGACCATGACGTTGAGCTCGCCGAGCCGGCGCTCCCACACCCGGACGATCTCGGCAAAACCTGGATCGATCGCGAGCAGCGCCTCGGCCTGATCGCGCTCGTCGGTGGACAGTGTTCCCAGCACGTATTCGGCGGCTAGGGCATCCCGGTCGTCGTCGTACATCGTAACCTCAGCTAAGAATTCTGCACTCGGTCGTTGCGTTGGCACTCTTCGGGATCATGTCCGGTCCCCCATACACTCGCGAATTTCGAGCAGACTGCGGCGAAGCCAGGTCTTGATCGTGTTCACCGGGATATCGAGCTTTTGCGCGAGCTGGTCGCGGCTCCAGCCGCTGTAATAGGCGAGCAGCACGATGCGCTGCTTTTCCGGATCGAGCTTGCCAAGGCAGGACAACAGCCGTTTGAGCTCTTCGGTCATCTCGCGGCGCGCCAGCGGCGCCGGGGCTTCGGCGGCAACCTCCAGCGCATCGGGTTCGTCCTCGATCGAAACGTCGCCGCGTTTGCGCACGATATCGATGGCGCGGTTGCGCGCCATCGCCACCATCCAGGTGATCGGGCTCGCGATCCCGGGGTCGAATTGGTCGGCCATCTTCCAAACTTTCAAATAGGTTTCCTGCATGACCTCCTCGGCCAAGGCCGGTCTGCCTAAGATACGGAGCAGGACCCCGTAAAGTTTCGCGCGGGTTGCGGCATAGAGGCGCTCGAATGCGGCCTCATCGCCCTTGGCGACGGCGCCGAGCAGCCACACCAGTTCACTCTGCATCAACATAACGACCCACGCGGAGGGGGCCGGTCTCAAGGTTCAAAAAGACCCGAATAGACCCGACGCCCCGGACGCCCTCAACCGGGCGGATTATCGCCGCTCAGCGTGGCCTTCGTCGAGAGCGAAAGAGACCAGGAAGGAAAGGAATAGCCGGTCCAGGCGTCGCATTTTGGCACAGGTGGCGCTTGTTCCCGCGCCGATGGGAACGAAGGCGGCGCCCCAGGGGATGGCCCTGTGGGATCGAATTGAACGCTAAATCGGGAGTAGCGCTTACGCCGGCGCGACGCCGCGGGCCCGCATCAGGGCGATGTCGTCGAGCTCGGCCTGTTCGGCGGCGTTCTCGGCCTCGCGTTCGCGCAACTGATCGCGTTCATCGAGCAGCTCGACCTTTTTGAGGTCGTCGAAGGCCTCGCCGAGCGCGGACTTGGCGTCGTCGAGCTGCACGCGCAGTTCCTCCGCGGAGCGCTTGAGGTTCTCGCGCCGCGCGATCGCCGCCTTGGCGTAGGTCGGATAGGCAAAATGGCCGGGATCGTGGATGCCGGCACGATCCTGTTCGACGCGGATTTCGCGCTCGAGATCGCCCGCCATGCGCTCGAATTCGGCGATCATGGTTTCGATCTGCGCGACCTTGCGGCGCTTTTCGTCGACCTGAAACTTCTTCAGGCGAATGAGCGTCTCACGGGACTTCATCGACTACTACTCCCCCGAAGCCGTTCCGAAAGCCGTGGTTTTGGAAACCATCGTCCGAAACTACGGGTTAAAGCCGCCCCAAGTCTTGGAACCAAACCTTGGAACCAAGCCTTGGCGCAGCCCCCGATAGGCCGGATCGTGGCACGATAACGTTAGCGTTCGGTTTCCGCCGCGGCCACAATTTGCGCCAACCGGCGATATCCTTCCGCCAAGCTGGTTGCGTCTTCCTTACCCTGGGCCAGAAAGTCCTCGAGCGGCTTATGCAGGCGGATCGCTTCGTCCACTTCAGGGCTGGTGCCCGAGCGGTAGGCCCCGAGCCGGATCAATTCCTCCATATCCGAATACGTCGCCATGATCTGCTTGGCCCGGGTCAAAGCCGGCAGATAGGCCGGATCGGCCGCCCGCGGCATGGTCCGCGACACCGATTTGAGAACATTGATGGCTGGATAGCGGCCGCGCTCGGCAATGGCGCGCTCCATCACAATGTGGCCGTCGAGAATGCCGCGCACGGCGTCGGCGATTGGTTCGTTGTGGTCATCGCCGTCGACCAGCACTGTGAAAATGCCGGTGATGGTGCCCTCGTCGATGCCGGGGCCGGCGCGCTCCAGAAGCCGGGGCAATTCGGTGAAAACGGTCGGCGTATAGCCCTTGGCGGTCGGCGGCTCGCCGGCGGAGAGCCCGATCTCGCGCTGCGCCATGGCAAAGCGGGTGACCGAATCCATCAGCACCAGCACGTCCTTGCCCTCGTCGCGGAAATATTCGGCGATGGCGAGCGTGACATGGGCGGCCTGGCGGCGCATCAGCGCCGGCTCGTCGGAGGTCGAGACCACGACCACCGAGCGGCCGAGACCGGCCTCGCCAAGATCGTCCTGCAAGAATTCCTGCACCTCGCGGCCGCGTTCGCCGATGAGCCCGATCACGGTGACGTCGGCGGCCACATTGCGCGCCAGCATCGACAGCAGCACCGATTTGCCGACGCCGGAACCCGAGAAAATGCCCATACGCTGGCCGCGGCAGCAAGTAATGAAAGTATTGAGGACCCGCACTCCGAGATCGAGCGGCGAGCCGACGCGGCGGCGCGCATGCGCAAGCGGCGGCGTATTGCGGAACGGATAAGGCGATGGCCCGTACAGCAAGGCACCCTTGCCATCGATCGGTTCGCCGAGCGCATTGACCACACGGCCGAGCCAGGCCGCCGAGGGGCGCACCGCGCCGGCGACGGAACTCACGACCGCGCGGCAACCGCGCCGCACGCCCTCGAGCGGAGCAAACGGCATCAGGAGCGCGTTAACGCCCGAGAAGCCCACTACCTCGCAGGGAATGTTCTTCGTAGGGGTCTCGATGATGACGCGGGCGCCGACCGACATCGCATGCAGCGGGCCCGCGACCTCGACCATTAACCCGCGCACGCCGACGACGCGGCCATAGATTTCGATGCCGTCGAGCTCACTAATCTGCTCGGCGAGCGCCTTCATGCGCCGTTCCCATGCCGGCCACAGATCTGAAGTTTGGAAAGAATGGTTACCTTCCGGGGGCCAATATTAATCGCTTGTTTACCCGGGACGTTAATCATTGCGCAGTTGTCCTTAGGGCCAAGGCAGCTTGCCCCTCCAGAAGGGAGGTGCGAGTCGGATGAGTCGGTTAGCGCCGAAACTTAATTCGAAACATGAACACGAACGTGGCTAAAAAACCACTACCCAGCAACATCTTAAGGCGATTCGCGAGAATTTGCCCAGAGAATGCTTGCATGGAAGAATCAGGTTTTGTTAACCATAGCGTCGTTACTGTTCCGAATCAGTTTGTAGAAGGCGTTTTCCAGAGGCGCGCCGCTGCGGCGGGCCGACCTTGAGCCCGCGCGGCGAAGAAGGGGACTGGCATGCGCGTATTGCTAATTGAAGACGATAGCGCCACCGCGCAATCGATCGAGCTGATGCTAAAATCCGAGAGTTTTAACGTCTATACGACCGATCTCGGCGAAGAAGGCATCGATCTCGGCAAGATCTACGACTACGACATCATCCTGCTCGATCTGAACTTGCCGGATATGTCGGGCTTCGAAGTGCTGCGCAGCCTTCGCGTATCGAAGGTGAAGACGCCGATCCTGATCCTCTCGGGGCTAGCCGGAATTGAGGATAAGGTCCGGGGTCTCGGTTTCGGCGCCGACGACTACATGACCAAGCCGTTCCATAAGGACGAGCTGGTGGCGCGCATCCACGCCATCGTGCGCCGTTCCAAGGGCCACGCCCAATCGGTCATCAATACCGGCGACCTCTGCGTCAATCTCGACACCAAGACCGTCGAGGTCAACGGCGCCCGGGTGCATCTCACCGGCAAAGAATACCAGATGCTGGAGCTGTTGAGCCTGCGCAAAGGTACGACGCTGACCAAGGAAATGTTCCTCAACCACCTTTATGGCGGCATGGACGAGCCGGAGCTGAAGATCATCGACGTCTTCATCTGCAAGCTGCGCAAAAAGCTCGCCAATGCCTCGAACGGCAAGAACTACATCGAAACGGTGTGGGGCCGCGGCTACGTGCTGCGCGAGCCGGCCGATGAAGAGGTCAAGATTCCGGCGTAAGTCTTACACGCCGCGCCAAATACAAAACCCCGGCCTTACGGCCGGGGTTTTTGTTTGTAGCGCCCGCTATTTCTATCGCCCGCCGCCGACCGCGACCAGGCGCGGCATCGGCTTGGCGGACGTCGTGAGCCGCGGCGGCGCGCTGTTCGGCACATAGAGGCCGCGCTTATCGGGGACCATCTTGAAGCGATCGGTCAGCCCGACCACGGTCTCGGCGGCTCCGAGCACCAGAAAGCCGTCGCCGGCGGTGATCTGCGCCATACGGGTAAGGACATCCACCTTGGTGTCGGCATCGAAATAGATCAGCACATTGCGGCAGAACACCAGATCGAAGGTGCCGAGCGAAGAGAAGTCGCGCAACAGATTGAGCTGCCGGTACTTGACCATGGCGCGCAGCTCGGGCGCGATCTGCCACAGTTCGCCGCTTTGGGTGAAATGCTTGATCAGCGACTGGATCGGCAGCCCGCGCTGCACTTCGAACTGGGTGTAGAGCCCGGCACGGGCTTTCTCCAGCACGTCGCCCGACAGGTCGGTGCCGAGAAGATCGATGCGCCAGCCGGCGATATCGCGCTCCATCTCCTTGAGGCACATGGCGAGCGAATAAGGTTCCTGGCCGGTCGAGGCCGCGGCACACCAGATCCGAATGCTGCGCGAAGCGCGCCGCGCCGCCAAAAGCGCCGGCATGACGGTCAAACGGAAATGCTCGAATGGCGTCTTGTCGCGAAAGAATAAGGATTCATTCGTCGTCATGGCCTCGACGACGGTGGTCATCAGCGCCGCGTCCGGCGCGGCTTTGAGCGCGCCGACAAGCTCGCCAAGATTGGCAAACCCGGCCCGCCGCGCGACCGGAAGGAGCCTGCTCTCGACCAGGTATTCCTTGTCGCCCGACAGGACGAGACCCGAACGCGCTTTCAGACATTTGCGCAGAAAGTCGTAATCGAGCGGCGTCACGAGCGGTCTCCCGAGAACAGCCGCACGATCTTCGGCGCGATGGCCTCGAGCGGCAGCACCGCCGAGCACACGCCAGCCTGCGCAACCGAGCGCGGCATGCCCCAGACGACAGAGCTTGCTTCATCCTGCGCGATCACGCTGCCGCCGGCGGCAACGATGTCCGCCGCGCCGGCGGTGCCGTCGGCACCCATTCCGGTCAGCACCAGCGCAAGGCACGCCGAGCCCCAGACCGACGCCGCCGAGGTGAACAGAGCATCGACCGCGGGCTTGCAGAAATTGATCGGCGGATCGTCGCCGAGCGCGATCCTGATGCCGCCGTCGGTTCCGCGCACGACCCGCATATGGCGGCCGCCCGGAGCCACGTAGATGCCGCCGGCCAGCACCGGCTCGCCATGCTCGGCTTCATGCGCGCCGCGGCCGCCGATCCGCGACAAATGCTCGGCCAAAACCGTCGTGAAGGTCGGCGGCATGTGTTGCGCGATCAAAACCGGCGCGCGGTCGATCGCGGCGGGAAGCTTTTCGACGACGACCGACAGTGCCTGCGGTCCGCCGGTCGACGAACCGATCACGAGCGCGCGCGGCGGCGACAGCGAGAACGGCCGCAACCGCACGGCACCCGATTCAGGCCGGAAGAGATCGCTCCTGCGGCCGCGCGACACGAGCGATGCCTTGGCTTGCGGCGGCGCCATCGTACCGGGTGCCGGGGCGCGCAAGGCCGGCCGGCCACGGCCGAGGGTGCGGATTTTTTCGATGAATTCGCGGCGGAACGACGCCGAGGTGGTTGTTTCGCGCGCTGTCTCCGGCTTTGGGATGTAGTCGGCTGCGCCCAGTGCCAGCGCCCGCAAGCTGATCTCGGCGCTGCGGCGGGTGAGCGTCGAAACCATGATCACGACGAGATCGCGCTTTTTCTGCAGCAAGAGCGGCAACGCCGAGATGCCGTCGAGTTCCGGCATGTCGATGTCGAGCACCACCACGTCGACGTCGCCTTTGTCGATCCGCGTCACCGCCTCGCGCCCGGTCCGCAGCGACGCAACCGTCCGCATGTCGGGTTCGGCGTCGACCCAGCGCGCCAACAGGCTGCGCACGACGACGGCGTCGTCGACGACCATGACACGGATCGGCTGCTCGGCAGGAGACGCAGAAATCGCGGCTGCGAGAACGGTACTCATGAAACGCGGACTCTCGATATTCTGGCTTTTACCGGCGCGAAGCGCCGCAGAACCTAGATCAGGCCGACCTCCTGAAACTTGGCCTCGACGATGTCTCTGTCGAACGGCTTCATGATGTATTCGTTGGCGCCGGCATGCAGCGCGCGGGCAATATGCGCGACATCGTTCTCGGTGGTGCAGAACACCACTTTGGGCCGGTCGCCGCCGGGCAGCCGGCGCAGCACGCGAAGGAAGTCATAGCCGTCCATCTTCGGCATGTTCCAATCGAGCAGGATGGCGTCCGGCAACTGGTTCCGGCAGGTTTCGATCGCCTCCTCGCCGTTCTCGGCTTCCATGATCTGGAAATCGAGCCCTTCGAGGATGCGACGGGCCACTTTTCTGATGACGCTGGAGTCGTCGACAATCAGACAGGTTTTCATCGTTTCCTCACTCTAGTCACGCGGCCGAGCCGCCGCGAATTGCGTTGCCACGAAAAACATTCCTTCGCATTCATGCCGCCGCGGCCTCCGCGCCGAGATCCAGCAAGCGATCGACGTCGAGCACAACGAGAAGCTCTCCATCGAGCCGGAATACGCCTGCCGAGACACGCGCGAGCTTGCGATCAAGATTGATCGGGTTCGGCTCGCGATCGCCGTCCGCGAGCTTGAGCACTTCACCGACGCTATCGACGAGAAGGCCGAACGATTCCGATTCGAATTCGATGCCAATCGCCATTGCGGCCGAGGTTTTCGGCGCCGACGCCCTGCCGCCGCTCGCCAAATCGAGCCGCGCGGACAGATGGATCGCGGTAACGATGCGGCCGCGCAGATTGAGCACACCCGCGATCTCGGTGCTGGCGAGCGGCACCCGCGTGATATTGGCCGGCTTGAACACGTCCTGCACGCGCTCGATCGGCAGGCCGAACAGCTGGCCGCCGGTGGTGAAGGTCACGTATTCGGTAAGACTCAGGTTGTCGTTCATCGCTGTCACGCTGCCCGCTCGAGGCCGGCGCTTTGCTCCTTGATCGCCGCGATCAGCCCGGTGCGGTCGAATTTGGCGACAAAATCATGGAAGCCGACGGCGCGTCCGCGTTCGATTGCATCGACGGAAACCATCGCGGCCAGCGCGATGATGGGGATTTCCGCGGTGCCGGGAGCGCCGCGCATCGCCGCGGCAAGCGCAAAGCCGTCCATGTCGGGCATTTCGATGTCGGTCACGACAAGATCGAAGCGGTTGCCGGATTGCAGCGCGGCGAGCGCCTCCGCCGCCGAGCCGACCGCGACCACCCGATAACCGGCGGCCTTGATCAGCGGCGCGAGCATGTCGCGGAAGAATGCGGAATCGTCGACCAGGAGAATTTTGCGTGCCGGGCGCGACGCCGCGCCGTCGCGGTTGCGGAACCAATCCTCGAAGGCTTGCGGCAGGAAATGTCCGACGTCGATGATCTCGGTCGTCGCGCCCTTGACCACCGCATAGCCAAGAAGGCCCGGCCGGTTGCTCGCGACTTCGATATCGAGCTTGTCTTCGACGATGTCGACGATCTCGTCGACCACGAGCCCCATCGAGCGGCCGTGATCCGAAAACACCAGGATCGGCTGCGAACCCTCACGCTTCAAGCCGGTATCGGTGTCGATACGCAAGAGCGGCATCAGCTGATCGCGATATTGCACGAGATGGCGGCCGTCCGAGATTTCGATGCGGCGGCAATCGATCTCCTCGAGGCGCGTCACGAGCGACAACGGCACCGCCTTCGGGCGCTGCGATCCGGCGCGGAATACCAGGAGCGACACCGTGTTCTCGCTCTCGACTTCTTCGTTTTCCTTGCGTCCCGGGCCCTCGGCATGCGCGGCCTGCGCGGCGCGGCCGAGCGCCTGCGCCACGCCGTTCGGATCGAGGATCATGATGACCGACCCGTCGCCCAGAATTGTGGTTCCCGAAAACACGCCGATATGCCGAAGCTTCGATGACATCGGCTTGATGACGATTTCTTCGGTGTGAAACACCGAGTCGACGATGGTGCCGAACACCAGATTGCCGACCTGG
Organism: Xanthobacteraceae bacterium; assembly: GCA_049282655.1. Taxonomy (GTDB): domain Bacteria; phylum Pseudomonadota; class Alphaproteobacteria; order Rhizobiales; family Xanthobacteraceae; genus BOG-931. Next base: position 63,261 of record JBAPUM010000129.1, read on the forward strand.
GTCACGACCACAAAGCCGTTTTCGCCTTCGGCCTGGCCGAGCTTCAAGACTTCCTTCAAATGCAGGAGCGGCAACAGCGTATTACGCAGCCGCAGCACCGGCGTGCCCTTGATGCGCTCGATGCGATGATCGCCCGCGCCGCCGGCGCGCACGAGTTCAAGCACCGACAATTGCGGAATGGCGAAGCGTTCGCCTGCGGCTTCGACGATGAGCGCGGAGACGATCGCCAGCGTCAGCGGGATCTTGATGGTGAACGTGGTGCCGGCGCCGGGAGCGGACTTCAACTCGACCGTGCCGCCGATCTGCTCGATATTGCTGCGCACCACGTCCATGCCGACGCCACGCCCGGAAATGCTGGTGATTTCCGCGGCGGTAGTGAAACCCGGCGAAAAAATGAGATTGCAGACTTCGCCTTCGGACTTGGCGGCCATTTCGGCTTCGCTGGCGAGCCCGAGTTCGATGGCTTTCGCCTTGATGCGCGCGAGGTTGAGGCCGCGGCCGTCGTCGGCGATCTCGATGATGATGTGACCGCCTTGGTGGCAGGCGGTCAGCTTTATGGTGCCGCTCTTCGATTTGCCGGCGGCAATCCGCTCGGCGGGCGTCTCGATGCCGTGATCGGCGCAATTGCGCACGAGATGGGTGAGCGGGTCCTTGACGAGTTCCAGCACCTGGCGGTCGAGCTCGGTTTCGGCGCCGAGCATTTCGAGCTCGATGTCCTTGCCGAGCTCGGCGGACAGATCGCGCACGACCCGCGGCAGCTTCTGCCAAGCATTGCCGATCGGCTGCATGCGCGTCTTCATCACGCCTTCCTGAAGCTCGGCGGTGACGTTGGAGAGCCGCTGCAGCGGTACTTTGAAATCGGAATCCTCGTGCCGGCGCACGATCTCGAGAAGCTGATTGCGGGTAAGCACCAGCTCCGAAACCGTCGTCATCAGGTAATCGAGGGTATCGACGCTGACGCGGATCGAGTGGCTGGCGACTTTGTCGCCCACGTCTGCCGCAATCTTGTCGCCCGCTCCGCCGGCTTCGCCGCGACGGTCGTCACCGGTACGCCGATCCTCGCCGCGCCGATGTTCAGCCGGTTCGGGAGCGGGCTCGGCAGGGACGGCCGGGGGCGGCGGCGCAGTCTCGCCGCGCGCCATGGCGGCGAGCTGCTCGATGAGATCGGCGTCGTCGCCGTCCGGCTCGCGCTGGAGGGTTTCGAGGCCATCGAGGATCGTCTTGACGCGGTCGAGCGTTGCAAGCGTAAGCGTCACCGCCGCTGCGGTGACCGGCGTGCCGTCACGGAACTTACCCATCAGCGTTTCGGCGGCGTGAGTCAGCGCCTCGAGCCGGGACAACCCGAGGAAGCCGCAAGTGCCCTTGATGGTGTGGACCAGGCGGAAGATCTTGCCCAGAATCTGGCCGTTATTCGGCTCCTGCTCGAAGCGCACGAGCTCGGCGTCGACCAGGTCGAGGCTCTCGCTGGTTTCAGTGAGAAAGTCTCGCAGCAACTCGTCCATACCAGGCGCCTCATCGCCACCGGCGGCATTGCCTCCGCCGGCACGCGCGCGCACGGCGCGCGCCGAACTCGCCAGGCGCGCGGCGCCTGATCGGGCAGCCTCAGTCTGTTGCCAAAGGGTTTAATTTCGGTTGCGTATTGGTGGTTGCGGACGTTAAGCCCGCGATCCCGCCATCAATGGGCGGTCAGCACCACGGCTTCGCCCTCGACGGCGGCCGAGACGTTCAACCCGCAATCCCGGGCCAAAATCCCGGTGTAAAGCGGCTGAATCGCATGGGCGTCGACAGTATGGGCGGGGCTCCCGCCAAGAAGCTCGGCGGCGGCAGGCGGCACGCGGGCATTAAGGCCTGAGGCCGCGATCCGGAACCCTGAACCGGCGGCGTCGACCGTGAGCGTGCCCCCCCGCGGAATGGCGCCCATGGCGACCAGCAGCATGTTCAAAAGCAGCTTGGCCCGGTTCTTCCCCACCAATTCCCGCGGCAAGTTCCAGACGATCGTGGTTTTGCCGTCCTCGATCAGCCCGCGCGCGACCTTTTCGGCATCGCCCAGATCGATCTGGGCGCCGGCGGAGCCGGCCGCGCCGAAGGCAAGCCGGCAAAACTGCAGCTTGGCGGACGCCACCCGCGAGCTCTTCTTGATGAGATCCATCGCGAAGGTCTTGGTCTCCTCGTCCTTACCCTCATCGAGGACCTCGAGGCCGTTGACGATAGCGCCGATCGGGCTGATGAGGTCATGGCAGACGCGGGAGCACAAAAGCGCCGCCAGATCGAGGGCGCCGATCGCGATCGGACCGGAAACGGGGGCGGACATGCGGGGCTCCGCGACGGCAAAAGGACGCCCGTCCGTGTCACAGCCCAGGCGATTCGGCAATCGTGCGCTCGCGGCAGGGCTGTGCTAGGCCGCGCCGCCTACCAGGCCGATCCTTGTTTGGCAGACTAGGCCCGGTTCAGCGAAGGAGCCGTCAGTGCCCGCTTTCGATACTGCTGCTTGCCCGGACCTCATGGAAGCGCTGACCGCACTCAGCCTGAGTGCGGCGGCGGCAATCCGGACCGCAGCCGGAGAGGTCCGTCGCAAGGCCGACGGTTCACCGGTCACTCCGGCGGACGAAGCCGCCGACGCCGTCATCCGCGACGGGTTGATGCGGCTTGCACCGGGCCTGCCGATCATTTCGGAGGAATACGCTCCGCGCCCGACACTCAGCGGCGAAGACGGCAGTTATTTTCTGGTCGATCCGCTCGACGGCACCCGCGAATTCGTCGCCGGCCGCGATGAATACACCGTCAATATCGCGCTGATGGGGCGCGGCGCGCCGATCCTCGGCATCATTGCCGCGCCGGCCCTCGGTTTGATCTGGCGCGGCATCGTCGGCCGCGGCGCCGAGCGGCTCGCTTTCGCCGGGGGGAAGTGCTCGCCGCCGCACGCGATCCGTGCCCGGCAAAATCCCGGTGGCAAACTCGTCATCCTGGCAAGCCGATCGCATCTCGAGGCGCGCACCCGCGCCTATCTGGATCGTTTTCCGCAAGCCGAGGTGATGCAGTGTGGGTCGTCGATAAAATTCTGTCGCCTCGCCGAGGGGGTGGCCGACCTTTATCCGCGCCTTGCCCCTACCCATGACTGGGACATCGCCGCCGGCCACGGCATTCTCAAGGCGGCAGGCGGAGATATGAGAGCGCCGGACGGTTCGCCGGTGGTCTACGGCAGCACCGACCTCTTGGTCCCGGCCTTTATCGCCTCGGCGGGGCCGTTTAGGGCGTGAGCGTATTGCGGACGTCCGGCCATTTGCGATCGGCCGAACCGATCACGCGGTTCGGATCGGTGGCGAACCGCTGCCGCCAGGCGGCATCGTAGAACAAAAACAGCCGCTCGCCGGCGATCAGCCAGAGATTGGGATTGCCGGCGACGGCGACCCCGCGGGCGACGCCGACCGGGTCGTAGCCGCCATATTGCGGCATATAGATATCGGGCCGCGCCACGAACGCCGCGCGATTGCCGAGATTGGCAAAGCGCCAGATTGCGCCGCCATAGCGCAATTCGAACTCGGCATTGCCGGACATCGGCTTGCCGTCGGTGAAGAAGGCCACCGGATCGTAGCCGTTGATCGCGAGTCCGGTATGCCAATCAACGACGACTTGCTCGGTCGCCACCGCACGCGTCGTCGGCGGCGCCGCGGCAAGTACAAATGCGAGCGCCGCATAGGCCGCCAGACCCGCAAAGGCAGCAAGACACGAGGTGAGGCTGGCGGAGAATTGCTTCCGTTTTTGCCGTCCTGTGGTCATAGTTTCGGCCAAGGCTGGACTGATTCGGTCGTTCACGCCCTCACTTAGACAGGTTCGCGTGAGCAACGGGTTAAGCCGGGGAGCGGGCCATGTTTCGTGGGTGGAAGTTTTGCGGGTGGATGTTTCGCAGCCAGATGGGTCGCAGCTTGAATCGTCGCAGCTTGAATCTCGGTTTACGGATCGCGGTGGCGACAATGGCCGTGTCGCTCGCCACAGCCGGCCTCGAAGCCGCCGCGCAAACCATGCCGCCTCAGCCAGCGCCGGCGGCACCGGCGCCGCCGCCGCAACCGGCCGAGACCAACCAGTTCTCGCCGAACGAATTGATCGACGCCGGACACCACTTCTTCGGCGACGTCTCGCGCGGCCTTGCCATGGTGGTCGAGAAGGCGGTCAGTCAATGGGGGCAGCCGAACGGCTATATTTTGGGCGAGGAGGCCGGCGGCGCTTTTGTCGGCGGGCTGCGCTACGGCGACGGTACGCTCTACACCAAGAATGCCGGCGATCTGCGCGTGTTCTGGCAGGGGCCGAGCCTCGGCTTCGATGCCGGCGCCGATGGCGCGCGGACCATGATGCTGGTCTACAAGCTGCCGCGGACGCAGGCGATCTTCGATCGCTTCGGCGGCATCGCCGGCTCCGCCTATTTCATCGGCGGCTTCGGCATGACGGCCTTGACGGCGAACGATATCGTACTGGTGCCGATCCGCTCCGGCGTCGGCTTCCGCCTCGGCGCCAATATCGGCTACCTCAAATTCACCGACCACCCGACGTGGAATCCGTTCTGATCGGTCCGCTCGATTTGCAATTTGGCGTAAGGGGCCCGATCGGTTTAGGTTAACGTCCGGTGCATGTGGTGCAGCCCGCACCCGCATGGCATGGTCATGCGTTCCCTCTCCTTTTCCTTCCCCGCCGGCGGGCAGGAGCGCGGAGACGGCCCGGAGGCTTCATGATCGAACCGATCATGTATTTCGGTATCGGATTTCTGGTTGCGGCGTTGCTGTGCCTGCTGTTCGTTCCGCTGGTGCATAGCCGCGCGGTGCGCCTGACGATGAAGCGCCTCGAAGCGGCAACGCCGCTGTCGATCGCCGAGATCCGCGCCGACAAGGACCAGTTGCGCGCCGAATTCGCGATGTCGACCCGACGGCTCGAAATGAGCGTCGAGAAGATGAAGACCAAGACCACGACGCAACTGGCCGAGCTCGGCAAGAAATCCGACGCCATCAATCAGCTCAAGAAAGAGCTCGGCGAGAAGACCGCGACCATTTTCGCGCTCGAAGCGCGCGACAAGACGCTGCGCGATCAGCTGCGCGCCACCGAGGAAGAATTCCAGATCAAATCGAGCGCGCTGCGCGAAGCCGAGCGTCACCTTGCCGACAAGGAAGCCGAGCTGACAAAGCTTCTCGGCGAGCTCGGCGAACGCTCGCTGGTTGCCGACAGCCAGCGCACCGAGATCGCCGCGTTCCGCACCCAGGTCGAAGCGATGAAGGTCAGCGTAGCCGACAACGAGCGCGCGGTGGCCGAGACCGAGCAGCGCCTGGCGCGCGAGCGCACCGCTGCCGAGGCCGCGACCGACGAGCTCACCGCGGCGCGCGGTAAGCTCGGCGATCTCGGCACCCGCACCACCGAGCTCGAACGGCAATTATTCGTGCAGACGACCGAAGCGGAGCTCCTGCACCGCCGCGTCCAGGAACTGGAATCGCGTCTTGGCGATCAGGGCCGCGTGTTGGCCGAGCGCGATTATCAGGTCGAGCGCCTGCGCAACGAACTCGACGCCGCCCACAAGATCGAAGCCGATTTGCGCAACGAGATCGCGACCTCGGGCAGCCGCAGCAGCAATGCGGTGGAACGCTTCCGCTCCGACATCGCCCAACTCGAGGCCCAGCTCGCCGCGGCGGTCGAGGAGCGCACCAAGCTGCAGCGCGAGGTCGGCACCATGAAGCGCGACGCCGAATCGACCTGGGCGGCCGAGCGCGTGGAGAACGCGCTGTTGCGCGAGCGCATCAATGACGTCGCCGCCGAAGTCGCCCGCCTCACCGCGACGCTCGAAGGCCCCGGCTCGCCGATCGAATCGATGCTGGCCGTTGAAGCGGCAGCCTCAAGCCGCGTCGTCCCGCTCAACGGCGACGAAGCCGCGCCGGAAAACGGCGATACTGCGCCGGAGGCCAAGAACACGCTCGCCGACCGCATCCGCGCGCTGCAATCGACCGCCTCGCGGGTCGCGTCGACAAACTAGCCGCAAGTCTCGCCGACCCATTTCGTCATGCCCGCGCTCGTCGCGGGCATCCACGTCTTTTTCCGAGCCTAATCCAAGACGCAGATGGCCGGGACAAGCCCGGCCATGACGGAGGGGCCGCTCGCTTGACACTGCAGCGAACCACCCCCTACAACGCGCCATATTCCGCAAATTCCCTGGTTACGGGCGCTTAGCTCAGCGGGAGAGCGTTCCCTTCACACGGGAGAGGTCGTAGGTTCAATCCCTACAGCGCCCACCAGCCATCCGGCGGATTCAGATCGCAGCGAGACTTTTGCAGCGATCGGTCCAGCGCATGCTGGAGCTTCGCCATCAAAACTACACCTCATACGCGCCCGGTTGAGTTGGTATTGCCTTTATGGCAGCGAGAACGTCGTCCCCGACCGGATTATGATCGATGTAGAAATGAGCCTCAGTAGCATTGAGCGTGTTTAATTTCGCTGCGAATAAGGTCACGTCGGCAGCCTGGATGTGGTTGGTTTCGCCGGCCATCGGGATAATCGGCTTCCCCCCGGCGACGGTCTTCCAGATCGGCATCGCCACGCTAATCGCAGCCTCTGGGGTAGCGCCAAATGGATGGGTAACTCGTCCGCTATCGTCCTCGACGTTCCAATAACACTGCGGATATATCGCGTCGCAGGGAGCGATGAATTCCGACCAAGGCAGCACCGCTTTTTCTTTCGGAAAATTGCACCCGGACGTCATCCCATAGTGGAATTTACGAGCACCAACTTTCGCTTTTATGACATTCCAGAACTCGGTCGCCAGATCGGTTAATTTTAAGCCGTTCACCTGCGGCTGATCCCAATCATTCGAGCATCCGTCATCGTTTGATTCTGGATCAACAATATAGCCGTCAAGACCTTTATCGACCAAACTAGCAACGAAATTGGCTTCATCAATCGCAAAGTAATGTGGCCCCTTGGTAATTTTCCTGGGGTTATTGTTGACGCCGGGCCAGCGCCAACCAAATACCTCCTTTTTCATGCCATGAAAGGCGGCAATCGCGTTCGATAATTGATTGCTCCACGTGCGGATACACACGGTCGTACAGCCGGATTTTTGCGCATAATTGTAAGTCGTATTCATATCTTTGTCGAAATCGACAATCCAAAGCACCTTCCGCGAAAATGGCATTTAAGCCCCCAGTAATCGGATGTAATTTCGCCTAACACTTACGGTCGAGTCAAATTGACGGCTGGACCTCTAATCGTATGCTCAATTTCATGGCGAACCGCCTTTTGCGCTCGCCCGCTCCAACAAGGCGATCAGCCCCTTCAGCAGCTCCGCCGGGGACGGCGGGCAGCCGTGGATGTGGAGGTCGACCGGCACGACCTGCGACACCCCGCCGGTGACGGCGTAGCTGCCGGCGAAGATGCCGCCGTCGAAGCCGCAATCGCCGACCGCGACCACCCATTTGGGATCTGGCGTGGCGCGATAGGTTCGCTCCAGCGCCTCGCGCATGTTCTTGGTGACGGGACCGGTCACCAGCAGCACGTCGGCGTGGCGCGGCGAGGCGACGAAGCGCAGGCCGTAGCGCTCGAGATCGTAGAAGGCGTTGTTCAGGGCGTGGATTTCCAGCTCGCAGCCGTTGCAGGAGCCGGCATCGACTTCGCGGATGGAAAGGCTGCGGCCCAGCAGCCGGCGCGCCGAGCGATCGACGCTTGTGGCCAATTCGGCAAGCATGGCATCATCGGGAATGGGCGGCGGCTCGGTCAGCGGCCGGCGCATGAAACCTTCGAAGATTGTCCTTCGCATCAGAGATCGTGCCCCGCATACGAGCAATTGAACGATTTGTTGCAAAGCGGGAAGTCGGCGACGATATTGTTCTCGATCGCGGCTTCCAAGAGCGGCCACTGAAACCACGACGGGTCGCGGAGATGGCAGCGCGCGATGCGGCCGCCGTCGAGCCGGAGCGAAACCAGCACATCGCCGCGAAAGCTTTCGACGAGTGCAAAACCTTCGCCCGAGCCGCCTTCGATCGCGGTTAGGATCGGCCCCGGCCGCAGGCCATCGATCAACTGTTCGATGAGGCCGAGCGACTGTTCGACCTCGCGGATGCGGACCCAGACCCGGGCATTGACGTCGCCTTCGGTCAACACCGGAACCGTAAAGTCGAGCTGATCGTAGGGCGCATAACCGGGCGACCTGCGCACATCGTAATTGCGTCCGCTGGCGCGGCCGACATAGCCCGACGCGCCGAACTGGCGCGCCAGCGCCGGAGTGACGATGCCGGTGACGACGGTGCGGTCCTGCAGCGAGGCCGTATTGTCGTAAAGGCCGATCAGCCGCGGAAATCGCATGCGGCATTCTTGCAGCAGTTCGGTGACGATGGTCACTCCCGAATAGGCAAGGTCGGCGCTGACGCCGCCGGGAACGACCCGGTCCATCATCAGGCGATGACCGAAGCAGGTGAAAGCCGCGCGCAACGTCAATTCGCGCAAAATTCCGCAATGCGCATGCATCAGCGAAAACGAGGCGTCGTTGCAGATGGCGCCGATGTCGCCGAAATGATTGGCCAGGCGTTCGAGCTCGGCCATCAGCGCCCGCAAATAACGCGCGCGGGGCGGCGGCTCGATGTCGAGCGCTGCCTCGACGGCGCGGGCGAAGGCTAAGCCATAGGCGACGGTCGAGTCGCCGGAGGCGCGCGCGGCAAGCCGCGCCGCCTGCTCGATGGTTGCGCCCGCCATCAGCGATTTGATGCCTTTGTGCACGTAGCCGAGCCGTTGTTCGAGCCGCACCACCGTCTCGCCCGAGGCGGTGAAGCGGAAATGTCCCGGCTCGATGATGCCGGCATGCACCGGGCCGACGGGTATCTGATGCAGGTTCTCGCCTTCCACCGGCAGGAAAGCGTAGGCCGACGGCGCGGACGGCGCCGCGGTGCGCGCGCCGAGCGGATGCTGGACGCCCCAAAAGCCGAGATCGAGCCACGGCCGGCTGTCCGGCGCTCCGACTGGTTCGAGCCCATAGAGGCTGCGAATGGCGCGCTCGAGCCGGATGGCCGGCAGGTGCACCGCGCCGATCGACGGGAACGTCTCGTCGGGACATTCGAGGCTCAGCACTGCGATCTTATTCGTGTCGTCATCCATGATCGCCATGTGCACCGAGCACGACGCGCCGGCGTCGCCCCACAGGCCGAGCAGCGTCGCGCGGCCTTCGGCCAATTCGCCTCCCGCCTGGCGCCACGCCTCCGCGTCGACCGTAAAGCGCGGCCAGGGCCGATGATTATCGACCCGTTTGCCTTGGATGTTGCCGATGACGGTCGACATTCTGTTAACCCAACAGTCTTGCGACGTTCTGGAACCAGACAACCAGCGCCGGCGGCATGTAGATGCCGGCGACCAGCACGAAGGCGAGGTGAATGAACATCGGCGCATAGGAAGCTTGCGCCTTCGCGCTCGGGCCGCGCGGTTCGCCGAACGCGATGCTGTTGAGGCGCAGGAACAGCGCCGCAAGCGCGACCAGAATGCCGAACACGAGAATAAGCGCGAGAACGGGCGCGCGGGCGAAGGTCGAACTCACCAGCAGGAATTCGCTCATGAAGATGCCGAGCGGCGGCAGCCCGGCGATCGCGACGACGCCGAGGATCAGGCCCCAGCCCAGCACGGGGTGCGTCTCGGTAAGGCCGCCCATGTCGGCGATCCGCTGCGTGCCCTTGACCTGCGTGATATGGCCGACGGCGAAAAAGATCGCGGACTTGGTCAGCGAATGCATGGTCATGTGCAGAAGGCCAGCAAAATTCGCGAGCGGCCCGCCCATGCCGAACGCAAAAGTGATGATGCCCATATGCTCGATCGACGAATAGGCGAACATTCGCTTGATGTCGCGGCGGCGAAACAGCATGAAGGCCGCGAACACCAACGAGATCAGGCCGAGCGTGACCATCAGCGGGCCCGGCGCCAGCGCCGCGGGATTGACCGCGAGCAGCATCTTGAACCGCAGCAGCGCGTAAAGCGCGACATTGAGCAGCAAACCCGACAGCACCGCCGAGATCGGCGTCGGACCTTCGGCATGCGCGTCGGGCAGCCAGGCATGCAGCGGCGCGAGGCCGACTTTGGTGCCGTAGCCGAGCAGCAGAAAGACAAAGGCGACGTCGAGCAGGGCCGCGTCGAAGGCGCCGGCGCGGGTCACGAGCACGGTCCACTCCATCGCCGGCAGACCTTCGCCGATGACCGGCCGCGCCGCCATGTAGACCAGGATGGTGCCGAACAAAGCGAGCGCGATGCCGACGCTGCCGAGGATGAAATATTTCCAAGCCGCTTCCAGCGCCTCATGGGTGCGGTAGATGCCGACCATCAGCACGGTCGTGAGGGTAGCAAGCTCGATGGCGACCCACATCAGGCCGATATTGTTGGCGATCAGCGCCAGATTCATCGCCAGCATCAGCACCTGATACATGGCGTGATAGAAGCGCACGAACGGCGGAGTGAGCCTCCCGGTTTCGAGTTCGTGGTCGATATAGCTGGCGCTGAAAATGCTGGTGGTGAAGCCGACGAAAGTCGTGAGCACGATGAAGGTGCCGTTGAGATCGTCGATGAAAAGATAGGCGTTCGGCACGGGTCTGACGAAAAACAATGACAGCGCACAGAGCAGGCTCAAGCTCGTCGCCACGATATTGAGCCGCGCCGTCGTCCGATAATTCGGCCACGCCGCGAACAGAGCGGCCGCGATCGCGGGAATGACCAGCACACCGGTAAGCGCGCTGAAATTGGTGTCCGCGAAAATCACCGGCGCTCTCCGCGAAAACGATCAAGCGCCTGAACATCGACGGTGTCGAAGCGCTCGCGGATACGAAACAAGAAAATGCCGATCACGATGAAGGCAATCAGGATCGAAAAGGCGACACTGATCTCGACCACGAGCGGCATGCCCTTGGCCCCGGTCGCCGCCAGCACGAGACCGTTCTCCAGCGACATGAAGCCGACCACCTGGCTCACCGCATTGCGCCGCGTCACCATCATCAAGAGGCCGAGCAGCACGACCGCGAGCGCGAAGGCGAGATCCTCGCGCGCCAGCGGATCGGCGTCCGGGGTGACGCGCAGCATCACCACCATCGAGAGCGCGACGAGGCCCATGCCGGCGAGCATGGCGGGACCGACGCCCACGACTTTCTCGATCTCGCGGTGAATGCCGAGGCGAACGATCATGCGATGCAGCGCGACGGGAATGACGATGGCCTTGAACCCGAGCGCGATCGCCGCCGTTACATAGAGGTGCGGCGCGTCCTGGATGAAGGCCTGCCACGCCACCGAGGCTGCGAGCACGAACGCGTGCGCCGCATAGACATTGAGCAGCGCATAAAGCCGGTCCTGATAAAGCTCGAGGAAGCTCATCAGCACCAGCGAGCCGGCCAACAGATGGGCGATATCGAATTGGATGCCGCTCATCAGAAGCTCCCCGACACGAAGCGCAGCAGCGTCCCGAGCAGACCGAGCATCAAAGCCGCTCCCAAAAGCTCCGGCACGCGGAACACGCGCATCTTGGCGATCGATGTCTCGAAGACTGCGAGCAGGAAGCCGCCGACGGCGAGTTTCGCAATGTAGCCGCTCACGCCGGTGGCGAGCGCGACGGCTCCCGCGCCGCTTGGCGCCAGGCCCCAAGGCGCAAACAGACAGGCGATCAGGGAAACGTAAAGGATGAGCTTGATCGAGGAGGCGAGCTCGATCAATGCGAGATGCCGGCCCGAATATTCCAGAATCATCGCCTCGTGCACCATGGTCAGCTCGAGATGCGTCGCCGGGTTATCGACCGGAATGCGACCGTTCTCGGCGACGGCGACGATGATGAGGCCGACGAGCGCAAGCCCGAGCGAAACGCGCAAGCCGACGGCGGGCGAAAGCATGAACTCGGCGATGCTGGAAAGCTGGGTCGAACCGGCAATCAAAGCCAGCGTGAAGACGATCATGATCATGGCGGGTTCGGCGAGTGAGGCGATCATCACCTCGCGGCTCGAGCCGATGCCGCCGAAACTCGTCCCAACGTCCATGCCGGCAAGCGCGAGAAAGAACCGCGCGCTGCCCAACAGCGCGATGATCGCGATCAAGTCGGCGGACCAGGAGAACAGGAGCCCGGTGCGAAACGTCGGCACCAGCGCCGCCGCGACCCAGGTGGCGGCGAAGATCAAATACGGAATGACGCGGAACAGCCACGACGCGCTGTCCGCCAGCACCACCTCCTTGCCCATCAGCCGCGCCAGATCGCGATAGGGCTGCAGGAGCGACGGACCGCGCCGGCGCAACAACCGCGCCTTCACCTTGCGGACGAAGCCGGTGAGGAGTGGCGCCAGTGCCAGCACCAAAAGCATCTGCGCGCCCTGGACGGCGAGATCGAGCAGTCCGTTCATAGCGCCAGCACCAGGAGCAGAAGGACCAGTGTGACGAACACCAGCGTCAGGAATTGGCGGATGGTCAAAAATTGCAGGCGATTGAGGCGGTCGGCGACATAGCCGATACCGGCCGCAAGCGGCGCATAGATCGCTTCCCAAATCAGATCGTGCAGCTCGACGGTGAACCGTGCCGCACGCGTATCGCCGGGCGGCGGCATGTCGACATGCTCGCGGGCGTAAAACACCGTGGTGCCGAATACGCGGCGGATCGGCTGCGCGAAGCTCGTCGCGGTATATTGCGTCGCGGGGCTGGCATCCGGATAGCCGCAATCCCAGGCCGGAGCCCGACGCAGCCGGGCGGTCGCCAGGCGATGGATCGCGACGGCGGCGAGTGTGCCTGAGATCACCATGAATAAGAACACGAGGAGGCCGTCATAGGAGCTGCGGCTCGCAGCGACCGGAACGATCGAAAGCCATTGACCGCCGCTCTGCTCCGGCATGTGGACGCCGACCAGCGCGGTGGAGACTGGCGCGAGCGCGTCGATGAAAAGTCCAGGCAGAACTCCGGCGAGCAGGCAAAGGAACGCCAGCAGCAGCATCGCCGCGAGCGAATAGGAATCGGTTTCCGTCGCTGCCTCGGCGGCGCGGGTGCGCGGCCGGCCGAGAAAGGTCACCCCATAGGCCTTGACGAAACAGGCCGCGGCCAGTGCGGCGGACAGCGCGAGCAGCGCGCCCGTCGCGGGCACCAGGATTTTGAGGCCCCACGACGGCAGTTGCGGGCTGAGCAAAATAGCCTGGAAGGTCAGCCATTCCGAGACGAAGCCGTTCAGCGGCGGCAATGCCGAAATCGCCGCGCAGCCGACCAGAAAAACAAAGGCCGTCTTCGGCATGCGATGGATGAGGCCGCCGAGATGCTCCATATCGCGCTCTCCGGTCGCGGTGAGCACCGCCCCCGCGCCGAAGAACAACAGGCTCTTGAACAGCGAATGATTGAAGACGTGGAGGAGCGCCGCCGTGAATGCGAGCGCCGCGGCGAACACCATGCCGTAGGATTTGAACGCCAGCGCCAGCCCGAGCCCGATGAAAATGATGCCGATATTCTCCACCGTGTGATAGGCAAGGAGCCGCTTGAGATCGTGCTGCATCAGCGCATAGAGGACGCCCATCACCGTCGTCACCCCCGCGAGCGCCAGCACGACGATGCTCCACCACCAGGCAGGGCCGCCTGCAAGATCGAAGACGATACGGATAAAACCGTAGACGGCGACCTTGGTCATGACGCCGCTCATCAGCGCGGAGACGTGGCTCGGCGCCGCCGGATGCGCGAGCGGCAGCCAGACATGCAGCGGCACGATGCCGGCCTTCGAACCGGCTCCGACCAGCGCCAGCATGAGCGCCAGCGCGCCGATAGCCGCGGACGGATGCGCCGCGCGCATTTGCGCAAATGTGTAGAACCCGTCAGGCCCGGCGAGCAGGCCGAAGCCGAGCAGCAGAGCCAGCGTGCCGAAGCTCGCCATGATCAGATAGACATAACCGGCGCGCACGTTATCCGGCACGCGATGGTGCGACATCACCAGCGCCCATGACGTGAGCGACATGAACTCCCAGGACAGAAGGAAGGTGAACGCGTCGTCGGCCAGGACAACAAGCGTCATGGCGGCGAGAAACGCGGGATAGAACGGCAGCACGCGCCCCGGCGCCGTTTCATGCCGGCCGTAACCGAGCGCGAACAGGCTTGCACCCAGCGCACCGAGATCGACCACGACCAGGAAAAAAGCGGACAGGGCGTCGAGACGCAGATGCGCGCCGAGCCACGGCACGCCGACCGGCAGCGCAAGGGTCAGCGGTGGCACCGCGCTCAGCAATTGCACGAGCGCGGCTGCGAGGCCCACCGCCGATACGATGAAGCTTATGCCGTACACGACGTCCGTGGCGGTGCGCGGATCCCGGATCGTCACCGCGAGCGGCGCAAGTGCCAGCAGCACGGCGACGCCGGCCAATATGATCGTGAGGGTCACGACGAAGCCACCTTGAGACGCACGCCGCGGCCGCCGGCGGGACTGGTTGCGCTGTCGGCAATCAATTCAACGCCCAGTGCATCGAGCGCCGCGACGAGCTTCATCAGCGAGTCGACATTGCCGCGGATCACATCCTCGCTCGCCTCCATCCGCTGGATGGTCGGCAAGGAAAGCCCGGCTGCTTCAGCAAGCCTGCGCTGGTCGATACCAAGAAGCGCGCGCGATGCCCGTAACTGTCCAGCGGTAAGCATGCGGTCCCTTGATGCTTGGAATTTGCATTTTTATCATTACCACTTGGATAATGATGCTTCAAGCATCAACACTCACATATTTACAATGAGAACTGCCGCGGTAGGGGCCGAACTCCATATCTTGCCGCTCCGCCAACACCGTGCCCGCTTAAATCTGATGCACTACGGCGTCCGCATCGGCGGAGCGCTTTCATCCCGCTCGCGCACGGTGCGAAGCTCGTACCAGAGCGCATTGAGGATGCCGACGGTGGCGGCAAGGCCGAGGCCGAGGACCCACGAGAAGTACCACATGCGATTTCTCCCCTAGCATGATCCCAAAAAGCGGAAACCGGTTTTTGGAAAAGATCATGCACAAACAAACAAACCAGACCATGATCCGATGCAATTGAATTGGATCATGGTCTGTGTCTCAATAGGCCGTCGAACCGGCGCTTTCGATGCTCGCTTCGGTAACCTTGCCCCACAGCACGCTGTAGACCCAGGCCGTATAGGCAAGCACGATCGGCAGGAACACCACGGTCGCGATCAACATGTTGCGCAACGTGGCCCGGCTCGACGATGCGTCGAACACGGCAAGCGAGTCGTTAGGATTGCTGCTCGACGGAAGAATGATCGGAAACATCGCAAGCCCGACCGTGGCGATGATGCAGGCGACGCCGAGCTTCGACATCAGGAATGTCAGGCCGGCCTTCCGCGCGCGGAAGCCGAGCGCGGCGAGAAGCGGCGCGGCAATGC
>JBAPUM010000130.1:0-7519 GCA_049282655.1 Xanthobacteraceae bacterium
GCGGCTTCGCATCACGCCGAGCCCGTACCACGACGATGTCCTGATCGATGCCTTGGCGGAGGCCCTGATCGAGGTCTGGGCCCGCCTGAAGCTGCCGCTCAAGGATCGCGCGATCGCCGCGGAGTGAGTTCCACCTAGAGCCTGGTATCTCCGCCATCGCTGTCGGTTTCCTAGCCGCATCGGCCATTGATGAACCCGTCGCGGTGTCGATCCCCCGCGGGAAACGAACGCACATCGCTTCAGCGAAGCGCCGGCCTCGGGGCTAAAGCCGACGATGGCAGGGGGCTGCCGACCGATTTCTTCAGGTGGATGCTAACTACAAATACCTATCTTGCGGTTGTTTCTCCTAATTCCCAATCTCTGATTAACCCCGTCGTAACAAAGGGGCCTCGGCCGGCATTCGCAACACGTTACGTATCGCTTTATCGTGCATTCATTCTGGGTATGTCCGATTTTTGGCTGCCCCGCCCCAGCGACGATGACGTGCCACGGTCAAGGCGCCCGGCGGTAAGAGCAAGCGGGGAGCATGCGCGATCGAATTGGGAACTGCCACTGTTGCGTATTGCCGGCTAATTGATGCGCGAGACGTGGGCGATCAGGCGCTTCTCCAAACTGGTGCTGACGGTGCTTTTAGTGCCGCCGTCATTGCTGCTTGCCTATTCGATCTACAGACAACACCAGGACGAGATCAAAAACATCGATTTGAGTTCGCTGAGTTTGGCGCGCACAGGTGCGACCGAGACCGTCGCACTGCTCGATGACGCCCGTTATATCCTCGACGGCCTGGCGAGACGGCCGCTCATTCGCGCGCTCGATCCCGATCACTGCGATCCCACGCTGCAAGACCTACGGGACTGGCATCGGGATTTTGCCAATCTCTCGACCATCGACCGAACCGGCCAGGTCATCTGCAATTCCTCGGCGCGGCCGGGCCAAGTGCTGCCTAATTACAGCCAGCACGAATGGTTTCCGAGAGTTACCGCCAGCAAGTCGTTCCTTATCGGCGCCCCTGTCGTCGGCGGGACGACCAAGCTTTGGGTCGTACCTATCGTTCAACCCCTACTCGACGACCGCGGAAATCTGGCCGGCGTCTTGTCGCTGACCATGAACCTGGCCAGCTTCAAACCCAGATTCATTCCGCAAGAGCTCCCAGCCGGAACCGAAGTCACGATCATCGATTCCACCGGCACTTATGTCGCGCGTTCGACCGCTGCCGAGGCATGGCTGGGGAAGCGGTTGCCAAATCAGCAATTGCTGACGACGGCGCTCAACAACCAGAGCAGCGCGGCGATATCGTCCCGATTTATCGATACCGACGGACTTGATTACGTCGCCGGCTTCGCGCGCGTGCCCGGGACCAATTGGCTAGTCATCGCGACCATTCCCCTGCAAACGATATTATCCGGCGCGCGCAATATTGCGATGCTCAATATCATGGCGGTCGCTTTGGCGTTGGGCATCGCGATCGGCGCAGCGGCGTATTTTATCCGGAAGATCGAGCGGCCCATATTTTCGATTGCCGCATCGGCGCGGGCGCACATGCGCGGCGACCCGACGGCGCGCGCGGCCGAAGACGGGCCGACCGAGATCGTCACAGTCGCAAGGCAATTCAATCTCATGTTGGATGCGGCGCGGCAAGCGGGCGAGGAACTGCTCCGGCAGAAGCGCCAGCTTGACGCGGCCACCAACAATATGTCGCAGGGCTTGGCGATGTTTGACGCGTCGGGAACGCTTATCGTTCGCAACGAGCGTCTTCTGCAAATTTACGGCCTATCGACGAAGGGTGTCCGACCGGGAAGCACTTTCCGCGATTTTCTTGTCGCTCGGGCGGCAGCAGGAACATTTTCCGAAGATGTCGACGCACTCGTAGCCAATGTCGCGGCCAGGGTCGCGCAAGGCGCGACGACAAGAACGTCATCGACCTTGAGCGATGGCCGCGTGATTATCGTCGTGAACCAGCCGATGGCGGGCGGCGGCTGGGTCACCACGCACGAAGACGTCACCGACTCGATGCGCCGCGAGGATTCGTTCCGGCTGTTGTTCAAGAACAATCCCGTGCCGATGTGGGTTTTCGATCGGGGGAGCTTGCGCTTCCTCGCTGTCAACGCGGCCGCTGAAAGGCACTATGGTTATAGTCGTGACCAATTCATGGCGATGACGATCGCCGACCTGAGAGTGCCCGAGGAGCGCGATCAGGTCGAGCAGCTCGTGCGCAGCACGCAAGGAGTCTTCGACGGCGAACGATCGTTCCGGCACCGGAAGTCGGATGGCACCACGATGGACGTCGCCATCTACTCGCGCGCGCTGGATTATGAAGGGCGCCCCGCAGGATTGGTTGCGTCCCTCGACATAACGGAGCGCCGGCTGGCCGAAGACGAGCTTCGTCGCGCCAAGGCTTTTTACGGCACGGTCATCGAAAACATACCGATACCGATCCTCGTCAAAGACGCCCGCGAACTCCGATATATGCTGGTCAACCGCGCCGGCGAAACGTTTTTTGGCGTGTCTCGCAACGAGATAATCGGCAAAACGGCGCGTGCGGCCTTTCCGAGCAACGTCGCCGATGTCATTGAGTCGAACGACCTGGCGTTGTTGCAGTCCCGTCAGCCGCTGTTTTTCAAGGAGCGTTGGATGGATACTCCGTCCAATGGGATCCGCCACATCACCGCGCATAGGATTGCCGTTATCGGAGACGACGGCGAGCCCGAATATCTATTGGGCGTCATCGAGGACCTTACGGAACGCAAACGGGCGGAAGAGCGGATCACGCACATGGCGTATCATGACGCCCTGACCGATCTGCCCAACCGCGAGGAGTTTCGCGAGCAACTCGAGCTGGCGGTAGCGCGGGTCGGGCGCGGCGAGCAATTTGCGTTGCTTTATCTGGACCTCGACAACTTCAAGACCATCAACGATACGCTCGGACATCTGATCGGCGACGAATTGTTGAAAGCGGTTGCCGCCAGATTGCGAAATTGCGTCAGGGACGGCGACACTCTCGCGCGGCTTGGCGGCGACGAGTTTGCCGTGATCCAGGCCGGCGTCGATCAGCCGACGGATGTCGCTCATTTGGCAACGCGAATCCAGGCGGCGATCGGCGACGTTTTCAACATATCGAACCACCACCTGACCGTCAGCGCCAGTATTGGCATTGCAATGGCTCCAGCCAATGGAACCGCACCGGAGGTGTTGCAGAAGAACGCCGATATGGCTCTGTATAGCGCCAAAGCCGATGGACGCGGCGTGTTTCGGTTTTTCGAGCTTGAGATGGATCTGCGCATGAAGGCGCGGAGCGCACTGGAATTCGATCTGCGCCAGGCGATCGCGGCAGGCGCTTTTGAGCTGCACTACCAGCCGCTCGTCAATCTGCGGGATGGCAAGATCACCAGTTGCGAGGCGCTGCTGCGCTGGCGCCACCCCAAACATGGCATGATCCTTCCCGACGAGTTTATTCCGATCGCGGAAGAGACTGGTCTCATCATTCCGCTCGGCGAGTGGGTGTTGAAAACGGCTTGCGCCGAAGCCATGAACTGGCCGAACGACATTAACGTCGCGGTCAATGTTTCACCCATTCAATTCAAGAACCAGACCCTGTCACCGGCCGTCATCCGCGCGCTTGCAGAGTCGGGGCTCCCGGCACGCCGGCTTGAGCTGGAGGTTACCGAGGCGGTCCTCATTCGGGACGACGAGGCGGCGCTGCGTACGCTTTCGGAAATGCAGGCGCTCGGCGTCAAGATCGCGATGGACGATTTCGGCACCGGCTACTCCTCGCTGAGCTACCTGCACCGTTTCGCGTTCGACAAGATCAAGATCGATCGCTCATTCATCAAGACTATCGCGGATAAAGAGGGCTCGCTCGCCATCGTGCAAGCGGTCATCAGCATCGCCAAATCGCTTCACGTTTCCGTGGTCGCGGAAGGCGTGGAAACGGAACAGCAGTTGCAGGCGCTCCGCCGGCTCGGCTGTGCTGAAATGCAGGGGTTTCTGTTTTGCCGCCCGGCGCCGGCCGCAGGGCTATCCCGGATATTTAGTTTGCACCGCGAGAGGCCGGTGGACGCTGCCTGATGCCGTCGCTGCGGAATATAGCGATAGTCGACAGGATGTCGCGGGAGCGTGCGGTGGCAATCGCGCCGGCTGCCGGTCACTGGCCAGAGTTTGGCGGCGGGTTTGGGACGACCGTGTTGGAGAGCGGCGCTTCTTTGCCGTCAACCTGTGTCTGCGGCTCACGGCTCGCTACGATCCATTGAGCCGCGAGCATGATGGCGATAAGGACTGCGAACATACGGATGCCGGCACGAAATTTCGTTATCTCGTCGGCGTCCGGGATAGCCGCGCCCGGCAGTACAGTTGGACGAGCCGGATGCGGCAAAAGCGCGATCAAGCGAGCGGCGATCGTTCGAATGTCCAGATGCACCGTCAGTCCGTCGGATAACGCCGCAATCGACGCGACCAATCTTTGCGTCGCAGTCTCGGGCGGCAACCGCGCCAACTCGGCGGCCTCCTGCCAAGGGTCGAGACCCAATCGTGCCAGCGCTGACAGCACGCTTAGCGGCATGTCGTTTCTGTCTTCGCCGATCGGCGCAAATAGAAAGTCGTTGAACTCGGATCCAAGCGCCGAAACTGCAGCAGAGCGGGTCATCTTAAGCACCGAATTGCGTCGCCTCTATCGAACACGCAGAGCCGACAATGGGACATGATTTCTATCGTTGCATCAGTAGCAAACCAGATTTCATCAGGACGGTTCCAAGTCATCTCGGAAAATACCTAGTTCGCTCAGATCGGCGGACCGCGCCTGACGGAATCCGGCAGTTACAACTCGTCTCGATGAGAACTCACCAAAGATAATAATTCGATACCAATGCGACCGCGATCAGCAAGGCGATGAGCGCAATTACGAAATGGTGGGTTCGCAGTCCGAGAAAGGACGGGCCTTGACGATACATTCGTGGTACCTCGAACTCGAACTTGCCGCCGATTGTGTCGGCTTATCCATTTAGTCGTCCCTCACGGCGAGGGAGCCCCATCATTGGGAGTCTTGCTCGCCGGTGATGGTCCCTTCGCCGGTTGCGTCGCACCTTGCCGCGCGGCCAGTGCCAGCGCCACGGCCGGATTCATGCTGTCGACCATCGACGTCGGCATCAGGATGGTGGCGCCGCGCTCCTTGGTGGTCTCGTAAATGATGTTCATGGCGCGCAACTGCAATGCCGTCGGATGATCCGCATAGGTCATGGCCGCCTCGACGAACTTGCTCGCGATCGCAGCCTCGGCCGAACCGAGAATGACGCGGGCCTGCTTTTCCCGCTCTGCCTGGGCCTGCCGCGACATGGCGTCCTGCAAGGCTTCCGGGATGGCGACGTCGCGGATCTCGACCGATTTCACCGAAATGCCCCAGTCGGCGGTTTTGCGACCGATCTCGCCGCGCAGCAGATCGTCGGCGGCGGTGCGTTCCGACAACAGCGCCGACAGCATCGAGGATCCGATCATCTCGCGAAGCGAGGTCTGGGCGACGCGATCGATGGCTTCGCGATAATTCGTGATGTTCAGCGCCGCCTTCTGCGCGTCATGCACGAACCAGAAGATGATCGCGTCGACATTCACCGGAACGGTATCTTTGGTGAGTGCGGCCTCCGCGGAAAACGCCGTGGTCTGAATGCGCTCGTCGATGACGGCGACGACGTTGTCGAGGACCGGGATGATGAAGAAAAGTCCCGGCCCTTTGACGCCGTGCAATTTGCCGGCACGAAGGATGACGAATTTTTCCCAGGTGTTGGCCATCTTCAGCCCTGCGGCGACAAGGATCGCGACGAGCGCCATGACAATGCCGGCGGACAGAAAGCCGATCGCCGCCAATCCGGCGCCGATGGCGAGGCAGACCACGGTAAGAAATAAGGTAATTGGGTTCATTGTCGTGGCTCCCTACTCAATTGGAGACGTCCCGCGCTTGGAGATATAGGGCTGTTCGACAGATTTGCATCCTCTGAGCGAGATTGCGCAGAGGATGCATATTCGTTGAGTGCGCCGATTGTCCGAAGCCCGACGGCACTACAAGCGGTACATCAAGCGCCGAATGATTTGATCCACGTTGGGACGGCCGTAGCGACGCCGATGCGAAGTCGTGGGCGCGACCTCCAGCGTCTCGAGCTGGCTCGTCTGCTGCGGACCGATCGCCTCGAACCTCGCCTTCTGCTCGTCGGACAAAGTTCCGTAGAAATCGTTGAGCGCTGCACTGACGATCTTGACGGCCTGCAGCATGCTATCGAGTCGCTTGCCGACTGCCGCAAGCCGCGCCGGCGGCGTGAGCGGATCGTTCGTCGTGCATGAGGTCTTGAGCAAATCCGCCGCCTGGCTGGTGGCGTTTTGCAACGCGGTCAGGCTTGCGCGCTGGGCATCGGTCGGGCGCACCGTCTGATCGATCTCGGCGGCCGGCCATTCCATGATACCCGGTTGCGCGGCGCCGCAATTGGTCGGGAGCGCGCCTGTGGTGTCTTTCGTCGCGTTGCTCTGCCGCTGGTCGTTGCCGAGCGCGGTCAGTTTCGCTTTCTGCTCGTCGTTCAGGAGACCGTAGAATCTCTCGAGCGGCGGCTGCACGGTCTGCACCGCGGCAATCATCGCCTCGATGCGCTTTTGCATGGCCGCGAGCCGGCTCGGCGCGGTGAGTGCGATATCGCTCGGACAGGCGGCCTTGATATTCTGTGCCGCCTTGAGCGAGGCGTTGGCGAGATCGTCGAGCGCGGCCGCTTGTTCGCCGGTCGGCTGGATCGCTTGCTGGAATTGATCGATCGGCAGGCCGGCGATGTCGCGGCTGTCATCGCCGCACATTTGGGTCAGCTGATCGGATGCTGCGGCCGGCGCGCCGGAAGCGGGCGCCGCTTGCCCGGCATCGCCCGGATTGCTGCTGGCATATTGCGGCAGATAGCCGGTGAGGTCGTCGTAGCCGTAGGGCGCGAATATGCCGGCATAGATGTCGCCGTAGCCATAGCCCCAGAATGAGTCGTCGTAGCCGTTGCCCCACATCGCGTAATTGTACATGTCGTAATAGGCGAACGGCCAATACAGCGGGCCGACCCAGCCGTAGCCGCCATTGCCGTGCCGCCACCAGCCATTGCCGCCGTCGCGACCGTTATGCCAGCCCGCCGTTGCCGCGCTTGCGGTGATGCGGGCGCGATTGCCGGCATTGCGTAAACCGCTCCTGTTGCGCAAGGCGCCGGCGACCGACGCGGAGTTCAACGTGCTGCGCACGGCGTGAGATTTCAGATTCGGGTTCGCATTGCGCGCGGTATTTCCGGTTGAATTGAGCAGCGTCCTTTGGCCGGCGGAATTGGTCGCCGGAGTGCGGGTGGCCGAACGATTGCCCCGTACGTTCGGCTGCGCCGACGAACCGGAGACCGATGGACGCGCGACCGATGAACGGGATGCCGATGAACGTGACACGGACGAATGGGATATCGCCGGACCGGCGCTGATGTGGCGCGCGCCACCGCCGCCGCCGAAATGCGCTCCGCCGCCGGCAGCATGGCCG
>JBAPUM010000131.1:0-54043 GCA_049282655.1 Xanthobacteraceae bacterium
ACACCGCTACAATTGGCACAGGCCGCACACCGGAATCGGTGCTAAAACACCCATCAGTAGACTCGGTCTGTCCGGGAATAACCTGTTGAGGCTCCACAGCTAGAGCATGATCCGGAAAAGTGGAACCCGGTTTTCCGAAAAGATCATGCTCAAAAAAATGCCAGAGCCCGGTTCTGATTCAATCAGAACCGATCAGGCACTAGGTTGTGCGCCGTTCGGCTAGGTGATGCGTATCGGCTTTCTTGCAGTCGCTGCCGACCTTGCCGGCTCGCCCGCTTGATAGCGCCGCCACATTATCGTGTAGGCAGCCTCGATGTGCCGCGTCGTGCGCGCGGTATCGAACAACGGCGCCGTAGCACGGCTGCGCGCGAGTTTCTCCTTGATGGATGCGAGATAGGTCGCGTCCCGCGCGAGTCTGAGCGCTAGCGCTTCGTATGCCCCGGGCGAGTGCGTGATCAGTTCCTCGAGCCCGATTGCTTTGAGAAGGCTCCCGGCGACGCGCCCGGCAAAACTCTCGCCAAGACGGGTCAATACCGGCAGCCCGACCCATAGCGCATCGCTTGCCGTCGTGTGCGCATTGTAGGGCCAGGTATCGAGAAACAAATCGGCCAGCCGCTGGCGGGCGAGGTGGTCGGCCATGGCGCATCGTTCGGCAAAGACCAAGCGCGCCGCTGCGACGCCGCGACTCTCGGCCTCGCGGCGGAGGTTATGCCGGCACAGCCGCGCCGCACTGGGTGAGTTGCCGTCGAACAGCCACAGCACACTGCCCTCGGTCTGTTGCAATAGCCGCATCCAGATATCGAAAACGCCGGGGCCGATCTTGTAGGTGTTGTTGAAACAGCAATAGACAAAGGCATCCTCGGGCAGGCCGCAGTCGCGCCGTGTCGGCGTCCGCTCCGCCACCATCCGTTTGTCGTCATTGGTCTGATAACAATCCGGCAGCCAGACCACTTGCTCGGTATAGAAGGCGCACTGCTCCTCGGGAATGACCGTCGCATCGGCAAGGATGTAATCGATGGTATCGGCGCCCATGGTCCCCGGATAGCCGAGATAATTCACCTGGATGGGCGCGGCGCGGCGCGCCAGCACATCGATCCGGCTGTCCGCGGTGAAGCCCTTGAGATCGACCACGATGTCTATTTCGAGCCGACGGATCAGTTCGGCAATGTCCTGATCGCTGTCGTGACGGACGTCCAGAAAACGCGGAAAGGCGCGCGTCAATCGCTGCCGCGCCGCCGAGCTGTCATCGGGCCCATAGGAAATTCCGATCACGTCGCAGTTCGATCTATCGTGCTGCTCGAACAGCCCCGCGGCCAGCGCGGCCGTGGCATGGTCGTGAAAGTCGGCCGACAGATAAGCCACCCGAATGCGGTCGTGCGCATAGATTTCGCCTCGCCAGAGGGGAGGAAACAGGGTCTGCGTGCGGACGTAGCGCCGCGCGCAGGCGAATTGATCGGCCGCCGAGGAAGAAATGGCCAGGAAGGCGAACGGCTCGCTCGAAGGTTTACCCTCACCTATCGCAGTTACGATCGCGGCCGCCTCAGTTGCAAAATTCCTCCAGTCGCAGAGGTGAAGCTTTGCATAGAGACGCGCGCCCGCCGCATAGTCCAGATCCGGGTTTAGCCGCACTGCGTTGTCGTAGGCCGCAAACGCTTCGTCGTAACGCTTGAGCGCATTGAGGCAATGGCCGCGGCCGAGCCGCGCTTCGGCGAGATCGGGGGCGATCTCGAGCGCCGCATCGACGGCTTGCAGCGCCTCGTCGCCGCGGCCGAGAGCAAACAAGGCTTTCGCCCGGCTCACATAGGCCGGCGCAAAACCGGGCTTAGCGGCGATGACCCGGTCAAAGCTCGAGATGGCCTCGGTGTGACGGCCGAGCGCGGCGAGCGCCACGCCGCGATTGAATTGGTCCTCCACGACGTCAGGCGCCAGAGCCAAGGCACGATCGTAGCTGTCGAGCGCCTCGCCGTGGCGGCCAAGCTCGGCAAGGAGGTCGGCGCGGCTGCCGTGCGCTTCGGCCAGTTCCGGCGCAAGCGCGATGGCGCGATCGAACGCTGCCAGCGCATCCTCACGCTGTCCGAGCGCGGTCAAGGCGCGGCCAAGCAATGCACTGGCGCGCGCGTGTTGTGGATTGGCGGCAAGCGCTTGGCGGGCGCGCTCGGCACCTTCGGCAAAGCGGCCGGCGCGGCAGGAAATAAATGCCAGATAATAATGCGCATCGGCATTGGCCGGATCCGCGCGCAATACTTCGGCGTAATGCGCCGCCGCCTCCGCGACGGCGCCGCGCCGGTGCAGCGCCAGGCCGCGTTGCAGAAGATCGCTAATCGGGGAAACAGACATCATCGACAAAGGCAGTCGATCGCCATCGGCAAGTCAAACACAATTGCGATCTGTCCATAACCACTTGATGCTATTACAGTATTAAGCCTGCAACCATCGCATCGCCCGCCGGCGCTAGCCGCGCCGGCAATGGCTTACCTTACCCTGCGATACTGTCGACCTCGGCGCTCCGGCCGCAATACTCGCGCCAAATGCTTCGGTAGGCCGCCTCAATCGCCCGCGCATACAAGACCGCGTCTCCCAAAGGCGACGCCAAAAGCTTCGCCGGCAATTGTCGTCGCAGCGCTTCGAGGGGACCAAGTTGCGTGGCGAATTTGACCGCGATCGCCGCATAATCTTCGTTGGATTCCGCCACCCAGTCATTCAACCCGAGCCCCAACAGGAGCGCACCGCCAAGCCGGCTCGGCGCGCTGTTGCCGAGCTTTGCCACGACCGGCACACCCATCTGCAACGACTCCAAGGTGCTGATGCCGCCATTATGCGGAAATGGGTCGAGCGAAATGTCGACCTTGTTGAACGCGGCGAGATGCTCTTCCCGCGAGGTCTTGCCGATAAGCTCAATCCGCTGCGGCGGAATTCCGTATCGCGCAAAGCGCTCCAACTGCCGCATGCGGACTGATGCTTCGTCGAGTGCCACATGTTTGATCAGGAGTTTCGAACGCGGCACCGCCGTGAGAATGTGCGCCCACAGTTCTACGTTTTCGTCGGATATTTTGCTGACCCGATTGAAGACGCCGAAGGTCGCAAAACCATTGGCGAGCGCCGGCAGACTTGACGGCTGCAATTCTGACGGCAGCGGTTCGATCGTCATGAGCGAGGCAATGTCGAAAACCTTCTCGGCATAGAGGTGCCGAATCGCGGGCGGACAGATCACCGCATCGGCAAAGGCGTAGTCGATCGTCGGCAGGCCCGTCCCGGTCGATCCTAAGGTCACCTGCACCGGAGCCGGCTTGCGTGCGAACACGCCGAGCCGGTGACCGGCGCTGTGCCCGGACATTTCGACGAGGATATCGATTTGGTCGTCTTGTACGAGCGCCGTCACCTCCTCGTCGCTCAGATCCACGACCTCGCGCCAGCGATCCGCCGCGCGCTGGAAATCGGCGGTGACGTCGTCACGAAAATGCGACGACGTATAGCAGGTGATTTCGAATTGGTTTTTATCGTGGTTCAACATCAACGGCCGAAAGGATCGGGCGGCCGAGTGGTTGCGAAAATCGGCGGAAATATAAGCGATTCTGATTTTTCGATCAGCATCGCGCGCATTGCGATGATGAGTTAGCGGACGGCGCGCGACCGCCGAGCCCACTTTCTGCCACCAATAACTCCGCGCCCGCTGATGCTCCTCGAATCCCGCATCGTCGGCGAAGTCGAGAGCAAAAATCCGGTCCGAAATCGCATCGGCGAGGTCCGGTTTGATCGCCAGCGCTTTATCAAAAGCGGCCAGCGCCTCGGCAAGCCTGTTCATCTCGAATAGTGCATAACCGCGGACGTGCCACGCCTCCGCGAATCCCGGCTCGATTTCGAGCGCTCGCTCGGCGTCGGCAAGCGCGTCCTCGCGGCGGTCTATCTTGATCAAAACGCTGGCTCGTGCATGCCATGCCTTCGCGAGATCCGGCTTGAGCGCGATCGCGCGATCGTAGGCCTCCAGCGCTTCGCCGAAGCGTTGCAACGCACTGAGCGCATTGCCGCGGCCGAGCCATGCACCTTCCAGACTGGCCTTGATCGTCAATGCGCGGTCGTAGGCGGCGAGAGCCTCGGCGAACGATTTGAGCGCGGCCAGGGCGTTGCCCTTGTTGAAAAAGGCATCCGCATAATTGGCATTTGCCGCAATGGCGCGATCGTAATCGGCGATCGCCTCGCGATGGCGACCGAGATCATTGAGGATGGTACCGCGATTATTCCAGGTCTCGGGCACCGAAGGATTGATTTGCGCCGCCCGGCTCAATTGCTCCAAGGCCTCGCGCGGTCTATTGAGGGCTTTGAGGATCAGCCCGTAATTGTAAAAGCTGGCGTCGGACTTTGCGTTTAGCTTGATGGCATGTCGGATATGCCTTTCCGCCTCGTCGTAGCGGCTTAGCCGGGCGAGCAGCATGCTGAAGACATTCGACGCCCCGACATGGTCCGGGTTCTGGCGCAGCACGCTTCGGAACAAGCGTTCGGCAACATCGTTTTGGCCTGCCTGCATCGCCGACACGGCGCGCCGAAAAGTGTCATCTGCCGAAGAGATCATCGCACATACCGATCCGCGGGAGCCCGACGCGGCATTTCGCCGTGCCGTCATAGGGTCAGGGCGATGCCCAGTAAATAGTGCGATTCCACCCTGATCCGGGATCGCGACTTTCGTCGTTTCTCGGAATGTCGCGTTTTCGGCGATTCCTGCGTAATTGCGCGTCCCCGCGATGAACCCTAGATTGTCGCCGCCTGCCTCCCGTCTTGGCATGTCCGGCCGCACGGCGCTTGCGGTCGATCGAATGTTTGGAGCGACCTTCAAAATGAGCGACGGCAAGCCGATCAGGACGGGCAACGATATCTTCGTGACCGCGCAAGACGGGCTGCGGCTGCATGTCCGCGAACATGGCTCGCGCACCTCGCCGGCGCTCCCGGTCGTCTGCCTGCCGGGCCTGGCGCGGACCGTGGCCGACTTCGAGGAACTGGCGAGGCTCCTGAGCGGCGGTCCTCAGGCGCGACGCGTCATCGCAATCGACGCACGCGGCCGCGGCCGCTCCGATTACGACCACAACCCCGAAAACTATAATGTCGCGGTCGAGCTCGCCGATGTGGTGACAGTCTTGACCGCGCTCGGCATCGGCCCGGCGGTATTCATCGGCAGTTCGCGCGGCGGCATTCTGACCATGCTGCTCGGCGTCGCGCATCCCACCTTGATCGCCGGAGCTGTCCTGCATGACATCGGACCGGTGATCGAGCCGAAAGGAGTGGCTCGTATCAAAAGCTATGTCGGCAAGCTGCCGCAGCCGCGCGACTACACCGAAGGCGCCGAGGTTTTACGCCGGCTGTTCGACGCCCAGTTCCCGAAGCTTACCGCGGAGCATTGGCTGGCGGCGGCCAGGAACACCTGGAAAAGCGAAGACGGCGCGCTGGTGCCGACCTACGATGTGCGGCTCGACCGCACGCTCGCCGAGGTCGACATCGAGCGGCCCTTGCCGACGATGTGGAATGAATTCGACGCGCTCGCGCGCGTCCCGGTACTCGTGATCCGCGGCGCAAATTCCGACATTCTTTCCGCCGCAACGGTCGCCGAAATGCGCGTCCACCACCCGACGATGGAAATTGTCGAGGTGGCCGATCAGGGCCACGTGCCCTTGTTCGATCAGGACACGGTGCCTGCCATCATCGCCTTCATCGCCAATTGCGACGAGACGCAGCGGCATAAGCCCACGACAGGCGCTGTAGCGCGCGGCGAGGCCGCGCCAAGGCTGACGGACTCTGCGACGCATTGAGCGCCGGCCTCAGGCCCACAAACCACGGTAATGCACTGAATGATATAGGTTATTTCTCTCCACGGGGCGTTCTTGAGTGATTGCGCGCCGCGAAAGAGGACTCTAAGTTACGAGCGATCGCCACGAAT
The DNA here is from genome assembly GCA_049282655.1 of Xanthobacteraceae bacterium. Taxonomy (GTDB): domain Bacteria; phylum Pseudomonadota; class Alphaproteobacteria; order Rhizobiales; family Xanthobacteraceae; genus BOG-931. The sequence goes on from JBAPUM010000131.1 coordinate 5,924, forward strand.
GCGGCCCGCTTGTCGACCGTGTGCCGGTTCGCATTTTATGCCGCAGCGAGGCACTCCGCCTTTTCATGACGACCGAGCACATTCAGCAAATCCAGAACGCCGTTGCCCTGCAAAGAGCCGGCCGCCTCGCCGAGGCGGCAAAAATCTACAGCCGCGTTCTCCGGCGGGCCCCCGATAATTTCGACTGCGTCTATCTGTTGGCGACGCTGCATGCCCAGCAGGGCGACTTGAGCAAGGCGATAGAACTGTTTCGCCGCGCCGCCAAATTACGGCCGGACGTCTTGGATGTGCAGTATAATCTCGCGGTCGCGCTGAGCATGAGCGGCGACCACCGGGAGGCGGCACACGCCTATAGGCGGATCCTGGATAAAGATCCGCGCCATTCCCAGGCGCGCAATAATTATGCGGCCTGCCTGCTCAGCGATAATCAGCTCACCGAGGCGTTGCAGCAATACGACGCGTTGATCGCTTCGCATCCCGATCACGCCGACGCCTATAATAATCGCGGCATGGCGCTCCAATATCTCAAGCGTCTCGACGAGGCGCTGCGCAATTACGACAAGGCCATCGCGCTGCGGCCGAACTTCCCGCAGGCTCACGTCAACCGCGGCAATGTGCTGGCCATGCTGCATCGGCCCGACGAAGCGCTCGCGAGCTTTGAGAAAGCCATCGCGCTGCAGCCGGATTTCGCCGACGCCTACAGCAATGCCGGCAATATCTATTCCACGCGGCGTTCCTATGGCGAAGCGCGCGGCGCCTATGATCGTGCGCTGGCGCTCCGGCCGGACGATTCCGAAACGCAGAGCATGCGCCTCCTTGCCAAGATGTATCTGTGCGATTGGAGCAATTTCAACGCGGAATGCCGGTCGCTTCTCGATGCGGTCAATGCCAAACTGCCGGTCTATCCGTTCAGCATTCTGCCGGTTTCGACGGCGCCGGCCGAGCAATATCGCTGTGCCACGATTTTCACCAAGACGCGATATCCCGCGGCTGCATCGTCGCCTCGGCCCGGCGCGATACACCAGCACGACCGTTTGCGCATCGCCTATGTCTCGGCCGATTTTCGCGAACACGCGGTGTCCAATCTCACCGCCGGCCTGTTCGAACGTCACGATAAAACGCTATTCAACGTCACGGCCATATCGATCGGGCCGGACGACGGCTCGGCGCTGCGCCGGCGTTTACAAGGCGCTTTCGACGAGTTTATCGACGCCGGCGCGTTACGCGATGACGACATCGCGGCGCGCATCAAAGACGCCGAAGTGGACATTCTGATCGACCTGAACGGTTACACGCAGGGCGCCCGCATGGGCATTTTTACGCAGCGCCCGGCGCCGATCCAGGTCGGCTATCTCGGCTATTCCGGGACAGTCGGCGCCGATTATATCGATTACGTCGTCGCCGATGCGACGGTCATTCCGGAACGGGATTTCGGCTTCTTCAGCGAAAAAGTCGTCTGGCTCCCCGGCAGCTTCATGGTCAACGACGCTGCGCGGCCGATCGCCGAACGCACGCCGACGCGCGCCGAATTGCAATTGCCGGACGGAGCCTTCGTATTCTGTTGCTTCAATCAGCCGTATAAGATCGGACCTAAAATCTTCGATGTCTGGATGCGGCTGTTGCGAGCGATCGACGGCAGCGTGTTGTGGCTGAAGGAAAGCGGCGCGGAGGCCGCACGCAATTTGCGCCGCGAAGCCGAGCAACGCGGCGTAGCGCCGGAGCGGCTGATCTTTGCCCCGTCGGTGCCGCTTGCCGCCGAGCATCTGGCGCGTCACCGCCAAGCCGACCTGTTCCTCGATACGCTGCCTTATAATGCGCACGCGACGACGGCCGACGCGCTGTGGGCGGGCCTGCCGGTCGTAACCTGTCTCGGCGAAACATTTGCCGGGCGGGTCGCCGCAAGCCTTCTCAAGGCGGCCGGGCTTGAAGAATTGATCACCACCTCGCTCGATGACTACGCGGCGCTGGCGCTCAAACTCGCCCGCGACCCAGCGCTCCTCGCCGCCTTCAAGGCGAGGCTATCGCGCAACCGCGCCACTTGCAGCTTGTTCGACACCGCACAGTTCACCCGTCGCATCGAAGCGGCCTATACTCGGATGTGGCAAATGCGGCAACGCGGCGAGCGGCCGATGAGCTTTGCGGTCCAGGCCGATGATTAGTGCGTCTCGGCATTGCTGACGGATCGGGCAGCGGCGTCAGGTGGGCATACTCCGTACCAAAAGAGCGCTTTTCGCCGGCTGCGCCCGCAACTGCGCCGAAGCCATGCCCTACGTTCTCAACAACGTATCGCGGATTGCCGGGCTGTTCGCAGAGAGCGCGTTCGTCTTCGTCGAAAACGATTCCCGCGACGCGACCAAAAATGAGATTTCCTCGTGGTGCCGCCGGACCGCCAATGCCCGCCTCATCTCACTTGACGGCCTCGTCGCGACCTACCCGTTTCGCTCGCCGCGCGTCGCGATATCCCGCAACCGCTATCTGTCCCTCGTGCGGTCCGAATTTCGCGATTTCGATTTTTTGATTGCGCTCGACTGCGACGAGGTCAATGCCGCGCCGATCGACCTTGGCGCCGTCGAACGCGCCATCGAGTTTCTGACCGCCGACGCCGACCGCGCCGGCGTGTTCGGCAATACCGACGGGGTCTATTACGATCTGTGGGCGTTGCGGCACCCGACGAAATGCCCGGGAGATGCCTGGGAGGAAGTATGCGATTACGCGCTCGCCCACGGCGTTCCCGACGACGAAGCCTTCGCCCAGACCTTTGCGAAGCGGCTCTTTACCATTGCGCCGGATGCGCCGCCGCTCGAGGTCGATTCGGCATTCGGCGGGTTGGGCATCTACAAGGTGCAGAGCATCCTCAAGAACAAGCGGCATCATATCGGACATGAGATGAAGCTCATGTCCGAGGCGGCCGGGCCGCGGCCGGACGAAAGCGCAGCGCGGGAAATGGGCTGGCAACGCTGCGAGCATGTGTCGTTTCACGCCGGTTTTCGCGAGCGCGGCGAGCGGCTGTTCATATTGCCCGATCTGATAAATTGCCGGGCCGGCGAAGCGAATTTTCGGCCGTCCTTCTGGCGCACGCTGCTGTTTGATCCGCGGCTGATTCCCGAGCGTCCCTACGAGTCGCAAGCCGCCCCCGCTGGCGGCAAGATTGGGCGCAATCAGCCTTGTCCCTGCGGTTCGGGCAAAAAATACAAGTATTGCCACGGCGCGCAGGTCTGAAGGGCGCGTCGGTCTAACGGGCGCATAAGTCTGAAGGGCGTGTAAGTCTGAAGGATCCGGCGATCGCAGCCCGACGCCCAATTGTGGCATCGTCCTCCCGACGAAAACAAAAACCCCGGCGGTTGAGCCGCCGGGGTTTCCGAACTCAAGCCTCGATCATGCGATCAGGGCAGGAAGTCCTTGTGCATACGAACGGTCGCCGCCCACGTGTTCATGTTCGAAGACGCGAACTGCGGGCTGTTCGGAGCACCTGTGGTGAAGCCGTGGATCAGGCCGTCCGAAGTCGTCGCGCTGTTCATGTGGTCGTACAGCACTTCGACGCCGAGGTAGAACGTCTTGGTCACGTCCCACTGCAGACGGCTGCTGACGCCGTACATCGACCAGTTCATGTTACAGCCCGAAGTGGCCGTAAACACGCCGGCAACCGCGGTGCCATTGGCGCCCAATGCGCAGAGGATGGCGTTGGCCTGGCTGTCATAGGAGGTCGAGATATACGCCCCGACGAGAGACTGGTGCACGCTCGGTGTCCAGAAGTGCTCGTAAGATGCGTTGACGCTCCAGGCGGTGGTCAGGTTACAGGAAGTCCCGGAACCCAGCGCAGCCCCTGCACCGTAGACGCAATCGGACTGGATGCCGAACACCTGGTTGTTGCCCATGGTGGCATCAAAGTTCGTCGTGTCGACGTCGTTCGGGTACCGCATGGCGCCCTGGGAGTAGTTCACTTCTCCCTGGAAGTAATCGCCCTGCGCGACCATCGGGAAGTTCAAGCGCAAACCGGCGCCGACCGCCCAGCCCCACGTATCACTGGCATGGCCGGTATTGGTGGCCGCACCGTAATAGAGCGGAGTAACTTCGTGAGCCGCACCCATGACCTGAGCGCTACCCCAGGTCTGATCGACCCGGAGGTTGGCGACCACGTCGGGAGCCTGCATGCCACCGTAAGACAGACCGGTGACCGAGCCAGCGGTGATCGTGCCGCTGACGATAGCGCCAGCCGCGCTGGCAGAGACGACCTGCGTCATACGACGCTGTTCGGCCGAGATAGTCGCCGACAGGCCGTTGCCGAGCTGAGCGGTATAAGCCCAGAGCCACCAGCCGCCGTCACCCGTGTCTTCGATCGGGAAGTAGCCGGCGCGATAGGCAACCGCCGGGGCGCTGTAGAAGTCGTAGAACGACTGCGTCAGACCAGCCGTGAAGCCCGCCCACTGCAAGAAGGCGCGGTTCGAGCTGAACGTGTTCGACGCACCGTCGAGGCCGACGTTGCTGTTCGAAATGCCGACGTCGATATAGGCACGCGCCGTGCCGTAAGCCGTCTGCTCACGAGCGTCCGCCGTGATATAACCGCGGCTCCGGGTGACCATATTGCTGGTCGCACGGTTATTTTCCTGAGTAGCGAACGGTCCCCAGGTCAAGTTGCCGTTGGTGTTACCCCAAGTCGCTTCGACACGAGTCCAGCCACCGATCTTGATGCACATATCGGTGCCAGGCATATAGTAGAATCCCGCCCCATAAAGGCTGCAGATCTTCACGTATTCGACCGGTTTGGCCTTTACGGGAAGATCGGCCGCCTGGCCTGCAGTAACCGCAACGAGTCCGGCTGCAGAGCCGAGGAGGAGGCTTTTCACCATCTTCATTTTGAACCTCCAGTTGTTTGCCGTGGGAGGGATCCGTCCCCTTCGGGTGATACACACCCCTGGAAGGTCCCCTTTAGTCCCCAAACCACCCGGTCTTCTCACTGTCCCGAAAACACCGGACGGGTCGACTTAGGGTTCCCCCCTCCGTCGCACCGACCACCTTACCGGAGCGGAACCTCGGTGCAACGATGAACTGCCTAACGCACAGCCCGGTTTGAGCGATTTCGGAGAGGTGTTGCGCAAAAAACACGCACGCACTGACACCTTGTTACGCGCCTATGACAGTCGCCAAGGCTTCGGGGACGCCAATATTATCCTAGTATTTTCAATTGGTTATAAAGACAGACGGTTGCCTGTTCCGAAACGGGATCGCTGCGGCGGGAGGACGTGCACATTTTTACGGACGGAAATCGCTCGATCCGACCCTGCCGGGACTTGCGCCGGGCGATGACGCGCCGCTCCTCGATTCTGACATCGACCGGTCATCAAATTCCGGTCGGTGCGCACGCTCCGTTCGCCGAACCGATGCGTTTGTTGTGCAGTTTCGAGGCGAGCGAAGTTTTATGCTCTGTTTATTCGTGCCGCGGCCCGGACAAGCGCCGCGACATTTCGAGCAGCGACTGTTGAGCTTGCTTTATTGATGACTTTTCTCAGATGGCCTGTCCCCCGCCGGCATCTTTGCCGACGTGCACGCGGATGTGCTGCAGCTCTTTGCGGCCCGCCGCGAAAGTCACTTCGAGTTCGAAGTCATCGGTGCCGACATAATTTTGCGTGGCGCGATAGAAGGCGACGAAAGCCGGCACTTCGATTGCCAGACACTGCTTGACATTGGTGGCTTTCAGCGTCGCGCGTTTGACGCTGACAGTGCCGTGCGCGGGCGCGGCCGCAAGCCGGATCGCCGGCAATGGGCCGGACGTACAATCGGGCCGGATGCTGGTGTAGACGCCGACGCGCACGTCGCGGCCGGACGAAGCATTGAGGTCGTGCTCGATCGGATTCGTTTGGGCGACGGCGCCGCGGGTGAATGCGCAGAACAAGAAAAACGCGGCGAACAAATAGCGGGCGAGTGGGAGCGTCGGAATTCCGCAGAGCGCGTCAGCGAGCATCAGGAAGCGCTTTTGTTTCCGACGGAGACAACTACCATAAGCGCCTACGGGCAAAAGCATGGCCGGAACCGGATTTGATGTACCGTTCAAAGGCGACCGCCTTAGATTTATCAGAAAACGCAACGTAAGCGACTAAACGCCACGGCTGGTATTTAGCGGTGTGCGTCGATTTGCCGGCATTGTGGTCTCGAATGCGTTGCTTAAGGTCAGTCGTCACTCCGACATATCGCCGGTCACGATCGGCCAAGCTCTCCAACAGGTAGACATAGTGCACGGAGAGGGCCCTCCTTCGCTAAAGCTTCGGAGGGCATCCTGCTTCGCGCGCAATTAGGGCGACAGTCCTGCGTAGCGCGTCAGCGCGAAGCAGGATGGCGGAGAGGAAGGGATTCGAACCCTTGATACGGCTTTGGACCGTATAACGGTTTAGCAAACCGCCGCCTTCAGCCACTCGGCCACCTCTCCAATCGCAAAAACCCTTATTTTACAGGCATTCCTCGGTCAAGGCTCGTCATCTTGGCTGCGGCATCCACGAGCCCGCCACAGGATATAAGGACTGACTTAGGGTAATACGCAATCGCACTCAAGCAATCGCACCAGCATCTGAAACTCTTCTTAGTACAGGCCGGCTGCGAAACGGCGCCGTTGCGCCGTCACAGATGTCGCTTACGGGTGCGCGTTGGCCGTGTGATGCGGCTTGTGATGCCGGATGTGCGTCGCCGCTGCCGAGGGCCCCGGTCCGTAGGGATTGACGTTACAAAAACCGCGATTGCCGGCGATCACATTCGGCACGCAGGCTTCGAAGGTTCGATATTGGCAATCCCAATAGACTTCGCCGGTGCCGACATTGATGACGGCGCACCAAGGCGCGTCGCCGAAGGCGTGACTTGCTGGAACGTCGATGCCCGTTGCCGCCGCGAAGGCGGCCGCTGCGAGCGTCAATTTGGTGACGGTTTTCACATTGATATCTTAGGTTGCCGAAGCCGCGAAAGCAATGTGGCCGGTGACGGGATAACGGCCGCGCCGCGCGCTTGTTCCGGCTGCGTGGCGGCATACGGAGCCAAGTTGACCCCGCTGGGTCGCTTCGCTAGCACGGATGCCAGATCCCACGATGTCGCCGAACTGTAATGAACCGAAAGCAAAGACGAGCTTTGGGGCGCTCCGGCGCGAAACCGGGTTTTGGCGCCGGCGGCAACGCGGCGCAGAACGCCATGCTCGACGCCCTCTTCGGTGCCGCCTTGGCGCAGCATCGCGCCGGCGCCTTTGCCGAGGCGGCGCTCGCTTACCGGCACATTCTCACGTTGTTTCCGGCGCACGCCGAAACCAACCGGATGCTGGGCGCGGCGCTTATGGCGCAAAACAAGGCGATCGAGGCCATTCCGTATTTTGAGAGCGCGATCGAGTTGCGGCCCGATGTCCTCCTTGCCTATGAGGATCTCGGCCGAGCGCAAGCCGCGGCGGGAAATCTGAAATTGGCCATCAGCGTCGCCGCCCGCGCGCTCGAAGTCGGCGAGACGCCGCAGACCAAATCGTTCTTCGCGCAATGCGTCCGCACCGCGCGCTTTACCGCGGACGACGGCCGGATTCGCAAATTATTGCAGCGTGCGGTCTCCGAAGCCTGGGATCGCCCGCGCGAATTGACCGGCGTGTCGATCAGCTTGATCAAGCTCAATGGCGCGGTGAAGGACGCCATCGCGCGCGCCATCGACGCCTGGCCGGAGCGGCTTTCTCCCGAAAGGCTTTTCGGTGCGTCGGGCGTCGGGGCGATGGCGAACGACCGGCTGCTGTGCTGCCTGCTCGAGAGCGATCCGATTACCGACGTCGGGCTGGAACGCCTGTTGACGAATTTGCGTTGCGCGCTGCTGGCGGACGCCGCGGGCGCGACCGACAGCGGCGTCGCCGACGAACAACTGCTCGGTTTTTATTGCGCGCTGGCGCGGCAGTGCTTCATCAACGATTATGTCTACGCCGTCACCGCGGATGAGAGTGAAGCGGCTCGCCGCCTGCAAGCGCGGCTCGAACGAGCCTTGGTAAGCGGGACGCCCTGCCCGCCGCTCTGGCCCGTCGCCGTCGGCGCTTATGGTCCACTGCATACCGTCGCGCAGGCGGAAAATCTGCTCGGCCGGTCGTGGCCGAAGGCGGTCGGCACTTTGCTGGTGCAACAGGTCAAGGAACCGGCCGAGGAGCGCCGCATCGCCGCGACACTGCCGGTCGTCACCACGGTCGCCACCGAGGTGTCGCGCGCGGTGCGCCAGCAATACGAAGAGAGCCCCTATCCGCGCTGGGTTACGCCTGGACCTCCGGGCGCGCCGCTCGTGCTCGACGAGCGCCAGCCGCAGAACAGCTTCGATGTGCTGATCGCCGGCTGCGGCACCGGACTATCGACAATCGAATTCGCGCGGCAGACGCCCCGCGCGCGCATTACGGCGGTCGATTTGAGCGTCGCCAGTCTCAGTTATGCGCAGCGCATGGCGCGCAAATTCGGCGTGACGAACGTGGCCTTCGGCCAGGCCGATATTCTCGAACTCGGCTCGTCCGGACGGGCGTTCGATTATATCGACGCCTCGGGCGTGCTGCACCACCTCGCCGATCCGTGGGCGGGCTGGCGCGTCCTGCTCGCTTTGCTGCGGCCTGAGGGCGTCATGCAAGTCGGCCTCTACAGCGCGCTGGCGCGCGGCAATGTGAACGCGGCGCGCGCGCTCATCGCCGAGCGCGGCTACCGGCCGGTCCCGGACGACATCCGCCGCTTCCGCGAGGACGTGATGGCGGCAAAAGACGGCACGGTCCTGAAATCGATGGTGCAGTGGAACGATTTCTTCGCCATGAATGAATGTCGCGATCTCGCGTTCCACGTCCAGGAGCATCAAATAAGCCTGCCCGAGATCAGGGCGTTCCTCGCGGCGGAGCAAATGCAATTCGCGGGCTTTGCGCTCGATGCCGCGACCCAGGCACGCTTTGCGGCGCGCTTCCCGCAGCCGGCGGCGATGATGGATCTCGATCGCTGGCACGAATTCGAAACCGCGGCGCCCGAGACTTTTGCCGCGATGTACCAGTTCTTTATCCGCAAGCCCCGTTCGCCGGCAGCGCCGGCGAGCGCGGTTTAGCGAACCTCGCCGTCACGCCGCGATGGCTGATGCCGGCTCCGGGTTGCCGCGCAGCCAATCCCGCGCCGCGCGCTGCGCGGTGGCGATATCGACGTCGGACATCTGGCTGGCGACTTCGCGCCGCAGCCGGATGGCGTTGATGCTGCCCTTCATCGCCGCGAGATTGAACCACTTGTGCGCCGAGACCAGATCGACCGGCACGTCGCGGCCGATCGAATACATCATGCCGAGTTCGAACAACATGTCGCCCGAGGCAACGCCCGCGCCGAGCGGCGCCATTTCACTGTCGAGCATTTCAAAACGAGCCATCACACATACCCCTGTCTAGAACTTTGAGCCTGTCTGCTCTTGCCTGTGCGCCGGCTTGTTCCCCCAGCCGACAAGCCGATAATCCTCAGAAGATTTGAATGGTGGTTTAAGTAATGCGATGAATCGTTTCTGAATTGCGCTTTGTCGCTGTGCAAGTTTTGCGACAACCTCGCGTTAAGCAACGCGCCGCGCACTGGCTGTTTCCACCGACAGGTTTCGCGGCATTGCCATCGCCGCGCCGCCTCGATTATGGTGCCGCCCTCACATCGATTTCATCGCGATGCAACGGATTGGGGATGCAATGGAACTCTATCGTAACCTAGCGGCAGCGCTTGGCATTTCGGCCGCACTGGCCACGGCAGGTTTGGTCACACCCGCCTTCGCCGCCGATCCGATGGGTACGTGGTTTACCGCGGATAAAGACAGCCAGGTTCGCATCACCAATTGTGGCGGCGCGCTCTGCGGCAATCTGATGTGGCTCAAGGAGCCGAACGATCCGGCAACCGGTCAGCCCAAGAAGGACAAGAATAATGCCGACGCCACCAAGCAAGGCCGCCCGCTCATCGGTGTCCCGATCGTGCTCGGCATGAAGCCGAGCGGCGCCGATCAATGGGCCGGCAATGTCTACAACGCCTCCGACGGCAAGACCTATACGGGTTCCTTCACCATGACCGGCGCCGATAGCGCCGAGCTCAAGGGCTGTGTCGCCAGTATCTTCTGCAAGACGCAGGTTTGGACCCGCGCCAAGTAAGCCACGCCCTTCGAAATCAGCGCGCGCGTTGCCCGAACAGCACCGCGCGCACTTTCGCATCGTTCATGTCGACCGTCCCCGCCGCTTCGACGCGGATGGCAAAGGCGCGCTTGACGGCAGGCCGCGCCCGGATCGTCTCGAACCAGCGTTTGAGATGGGGAAATTGCGCGAGGTCCTGGCCTTGCCGCTCGGCGAGCCTGACCCAGCCGACGCAAGCCATGTCGGCGATCGAATAGCGGCCGGCGAGAAATTCGCGCTCCGCCAGTCGTTTGTTCATCACGCCGTAAAGCCGATTGACCTCGTCGGTGTAGCGCGCGATCGCATAAGAAAGCGGCTGCGGCGCATAGCGGCGGAAATGCACGGCCTGCCCCGCCATCGGCCCCAGGCCCGCGACTTGCCAGAACAACCATTCTTCGACGGCGACGCGGGTGCGCTCGTCGCGCGGATAGAATTTTCCGGTCTTGCGGCCGAGATATTGCAAAATGGCGCCGGATTCGAATACCGAGATCGGGCGTCCGCCCGGGCCTTGCGGATCGACGATCGCCGGCATGCGATTGTTGGGCGAGATCGCCAGAAATTCAGGCGTGAATTGTTCGCCCTTGGAAATGTCGACGGGCCGAACGCTGTAGGGCAGCCCGCACTCTTCGAGCATGATCGAGATTTTCCAGCCGTTCGGCGTCGGCCAGTAATAAAGCGCGATCGGCGCCTGGCGACGCGGCGGACGACTTGCCTGCTTGGCTTGCCGCGCGGCGCCAGGGCGCGCCGTCTTCGCCGCTCGCCGTTTCTCGGCCGTGTCAAGTTTGCGCGTCACGACGACACAAACAAAATCGGCGCCGCGAATGGTGTTCGCAACGCCGGACGGATTGTCTCGATCATCGAATCGGGCAAGGGCCACGCGGTCCGACTAACGGCCGCATACCGAGGGCGTCGGCGAGATGGTTGAAGGGCAAGAACGCTGATTTATCCTCAGCGTAAGATTCGGAGTTTCCGTCTCTCATCCTCACCATCGAGTGCTCGCATTGCGTGACCGATGATGAAGCTTGCGCCTCCGTCCCGCCGACGCCCCCTGTCGTTCACCTGAGCCGGCCCGTCTCGGCAGATCGTCGATCCACTTTCGACGACGGCCGGCCCGTGTGACGCGATCTCCGACACATGCGATGCCGAAGACCGTTGGCGGCGTAGACTACTTCTTCTTGCGAGCCGTCTTCTTCGCCTTCTTCACTTTAGCTTTCGCTTTTCTCTTCTTCGCCATTTGCTGCCCTCCTAGCTTGAGTGGGTGGCGATATCGGTCAGTGCGGTCGCGAATCGATCCGCACTACATCCCGATTACTACAGCGAAAAAAAAATAACAGTGACTCCACTTAATTTTGTGTGTAAGCGCCGCCGCCCCGCGCGACTGCGCGAGGCGCGCGAGGCGCGCCGACTCGGTTTCACCGCACCAACAATTTCGTCGACGCATATCGGCGCGAGTCATTTCGCAATTCAAAGAAATGCCGATGAATTGCGGCTTTTCGCGGCGCACAACTTTCGCGTCGTGCTGAAACGCACGCGCTGCGCGGCCGCGGGCCTCCGCAATTTTGCATGAGCGAACACACGCGCAGCCGTCACTTGCACGTCGCAAAAAAAATTATGCACCGAAGGCAATTATCGGGGGCTTCGACGGCTCGCCGAGACGCAAAACGCGCGAATCGGTGCGACCGATTCGGGTTGCGGGCATGTTTGGCGGACGCGCGAAGCGTCTTGCGGTGTCTCGCACGCATCGTTGGCGAACGCGCTTCAGTGTATGGAACAGTACGCGCGAAGGCGCGACGCGGCAGCCGCGCGAGGTCCGCGCGCCTAGACGCCGATCTTCTTCTTCAGGAGATCGTTGACGGCTTGCGGGTTGGCCTTGCCGCTCGACGCCTTCATCACTTGGCCGACGAACCAGCCGATCGCTTTCGGGTTCGTCTTGGCGTCGGCGAGTTTGTCCGGGTGCTTGGCGACGATGTCGTCGACCAGCTTTTCGATCGCCGAGAGATCGGTGACCTGCCGCAAGCCACGTTGTTCGACGATTGTTCGCGGATCGCCGCCTTCGGCCCACACGATCTCGAACACCTCCTTGGCGATCTTGCCGGAGATGGTGCCCTCGCCGATGAGATCGAGGATTGTTCCAAGTTGCACACCCGACACCGGCGCCGCTGCGATATCCTTGCCCTCACGATTGAGCCGGCCCGCAAGCTCGTTGATGACCCAATTGGCGGCGAGTTTCGCGTCGCGCGGCACCGATCCCGGCGCGCCGCCTACCACCGCCTCGAAATATTCGGCGGTCTCGCGCTCGACCACGAGCATATCGGCGTCGTAGGCGCTTAGCGCGAAATCGCGCATGAAGCGCGCTTTCTTCTGATCCGGCAGTTCCGGCAGGCTTCGCTGCAAGCCGGCGACCAGCGCCGGCGCGAGTTCGAGTGGCAACAAGTCCGGATCGGGAAAATAACGGTAGTCGTGCGCCTCCTCCTTGGACCGCATCGAGCGCGTCTCGCCTTTGTCCGGGTCGAACAGCCGGGTTTCCTGATCGATCGAGCCGCCGTCCTCGATGATTTCGATCTGGCGGCGCGCCTCGTGCTCGATCGCCTGGCCGATGAAGCGGATCGAATTGACGTTCTTGATCTCGCAGCGGGTGCCCAAAGGGCCGCCGGGCTTGCGGACCGAGACGTTCACATCGGCGCGCAGATTGCCCTTTTCCATGTCGCCGTCGCAGGTGCCGAGATAGCGCAGCACGCTGCGCAGCTTGGTGATGAAGGCCTTGGCCTCGTCGGCCGAGCGAAGATCGGGCTTCGAGACAATCTCCATCAGCGCGACGCCTGAGCGATTGAGGTCGACGAGCGACATCGTCGGATTCTGGTCGTGCAGCGACTTGCCGGCGTCCTGTTCGAGGTGCAGCCGCTCGATGCCGACCGTCACGCTGTCGCCATCGGGAAGGTCGACCACGACTTCGCCCTCGCCCACGATCGGCCACTTGTACTGGCTGATCTGGTAGCCCTGCGGCAGGTCCGGATAAAAATAGTTCTTCCGATCGAACACCGATTTGAGATTGATCTTGGCCTTGAGCCCGAGGCCGGTGCGCACCGCCTGGCGGACGCATTCTTCATTGATGACCGGCAGCATGCCCGGCATGGCGGCATCGACCAGCGAGACATGCGAATTCGCCTCGCCGCCGAATTCCGTCGAGGCGCCGGAGAAAAGCTTCGCTCGGGAGTTCACCTGGGCATGAACTTCCATGCCGATGACCACTTCCCAGTCGCCGGTCGCCCCTTTGATCAGTTTTGATTTTCGTGCCGCGGCATTCATCGCGTGACCCGTATCCGATTTGCGGTCCGGTTACGCGCTTCCGCGATGCGCGGCAAGACCCGCTCCCGGCAACCCGGGAGCGAGCCAAACCGTACAAACAGCCGACAGAAGCTTAGCCGCCGCAAACCGGCGTGCAGAAGCCGGTGTAGCACGGCAGAACGGGAGTCTTCACCCCGTTCAGGCAATATTGCTGCGCGCACCACTTGGTGGCCGGATCGCAACTGAAGGAGCAGACCGTATTGCTCGCGATCCACTTTTTGTCCTGAGCGCAGCTGCCAGGCGGCGGCGCCATCTTCTTGGCCGACGCAACCGACACGCTCGCCGGCAAGGCCACCGTAACGGCCAGCAACGCGACTTTCACGATCGATGTCATACGCATGGTGATCCCTGTCCAATGCCAAATTTCAGTGGCGAAGCCTCAATCGTCAGCCGCCGCACTTCGGGGCGCAGAACCCGCTGAAGCAGGGGGCGACGGAAATCTTCGTGCCATTCGTGCACCATTGCTGCCCGCACAATTGCGTCTTCGGGTCGCAATCGAGCGAGCAGAGCGTGCCGTTCGCGATCCACTTTTTCTCGAAGGCGCAACTGCCGGGCGGCGGCGCCATCTTGCCTTTGGCCGAGGCGACCGAGAAGCTTGCCGGCAACGCCACCGTGATCGCCAGCAAGGCGACTTTCATCATCGAAGTCATTTGCATGTTCATCCCCATCCAATCGCCCGGTTCCATTCTACATTGCCGGTCTGCTTCCGCAAGCCGTTGCGGCGTCTTGCTTATCCGCGGGTCTGATTTCGCGAAAAGCTCGTTTTGCAGCAGCGGCCCGACTTTTCTGCTAGGATGAAAGGCCGACAAGTCGAACCGTCCGAAGTTCGAACCGTCGCAGGGAGAAACGCATGGATGCCGTAACAGCGAAGGATCGCCTCGCGCCCGAACTCGCTGCGCCGCGGGCGCGCATCGGCTTGATCATCCCGTCGGTCAACCGCATGACCGAGCCGCAGTTCAACCATTATGCGCCGGAGGGTCTTGGCGTCCTGGTGGCGCGCGGCCGGGTCGCCGGCAAGTGGGGGAAGTCGGTCGACGAATTGACCGGCGAGATCGCGCATGCGGCAGGCACGCTTGCCGACGCCGGTCCCGACCTTATCGTCTTCCACTGCACCCATACCTCGATGAAGGAAGGCGCCGACGGCGAGAACCGCATCATCGATCTGATCCGGCGCACCACCGGCATCGAGGCTTTGTCGACGTCCAGTCTCGTCAACGACGCGTTACGCGCGCTCGGCATCAAGAAGCTCGTCGTACTCAGCCCCTATATGTCGAACGCCGATATCATCGATTATCTGGCGGCGGCAGGCTTCAGCGTGGTCAAGGATGTCGCGCTGAAATGCCAAACCCCCGCCGATTTCGAAAGAGTGACGCCGCAGCGCTGGCTCGAGCTGGCGCAGGAAAACGATGTTGCCGAAGCCGACGGCATCTTCCTGAGCTGCACCAATACGACCCAGATCGAGGCGGTGGCGGCGATCGAGGCTAAGCTGGGCAAGCCCGTGGTCAACAGCAACCAGGCGGTGCTGTGGGGCTGTCTCAAGCGGCTCAAAGACAAGCTCGGCGGCGATGCGGCGATCCCAAAAAATCTCGGCCGGTTGATGGACGGGCTCGAGGCCTGATGTGAGCACCCGTCCCGGCTTCCGAATTCGCGCGCTCGCCGTTCTTGGGATCGCGCTCGCACTGGTCTTGGCGAACGCGCGGCAGGCTTCAGCGCAAAACTATCCGTCGCGGCAAATTCGCCTCGTCGTGCCGTTTGCCGCCGGCGGACCGGCCGATCTCCTCGGCCGCGTCATTGCCGAGGAGATGAGCAAGGATCTCGGCCAGCAGGTGTTCGTCGACAACCGTCCCGGCGCCAACACTATTATCGGCGCAGAGCTTGTCGCCAAGGCCGACCCCGACGGCTACACGCTGTTGATGGCGATCGACGGCACACTGGTGATGAATCCGTTCCTCTACAGCAAGCTGTCCTACGACCCGTTTACCGATTTCGCGCCGATTTCGCTGATCGCCCGCGTCCCATCCGTGATCGAGGCGCGTCTCGACGTGCCGGCCAATACGGTGCCCGAGCTCATCGCGCTCGCCAAGTCGAAGCCCGGCAGTCTGCTGATGGGTTACTCGACGCCGACCTCGCAGGTGAGCATCGAATTGTTGAGCAAGATGGCGGGCATCAAATTCACCCTGGTACCCTATCGCGGTGGAGCCACCCAGGTCACGGCCCTCCTCGGCGGCGAGATCCCGCTCGGCCATGAAAGCCTGAACGTCTCGCTGCCCTTTGCGCGCGCCGGCAAGCTGAAGATCATCGCGCTCACGGCCAGCGACCGCACCCCGATCGCGCCGGAAATCCCGACCATCGCCGAGACCTTGCCGGGCTTCGACCTCGGCATCTGGCAAAGCATCGTCGCGCCGGCCAAGACGCCGCCGGCGATCGTCGCCAAGCTGCACGATGAGATCGTCACCGCGCTGAGCCGCGAGAGCGTGCGCAACACGCTCATCACCGCGGGAGTCGAGCCTGCCACCAGCAAGACGCCGCAGGATCTGGCCGACTTCATGCGCTCGCAAGCCGAAACCCGCAGCAAGGTGATCGAGGCGATCGGGTTGAAGCTCGATTGAGGGCGGGAGTAGTTTTGACGCGAGGATAAGGCGCGAAGACGCCGGCTATCGCCGATGGATCAAGATCGGCGCGCGGGAGGATGACGTGAAGGAACTGATCAAGCAGTATCTCGATCAAGGGCTGTCGCGGCGGAAACTGGTCGCCGGCTTGAGCGCGCTTGGGATGAGCAGCGTCGCCGCACAATCGGTGGCGCAAAATCTCGCGCCGCTCGGTCAAAGCGGGCCGTCGGCCGCTGCACCGTCCGCGATCCGCGACATGGAGGGCAATGGCGGCGCGCTCTTCGTGGCACAGCTCAAGGCGGCCGGCGTCGAGCACATATTCTTCAATCCCTCGACCGGCGACCATCCGATCTTCGACGCGCTCGTCGACGTGCCCGAGATTCATTTGATCAAGGGCATTCAGGAAGGCGCCGTTGTGGCCATGGCGGACGGTTATGCCCGCGCATCGGGGCGCACTGGTGTCGTCGTTGTCGCCAATATCGGACTGCCGAATGCGATGACGCAGATGGTCAATAGCTCGAAGGATCAGATTCCGCTTTTGGTGGCAGTCGCCTCGGTCGATCAGGACGCGATGGGCCGCGATCAATTCCAGGAGGCCGACCACCACGAGCTGATGACGCAGCCGATCACCAAATGGTTCTGGCAGGCGCAGTCGGCGGCGGCCATTGCGGAAACCACGCGGCGCGGCCTCAAATTCGCGTCGACCCCGCCCTGCGGGCCGGTGTTTCTGTCGCTGCCGAGCAATACGCTCGAGCAACATGCCAAGGCGCAGATCTGGGAGCGCAGCAAATTCGACGTGCCGATGCGGATTCGTCCCGACAAGGACGATATCGAGAAGGCGGCGCGGCTGCTTATCGAGGCGAGCAATCCACTGGTGAGCGTCGGCGACGAGATCACCATGTGCCGCGGCGAGAAGGAACTGGTCGAACTCGCCGAGCTCCTCGGTCTGCCGGTCGCCGGCGACGGCGCGCAGGGCTCGGCGCTGGGCTACTGGTCGAAACCTTTCCCGACCCGTCACCCGCTCTATGTCGGCACGCTGGTGCGGACCATGCGCTATCCGGGCAAGCCCGATGTCCTCCTCAATCTCGGCAATCGCTTCGGCGAGCTTGCCGCACCAGGCACCACGTTGATTTCGATCCGGCTCGACCCGACGAGTCTCGCTCGTGGCGCGCCGGTCGATCTGGCGATCGTGGCGGATCTCCGGCTTGCCATCGCCGATCTCATCGCGGCGATCCGCGGCATGGCGACGGCGTCGCGGCTCAAGGCGATCGCCGATGAGCGCGCGGCGCGCACCCAGGCCTATGCGGCCCAGATGATCGCGGTGCGCCAGACCATCGCGCGCGGCCTTGCCGACACGACCCCGATCAGCATGGAACGCCTCGGCCTCGAGCTTGAGGCCAATCTCGATCGCGACACTTGCTACGTCGCCGACGTCGATTCCGGAAGAGCGATGGAGCAGCTGATGAGTTTCGGCGGCGACGACAAGCAATATTTCAGCACCGGCCCCGACGTGCTGGGCTGGGGCATGGCCGCGGCCTTCGGCGTCAAACTAGCGCGGCCCGACGTCCCCGTGGTCTCCGTCGTCGGCGACGGCAGTTTCTGCTTCTCGGGCCCGCAGCCGCTATGGTCGATGGCGCGCTACAAGGCGCCGGTTACCGTCATGGTGCTCAACAATCACAGCTACAATAACGAGCGTAATCGCATCTGGAACAGCGCCGGCCGCCAATTCGAAGCCGCGCGCGACATGACCTGTTATCTCGGCGATCCCGACGTGGACTATGCCAAGGCCGCGGCCGCCTTCGGTGTCGAGGGCGAGACGGTCAAGGAGCCCACCGCGCTCAAGGGCGCGTTCGATCGCGCCAAGAGCGCCACGGTGGAGGGACGGCCTTATCTCCTCGACATTCACATCAAGCGCGAGGGGCTCGGCGCGGTGTCCGAATGGCATCCGCCCTATTCGCTTGCCGACCTGCGCACCCGGAAGGTGTGACGATGCGCAGCGTATCGTCGTTTCTGCTCGCGCCGGCGATCGCGCTGGTGATTGTTCTGGCCGCTGCACCCAGCCGCGCGCAACAGAATGCCAACCCCTTGCCGCCCGGTGAGGGGCGCGACCTCGTTGCGGCCGTTTGCTCGCAATGCCACACCCTCGGCACCATCGCCAAGATACGCGACGGCGCCGCCGGCTGGAGGCTGTTCGTCAGCAACATGGTGCTACGCGGCGCGCAATTGACGGGCCCGGAAATCGACACGGTGGTGAATTATCTCGCGCTTAATTTGGGCCCGGGCGCCAATCTGCCTGCCGCAAAGCCCATCGCGCTGCCGAATGGGCAAGGCAAGGAATTGGTCGAGACGCGCTGCGCGCTATGCCACGACCTCGAGCGTGTCGCTGGCGTCAAGCGGCGCAAGGCGGACTGGCCGATCATCGTCGCCAATATGGTCGCGCGCGGCGCTACGGCCTCGGCCGAGGAAACGCGGACCATCACCGATTATCTGACCGCGAATTTCGGCGATTGAGCCCGGCGTCACCTGCCGCTGTTCCCGCGTCTGGCCTAGCCGGCTCCGGCATCGAGGTGGAAGATGGCCTCGTCTGCATTACCCAGACGCACGGAGATGTGGCGATGACCAGATTTTCCCGCATGCCGGCAACCGCAGCGGTGCTGGCGCTGATCGGCGCCTTGTTGCCGTTCAACGCCCATGCCCAGACCGTCACGATGGGACAATTCCGCCATCCGCGCAGCGAAGCCGAGATGAATTCCTACAAGGCCTATTTGACCGCGGTCAGGGATGGGCTGATCGCCTACAATATGACGGCGGACACCAAACTGTTTTGCACGCCGGGAAATCCTTACCTGCCCTTCGAGCAGCTCAGCGAGATCGTCATGCGGTGGGCGCACAAGAAAAACATCGACGCCGACAAGCTGCCGCTCGGGCTTGTGCTACTCTACGGTATGAAAGAAACTTATCCCTGTTCTAATTAGCCCGGAAAAAAGCCGGACGTCGTCGCAGCGCCACATCTCGAAAAGTCGCGCGCCATTGCGATCCGGGTTATCCTCGCACCGGCAATCCGAACACGGAGGATGGCGCGCATGGACCGCCTGACAGCCATGAACTCGTTCGTCAAAGTGGTCGAATGCGCCGGGTTCGCGGCGGCGGCCCGACGCCTCGATGTCTCGCCGAGCATCGTGACCGCGCACATCAAGTCGCTTGAGGATCGTCTCGGGGTTCTGCTCCTCAACCGGAGCACGCGTAAGGTCAGTCTCACGGAAATCGGGCAGGCCTATTACGAGCGTTGCATCCAAATCCTGTCCGAGATCGATGAGGCCGACCAGATCGCACAGTCGTCGCAGGCAAATCCGCGCGGCCTCTTGCGGCTTAACCTCGCTCAGGCCCTGCCGCCCGTACTTGCTGCCCCCATGGCTGAGTTCCTGTCGCTCTATCCCGAGGCATCGCTCCGGGTCACGGTGACAAGCCGCATGGTCGATCTCATCGAGGAAGGCTTCGATCTGGCCATCCGGCTTATTCCGACGCACGACTCGAGCCTGATCGTTCGCCGCCTTGCGAGCTACCGCATGGTGGTGTGCGGCGCCCCCACTTATTTCGCCCGCCGCGGCCGCCCCGACGACCCGATGCAGCTGGGGCAGCACAATTGCTTGTTCTTTTACGATTCGCTGTGGGGCAGAGAGTGGCGCTTCGCAGGCCCGAACGGCGAGCAGGTCGTCGCCGTGTCGGGCAACCTGGAAACCAACAGTGTTGTCGCCATGCGGATGGCGGCAATGCTGGGCGAGGGTCTGTTGTGTGTGCCGTTGTTCATGGTCGCCTCCGAAATCAAATCGGGGCAGCTTGTGCCGATCCTGACCAAATTCATGCCCTTCGAGTTTTCCATTGACGCGCTATATCCGCACCGGCGTCACCTTTCCGCGAAAGTACGCAGCTTCCTCGACCTGGTCGCCAAGCACTTTCGTCAGGCCGATTGGATGGATGCCGACGTGCTTCACGGCGCCGT
This sequence comes from Xanthobacteraceae bacterium, assembly GCA_049282655.1. Lineage (GTDB taxonomy): Bacteria > Pseudomonadota > Alphaproteobacteria > Rhizobiales > Xanthobacteraceae > BOG-931. Next base: position 26,016 of record JBAPUM010000131.1, read on the forward strand.
GACCAAACCGTAGCTTTGCGCCATTATTCGGTATTCCCGAAGGGTCCATTGCGAGGCGCATGCATTAAACGGCCGGCCATTGAGCCCATTTCCCGCTGCAGGGCGCCTTCAGCAGGGAGAATGGACAATGATCGTCTATTTCTCGATTTTTTGGTCGTTATATCTTCCAATCGTGACGGTGAGCTTGTCTGTTGTCGCAGCCCGGCTGCGACACTTCATCGGCAAAGCCCTGATTCTGACGCCGCGCGCGGCTCGTGTCGCTTCGACCTCCGCCACGCCCGGCGAAACGGCGCTCCATTGACGGATGAACGAGGTTTGTCAGGATGCGAATAGGCGTAGTTTCGGCGACGATCCTGCTGTTTTGGACTCTTCAGCCTGCAGCCGCCGCGGTCAGAATCGGCGACGACAACGGCGGACAGATCGGCGCCTATCTCGCCAAATATCGTGTGCTGCGAGCGTCCGGCGAATATGTGGAAATCGACGGCGCTTGCGCGTCGGCCTGCACCATGGTGTTGGGGATCATTCCGCGAAACCGCATCTGTGTCACGCCGCGCGCGAGTCTCGAATTTCACAGCGCTTGGGATGCCGCGGGCAATCAGGCCGTCACCGCCGACGGCAATCGAATATTATGGTCCAGTTATCCTGAAAGCATCCGTCGGTGGATCAATCGGCACGGCGGGCTGCGCAGCCAGATCATCACGCTTGGCGGGCCCGAACTGGCCGCCATGTTTCCGGCCTGCCGCTGATCTGCCGTATTGTTTCAAGGGATCGTTCGGCGGCTACGAATAGTCCATTCACAACTCCGGCGATTAAAATTATCCGGCACCAGAATATCTCCTGGCCAGCGAAGGCACCCCGCCTTCGCTTCCAACCAGGAGAACGACCATGTCGACCAAATCCAAACTCATCGTAGCCGCCGCTGTTGCGACGTTCAGTCTCGCGACCCCGGCATTCGCGCAATCGTTCAACGCCGATTGGGGCACCGGCAATGAGATGTCGTCCTTTTACGACGCCAATGGCGGCTTGCACGAAGGCGCCACCGGTTCGCAGCAGAGCCAGACTGCCGTTCGTCAAAGCGGCCTGAACGCCTTCGCGATGGTGTCGGGTGCCGCGTCCGGCTCGGACGCTCCCGCGGCCACCGGCGGTGGCAGCGTTGGCTACAACGCGAACCTCCGCACCGACTACTGACCAGAAAGAGGGGCGGGCTCTGACCCGCCCCTTTTTTCGCGCAACGGAAGTCCTTGCGCCTGTGAAGTCCTGGAGCCTGTCATGAACCAGCTCGTCAAGCCCGCCGATTTGCGCCAGCCCCAACCCGTCGAACCTCATACCCATCACAATGCACTGGATCTGTTGCTGCCGACCTTCTCGCACAAAAGAGCCGAGAAAATTCGGCGTTCGAAGCAAGTATTAATCGGCCTCGCGGCCGCCGCTCTCCTTGGCCTCGCTGGCGATTACGGCATTAGCTTCTGGACGGTGGGCCGCTTCGAAATATCCACGGACGACGCCTATGTGCAGGCCGACTCGACGATCATCGCGCCAAAAGTCGGCGGCTATCTCCGCGAGGTGGACGTCACCGACAATCAGGCCGTGAAGGCCGGACAGATCCTCGCCAGGATCGACGATCGGGACTTCGTTGCCGCGCTCGACCGGGCGCGCGCCAACGTCGCGGCGGCGCACGCCGATATCGACGATATCGACGCGAGCCTGAAGGAACAGCAGTCCGTCATCGCGCAGGCCCGCGCCACGGTCGAAGTCGATAAAGCCAACCTTGTCTTCATGCAGCAAGACAATGACCGCTATGCCATGCTTGCCGATCGTGGCTCCGGCACCGTCCAATCGGCACAGCAGGCCCGCTCCAAACTCGACATTGCGCAGGCGACACTCGCGCATGACAACGCTGCAATCGAAGCCGCCCAAGGGCAGATCGATGTGCTGAATGCGCAGCGCGGCAAGGCCGCAGCGGTGCTCGCGCAAGATCGCGCCGAAGAGGAGCAGGCGCAATTGAATCTCGGTTACACGAATATCGTGGCCCCGATCGATGGCACGGTGGGCGACCGCAGTCTGCGCGTCGGGCAATTGGTCCAGGCAGGCACGCAGCTGATGGCGGTTGTGCCGCTTAACAACGTCTATGTCGTCGCCAATTACAAGGAAACGCAGCTCACCGACGTGCGCAGCGGCCAGCCGGTGCAAATCAAGGTCGATACGTTTCCCGGGCGGGTCATGAACGGCCGGGTCGACAGCATTGCGCCGACGAGCGGCCAGGAATTTGCGCTGCTGCCGCCCGACAACGCGACCGGCAACTTCACCAAGATCGTCCAGCGCGTCCCGGTCAAGATCCTGTTTGACGCCGACAACCCGCTGCTCGGCCAATTGCGCCCCGGTGTATCGGTCGAGCCGACGATCAGCACCCGCGGCAGAGGAGCGTGACGGCCATGGCTACGAGCGCACCCATAGCCGATGCGGAAGTTTCGCTAAAGACCGGAATTGCCGTCGGCGGCGCACTCATCGGCGCCTTCATGGCGGTGCTGAACATCCAAGTTACCAATTCCTCGCTGCCTGACATCGAAGGCGGCATCGGTACCGGCGGCGTCAATGGCGCGTGGATCAGCACCGCCTATCTGATCGGTGAAATCATCGTTATTCCGATGACCGACTTTTTGAGCCGGGTCTTCTCGCTGCGCCGTTACCTGATTGCCAACACGGCGCTGTTCCTGCTGCTCTCGGCGGCGTGCGGACAGGCGCACAGCCTTCCCGAAATGATCGTGCTTCGCGCCTTGCAGGGCTTCTTCGGCGGCGTGATGATCCCGCTCGCGTTTACGATCATCGTCGCCATGCTGCCGCCGTCGAAGCGGGCGCTGGGCTTTGCCGGCTTCGCCATCACCGCCACTTTCGCGCCGGCGATCGGCCCCACCATCGGCGGCTGGCTCACCGACAATTACGGCTGGCCCACGATCTTTTACATGAATCTGGTGCCAGGCGCGGTCATGCTCTCGGCCCTGATCTATGCGCTGCCGCGCTCGCAGCCCCAGCCCGGCCTGTTGCGCCAGGGCGACTGTTTCGGCATTGCGCTGATGGCGATCGGGCTCGCCGCGTTCCAAACGGTTCTCGACGACGGCAATGTCTATGACTGGTTCGGCTCGCCCTACATCGTCAAGCTCAGCCTTGTCTCCACGGCAGCGCTTTGCGCCTTCTTCGTCATCGAGCTCGTCCGCAAGGAGCCGCTGATCCGGCTCCGGCTGCTGGCGCGGCGTAATTTCGGCTTCGGCACGCTGAGTAATTTCTTGCTGGGCTTTGCGCTCTACGGGTCGACTTATCTGCTGCCGCAATACCTCGCAGTCTCGCAGGGCTTCGATGCGCAGCAGAGCGGCGAGGTGATGGCCTGGACCGGAGTGCCGCAGCTCATTGTCATACCGTTTGTGCCGTTATTGATGCGCAGGCTCGACGCGCGGCTCCTGGTCGGCGTCGGCCTTACGATCTTCGCCGCAAGCTGTTTCATGGATCTGCATCTCGACGCAGATTATGGCGGCCCGCAATTGCTCATTCCCGATGCGACGCGGGCGTTCGGCCAGGCCTTGGTGCTGACGCCGTTGGCCGCCATCACCATGATCGGCATCACGCCGGACGAGGCCGGCGCTGCGTCGGGCCTGTTCAACATGATGCGCAACCTCGGCGGCGCCATCGGCACGGCCGCGATCGAGACATTTTTCACCAAGCGTGAGCAGTATCATTCATTCGTCATCAATTCCCATGTCTCGCGACTGCAGCCCGCGACCCAATCGCGCCTTGCCGCGCTGCAACACTATTTCATGGCGCATGGTTTGCCGGATCCCGCGGCCGCGATGCATCGCGCGGTCATCGCCGTCGGCGACGCCATCCACGCCCAGGCGACGCTGATGGGGTATGCGGACTGCTTCGGCCTGCTCGGAGCCGTCTTGATTGGCGCCGTCGCGTCGGTCGCCGTCCTTAGGAAGGGCGAGGCCGCAGCGGGGGCTGCGCACTGATGGATCGTCCAGTAGGGAGAGCGGATCGCTTCGGGATTGGCGCGAAGGCGCTAACCGTCTGTTCGGTCGGGTACGGCGTGGAAATGGCGACGCCAATAAAATTGCAGATGCGACCCCGGCATGCTTCGCTCATGCCGGAGTGCGTTCGGTCACCAATAGCCTCGGCTACGACCAAAGTATCCGCCGCCGCCGCCAAACAGCACCACTAATACGAGGATAATCAGGATCAATTCCATAACAAGTCTCCTTTGCCGGCGCCGCATTTACCGCGCGCCGCATCCTTGAATCCGCCGACTGCGTTTTGCAGTTGCCGGCAGCCTTGTTGGTCTTACGTTCCGTTTCCAGCTTCTTGTCGCCGAAAACCTTACTGGCCGCTTCTTTTACGGCGCTCTTGGCCTGTTCTGCCGACTTTTTGTTGCGATCGTTGTTGCATTGCTCCCGAGATAACGGCCGCGTCGATGTATTGTTCCTGATAGCGTGAGGTGCCGAGAAAACGCAAAAGCCCCGAATGCTCGGGGCTTCAGCTTGATATGTGGCCGCATGTCCGGTGAGTAGCTCGGCAGCAAGTCAAATACGCCTGCCTTCAGAAACTTTAACCGTCAACCTGACGAACGGCCCATGCGTTAACAGCCGAGCCAGGGCAGCCAGCCATGATGACGGTGGTGCCGGCATCCGTAGTAGCCACGATCGCCGCGGTAACTATCATAATACGGTCCGTGGCGGCGATTCGCATAACGCGCTCCACCATGCCGTGACATTCGCCCGGAAGTAACGTCAGCGCTGCCTTGGGCATCGGATGAACCCTTGGCTGCGACGCCCGCAGCGACGCCTTTATCCGTCGTCTGCTGCTTGGTGTTGGATTCGGGTGCTGTCGGCGTTGCCTGCCCTGTTTTTTCGGGCATGGTGCGATCGGATTTGACGGCCGGAGCCATCTTCTCGGCGGGTGCACTTTGCTGCGCCGGCGGGACGCTCTGCTGCGCCGCTGAAGAGCCGGGCGTCTGGTCCGTCTTTGTGTCTTGAGCCGAGACGGCACCGGCACTCAGAAGCACCAAAGCCGCCGCGGCGGTTATTAGTCGTAGCGTTTTCATGGACGTCTCCTGTGGACACTCCGCAATTGTTAATTTGTGGATGTGTGCCGAGACAATGACCGCCGACCTCGATCGTTCCAAATAGTCGTTGATGGACGGGATCTGGGCATAAGTTAGTTCACTGCCGACGCGGCGGCCGAATAAGGCAACGCGACTTCCACTGCCCCGCGAATGCCGCCCTGCGGCTGATTACTCCGTGACTTGCACAGCCGGAGCGCCGCTTCGAAAGCAAGCTCGGCCTGATTATGAGCAAAAGTAGACAGCCTGCCGTCCAGGCGTCGGAATACTCTAGTCTGCTTCGAGTGCGGAGCATTGTAAGCGGCGGAGCAACCTCGATAGAGGCGGCTCGAGCCGTCCGCTTTTCTATTGCGCCGTTCGATTATTTTGAATCAAAGTCGCTTTGCCGCCGATTGAAAACAAATGTAACCAAAGTATTTTCCGGTCTTCCGGGCGAACCGATGTATCGCTCGCCGTGTGGTGCGTGATGACGAAATCGTCGATCTTCTGCTACGCCGGATACTGCCTACGGATTGACAGTAGCCAGCGCCGAGAGCGCGGCAGTCACTCGGCCGTTGCCGGACGCAACGGGATCAAAAGGCTGAACTTGGCGCCGATGGCGGCAGCCGGCCGGGTCAGTTTGGCTCCCAATTGCATCGACAGTGCGTTGACGAGACGCGCACCGAGACGCTTGCTTTTTGTCAGATCAAAATCGGCCGGCAGACCGACGCCTTCGTCCCAGACCGACACCCGAATCGCTTCCACGTCCGCGCGCAATAGCCGCACCGAGATCAATCCGCCGGGACGTCCCGGATAGGCATAGCGTCCCGCATTTGAAACCAGTTCATTGACGATGAGCCCCACTAGAATTGCGCGATCGGCCGCAAATTGAATCTCCTCGGGCGCGTCGAACTGGATCACGGATGGCGCCACGGTGGTCACCAGATCGCCGATGATTTCCCTAAGATATTCGGTCAAATCGATATTCTCATGATCGGCGTTGTAAGCCAGACGCTCATAGGCACGACCGACCGCATTGACGCGGCTCGACGCCTCGTTCAGGCGTTCGGTCAGGTTCGGATCGCCAACCGAACTGGCTTGCAGATGCAGCATGCTCGAAATCACCTGAAGACTGTTCTTCATGCGGTGATTGGCTTCCTTGAGCAGGACCTGATGACGGTCCAACGCGGCCTGCAGCTTGCGCCTATATTGCTGTTGCTCGATCGCCATGCCGAGGATATTCGCGGCGCCTTGCAGAAAAGCGATGTCGTGCTCGCTGAACTCGCCTTCGGATTTGCTGTCGACCTCCAACACGCCGAACGGCGAGCCGTCGCCCTGCAGAATGACGTTCATCGCGCGGCGAATGCCGTGCTCAAGGAGCAATTCCGGGGTTCGGAATCGTTCTTCATTCTCGAGGTGGTTTGAAATAACGGGCTTGCCGGTACGCAAAGCGTAACCGGCCGGAGAGGCTAAATCGGCGCCAACCCTTGCCGAGCCGACCACCCCCTCGTCCCAGCCAACGCCGGCACGGACCAGGAGCCGGTTTTCCCCCGGCAGGTATTCCATCACTTTGCAATATTCCGCGCCCAGCCCTTCGGCCGTCATCCGGGCGGTGTGATCGAGCATGCCGGCGAAGTTCGCACCCTGCAGCGCAAGGACCCCCAGTTCGGCAAGAAGTTCCTGCTGGCGAATACGCAGGCGCAGCGCGCGGCCGGTCAGGTCCTCGGGTTTATTATCACCCGGTGCGTCCTCGACGACGGGCTCGGTATCGCCGGATGATGGGCTCATGTCCAACACATATCATGATATCCGCCGCGATCACGCTGCCCGCGAGGGTCGCCGACAGTGAACTAAGCGCTGAAATAGGCCGTTTCCAGATCGGAGAGCGGCAAAAGTTCCAAATTCGTCCGCCCACAGCCCTGCAGTTAGGGGTGAAAGGACGGCTTTGCCGAACCCCGACGGCGCTTCTAGCGGCGGCTAGTTCCCCTCGCGCCAAATGCCGAGCGCTTCCTGCGCCGGCCGGTCGGAGATCGAAAACAGCACCGACTGCTTCGCGGCATGGTGCGAATACTCTTTCCACGGCGGCACCACGAAGACGTCGTTCGGCCCCCAATCGAGCACCTTGCCGTCGACGGTGGTCGAGCCCTCGCCTTCGGCGCAAACGAAGATGACGCCGTCGGTCGAGCGGTAGGGCTCGCCCTTAAAGCCTTTCGGCAGCATGGCGAGGTTCGCGCTCATGGTCGGCAGCACCGGCCCGCCATTGACCGGATTGGCGTAGCGCACGCGTGCGCCGTGGCGCTTGTCGACGTCGCCCGCCTGCATCATGCGCTCGACGATCGGACGGGTGCGCGCATAGGTGTAATTGATGACGGGCGTCCGGTTCATGGTGGCGGGGGTGCCGTCGGGCAGCACACCCGAGCCGTAGAACGACAGCGAGTCGCCGTCCTGGCGCGAGGTCTTCTGCATGGCGTCGTCAAAATGCTCGGCGAACGAGGCCTCGTAGAAATTCACCGTCGGCACATCCAGCACGTCGAGCCACAGCATCGGCTTTTTCGACGGATTGCCGTGATCGTGCGGCGCCCAATTGGCGGTGATGACGAAATCGCCCGGCGCCATGAACGCCTTCTCGCCCTCGACCGCCGTATAGGCGCCCTCGCCGTCGAGCACGAAACGGATCGCTGAAGCGGCATGGCGGTGCGCCGGCGCGACTTCGCCCGGCATGATCATTTGGATGCCGGCAAACAGCGTATTGGTGACGCGCGACTCGCCATGCAGCGCCGGGTTTTCGAGGATCAGCACGCGCCGCTCGGCCTCCTCGGCGGTGATGAGGCCGCCCGATTCCATCACCAGCGCCTTGACGTCGCTGTAGTGCCAGACGTGCGGCGCGCAGCGCGACTTCGGCTCCTTGGTGACGATGTTTTTCATCGCCTTCCACAGCGGCGCCATGTCCTTTTTGGCGATGCGCTCGTAGAAGGCTTCCCGCATGGCCTCGATATTGTGTTTCGAGCCCGGGCCGGTGGCCTCTTTTGTTGCCGCAACCGTCATGGCGTCCTCCTGAAGAAATCCGCGAAGTTTGGGGGAATATACTCAAAGCGGGCGGTTGCGCCTATAGCGCGCCAAGGACCCCGTCGCGGGGCTGCCATGCGGGATAACCCCGTTCGGCGACGCTTCCTGGCTCAATTATTCGTCGCCCCGCCGTCGACCGCGATGGTCTGGCCGGTGATGAAATCGCTGTCGGGCGAGGCAAGGAAGATCAGCGCGCCCAACAGATCCTCGGGAAATTGGTCGCGCTTGATGGCGCGGCGGACGATGGCGGGCTGGCGCGAATGCTCGAGGTGGCCGGGGTTCTCGTTGATCACGGTGTCGGACAGCGTGAAGCCCGGCGCCAGGTTATTGACGCAGATATTGTGCTCCCCCAGTTCCCGCGACAGCGAGCGGGTAAAGGCCGTGACCGCGCCCTTCGAGGTGACATAGTGGGCGAAGTTCGGAATTCCCCGCGCGACCGTGCCGGAACTGATATTGATGATTTTTCCGGATCTCTGCCCAATCATGTGCGGGGCCACGTGCTTGGCCATCAGAAACACGCCGCGCACATTGACCGCCATGACACGGTCCCACAGCGCGACGTCGATGTCGGTGGCCTTGGTCTCCTTGAGCGGCGCGAACAAAGCGGCATTGTTGACCAGAATGTCGATCTTGCCGAACCGCTCGACGGTGCCGGCCACCAGCACCTTGACCGCTTCCTCGTCGCTGACGTCGGTGATCGAGCTTGCCGCCGAATTGGCGCCGTGCTCGCGCGCAATCTCGGCCGCGAGATCCTTGCCGTCCGCGACATCGGCGATCATCAGCCGCGCACCTTCACGCGCCAGCGCCTGCACGTAATGCCGGCCGATGCCTCTGGCACCGCCGGTAACGATGGCTACCCGGCCGTCGAGACGCGCCATGTCAACTGCTCCCACTCACGCGGCGGACGAATTTCTCGAACGCGCCAAGTTGTGCCTTGACCATGTCGATGGTCGGCTGATCGGTCAGCGCGAGCGTCTTCTCGTCGAATTTTTTCGCCGAGAAATTGACGAAGACTTCCGGCTTGCCGAACATCAGCGCGTCGATCGCGGTGAGCGACATGCGCAGGTGATATTGCATGCGGCCGCCGCCGAGCAGTCCGCCCGAGCAGGACTGCAGCGCGACCGGCTTATCCTTGAACGGCACGTCCTTAAGCCGCGAGACCCAGTCGATGGCGTTCTTCAGCCCGCCCGGAATGCTCCAATTGTATTCGGGCGAGACGATGATGACGCCGTCTGCGGCGCGGATGGCATCGGCCCACGTCGTAACGTCGGCGGGAATGCCCGTAGAGGCATGGTCGTCAGCGTTATAGACCGGGAAGGTGTGCCATGGCGGCGCCGGCGTCAGCGAAAGTCCGGCCGGCGCCAGCGCCGGCAGTGCCCGCGCCAGGGCGGCGTTGTACGACGCTTTCCGCAGGCTGCCGCAGATGACGGCGATGTTCAGGGTCTTATCGGGCATGGCGCTCTTCTTGAAGGTTGATCGATAGGCGCAGATCTGGACGTGGCCGCCCGGCCGGGCGCGCCCGCTGACTTACGGCCGGCAAACGCCGGTCGCAAGCACCGCCAAGCGTGTTTTCGTCCGATCAGTTGGTGTTGAGGAGCGGAATATCCTTGGCCGAACGCGGTCCCGGCAGGGTTTCGACGAAGGTATAGATGTCGGCGATATCCTGATCGGACAATACCGCATCGGAGAATGCCGGCATGTCGTTTACCGGATTGCGCACCTGACCCTTGAAGCCGTCGAAGGGAAGCGCCGTATGGGCGAGGATCGGCGCCGGACCGTTATAGGCGCCGCCCTGCCCCGAACGGCCGTGGCAGGTGAAGCAACCGTCGGCGAGATAGATGCGCTTGCCGTTTCCCGCATCGCCCTTCGGGGCGTCCTGCGCCAGCATCACGCTCGAACCGCCGACGCCGAATGCCGCCGCAACAAGCGCGATCCGCATCATTGATTTAAAGCTTGTCATCAGAGCTACCCCTCAACGCGGATCGGTGACGACGTCGACCACGGCCGGGCCGCCGGCCTTGACCGCAGCGATGGCGCGGGTCAGCGCCGGCCCGAGATCCTTGGGATCGGTGATCGGACCCTCGCCATGCGCACCCATGCCGCGCGCCACGGTGGCATAGTCGATATTCGGGTCCTTCAGCGTGGTGCCGATGTCCATCTTTTCGACATTGCGCCCGTGCCGCGCCGCCATCGCCACGAGATACATGTATTCCTGGTGATAGGCCCGGTTGTTCTGGACGATATAGAGGATCGGGATCTTGTGGTGCGCCGCCGTCCACAGCGCGCCGGGATTGAACATGAAATCGCCGTCGCCGCCGAACGCGACTGTGAACCTGCCGTGCTTCTTGTTGGCGAGCGCGGCCCCGATCGAGGCCGGCAGATTGTAGCCGATCCCGGCGCCGCCGGAGAGCCCGTTCCACTGATAGGGTTTCTTGAAATCCCACAGCCGATGCGGCCAGGACAGCCGGATTGTGGTGCCGACCATCGACCAGTCCTCGTCCTTGATCTGGGCATAGACCTCCGCGCACATCCGCGCGGTCGTGATCGGGCTTGCGTCCCAGGCGATGGTGGCGTCGGTCTTTGACTGCTCGACCATGGCGAGATGGGCCGCCGCGAGTTTCTGGCCGCGCGCGGCGAAAGCCGATTTGCGGCCGTCGTCGAGCAGGCGATTGACCGCTTCGGTCAACGCCGGAAGCGAAGCTTCACCGTCGCCCGCGATGTCGAGATCGATGTCCTGCCAGCGGCCGAAATCCTGATAGTTCGATTTCAGATAGAGATCGCGCACGCCGAGCGTGACGAGTTTCGCGCCGGGCTTCGTCCCCGGCCGCGAGCGCCGTACGATGCGGTCGCTGAAATGCGTCAGCGTGCCCCACAGGTCGTTCACCTCGATGGCGAGGATGACGTCGGCCTGGCCGATCATGGCGCGGCGGAAGCTTTGATTGAGCGGATGCCGCGACGGAAAATTCATCCGGCCGACGTTGTCGATGACGCCGCATTGCAGCGCCTCGGCCAGCGCCACGAGGTTGGCCATGCCTTGCGGCGTACGCGCGACGCGGTCGGCGATGATGATCGGGTTTTGCGCCTCGACCAGCATCTTGGCAGCCTGCGCGATGGCGCCGGCATCGCCCTGCGGCGGCGTCACGGCGGCGAATTTCGGAATCCGCAAACCTTCCGGATCCGGGATCGGGTTCTCCTGCAGCTCGGCATCGAGCGCTAGGAACACCGGTCCCATCGGCGGCGTGGTCGCGATCTTGTAGGCGCGTACCGTGGATTCGGCGAAATGAGTCAGGTTGGCCGGCTGGTCGTCCCACTTGGTGAATTCGCGGACGATCTGCCCGATATCGACGCCGGAATGCACCCACTCGGCGCCCGGCATGCGCTTGTCGGCCTCCATGATATTGCCGCCGAACACCAAGACCGGCACGCGGTCGCACCAGGCGTTGTACATCGCCATGGTGGCGTGCTGCAGGCCGACCACACCGTGGCAGGCCATCGCCATCGGCTTGCCTTCCATCTTGGCATAGCCTTGGGCGATGTGGACGGCGATGTCCTCATGCACGCAGGTGATGATCTCGGGCTTGTTGTTGCCGTGATTGATGACGGCCTCATGCAACCCGCGATAGCTCGAGGCGCAATTGATCGCCATGTATTCGACGCCGAGCGAATTGAGCACGTCGGTCATGAAATCGCCGCCGCTCGAGGTCTGGTTCACCGGGTCGTTCGATGGCGAAAGCGTTTCCGCCGCGACCTGCAACGGACCGGGGACGGCGGCTTTGAGCGGCGCGGGCGCGGCTGGCGTCGCCTTGGCCGCGACCGGAGGCGTTATGGCTGCCGCGGCGCCGGCAAGGCCCGCGCCTTTGAGGAAATTGCGGCGGCTTGAATCCGCGGATTGGCGGCGTTTCGACATTGAATTCCTCCCCAAAGCAGACCGAAGCGGCGTGGGCCATTCGGCCTATTCTTAGTTGCCGAACTTTCGGATTTGCAGGCCTCAGCGTCAAGCCGGATCGCACAAGGGTCAGCCATGCGCAGCTTAGACCCTGATCCAATTTGACGAATCGGATCAGGGTCTGGATTTTTTACTTAAGCATGATCTTTTTCGAAAATCGGTTCCCACTTTTCGGGATCAAGCCCTGGACGCTAACTGCTCGGCGAATTCAACAGCGCCGGCGCGACGATATCCTTCCAGCTGCGCGGTGGGTTTTTGAGCTCGCCGTGCCGGGCCATGAAATCGGCAAGGGTCTGTACCCCATACACCGCGCTGCCGAATTCGTCCTTGATCGACCTGACCACCGCCTCCATGGCGGCACCGCTGAACGTTCCCGAGGGCTCATGGGTCAAATAAATCTGCGCCGCGCGGCGCGGGTCGTCGTGGATGAGGCGCGCGGCTTCATCGATGGCCTGCTCGACCGCTTCCGGCATCTGCGGCTTGGCGTCGATCGTGGCTTTGCTCGCGCCCATGATGAGGAAGGAGAACTTGCCGCCCATGACATCGGCCGAACTCAGGATCGGATGGACGCTGGCATCGCGTAGCGCGAGCTGGGTGAATGGCGGTGACGAAAAATACGCGGTCACCTGCCCGGACCCTTGCCCGGGCGCCGGGTTGGAATGATCGACCAGCGCCGCAATCGCGTCGGCATGCGATAAGACCACGACCTGCTTTTGCAGCCGGTCGTATTGGCCGAAGATTTTCTCCGATTGCAGTTCCAATAGATACATCTGCGGCGCGGTCGGGGTCGGCACGGCAATGCGGTCGGCACGCGCGAGGTCGGCGAGCGACTGTTCGGTTGCTTGATTGCTCAGAAGCGTCATCGGCAGCGTAGTAAGGCCTGAGACGGCAAAAATTTGCCGCGGCGCGCCTTTGTCCTTCGCCCATGCCGCAAGGAGCGGCGCGGCGCCGAACGGCCCGGTGTCGACGGCGCCGGTCGCGATGGCGTCCTGCAACTCTTCGACGCTCACGAACGGCTGGAAGCTTACCCGCACATCGAGATGCGCGGCCTTGGCATGCTTCTCGATCAGTTTTTGTTCCTGGCAGACATAGATCGGCAGGAAAGCAAGGCCATAGCCGGTGCCGATTTTGATCTGCTCCTGCGCGGACGCCGGCGCAAGCGTGGCGGAGAGGCAAAGCGACAGCGAGGCAATTATGGCGCCGATCATTCCCGCAAAAGCGGGAATCCAGCTGCGCAGAGAAGTAGCTCGGTCAGCTTGCACGGGAATGCGAGGAATGGGCCATTTTTATTCCCTTACTACGCTCAAGCGAAATAGCAAGCGGAGGGAAAACAGCAAATAACAGCCGGCTCGTGCCCCCGAACTCCAGTGCACACGCCGGGAATAGGTTAGACGTAAGCGCGTACCGATGCGTTGTTGTCGCAGTCAGAAACCGGCAAAATCAACTGCGTCCGTCTTTCCCGTTGTGACCGGTTGCCATCCGGCGGTGTTTTGGACAACGGCATAAAGCGCACTTGGTTCGTCAAACGTAAGCGCGTCCAACCCTACGAACGATAGGCTACGCGCGATCAGGGCAAAATATTCTCTCGCTCTTTGGCGCGATGTTCCGCGATTTCCTCGACCTCCTTTTCGTCGATGGTTGCCAGCTCGTCGCGGGCCTCGCCGTGGCTACGAAGGAGCTCATCCAACTTGGCCTGGATCGCCTGGGTGTCGCGGTGCTCGGTGCGGGTTATCAATAAGGTCATGAACCATGTACCCAGGCTCGCGACGGCGCCCCAGCCAAATGTGCCAGGCGAAATGCAAATCCACGCAACCCCATAGACCGCGATAAAGCCAAAGGCTGCCGGATGGGCAGCCAGTTCGCCTAATCGCGTCAATCGGCGCCGAACTTTCGGCTTTCTCATTCAATGATCCGCGCTCGGAGGCAGCCCCACGCCCCGCAATTCTCTTTGATGCTTTACGGAAGTGGCCAGCCGTAAGAGGACAACGGGCTCAAAACGACGAAAACGGTCGCCGCAACCGTCGCCGTAAAACACCAAGCGCAATGCAATGTGTGAGGAAAATAACGCGGAATTCTCGGCCGAGAATCGAGGTGCTTTCAAATCACGTGACCGCCGATCACGTGGCTTCCGATGACGTCGCTTCAGATCACGTGGGTGAGCATCAGAGCAACAACCACGACCAGCGGAACGCCTAACAACCACAGGATAACCGGCATTTGTCGCCTCCAGGTATGAAGTTTCCTGGGAGGTAAACTCACCCGAAGGACCTTTTGTTCCACTACGCGTCACGCGACGCACGGGACCTTGGGCGTTGAACTGGGCGTTGAGGCGGCCGCGCAGCCGAAGGCTGCCGCGACCGCTTGAACGATCCCCTTACTCGTCCGCAATCGGATTGCGCAGCACGCCGATGCCCTGGATTTCCACCTCGACGGTGTCGCCTACTTTCATCCAGACCGGGTTGGGCTTGCGCGCATGGCCGACGCCGGACGGCGTGCCGGTGAAGATGATGTCGCCCGGCTCAAGCGTGATGCCTTGGGTGATGTAGACCAGCATCTCGACCACCGGAAACATCATATTGTCGGTATTGTCCGACTGCATCACCGTGCCGTTGAGCCGGGTCTGAATGGAAAGGCCCTTGGCGGCATCCGGCAACTCGTCGGCGGTGACGAGCCACGGGCCGAAGCCGCCGGTGCGGTCGAAATTCTTGCCCATGTCCCATTGCGTGGTCTTGCGCTGGAATTCGCGGACCGAACCTTCGTTGCCGCAGGAATAGCCGGCGATGCAGGAGGTGGCATTGGCCGGCGTCAGATGCTTGGCACGCTTGCCGACGACCAAAATGAGCTCGGCCTCGTAATCGAGTGTCTCGGATACCTTCGGCCGGAGGATCGGCTCGCCATGCGGCACCATCGAGGTGAGGCCGCGGAAGAAGATGGTCGGAAACTTTGGAATATTGTCGCGCTGCGAGCCTTCTTTGACGTGTTCGAGGTAATTCAACCCGAGACACAGGATCTTGCCCGGCCGGCTGACCGGCAGCGCATATTTCAGCCCCGCGAGCGGCTTGCGCGCACTCGCCGGCGCGCGCTTGGCGATGTCGGCGAGAAGCTTGGTGTCGCCGTTATTCGCCGTGAGCCAGTCGCCGAGATCGGACGGCATTTTGCTGTCGGCTGCCTGCAGATCGACGACCTGATCGCCCTCGACCACACCGAAACGCGGGCCTCGCTCCCCTTCGAACGCAACGATTTTCATGTTTCTTTCCTTCGCTGACCCAGCCTCGCGGGGCCGGGACTATAACGGGCGATATCGTGGCAATCTACCGCCCGCCAGGCCAAGCTTTACATTCCGGGCCGTCGGGGACAGAACAGCCGCCGCGTGCATCGACGCCGGGATTTCCGATGAAGCTCAACCGTAGAACGTTTCTGCATCTGGCGGCGGGCGCCACCGCGCTTCCCTTAGCGACGCGGTTCGCACTGGCGGAGGATTATCCGACGCGGCCGGTGCGTGTCGTTGTCGGCTTTCCAGCCAGCAATGCCTCCGACATTGTCGCCCGGCTCACCGGACAATGGCTGTCGGAGCGGCTCGGCCAGCCCTTCGTCATGGAGAACCGGCCCGGCGCCGGCGGCAATATCGGCACCGAAGTCGTTGTCAACGCGGCGCCTGACGGCTACACGCTGTTGTCGCTCAGCCCGTCGGTTGCCACCAACGCGACGCTCTACGACAATCTCAACTTCAATTTTCTACGCGACATCGCGCCGATCGCGGGCGTGGCGCGCGCGCCCTATATCCTGGTGGTCAATCCGTCGTTGCCGCCAAAAACCGTTCCCGAATTCATCGCCTATGCCAAGGCCAACCCAGGCAAGCTCGACATGGCATCGGCCGGCAACGGCAGCCTCAGCCATATGTGCGGCGAATTGTTCAAGACCATGGCCGGCGTCGACATGGTGCACGTGCCCTATCGCGGCAGCTTTGTGCCCGATCTGCTCGGCGGACAGGTGCAGGTGGTGTTCAGTCCGATTTCGCAGTCGATCGGCTATATCAAAGACGGCAAGCTGCGCGCACTCGCGGTCACCACGGCGACACGGCAGGCGCTATTGCCGGATATTCCGGCGCTAGCCGAATTCGTGCCGGGCTATGAGGCCGGCGGCTGGTACGGCATGGGCGCGCCGAGGAACACGCCTGCCGACATCGTCGACAAGCTCAACAAAGAGATCAATGCGGCACTGACGGACCCCAAGATGATCACGGCGCTCGCGGACCTCGGTGCGATCCCGATGCCGACGACGGCCGCCGAGTTCGGAAAATTTCTCGCTGCCGAAACCGAAAAGTGGGGCAAGGTCATCCGCGCGGCGAATATCAAGCCCGGCTGACGGGACATCGGCAGAGGATTGAGGCCGCGGGCTTTCCAGCATGTCCAGTATTCCCCTTATCCAGGTCAGCGAAGTCTGCAAGTCGTACGATGGCGGCCGCACATTCGCCGTCCGCAATGCGAGCCTCGCCGCCCCACAAGGCGCCTTCGTTTCGCTCGTCGGCGCCAGTGGTTCCGGGAAGACCTCATTACTGAAATTCATCAACCGCCTCATCCAGCCGGACAGCGGCAGCATCTGCATCGACGGCACAGACACGGCCGCGTTGCCGATTACGGAACTTCGCCGCAGCATCGGTTACGTTTTTCAGAACGCCGGCCTCTTTCCGCATCTCACCGTTGCCGAGAATATCGGAATGACACCCCAGCTTCTGGGATGGCCGTCCGCCAAAATTGCGGCCCGGATCGACGAGCTTTTAGACTTGGTCGAACTGCCCGCGAGTTATGCGATACGCCGGCCGGCGACTTTGTCGGGCGGCGAGCGGCAACGCGTCGGCGTGGCGCGAGCGCTCGCCGCTCGGCCGAAGATCGTCTTGATGGACGAGCCATTTGGTGCGCTCGATCCGATAACCCGCGATAGTGTCGGCACGACGTATAAGCGGCTGCACAATCTACTCGGTCTGACCACCGTGATGGTGACGCACGACGTCCAGGAAGCCATCCTGCTCGGTGACCGGATCGCGGTCATGAAAGAGGGCCGCGTCATTGCGCTCGACACGCCGCGCGCCTTGATGGCCGGCAATCAAGCCGACGACGTCATCGCTCTGATGTCCATGCCGAAACGGCAGGCCGAACAAGTCCGCGTCGCGATCGAGCGTGGCGATAGTCAACATGCATGACCAGTTTAGCGCGGCCCTTCAATTGCTGCCCAACTACCTGGGACAGCACACGTTGTTGTGCGCCGCGGCGCTGACGCTCGGCGTATCATTGGCGCTCCCTTTGGCATTTCTAGCGGCGCGCCGGCCACGGATCAGATTTTGGGTCTTGTCGATGACGGGGCTCTTCCAAACGATCCCCGGCCTGGCGCTGCTCGCGATGTTCTATCCCCTGCTGCTCGGACTGTCGGATGTCGCGAAAGCGCTCGTCGGTATCGATATTCCGGCGCTCGGCTTCCTGCCGTCGGTCGCGGCGCTCACACTGTATTCAATGATGCCGATCGTGCGAAACGGCATCGCCGGTTTCGTCGGCATCGACCCGGCGGTGCTCGAAGCCGCCGACGCTGTCGGCATGACGCCCCGTCAACGCTTTCTGCGCGTAGAAGCGCCCTTGGCCGCGCCTGTCGTCATGGCAGGCATACGCACCGCGGCCGTATGGACGATCGGCACCGCGACCTTGTCGACCTCGGTCGGGCAAACGAGCCTCGGGAATTACATTTTCTCAGGCCTGCAGACCCAAAATTGGGTTTTTGTTCTGTTCGGCTGCGTGGCGGCCGCGGTCCTGGCCACAGTCGTGGATCAGCTTCTCGGCCTGATCGAAACCGGCTTGTCGGCTGGCAAACGCGGTCTGATCGGCCTCGGTACGGCAGGACTGGCGCTCGGATTCGGCCTCACGTTTATTCCGCTCGGCGCGGTCACAGCGGCCGGCTATGTCGTCGGCGCAAAGAACTTCACCGAGCAATACATACTCGCGGAACTCATATCACGGCAAATCAGAGTTTTGGGCGCGCGCGCCGAACAGCAGGAAAACCTCGGCTCGGCGATTGCTTTCCGCGCCCTCGCCAACGACGAAATCGATGTCTACGTCGATTATACCGGAACGCTATGGACGAATGTGATGCAAAGGCGGGACCGCGCTGCGCCCGCCCAGATGCAGCAGCAATTGACGCAGTGGCTGGCGGGACAATACGGCGTTCTGCTGCTCGGCAACCTTGGATTCGAAAACGCCTATGTGTTCGCGATGCGCCGCGATCGGGCGGCTGCGTTGGGTATTACGAGCATTACCGATTTGAAGGAGCATTCGGCGCAGCTCGTTCTTGGCACGGATTTCGAATTTCTGGTTCGTCCGGAATGGACAACGATCAAAGACGCCTATCAGATCGATTTTGGCACCAAGCGATCGTTCGAACCGACCTTCATGTATCGCGCCGTTCTGGATCGAAGCGTAGACGTCATTTCGGCGTTTTCGAGCGACGGCCGCATCGCCTCGGACGATCTGTTGGTTTTGACCGATCCACTGCACGCCATTCCTTCATACGAGGCGGTTGTCTTGATATCTCCCAAACGGTCGAAGGATCGCCTCTTGATCGACGCGCTGACGCCTTTGCTCGGACGCATCTCGATCGAGCAAATGCGGCAGGCCAATCTCATGGTTGATCGCGGGTCGAACAGAGCGTCGCCGCGGGAGGCCGCCGGTTATCTCGCCCGTTCGATCGGCCTGCAAGACGCAAGCGCCGCGACTACGCCCTAGGGAGCGTTGCCGCCATCCGTCATTTCTCGTCCGCCATCCGAAACGCCAGCACCGCGAACATGCCGTCGGTCCAGGCTTGCAGCGGCGCGAAGCCCGCGCCCTGCGCCAAGGCGTTGAATGATTCGATGGTATATTTGTAGCTGTTCTCGGTATGGATGGTCTCGCCGGCGCGGAAGCTGATCGCCTTGCCGTTGACGCGGATCTTCTGGCGCTTGGTGCTGGCCAGATACATCTCGATCCTGGTCTGCTCGCGATTGTAGCAAGCATGATGCTCGAAGCTCGCCAGATCGAACTCGCCGCCGAGCTCGCGGTTGATCCGCGCCAGCAGATTGAGATTGAATTTCGCGGTCACGCCTTCCGCGTCGTTGTAGGCGGGCTTGAGGATGGCCGGATCCTTGACCAGGTCGAAGCCGATGATCAGCACGCCGCCGGCGCCGAGCATCGCGCCGGCATGACGCAGGAACTGCGCCGCCTCGTGCGGCTCGAAATTGCCGATGGTCGAGCCCGGAAAGAACCCGACCCGCGGCAGCGCCATCACCGCATGGGGAATGACGAAGCTTTTGGTGAAATCCGCCACCAGCGGGTGCACTTTGAGATGCGGGAAGTCGCGGCGCAATTGCGCGGCGTCCTGCTCCAAGAATTCGCCGGAAATATCGACCGGTACATAGGCTTCGATCGTCGCCGTGGCGCCGAGCAGAATGCGCGCCTTTTTGCTCGAGCCGGCGCCGAATTCGATCAAGGCGCAGTTCGGCGGGAACAGCGAGCCGATCGCCGGCGCGTGCGCGCGTAACAGCGCCATCTCGCAACGGGTCGGATAATATTCCGGCAATTGGGTGATGCGCTCGAACAACGCGGAGCCCACGGCATCGTAGAAATATTTCGGTGACAGCCGCTTCGGCTTGGCGGTAAGCCCGGCAATGACGTCGGCGGCGAACGCCGCGTCGGGCCGATCCGCCGCGTCGGACGGCGCCGGGCCACGCACGGTTTTGACGGCGCTAGTCGTTGCAGAAGCCATGATGATGCTCAGTGTTGATATTCGGCGAGGCGCAAGCCGGAAAACTGCCAGCGCGCCGCGGGATAAAAGAAATTGCGATAGGTCGGGCGCGAATGCCCGGCGGGCGTCGCCAGCGACGAGCCGCGCAACACCAGCTGATTGACCATGAACTTGCCGTTATATTCGCCGAGCGCGCCGGGCGGCGGTTTGTAACCGGGATAGGCCGAATAGGCGCTGCGCGTCCACTGCCAGACCACGCCGAAGGCGCCGCCGAGCGCGCCTGCGTTCGCCGCAACCTCCCACTCGCCTTCGGTCGGCAGATCCTTGCCGGACCAGCGCGCGAACGCATCGGCTTCGTAATAACTGACATGGTAGACCGGCCGGGCCGGTTCGACCCGGCGCAAGCCGCCGAGCGTCATGGTGAGCCAGGCGCCATCAAGCTTTCGCCAATAACCGGGCGCGGTCCAGCCTTGCGCCTCGACAACAGCCCAGCCGTCCGACAACCAGAGCGTCGGCGTCGTGTAGCCGCCGTCGGCCATGAAATCGAGCCACTCGCCGTTCGTGATCAATGAAGGCGAAACCCGCACCGGCCGCAACGCGATCTGATGTGCCGGCTGTTCGTTGTCGAAGCAAAAGCCCGAGCCGTCGTAGCCGATCGTATGAATGCCATCGAGGGGTGCGCTCGCGGCGGCAGCGTCGCTCGCACTTTCACTTGGATCGGGCCAATTCCATTCCGGATCGTAAGCGGGGTGCGTCGGGTTGAACGAGAAGGCGTGCAAAATGTCGGTGAGCAAGAGCTCCTGATGCTGTTGCTCGTGATTCAATCCGATCTCGATGATCGGAATAAGCTCGCCGAATTCCGCCGTACTTTCGATCAGCCGCGCCACGGCCGCATCGACATGCGCCCGATAGGAGGCGACTTCTGCCGCGCTCGGCCGGGTGACAAGGCCGCGCTGCGGGCGCGCCGCGCGCGGTCCGGCGGCGACATAATAAGAATTGTACAGATAGGCGAAACGCTCGTCGAACGGCCGGTAGTCTTTCAGAAACCGCCGCAATAAAAACTGCTCGAAAAACCAGGTCACATGCGCCCGGTGCCACTTGGTCGGACTCGTGTCGGGCATCGATTGGACGACCTGATCTTCCGCGGAGAGGAATGCGGCGCGGCGCTCGGTTTCGTCGCGCACCGCGCGAAATGCGGCAAGCCAATCGTGCCGCGGATCGCCGGACGGGCGGACCAGCGCCAAAGCGTCATTTTCCACAGCAGAATGGGTCCGATCGCTCGGCCTGGCACGCGTCACAGCGGCAGTATGCGACATCATGAAGTCCGCTAAAGGCGGGGAATGCCTAGGCAATCTCGAAACATAATCGGGGCCCCCGCCGTTGGTTCCATAGATGATCTATCCGCCAAAGACTGCAATGCCAACCGCGGGCCCCTAACGCGGTTGTGATCGGCGCCGAAATCGGACCTAAAGTCGCAGTTTGATCGCCCCAAGTCCGCCTCCTGCCTCAGGCTTTCCCACGGATATATAAGATGTATTTTGACGCAGCGGCGGCAAGGCAAGACGGCGCCCGAGCGGGCCGCGCACGAGGGGGAAGATGGCGAAGCGAATCGGGAAAAAGCGAACTGCGGCAAAACCAATGCTGCCGCGCGAGCGCAGCGTCTATTCGGCGATCGTCGACCGGCCGCCGCTAAGGCTTCCCGATGGAGCGCGCGTCGTGTTTTGGAGCATCGTCAATCTCGAAGTGTGGGATATCGGCCAGCCCATGGCGCGGCAAGTGCTGGCGCCGCCGACCGGCGTGACCCACCTGCCCGATGTGCCCAATTGGAGTTGGCACGAATACGGCATGCGGGTCGGCGTGTGGCGTTTCTTCGATCTGTTCAAGCGGGAGAAAATCCGTCCTACGCTCGCGATCAATGCCCGCGTCTGCGAGGACTATGCGCGCGTCGCCCAAGAAGCCAAAAGCGATGCCTGGGAATTCATGGGCCACTCCTATCAGCAGGGTCCGATCCACAAGGAGCCGAACCAGAAAGCCATGATCGAACGCTCGCTCAGCGTCATCGAGCGTTTCACCGGCAAGCGTCCGGTCGGCTGGCTCGGCCCGGGCCTCACCGAGACTCTCGAAACGCCGGATCTGCTGACGGCGGCCGGAATCAAATATATGGGCGATTGGGTCTATGACGACGAACCCTCGACCATCCGTACCCTCAATGGTCCGCTGGTGACGCTGCCCTACACGATGGAGCTCAACGACATTCCGATGATGGCGGTGCAGCACCACGAGGCCGATTATCTGTTAAAACGCGCCATCGACCAGTTCGACCGGCTCTATGCCGAAGGCGAAAAGCGCGCCAAGATTTTTGCGCTCGCCATTCATCCCTATCTCAGCGGCCAGCCGCATCGCATCAAATATCTCGAAGCAATCTACGACTACACCCGCAAATTCGACGGCGTATTGTATTGGACCGGCGAAGAAATATTGGATTGGTATCTGCAATGCGCCAAGTGATTGCCGCGATCGCGCTCATCGCAGGCGCCCTGCTTGCGAACGCCGCACAGGCAGCGCCCTGCCGCACCGGCGGCCCATACGACAAATGGCTCGCGGACCTCGAGCGCGAAGCGATTGCGCAGGGCGTGTCGCAACGCGCCATCGCTGCGGCCGCGCCGTTTCTCACTTACGACCAGCGCATCGTGAATATCGACCACGGTCAGCGCGTCTTCAGCCAGACCTTTTTGGAATTCTCCGACCGGATGGCGGCGGGTTATCGCATTCAAATGGGCGCGGCGAAGATCAAAACCTACGCGCCCGTGTTCGCGCGCATCGATCAGCAATACGGCGTGCCGGCGCCGGTCATCGTCGCGTTCTGGGCGCTGGAAAGCGATTTCGGCGCCAATATGGGGAATTACAAATCGCTGAGCTCCATCGCCTCGCTGGCCTACGATTGCCGGCGCGCCGACCGGTTTCGCGCCCAGCTTCTCGACGCGCTGCGCCTGATCGACCATGGCGACCTCACGCCCGACGAGATGATCGGCTCCTGGGCCGGCGAGCTCGGCCAGACCCAGATGATGCCGTCGGAATATTACAAATACGCGGTCGACTATGACGGTGATGGCAAGCGAAATCTGTTGCGCAGCGCGCCGGACGTGCTCGGCTCGACGGCGAATTATCTCGTCGGGCTCGGCTGGAAACGCGGCGAGCCGTGGCTCACCGAGGTGCGGGTGCCGGCCACGCTTCCGTCCAACTTTCCTTGGGACGAGGCCGATCTCGATATCAAACTGCCGCGCGCCAAATGGGCGTCGTTCGGCGTCACGCTGGCCGACGGAAGGCCGCTGCCCGCGGACAATCTCCCGGCCTCGTTGCTCTTGCCGGTGGGCCGTCTCGGTCCCGCGTTTTTGGTCTATGCGAATTTCGACGTCTATCTGCAGTGGAACAATTCGCTGGTCTATTCGACCACCGCCGCCTACCTCGCGACCCGCATCGCGGGCGCCGCCCCGCTCCACCGCGGCAATCCGCCGCCGGCGCTGCCCTTTGCCGAGATCAAGGACATGCAGGCGATGCTGGCCCGCTCAGGCCGTGACGTCGGCGCCGTCGACGGCTTTCTCGGGTTGAAGACCCGGCAGGCGGTCAAGGCAATGCAGTTGAAATACGGATTGCCGGCGGATTCCTATCCGACCGCGCAATTGCTGGCGCGGATGCGCGGCGGACACTGACATAATAATGTCCGAGCCTGCCGCCATTAAGCCGCGTGGACGGCGGCCGGACCGTGGTGCTAGACGACAGCCGCCTCCGACAGCCACTCCCGCGGCAGGCGCTGTTTTCGGGGCAGCGGTTGGAACTTGGGCCGACAAGTCCGATGCTTTCGGGCCAATCTGCCGCGTATAGCTTGACCGCGCCGGGCGCGATGGCGCAAGATACTGAAAAGGCTGTAGTTTTTCATTATTCCAAAGTGAAAGACGATAGCCCCCGCGCATCGACATTTGGAGTGACATTCGGTCAGATGTTACATTATTACATTATTGGGCTATGCCTCACCGACACTGTCGTGGGCGACGGGCGGGACGGACGGCACAAGGCCTGCGAATACGGGACGCATCGAATGCAAGAATCTCATCGCGCGCCCGATCGCGGTGCGCGTCGCGGGCTTTGGAGCGGACACGTCAATATGGCCGGCGCCCTTGCCACACTCGTTCTGATGGTGCTTGCCGTTGCGTCTCCGGCAACAGCGCAGACCGCGCCCGCACCGGTTACCGCGCCTGCGAATTCAAGTCCGATGACTTCAAGTCCCATGACTTCAAGTCCAGGGACTTCAAGTCCAGGGACTTCAAGTCCAGGGACTGCAAGTCCAGGGACTTCAAGTCCGATGACTTCGCCCTCCATTGCGGCTCCCGCCACGCCGTCCAACCCTCCCCCGGCGGCCTCACCCTCTCCGTCGACTGCGGCCTCCGCGCCGCCGACCGCCGCGCCGTCATCGCCCGCAGCGGCTCCGGCACCGAACGAGCCCGCGATCGCGAGCGCGCAATTGCCGCGAGATCTTTCGCCGTGGGGCATGTTCCAGGATGCCGACCTCTTGGTGAAGATCGTCCTGATCGGGCTTGCCATTGCGTCCTTGGTAACGTGGACCGTCTTTGTCGCCAAAACGATCGAATTGCGCGCGGCGCGCAGCGAAGTGCGAAAAAATCTGCGCGTCCTCAACGCGGCAACGACGCTCGCGCAAGCGCATGAGAAGCTGCGCGACGGCTTGAGCCCGGTGTCGCTCATGATGCAGGCCGCCGCTCAGGAAATCCGGCTGTCCGCCAATCTGCGCGCCGAAGGGCTGAAGGAGCGCATCGCCTGGCAGCTCGAGCGCCTCGAACTCGCGGTCAGCCGCAAAATTTCCCGCGGCACCGGCGTCCTCGCCACGATCGGCTCGACGGCGCCCTTTGTCGGCCTGTTCGGCACGGTCTGGGGCATCATGAACAGCTTCATCGGCATTTCGAACTCGCACACCACCAATCTCGCGGTGGTGGCGCCCGGCATCGCCCAAGCCTTGCTGGCGACCGCGCTCGGCCTCGTCGCCGCGATCCCGGCGGTGATGATCTATAACGTGCTGGCGCGCCAGACCACGCATTACCGCGCGCTGCTCGGTGACGCCTCGGCGCAGGTCATGCGACTCGTCAGCCGCGATCTCGACCGCGCCCGGATGCCGCTCGCCCACGCCGCCGAGTAGACCCGCGAATAAACCAGAATGTGAGCGCCGAGTTTAACCGCCGAGATTAACCGCCGAGATTAACCGCAATGGCCATTCGCCTCGATCACGGCAGCGATGAACTCACCGAATTGCACGAGATCAACGTCGTGCCGTTCATCGACGTCATGCTGGTGCTGCTCATCATCTTCATGGTGGCAGCCCCGCTCGCGACCGTCGACGTGCCGGTCGACCTGCCCGCATCGACCGCAGCGCCGCAGCAACGGCCGCCGAAGCCGGTTTATGTTTCGGTCAAAGCCGACGGCAGCCTCGCCATCGGCGACAATCCGATCACGCGCGACGCGCTCGCCGGCGCGCTCGCGAGCGCGACCGGCGGCGACAAAGAGCAGCGGATATTCGTGCGCGGCGACCGCACGGTGCCTTACGGCGACGTGATGGGGGTGATGAACGCACTGCGCGACGCCGGCTATCTCAAGGCCGCCCTGGTCGGCATGGAAGCACGTGACGCAAAATGAATGCCGGCGCCATCCCGTGGTTCGAGGACGACGCGCCACGCGATCTGAGACGCTGGGCGCTCGCCGCGTTGATCGTTGCCGTCGTTCACCTTTCGGCCATCGGTGCTTACGTCTACGGGCATCGGCCCGACGCGGTCGGCGACGACACGACGCCGGTCGCGGTCGAGTTTGCGCCCGGCGACGATACCGTCGATCAGGCCGAAGTCGCGCCAGTGCCGGAACAGCCGCAGCCCGACGTCGAAAAGCCGCCACCGCCGCCGCCCGACACATCGCAGGCCGTCGTCGCGCCGCCCGAGGAGCAGCCAAAGATCGAGCAGCAGCCACCGCCAACACCGGCGCTGCGCGCGCAATCGAAGGGCGGCGCGCCGCGGATCGCGCCAAACTGGATATCCGCGCTAACCAAGCGTCTGCAGCAGTTCAAGCGATATCCCAGCGAGGCCCGAGCCCATGGCGACGTGGGCTCGGTACAGGTGACCTTCACGGTCGATCGCACCGGCCACGTACTCTCGAGCAGCGTCACCAAGAGCTCGGGCCATCCGGCGCTCGACCGCGAGGCGCTGGCATTGTTCGAACGCGCCCAGCCGCTCCCGCCATTTTCGCCGGCGATGACGGACACCGAGCTCGAACTGACCATTCCTATTTCGTTCGACTTGGTCGATCGATAGTCTGCCCACACCCTTCTTCTTCGACCCCCCGCAAACCTCCGGAAAATCATGCGCACAAAACCCTGTCTCTCCGCGTCCGATGTCAAGAAAGCTCTCGCCGCTTGCGAGGCCGAAGCCGCCAAGAACAAATGGGCGGTGTCGATCGCGGTCATCGACGATGGCGGCTTTCTGCTCGGCTTCACGCGGATGGACGGCGCCCCGACGATTTCGGCCGAAGTGTCGGTCGGCAAGGCCCGCACCTCGGCCTTGACCGGCCGGCCGAGCAAATTTTTCGAAGACCGCATCAAGGAGCGGCCGGCTTTCGCCGGCTTCCCGGCCGGCATCTTGATCCAGGGCGCCGTGCCGCTCATTCATCAGAACGAATGCGTCGGCGCCATCGGCGTCTCCGGCGTGCAATCGCATGAAGACGAGCAGGTCGCGCAAGCCGGCGCCGGTGCGCTGGAATAGCGCGCGTCGGATCTCTCGCCCGCCGCCGCAGTCACTTCGCCATTAGTGACGACGATCGCGGTGAGTGCTCCGGCCAATCCCGCCATGAGCCCGAGCGCAAACCAGAACGCATAGGGCCGCGGCGCGCCGGCGAGCCTGACCCGCGCCGCCCGAACCGACAGCAGCGGCGCGCCTGGTTGCGCCGCGCCCCGCCATTGCGCCGCGACCAGACGCCACGCATTGATCGGCAACAGCGCCATATGCAGAAAGAACACCGGATAGATGTGCTGCATGTAGCCGAAGGCGAGAAACAGCACATTGCTGAGGATCGCGACGAGCCGCAGCGGCACCATGTTCCGCATCAGAAACGTCGCCAAGACCGCGCAGGATGCAATGTAGCCCAGCAGGTCTGTCATGATTGCGGTCAGTATCCCGCCGCCGAGCGAGCAAACGCGAGCGTCAGCGTAAGCCCGAGCAAAGAGAACAGGCATACGGTTTCCAATGACGAAGCGGCGCCGCGGCCGGTGTCGCGCTCGTTCGCCGTCAAGGCGGCGCTCGCCATCGCGGCTGCCTTCGCCAGCACCGCATTGCCGAGTGGGACCAAACGCCAGACCAAGGGGCTGATCATGGTCAGGCCCGCCAGAATGGTTTGGCGATTTCAGCCTCGGCCCGCGCCGGATAGCCGATGTCCCGCAGCTCCATCTCGGACAAAGTCGCAAGTTCGCGGCGCGACCGCTGGCGCCGCTGCCATTCCAGGACGGTCTCGACGATCCACGGCCGCCGCACGGGCCCGAGCCGCGAACGCGTCAGGACATTTTCGTGGGAAGAAATCGACTGCGTGGACATGGAAATCTCCCGTTGGCGTTTAGACGTCTACGGGCGATTCCGTCCCTTCCTTTTTGTGACTATCGGCCTCGAGCGTGAAACCCCGGCGACACCGGCAAGACAAGTTGCGTGACGCGTCGCAAGACTCACAAACTCGAGACTCAAGCGAACTCGACCCTCTTCATCTTACGCATCAATACGTCGAAGGTTTGGCGACGACGGTTCAGGCTGGCGTCGCAAAGATATTGAACGACGCGGCGCGGCTCTCGACCAATACAAGCGTTACTGAGCAAGCCGCATGCCATTCCACTGCGCGGTCATAGAACGACGCAAAATTGCGCAGGTGAAATGATACGCGAATGAAATGATGTGAAACGCCGGGTCAATGCGCACTGTCACAATGCTGAGCAAGATGACGAAAAATGAATCATGCAGTCGGCGAATGTAATTCCGTGACCAATAGACGGGCGCATGGCCGCTTTATGACGCAACCGACTTCGTCGCCGGGACATATGTATTTTGCGAATCGGCCGGCGGCCCAAGGGCGCCCGCC
>JBAPUM010000132.1:0-52693 GCA_049282655.1 Xanthobacteraceae bacterium
CCAAAAGGCTGGCGGAGTAGCTCAGTTGGTTAGAGCAGCGGAATCATAATCCGCGTGTCGGCGGTTCAAATCCGTCCTCCGCTACCAATTTTTCGATGACTTAGCTGCCCTGGCTCCTGGTCTCGGCTGCCTTTATGTTGAGCCTCAACGGAGCAGCGGTCGATCGAAAGGAAGCCATGCCCAAGAGCGCCGACAAAAAGAAACCGTGCAAGAATTGCGAGGGCAAAGGCACGCTCAAGAAGGGCGACAAAATTGTCAGGTGCCAGAGATGCGGCGGGACGGGGGTCAAGCCGTCGTAACGCGTCCAAGTTCTCCGGAACCTCGTCGAGTTTCTTTCGGATTGTCGCATCGGCCAAACTCCCGATATTCGGTTCGCCGCTTCGCTCGAACCCGAGAGCGCCGGTAGTTGAGCGGCGCAGGGAGCTACATCCGTCAATTCGCCACGAAATTCATTGCGCGGTGAAAAGAATAGTTCAGAATCCGGCCTCGATCCGCCTCCTGTCGCCGCCGCCTGGATTTCCCGATGACAATCGACCTCGAAACCGCGATCGAGGACTTCTGGATCGCCCGCATGCGCGGCGAGTTTTTTCCGCAGGCCTATTTTGACCGGCTGACGATGATGGACGATGCCTATCGCATTCAACTGGCGCTGATCGAGCGTCGCGTGGCCGCGGGCGAGCGCCATATCGGCTGGAAGGTTGGCTTAACCGCGAAAGTGATTCAGGAGCAGTTCGGATTTCACGAGCCGCTATTCGCCTGCATCCTGGAAACCCAGCCGACCGGCCATGTGTTCGGCGCTACCGAATTGATTCAGCCGGGCCTTGAGACCGAGCTATGCGTGCGACTTGGCCGGGGCCTCGAAGGCGGCCTCACCTTGGAAGAAGTCCGCGCCGCAATCGATCTCATCCACCCCTCATTCGAGATCATCGAGACGCGCGGCGATCCCGTGAAACAGATGGCGCTGGTCGTGGCCGACAACGGCCAGCAACGCTCTGTCATCGTCGGCGAGCCTGTACGGCTCGCGCCAAATATCGAGCTGGACCGGGTTGCCGCGCGCGTAGAGCTCAACGGCCGGGAGGTGGCAACCGGCTTGGGTTCGGCGGTGCTCGGCAATCCGCTGAACTCGATCAAATGGCTCGCCGCCAAGCTCGGCCAATTCGGACGAAGCTTGCGGCCCGGTGACATCGTCATGACCGGGTCGTTCGTGCGCCAGTTTCCGCTCGGCCCGGGCGACGTTGCCGTCGCCGAGTTTTCCGGCATCGGCCGCGTCGAGGTAAGCATCGCCAAGGCCTGAGTGCGCCAACGGTTGAGTGCGGTTAACTCCCGCGCACCGCATTATCGTGTTTACGGACCGCTTTAGGGGCAGTCCGCGAGGGCGCTTCAGCCGGCGATCGCGCAATCGCGCAAAATCTCCGGCTTGAACGCGAGCCCATGGCCCGGCCGCTCCGGCGCCGTGATCGTGCCATTCGTGACCGGCACCGGCTCGATCCACAGATCGTCCGACAGCCCCATGTCCTCGATCCACAGCCCGTTCGGGATCGAGGCCAATAGCTGCACGTTCAGCTCCGGGAATAGATGCGGCGCCATTGTCATGCCCCAGGTGTCGGCGACGGTTGCGATCTTGCGCAGTTCGGTCAGCCCCCCGCGCATCGGGTCGGGCTGCAAAATCGGCAATCGCGGATTTTCGAAAAACGGCTTGAGATCGAAACGCGTGAAATGGGTCTCGCCGCCGACGATGCGCAGATCGAGTTTCTCGGCGATGCGCAGATAGCCGGCAAAGTCGTCCGCCACCACCGGCTCTTCGAGCCAATAGACGTCGTAGTCCTGGAATTTGCGGCCCATCTGAATGGCGACGTCGGCGCTCCAGCCCATATTGACGTCGATCATAATCTCGATATCGGGGCCGAGTGCTTGCCGCATGCGTTTGACGTTATCGAGATCGGTGGCGAGGCTGCCGACATGGGCGACCTGCATCTTGATCGCCTTGTAGCCGCGCTCCTTGTAGTGCAGCGCCTTGGCGATCATGCCGTCGCCGCCCGAGCCGCGGAAACAGCCTGAGCCATACGCTGGCAACGTCGCGCGAAAATGTCCCCACAACCGGTGCAGCGGCAGGCTCGCGCGCTTGCCGAGCGCGTCCCACAGCGCGATATCGAGCGCCGACATCGCCATGGTGGCAATGCCGCCACGCCCATAGGTCATCGTGGCGCGCCACAAATCCTGCCAGATTGCCTCGACGGCACTCGCATCTTTACCGAGGACGCGCGGGCTGATGCACTCCTCGAGACAGGCCGCGATGCTCCGCATGCCGAGCCGGAACAGCAGCAGATAACCCATGCCGACGATGCCGCCGCGGGTCTCGACCTCGAGCACCAGAATGTTGCGGGCCTCGCCGAAGGCGTGGCCCTTCAGCCACGGCGTCTGCGGCCACGGGACCTGCAGCATCCCGGTGCGGATGCCGATGATGGTCATGTCGGTCGTTTCCGGCATCGGAACTGTGCTCCCGTTGAGAATTCTTGCTTAGTAATCGAGCCATTAGGCTGCGGTTATTGCACGCAACTCGTTCGTCTTTCGGCCTACGCCTTTCGTAGTATTGCGTCAAAATCTCGCACGCAATGGTCTCAATTTGCCGCCGATACGACGCTCAAATCCGGGCAAACTCGCTACCTCGATTGATGAGGTCGTGAGGGCGACATCAAATCGCTGTCACCGCGTGTGACCGCGAGCATAAAACAACGGGAGGAAGACGTGACCAAGGACAATAACTCATATTCCATGCCGCTTTCGCGGCGCCACCTGCTGCGAAATGCAGTTGCGACCGGTACGGGACTCGGCGCCCTTTCGGTCGGTGGCCCCGGCCGCTTCGATCTTTGGCCCGTCGCTTGGGCCGAGGATCATCCGCCGCTCGGCACTTGGCCGGCAGGTTCGTCAGGCAGCTCGGTCAGCATCGGCGCCACGGTGCCGCGCACGGGTTCCTATGCATTGCAGGGCGAAGACGAGCTCAAGGGCATGCAGCTTGCCGTCGAGCACATCAACGAGGGCAATGCGCTGATCAAGAAGATTTCGCCCAAGACCACCAAGGGCGTGCTCGGCAAGGAAGTAAAGCTGCTCGTTGCCGATAGCGCCGCCAAGCCGAACCAAGCCGTGCAGGCGCAGCAAGGCTTTATCGCCGACAACAAGATTGTCCTGATGACCGGTTCGACCTCAAGCGCGGTCGCGGTGGCGTTGAACAAGCTCGCGGAGCGCGAGAAGGTACTCTATGCCGTGGCGATTTCCGGCTCCAACGACACTACCGGCAAGGATTGCGCGCGCTACAGCTTCCGCCAGTGCTTTTATGGCGAAACCGCAGCCAACGCCATCGGCCCCGTTTTGCTGAAGACATTCGGCAAGGACAGGAAAGCGGCGTTCATGACGCCCGACTACACCTACGGTCACACCGTCACCAAGTCGGTGAACGATTATCTGAGCAAGAACGGCGGCTGGACCATGGTGACCAACCAGGTTTCTCCGCTCGGCACGCCGGACTTCAGCCAGTACCTGACCAACATCGCCAATTCCGGCGCCGAAATCCTGGTCAACGTGAACTGGGGCAACGACGCGGTGCTGTCGATCAAGCAGGCGAAGCAGTTCGGCATTCTGCCGAAGATGAAACTGGTGGTCCCCTACCAGATCCCGTTCCTCGCCAAGGAAGTCGGGCCGGAACTCACCGAAGGCGTCTACGCCGCCACCGATTTCTGGTGGACGCTGGAAGACAAATATCCGCTGGCTAAAATGTTCGTCGAAGCCTTCGACAAGAAATACGGCTACAAGCCGCAATGGGGCGCCAATAACGCCTATATGCAATTCGCCATCTGGGCGCGAATGGTCGAGGAAGCCGGCAGCTTCTATCCGCCGGACGTCATCAAGACCTATGAGAAGGGCGAAACGTTTCCGTCCACGGTGGGCGACGTGCATTTCCGCGCCGCCGATCATCAATTGGTCCGCCCCGTCATCATCGTTCGTGGCAAGGCGCCGAAGGATATGAAGAACAGCGAAGACTATTGGGAGGTAACCGAAGTCGTACCCGGCGAACCGCTCATGCAAGCTCCGGACGCCTTTGGTTGCAGCCTCGGCGATTATTCCTGACAGTCGCGCAGTGCGGCGCCGCCGGCGGGCATCCGCCCGCGGCGCCGGACATTCCGCCACTCGCAGAGGCCTGCGCGCAGGCCTACGAGGCCGCATGATTGCTTTGCTTGATGATGCCGTGGCCTGATGATCGCCTTATGATTAGTTGGCCCAATTTCGTCTCACAGCTGTTCAACGGCCTGGCGCTGGGCGCGCTATTGGCCCTGATCAGTTCCGGCCTCACCATCATTTACGGCACGCTCGGGGTTTTGAACCTGGCCCATGGCGCCATGTTCATGCTCGGCGGTTATGCCGGCTATGTCGCCTATCAGGCGACCGGGTCTTTCACCATTGCGGTGATCGGCGGGACTTTGTTTCTCGTCGTGGTCGGCGTGGTGCTGGAACGCGTGATCATTCGCCGCTTCTATAGCCGGCCGCCCGAAGATCAGCTCTTGGTGACATTCGGCCTTGGAATAGTGTTCGTCGAACTCGTTCGCTTCTTCTTCGGCAGCTTGTCGCTTCAGGTGCCCCCGCCGCAATGGGCCTCCGGGATAACCGCGCTCGGCTTCATGTTCTATCCGACCTATCGTCTTGTCGTGGTCGGCATTGTCGCCGTCGCGCTGCTGGCGCTCTATTTGATGCTCTATCGCACGCGGCTCGGCATGATCGTACGCGCGGGCATCGAGGACTCCACCATGGTGGATTCGCTCGGCATCGACGTCTACCGCGTTTTCATGGTGGTGTTCGGCATCGGCGCCATGGCGGCGGGCTTTGCCGGTATCGTCAACGCGCCGGTGGTTTCGCTTACGCCCGACATGGGCGACGCGATCCTGGTCGAAACCTTCGTCGTCGTCGTCATCGGCGGCGTCGGCTCCTTCCCGGGGGCGATACTCGGCGGCGTGATCGCCGGCGAGATTCTCAGCCTGACCTCGATGGTCAACCCGGCTTATTCGGGCGTCATGCTGTTCGCCGTCATGACGCTCGTGTTGCTGCTGCGGCCGCAGGGCCTGCTTGGCGTCGGGAGCCGCGAATGAATACGGCCGCCTGATGCTGCGCCCCCGCGCTTTCCTCACCGAGCTGTTGACGGCGATCGGGCTGATCGCCGCGCCGTTCGTGCTGCCGTATCTCGACTTCGCCCCGGGCACCGTCAATCAGATCGTGGTCTGGGGCTTGTTCGGCATCGGCTTCGACATCTTGTTTGGCTATACCGGCCTGCTCTCGTTCGGCCAGGCCGCGTTTTACGGCACTGGCGGATTTGTCGCGGCCTATCTGCTCGTTGTAGCGGGCCTTCATAACGTCGTCCTCGGCCTCATCATCGGCATTATCGCGGCCGCCGCCGCCGGCCTCCTGGTCGGGCTCATCGCGCTTCGCCGCACCGGCATCTATTTCGCGATGATCACGGTTGCCATCGCCGAGACATTTTTCTTCATGGAAAACAATCCGCTGTCGGCCTGGACCGGCGGCGAGAATGGCATACCCGGCGTGCCGACGCCGTCATTTAGCTTGTTTGGCTGGCACTATCAGGTCGGCACCGGCTGGTCGATGTATGGCTTTCTTGCCGTCTGCTATTTCGTCGGCATTGTCATCGCGCTGCGCATCGTGCGTTCGCCAGTCGGCGCGATCCTGAGCGCGATCCGCGACAATCCATTGCGCGCCGCCGCCGTCGGCCACAATGTCCACGGCTACAAGCTCACCGCCTTCGTGATCGCGGCGGCTTATGCGGGCTTCGCCGGGGGGTTGCTCGGCGTGCTGCAGGCCTTCATGCCGCCCGACGCCTTTACCTTCGACACCTCCGGGCAGCTCGTGATCCAGACCGCGATCGGGGGAGCCGGTGCATTGTTCGGTCCGCTGCTCGGCGCCGCCGTCTGGCTTTGGCTGCGCGATTTCCTGCAGGGCGCGCTCGGGCTCGGTGCGACCTGGAAACTCGTGCTTGGCGCCGTCTTCGTATTGCTGGTTTGCTTCCTGCGCCGCGGCTTGATCGGCGGCATCGAGGATCTGTATGCGCTGGCCACCCGACCTAGCGCGCAGAAAGCCGAGCCTTTGGAAGCGCCCGTGGTTTCCACAATGGTCGCAGCCGAGCCACGGCCGGCGGCGGAAATTGCCGCGACGCCGGCAACCGCAACCGTGCCGTTGCGCACCCGGGAAAGCGTTCCATTTTCCGGTCCGATCCTTCAGGCCAGCGGTCTGACGAAACGCTATGGCGGCTTGCTCGCCAACCGGGACATCGATTTCGCCGTCGATCACGGCGAGCGGCGCGGGGTCATCGGCCCTAACGGCGCGGGCAAGACTACATTCTTCAAAATGTTGACCTGCGAAGTGCCGCCCAGCGCCGGCAAGATCGTGTTCGAGGGCCGCGACATCACGGGAATGAATGTGACCGACGTGTGCCAACTCGGGCTCACTAAAAGCTATCAGGTCAACCAGCTTTTCACCCGGCTGACCGTGCGTGAGAATCTGACGATATCGGCGCTCGCAGAGCTGCGCGGCAAATTCCGGCTCGACATGTTCCGGCGCTTGCCCAAAATCCGGGGCCTGGCGGAGCAGGTCGAGCACACGCTCGAACTCGTCAAGTTGACGGCGCGCCTGGATACGCCGGTCGCGGCGCTTGCCTATGGCGAGAAGCGGCGCCTGGAGGTTGGACTGGCGCTCGCGAGCTCCCCGAGCCTGCTTTTGCTCGACGAACCGCTCGCTGGCATGAGTCCCCTGGAGCGGATCGAAATGGTGCAGCTCCTCAAATCGATCGGGCAGGGGCGCACCATGATCATCATCGACCATGACATGGATTCGCTGTTCGAACTCGTGGAGCGGGTCACCGTGCTGCAGGAAGGCCGCGTGTTGGTCGAAGGCACGCCTGCCGAGATAAAACTCAACGCGGCGGTGCAGGAGGCCTATCTGGGCGGAGTGCACGGCGCATGAGCTTGCTCGAAGTCAAGGGACTCAACACCTATTACGGCGACTCTCACATCCTGTTCGATGTGTCGCTCTCCGTCGAACGCAACGAGGTGGTGGCTTTGCTCGGCCGCAACGGCGCCGGCAAGAGTACGACATTGAAGAGCCTGATGGGCGTCGTAACGCCGCGCTCGGGATCGATCGTGTTCGACGGCGCGGAAATCGCCGGCAAGAAGAGCCACGCCATCGCTCAGGCCGGTGTCCAGCTCGTCCACGAAGACCGCCGCATCTTCGGTAGTCTCAATGTGGAGGAGAATCTCATCCTCGCGGGGCTGACCGCGGCGAATCGCTGGCCGCTCGATCGCGTCTACGCGATGTTCCCGCGACTCCAGGAGCGACGCTCGAGCCGCGGCACCGATCTTTCCGGCGGCGAACAGCAGATGCTGGCAATCGCACGCGCGCTCATTCGCGAGCCGAAAATCCTATTGCTCGACGAGCCGTTCGAAGGTCTGGCGCCAATCATCGTCCACGATCTTTTGACGACGTGCCGTGCGCTCGCCGAGGCCGGGCAAACCATTCTGATCGTGGAGCAGAACGTCTCGGCGGCGTTAACGCTCGCCGATCGTATCTACGTCATCAATAACGGCCATGTCGTCGACTCGCTGTCGGTGCCGGCGGTGCGGGAGCGGCCCGAGCTGCTGCGTCGTCATCTCGGCGTGTAGGGTTTCGCCGCGATTTCAAGCATCGTGGACTCGGCGTAGGGTGCGGCGGCGCAGGCGCGCCGGAGTGTCGTATGGCCTCGACGATCAATGTTGCCGCCTATAGCGACGCGCTGGTCGTGCTCGGCACTGCGGGTATCGTGGTGCCGATCGTCAGCCGGCTCGGCTTCTCGCCGGTGCTCGGCTATCTCGGCGCCGGCGCGCTGTTGGGCCCGCTCGGTCTGGGCTCGCTGATCCATGCGGTTCCGGCGCTGTATTGGGTCACGGTCGGCGACGCCAAGGACGTGGCCGGAATCGCCCAGCTCGGCATCGTGTTCCTGCTGTTCCTGATCGGCCTCGAACTATCTTTGCATCGCTTGCTGACCATGCGGCGGCTGGTATTCGGCCTCGGCGGCTTGCAGGTCCTGCTGACCACCGCCGTGCTCGCCGGCGCCGCCGTGTATTTCGGCCAGAATCCATCGGATGCGATCATCCTCGGCGCGAGCCTGTCGTTGTCGTCGACCGCGATCGTGCTCGAGCTGTTGTCGAACCAGGAGCGGCTCACCACCAATGTCGGCCGCGCCAGTTTTGCGGTGCTGCTGGCGCAAGATCTGGCGGTTATTCCGGTCCTGATGTTCGTGTCGCTGCTCGCGGCCGGTCCTGGCGGCTCGGTGCTGGCGAGCCTCGGCCGGGCGTTTTTGCAGGCGGTCATCGCATTGGCCGCCATCGTTCTGTTCGGCCGCGTCCTGTTGCGGCCCTTGTTCCGGATGGTGGCGGCGACCCGGTCGCGCGATCTTTTCATCGCCACCGCCTTGTTCGTCATCATCGCGGCGGGCGTGGTCGCCAATCAGGCCGGCCTGTCGATGGCGCTCGGTGCCTTTGTCGCCGGTCTCCTGCTCGCCGAAACCGAATATCGCAAGGCCGTCGAAGCGACCATCGAGCCGTTCAAAGGGCTCTTGCTCGGCATTTTCTTCTTCACCGTCGGCATGGACATCGACATCCGCGAATTGCTGCGCGAGCCGCTTTTGCTCGCCGCCGGCGTGCTGGGCCTGATCGCGGTCAAATCCCTGTTGCTTTTCGTCCTCGCCAAACTGTTCCGGCTGTCGCGGCCGGTGGCGGTCGAGATGGCGCTCTTGCTCGGGCCGGGCGGCGAATTCGCCTTCGTCGGAATAGGAGCGGCGGCAAGCTTGGGGTTGATCGACACACGGCTATCGAGTTTCGCGCTCGCCGTCACCTCGGTGACAATGGCGCTGACGCCGCTATTGTCGTTTGCCGGCCGCCGCTTGGGGTCGAGGTTACGCGCCCCCGGCGCTATGGCATCCGAATTGACCGCGCGGCCGAGCGGCGGGCAAAAACACGCGATCGTCGTCGGCTACGGCCGTGTCGGCAAAGTGGTGTGTGCGCTGTTGAAACAGCACGGCATTCCTTACATCGCAGCCGATTCGGAGGCAGTGACGGTGACGCGCGACCGCCGCGACGGCCACGACGTTTATTACGGCGATGCCAGCGATCCGAAATTTCTCGACATTTGCGGGCTCGGCACCGCCGCCGGCGTCATCATCACCATTCATACCCCCGAATTGATCGACGACATCGTCGCTCATGTGCGGGCCATGCGGCCTGACGCCCTCATCGTGTCGCGCGCCCGCGACGCCGACCATGCGCGCCATCTTTATCAGCTCGGCGTTGCCGATGCGGTCCCCGAAACCGTCGAAGCGAGTCTGCAACTGTCCGAAGCGGCGCTGGTCGGATTAGGCGTCCCGACCGGCCCGGTGATCGCCTCGATCCACGAAAAGCGCGACGAGATTCGTCACGCCCTGCAGGAGGCCGCGCAGAAAGCGGGCCTCGACGTAACCCGTGCCGTGCGGGCCAAAACATCCGGCAAGACACGACTGCGGCGCGGTTGACGGCTTCGGCGACGCGGGCGCGGTCCAGAACGCCGGCATCGCCAATCGGTACATCTCCTGGGAGCATTTCAACAATTGTAACAACTGCACGGCATTCGTAAGATACGTGCGCTCATGAGCTGCGCCGGGCATCGCGGGAGCGACGAAACGGAGACGCTGCGATGCAGATGACTGCGGCGCGCTCGGGTGTGGTGCGCTTGATTCTGGCACGCTTGATTCTGGCGCGCTTGGCCTTGACGCTTTTGGCCGTATTGTCGCCAGCGCTCTGCGTCATGGCGCAGCAGCCTTCTTACCCCGAACGGCCGCTGACCATGGTGGTCACGTTTACCGCGGGCGGCTCGTCGGATGTGCTGGCGCGCGCGGTGGCGAACGCCATGTCGAGTGGGCTCGGCAAGCAAGTGGCGGTGGACAACCGTCCCGGCGCCGGCGGCCATGTCGGCGCCGAGTCGGTGGCGCATGCAACGCCCGACGGCTACACCATTCTGTTCGGCACCAACGGCACGCTCGGCATTGGTCCCGCGCTTTACAAGAATTTGCGTTACGATCCGGCGCACGATCTCAGTCCGGTCGGTATCCTGCACAAATTGCCGCTGCTCCTGATCGTCAATCCGTCGGTGCCGGCGAATAATCTGCGCGAACTGATCGACTATGCCCGCGCCAATCCGGGCAAGCTCAGCTTCGCCTCGGCCGGCCCCGGCACGGTCTCACATCTCGCCGGCGAACTGTTCAAAGAAGAAGCCAAGATCGATATTCTGCACGTACCCTACAAAGGCGGCGGCTCGACTTTCCCCGATTTAATAGCCGGACGGGTCTCGATGATGCTGGAAACCATGCCGACCGCGCTGCCGCTGGTACGTAGCGGGCAGATGCGCGCGATCGGCGTGACCGTCAAGGAGCGTTCGGCCTCGGCGCCCGACATTCCGACATTGGCCGAATCAGGGTTGCCCGAATTCGATGTCAGCGCTTGGACGGGTCTGTTCGTCCCGGCCGGCACGCCACGCGATATTGTCGAACGGCTCAATGCCGAAACCGTGCGGATCGCGGGCGACAAGGACTATGCGGCTATCATTCGGTCGCTCGGAACCGACGTGGCGAGTTCAAGCCCGGAGCAATTTGGTAAGTTCGTGCACGACGATGTGGCGCGCTGGACCGAAGTCATCAAGCGCGCCGGCATCCCGCAGATGGATTGAGACAGCGATACGGAGGAATCCATGAGCTACGAAACCATCACTGTCGAGCCGGTGTCGCCGCATATCGGCGCCGAGATCGGCAATATCGACCTGACCAAGCCGTTGCCGAATGCTCAGGTCGAGGAACTGCACCGGGCATTCATCCAATACCAAGTGATCTTCTTCCGCGACCAGAAGATCAGCTTTGACGACCATATCAGGCTCGGGGGCTATTTCGGCTCGATCGGCAAGCATGTCGGCGGCGCGACCATCAGCAAAACAACCGACAATCCCTATGTCCGGAAATTTCATTACGACGAAGCCTCGACACAGATCTCCGGCGAGAATTTTCACTCCGACCAATCCTGTGGGGCGATCCCGCCGCTCGGCAGCATGCTCTACAATCACACGGTGCCGCCCGACGGTGGCGGCGATACCATGTTCGCCAGCATGTATGCCGCCTATGATGCGCTATCGCCGCGCATGAAGACCTATCTGTCGGGCCTGACCGCTACCCATGACGGCAAGCGCGTGTTCGGACCGACCGCCCCGATGGCGGTCCATCCGGTGATCACCAAGCATCCGGTCACGGGCAAGAAGGTCATCTACGTCAACACCGACTTCACCGCGAAGATCAATGAATTGCCGGCGCTGGAAGGCGAGCGCGTGCTGAAATTCCTGATCGATCACTGCAACAAACCGGAATGGACGTGCCGCTTCCGCTGGCGTGCCCATTCAATCGCCTTCTGGGATAATCGCTGCACGCATCACAAGGCCATTTGGGACTATTGGCCGAATGTGCGGTCCGGTTATCGCATCCAGGTCGAGGGAACGGCGGCGCCCGAGGCTGGTTGAGGCGCGCCCCCCGCGTCCCCTCTCAATACATCTGCAGCGGCAGTGCGCCGCCCGGACCGATGAGAAGGCCCCAGGTTTCGTCGGCGCCGATTTCGACGTCGTCGCGCTGCGAGGGGCCGCCCGGCATTTTGATCGAATAGGCATATTTGCCGGGAGCGAGATCGAGCGACGGTCCGTCCGGCCCCTTGGTGCCGACGCCGCCCGCGACCTTGACGGTCTTGTTGTTGATGGTGATGGCGGCGTCCACTGGCATCGCATTGCCCAACAGGACCCTGGACTGACCCGCCTTCGGCATGATGCCGGCGCTGGTCGCGGCCTGCGGATTCCGCACCGCGAGATTGATGCCGGTCTCGCCGTTCTTGCGGTCGAGTTTCAGCACGGCCGGGCCATCGGGTGAGGTGAAGGCGACGACGGCGCGATTGGTGGCGACGACGGTGCCTTTCTTGTCTTCGGTCCAGTTCAGCTTGCCGAGCTCGCGGCGATAGAACGCCAGCACCGCGGCAAGATCGGCCGGCACGCTCGCGGTAACCTGACGGCGGAACGGGGTTTGCGACCCCTCGCTCAGCGTATGGTCCTTCGGCACCGGCAGGCCGCCGGAGTCCTCGGCTTCCAGATCCGGCGCCGCGCCGGGTTGCGCGTCGGCGTCCGCCACGGCCTGTTTGCGCTCGGCGCCCTCGAGCGCGGAGCCGTCCGCGGTGACATTCACCGACTTACCCATCTGCATGATGGTGAAAGAGAGGTCCTTGCCGCCTTTGCTGAAGTCGAGCTCGACCATGGTGGGGGAGTTGATCACCGACGGCTGCGGCTTCCAGCCCAAGGGTTTCATGGCCGCGCGATAAAACGCCACCACCGCCTTGAAGCTGGATGCCGAGTTGAATTCGAGCCGGCCGCTCGACGCGTTGAAGTCGATGTCTTCCGCGGTTTCCGGGACCGGAACCGGCGTTTTTGCGCCGGCGAGCGCGTTTAGGGTTTCCACGGGGCCATTGTCCGCCTTCGCGGCGGCTAACCGCTTCGCGTCCGCGGCAAGCGTCGCGTCGATCAGGTCTTGGGCATCTCTGTCGAACTTGTCGTCGGCGTCCTTCTTAGCTTTCGCCCGCGCCGCCAACACGGCTTCGGAGTCCCGCACGGAGAGGTTCACGATTGTCAGGTCGTATTTGTGGGTGAGCTTGAGGAGCGCCGTTCCCTCCGGCGAGGTAAAGGTGAGTGAAGCGTCGTCCGGATTGACGACCGCGCCTTTTGTTTCTTCCTTGAAATTGCGCGCTTCGAACTCGCGGCGGTAAAACGCCAATACCGTGCCGACCTCGGCGGGCACAAGCGCCATCAGCTGTTTCTGGGTGGCGCTCCCTGAGCTCTTGGACTCGACGGCGCGTTTCGGCGTCGGCAATTCCGACGTGTAGGGTCCGGCTTCGAGGAACTGCGGTTCGGCAAAAGCGGGAATCTTGATCTCGACTTGAGTTTTGCCGGCAGCGACGGTTTGCAGCGAAAGCATGATCGGCTGTTGATCGTCGTTGATGTAATAGGCGCGCGCGCCGGCCGTGGCAGCATCCAATGTTGCGTTCGGCCAGTGCGCAGCGGCGTCGGTTGCGGATAACGGCGACCAACCGGAAGTGCCGAGTTCCTTGGCGAAGAAGGCAAGCGTGGCGTCGATCGTCCCGGCCGTCATGCAACTCAGATACGGCCGACGCGCGTCGAACACGATGTCGGCGGCATCGTCGGGGACGGGCAAGTCGACGATCAACCTGTCGGGCGTATAGTAGACGCTCGACTGGTCCTCGCGCCCCGCCGTCATCGTGAAGGAAACGATCAGTCCTTGCGATCCCTTCTTGAGGTCGAACCCGGTCGGATCGGGATCCGCCGAGGGCGTCACGTAGGGCTTCCAGCCGTTGGCGATCAATAGCTTCCTGGTCGCCGCAACGGTATTCGCGACGGAGCCCGGAACGGAATAGACGACATCGTCGGGTGCCGCGTGGGCGGGATTTACGGCAGCGCCGTCGAGGCGCGGCAAAGTCGTTACATCGACCAGCGCGTCGTCGGCTTGGCACGGCGGGGACGCGGCCAAGACCGCAACCATGCCGATGACGGCTAACCCGGCGGCGCGAGAAATATTGCGATCGATAGCCGCAAACCTGATGATGCAGCGCATAAGCGATGTGCCCCCGATATTGGAATGATCTGAAAAATAGGCATAGCCGATGAAGCGAGCCCCATTAGTCGTTTCAGCCTGTCGCAAAGTTCATCGGAGTAGTGCGCTGATCGGTACCAGCGGTGACGCGCCGTCGCCACCCGTCATAAGCGATCGGGCCGCCGGCGCAATTGCCGCGCGGCTTCGCCGCGGCGAGGAGACGATGGGACCGCGAAAAAGTCACGCGCAGGATTCGGACGGCGCATGCAGAGTATGTATGTAGTTGTGCGCACCCTTAATGTGTCCAAAATCGCACTGCGAGGGCTCAAAGCCTTCCATACATTTT
Source organism: Xanthobacteraceae bacterium (assembly GCA_049282655.1). Taxonomy (GTDB): domain Bacteria; phylum Pseudomonadota; class Alphaproteobacteria; order Rhizobiales; family Xanthobacteraceae; genus BOG-931. The sequence goes on from JBAPUM010000132.1 coordinate 14,088, forward strand.
CCAGGTCAGTTGATTCGAGTGCTGCTTTCGTTTTCATCAGCTAGAGAGTGAACCCAGAAAGCAAATTCCGATTCAGAGAACGGTTCTGATCTGTCAGAGCCGCAAGGCGCGACGCTTCCTGAAAGATGAAACGGCCGTGCTGCTTGCTACGCGCCCCGCCGGGGCCGTTGCGAGCTGGGGATTCGCGCGCCCAGTAAACCCGGCCTAATCAACCGGGCCCAGTCACCGACCGGAGCTGAAATTCAAAGGCCAATCGAGGGCGAAGAAGGATTTGCGCACTCGCCAACCGTGAGCAGGAGCGGACCATGAAGAGCGTCGGCAGACTTGTGTTTCCCGTGTGTCTCGCACTGATGGCCTCCGTGATCCCGCGCTCGGCGATTGCCGCCACGCCGGATGAGATCTCGGCGCGGCTCGATGCGCTGGAAAAAGAAAATGCCGCATTGCGCGCGCGCGTCATCCGTCTCGAAGCATCCAAAGCCGCGAGGCCGGAGCATCAGCAGGCGTCCGCGGAAGCCAATTCGGCGCTCGCCTCGACTATACGGCGACAGAATGCAGAGGCTTTAGCCGACGGCCCGAACCTGATGTCCCGCAGCATCGCCGGCCGTGTCATCGACACCGAACCATCGAAGCCGCGGCCTCACTTCGAGGTCAGCGGATCGCTATTGTATCTGCAACCGGGCGCCGGCGATCTTGAATACGGCACGCTGATCACTCCTCTCCCGCCGGTAACGCCCACTTGGACCAACCAGTCGCTCAAGCCGGACTTCAGTCCCACCTTCCGCGCCGGCCTGCGCTATATGCCGACCGAGGCCGACGATATCCAGTTGAACTGGACGCATCTCAGCGCCACCGCGCACGCCTCGGTCTTTGCCGCGCCCACCCAAATGGTAGGGCCCCCTTATTTGATCGGTCCGGAATCGGCTTTGTACAAGGACGGATTCGGCACCGTGCAATCCCAATACGACGCGATTAATTTGGACGCGGGCCACAGCTTCTGCGCCGAATGCTCCTTCCAATTGCGGGTCTTCGGCGGCGTGGAATACGCTCGCATCGGCCAGAGCCTGAGCGGACTGTTCCAGAGTCCGGATGGCACCGCCTCCAATGGATACACCACCAACTCGGTATTCAACGGAGCCGGGCCTCGTTTGGGACTGAAAGGCCAGTATAATCTGGGCGACGTTCAACTCATCGGCGAGGTCGCAGGCGCGGGGTTGATCGGCACCTCGCAGAGCCACATCACTTTTACAACGATCTCTCCGGCGGCGGGACTTAACACCCAAGGTTTGACGTCGCCCAGCGCGACGCAAGTAATTCCCAGCATCGACGCCCGATTGGCCACCGCCTACAGTTTTCCCGTCAGCGGCTACGGGTCGTTCAAGATCGAGCTGGGCTATCAGGCGGCGGTCTATTTCAATGCGATCAGCCAGTATGCACTGACCAATGTACCGACCAGCCTCACGCTTCCGCCGGTAGGAATCTACCTGGCGACGGAGCAGCATACGCAGAGCAATTTTACCGATCAGGGTCCGTATATGACGGCGAGCTGGGCGTTTTAGCTATGCTGCAGGAGCTTCACCGCGCGCGTCCTTGCCGCGCCGCACCGCGACGATCTCGGCGAGGATCGAGATGGCGATCTCGTCGGGCGTGATGGCGCCGAGATCGAGTCCGGCGGGCGCTTTCAGCCTGGCGAGGCGTTCGGCGGCGACGCCGCGGTTGGTCAGCGCCGCTTTCAGCGCCTCGGCCTTTTTGCGGCTGCCGACAAAGGCGACGTAGTCGACATCGACGGCGAGCGCCGACGCGAGTGCCGCCTCGTCGCCGCGCCCCTGCGTCGACACCACCACATAGCGGGTGGCGGCTTCGTCGACCGGCAGCGCAAAGCCCTCGATGCGGCGATCGGCATCCGCGAAGGCGGTCTGCTCGGCTGCCGGCGCACACACTGTTACGGCAAAGCCCGAACGCGCGGCGAGATCCGCAATGGCGACCGCCACCGGGCTCGAGCCGCAAATCACCACCTGCGGCCGCGGCAGCACCGGCTCGACGAATATGTCCATGGTGCCCTGGCTCGGACACATATTCTTGGCGAAGCGCACGCCGCCTTGCTCTTCGCCGGGCTTGTGTCCTTGGCCTTCAAGTTCGTCGGGAGGCTGCACCGAGACGAGGCGCGACTTGCCGTCGGCGAGCGCGTCGCGCGCGGCTTTCAGCACCGCGGCCCGCGCGCAGCCGCCGCCGATCCATCCCTCCGAGATGGTGCCGTCGGGCAGGATCACCGCCTTGGCGCCGGCCTTGGCGGCGGTCGCCGCTACCGTGCGCACGACTGTCGCGAGCGCAAACGGAACGCCCGCGGATTTGCGCGTCGAAATGGTGTCGAGGATGTCGTCGGCGCGGGTCATGATGGCGTCCCTTTCAGATCCTCGCCAAATAAGGTTCGAGCGCCGCGAGACTTTCCAGATTATGCGCGGGCGCGAACAGATCGATATAGGGCAATGCCGCCTGCATGCCGCGCGCTTGCGGCGAATAATCGCGCCAGCCGATCAGCGGATTGAGCCAGATGATCTTTTTGCAGCGTCGGCGCAGCCGCCGCATTTCCGCGCCAAGTTCTTCGGGCGTGCCGGTGTCGTAGCCGTCCGACACGATCAAGAGAGCGGTGCGCGAATTGATGACGCGGCGGGCGTGCCAGCGATTGAAAGTGCCAAGGCTCTCGCCGATCCGCGTGCCGCCGCCGATGCCTTGCGCCATCAGCGCGAGCTTATCGACCGCGCGGGTGACGTCGCGGTCACGCAGCGACGGCGAGACATGGGCGAGGCGGGTGTGAAAGACGAAAGCTTCGGCCTCGCGGAAGGCGTCGACCACGCCGTGCAAAAAGCGGACGAAGAACGCGGTGTAGAGGCTCATCGAGCCCGAGGCATCGAGCAAGACGACGAGCCGCAGCGGCTTGATCTTGCGGCGGCGCCAGGCAAGCTCAAGAAGCGTACCGCCATGCGAGACATTACGATGGATGGTGCGGCGCAGATCGAGGCGGCGGCCGCGGCGGCGAATTTGCTCGCGGCGCACCAGCCGCGCCCGCATGACTCGGGCGAGCCGCGCCGCGAGCGCGTGCGTCGCCGCGACGTCATCCGGATCGACGATGTGGCGCAGATCGGTGGCACTCAAGACTTCGGCGCGCGAGGCGCCTTCGCGGCGGCCACGGCCGTCGGCGGGCGTCGCACCGTCCTCGCTGCCGCGCCGTTCGACATGATCGGGGAGGCCGAGCGCATCCTGCGGCACCTGCGCCTCGGCAAGCCGCCGCGCCGGCGCCTGGGCGGCGCTCGGCACACCCGACAGCACCTGCCGCTGCCGCATATCGCGGCCGCGCCAGAACGCATCGAAGATGGCGTCAAAGCGTTCCCAATCTGAATGCGTCGCGCAGAACAGCGCGCGCAAGGCCGGCTTGAGCGCCGTCGGGTTCGGCGCCGCGGGGGATGCCAGCACGCGCAGCGCGTCGCCGGTTTCGGCGAGGCCTATGCGAAAGCCGTTGTCACGCAGCGTGCGGGCAAAGCCGGCGAGCCGGCGGCGGGCCGGGTGGCCGATACCGTCACTCCGCTCATTCCCGCGCAAGCGGGAATCCAGCGCTGGGTCCCCGCTTTCGCGGGGACGAGCGGTGTCATGGGCGCCCCCAATCATTCACGCCACCTTGCCGAGCAGCCGCTCACTCACTTCACGGGTGACCCGCGAGCGGTCCTCATGGGTCTTGAGGAGACAAATCATGGTTTCGTACACGGCTTCCGGCTCCTGCCGCAGATCGTGCAGTTCGAGACCAAACAGCGTCGCCGCCCAATCGAGCGTTTCGGCGACGCCCGGCACCTTGCGCAGATCTTCCTTGCGCACCGCGGCGACCATGCGGGCGATCTGCAACGCGAGCGTGGTGTCGATGCCGGGCAGGCGCGTGAGAATGATCTTGGCCTCGCGGTCGACCTCGGGAAAATCGATGTAGTGATAGAGGCAACGCCGGCGCAGCGCATCGGAGAGCTCGCGCGTTCCGTTCGAGGTCAGCACCACGCGCGGGATAGCGGTCGCCTTGATGGTGCCGAGCTCGGGGATGCTGACCTGAAAGTCGGACAATAGCTCCAGCAGAAACGCCTCGAACTCCTCATCGGCGCGGTCGACTTCGTCGATCAACAGAACCGGCGGCGAGGACCGGCGGATGGCGGCGAGCAGCGGACGCTCCAGAAGATATTTCTCGGAAAAAATATGCTCTTCGATCGCATCGGCATTCTCGCCTGCGGTTTCGCGGGTCTTGATAGCAAGGAGCTGGCGCTGATAGTTCCATTCGTACAGCGCGGCGTTCTGATCGAGCCCTTCGTAGCATTGCAGCCGGATCAATTCGGCGCCGTGCAGCGCGGCCAACGCTTTTCCGACCTCGGTCTTGCCGACGCCGGCCTCGCCTTCGAGCAATAGCGGCCGCTTCAGAAACTCCATCAGCCACAATGCGGTGGCGATGTCGTGGTCGGCCACATAGCCGACCGCGGCGAGCTTATCGGAGATTTCTTCGCGTTTGAGGGTCATCAAACAACCACCGCCTTGATCCTGTCATGGCCCGGCATAGACGTCCGAAGGACGGCGTCGCTTCGCTAGCCTATGCCGGCCATCCACGTCTTCCTTTATGTCGAAGTCGTGGATGCCCGGCACAAGGCCGGCATGACGAACGAGGGACGGCATCCCGTCACCCATGCAGGCCGAGCTTCTCCGCCGCTGTCCAGGTGCGCCAATTGTCGTGCGGCATCTGGATGTGGGTCGAGCCCAGGAACGCAAAGGCATCGTTGATGGCGTTCGAGAAGCACGGCACGCCGCCGACATTCGGGCTTTCGCCGACGCCCTTGGCGCCGATCGGGTGATGCGGCGACGGTGTCGTGGTCCAGTCGGTTTCCCAATGAGGGGTCTCGACCGCGGTCGGCAGGAAATAATCCATGAACGACGCGGTGGTGACATTGCCGTCGTCGTCGTAGTGGATTTCCTGCCCCATCGCGATGGCGAAGGCCTCGGTCAGGCCGCCGTGGATCTGGCCCTCGATGATCATCGGATTGATGCGGGTGCCGCAATCGTCGAGCGCATAGAAGCGGCGCACTTTGGTGGTGCCGGTGTCGACGTCGACATCGACGACGCAGATATAGGCGCCGAACGGGAAGGTGAAATTCGGCGGGTCGTAATAGTTGATCGCCTCGAGGCCCGGCTCCATGCCGGGGGGCACTTCGTGATAGGCGGCCCAGGCGAGCTCGGTCATGGTCTTGAAGCGCTCGGGATTGCCGCGCACCCGGAAACGGTCGACATCCCATTCCAGATCGTCGTCGTGCACTTCGAGCATATAGGCGGCGATCATCTGCGCCTTAGCCTTGATCTTGCGGCAGGCCATGGCGGTCGCGGCGCCGGACACCGGCGTCGAGCGTGAGCCATAGGTGCCAAGCCCATACGGCGCGGTGTCGGTGTTGCCTTCCTCGATCATGATGTTGTCGGCGGCGATCCCGAGCTCGCTGGCGATTATCTGCGCATAGGTCGTTTCGTGACCCTGGCCCTGCGACTTGGTGCCGAGCCGGCAGATGCCGGAGCCGGTCGGATGGATGCGGATCTCGGCTGAATCGAACATGGCGATGCCGAGAATGTCGCAAGCGCGCGACGGCCCGGCGCCGACGATCTCGGTGAAGAACGAAACGCCGATGCCCATCAGTTCGCGGGTCTCGCCGCGCCTGAAGGCTTCGCGCTTTGCCTTCTGCTCCTCGCGCAGTCTGTTGTAGTTGACCGATTCCAAAGCCTTGTTGAATGCGGTCTGATAGTCGCCGGAATCGTATTGCCAGCCGAACGCCGAGGTGTAGGGGAATTGCTCGCGGCGGATCAGGTTCTTCATGCGGAACTCGGCGCAGTCCATGCCGAGTTTCTGCGCCATGATGTCCATCGCGCGTTCGATCGCATAGGCGGCTTCGGTGACGCGGAACGAGCAGCGATAGGCGACGCCGCCCGGTGCTTTGTTGGTATAGACGCCGTCGACCAGGCAATGCGCGGCGGGAAAATCGTACGAGCCGCTGATGATGCTGAACAGGCCCGCCGGCCATTTGGTGGCATTGGCGCAGGCGTCGAAGGCGCCGTGATCGGCGATGGTGTAGCAGCGCAACCCGGTGACCTTGCCGTCCTTGGTCGCGGCGAGTTCCATATCCATGTGGAAGTCGCGCGCGAACGCGGTGGTGGAGAGATTATCGATCCGGCTCTCGGTCCATTTGATCGGCACGCCGGTCACGATCGAGGCGACGATCGAGCAGATATAGCCCGGATAGGCGCCGACTTTGTTGCCGAAGCCGCCGCCGATATCGGGAGCGATGACATGGATCTTATGCTCGGGGATCTTCGAGATCAGCGAACCCACGGTGCGGATCACGTGTGGCGCCTGGAACGTGCCGTAAAGCGTCAACTCGCCCTTGATCTTGTCGAACGACGCGACGCATTGGCAGGTCTCGAGCGGGCAGGGGTGGACGCGCGGATAGGAAATCATCTCCCTGATGGTGACGTCGGCCTTGGCGAAGGCCGCATCGGCGGCCGCCTTGTCGCCGGCCTGCCAGGAAAAGATGTGGTTGTAATGCTTGCGCTTGCCGTGCGCGCCCTCGGTCTTGTCCTTGAGATCCTCGCGGATCATCGGCGCGCCGTCGGTCATGGCCTTCATCGGGTCGACATTGACCGGCAGCGGCTCGTATTCGACTTCGACCAGATCGGCGCCGTCGGCCGCCGCTTCCCGGGTCTCCGCGATCACGAAGGCGACCTCTTGATTCTGGAACAGCACTTTGCCGTCGGCCAGCACCATCTGCACGTCGCCCGCAAGTGTCGGCATCCAGGCGAGGTTGACGGTCTTCAGTACCTCGGCGGTGATCACCGCGACGACGCCGGGCACTGCGGCGGCCTTCGTGGTGTCGATCTTCTTGACGCGGGCATGGGCGTGCGGCGAGCGGTTGAATTCGCCATACAGCATGCCGGGCAATTTGATGTCGTCGACGTAATTGCCTTTGCCCTGGGTGAAACGGATATCCTCGACGCGCTTGCGCTTACAGCCCATGCCTTCGAGCTTGACGGCGCGTTCGGCGGAGGTGGGGGTCATGTCGTTCATTCTGCGGCCTCCTGGAACGGCACGCCGGCAAGTTTCGCGGCGGCGAATTGAATGGCTTTGACGATGTTCTGGTAGCCGGTGCAGCGGCACAGATTGCCGGAAATGCCGTAGCGGATTTCCGCTTCCGTCGGATTGGGATTCTCCTGCAACAGCCGATAGGCGCGGGTGATCATGCCGGGCGTGCAGAAGCCGCATTGCAGCCCGTGCATCTCGCGGAAGCCTTCCTGCAGCGCATGCAGCGTGCCGTCGGGGTTTGCTATGCCTTCGATGGTGCGGATCTCGGCGCCGCCCGCCTGCACCGCGAACACGGTGCAGGATTTCACCGACTTGCCGTCGAGATCGACCGTGCAGGCGCCGCAATGGCTGGTCTCGCAGCCGATATGCGGGCCGGTGACGCTGAGCTGATCGCGCAACAGATAGATCAGCAAGGTGCGCGGCTCGACCAGAGCTTCGACGCTCTTGCCGTTCACCTTCATTGCGACGTGGGATTTGGCCATGAGCTGTTTCCTCCCCTTCAGCCGCGGGCGCGCGCGAGTGCACTCGAGAGCGCGCGGGTCAGCATGACGCCCGCCATTTTGGTGCGGTAGATCGCGGGTCCGCGGGCATCCGTCGCCGGCGCGGTGATGGCCTCGGCAGCCGCCACGGCCCTTTTCACCGTCGCTTTATCGAGCGTGGAGCCAACCAGGATTTTCGCGGCGTCCTCCGCCCAGAGCGGCGTCTCGGCCACATTGGTGAGCCCAATCGAGCAGCTTTCTACTTTGCCGGCTTTCATGGTCAGCACGACGGCGGCCGCCGCGGTGGCGTAATCGCCGATCTTGCGTTTGAGTTTCTCGTAAGCGTAGCCGTGACCGGCGGCCGGCACTGGAATGCGTATGGCGGTCAATACGTCGCCTGCTTCGAGCGCGGTGAAATAGGCTCCCTGGTAGAACTCGCGCGCCGCGATCCGCCGTTCGCCTGATTTGCCGGTGACGTGGTAGCTCGCGCCGAGGCACATCATGACGGCGGGCATATCGTTGCCCGGATCGCCATTGGCCACATTGCCGCCGAGCGTGCCGAGATAGCGCACTTGCGGGTCGGCGATCTGCGCAGAGGTCTCGCGCAGGATCGGCAGTTTGGCGCCCAACAGGTCGGAGCCGATCAGATCGTGCTGCGTCGTCATCGCGCCGAGGACGATGTCGTTGCCGTCCGAGCGGATGCCTTTGAGATCGGCAATGTCGGCGAGATCGACCAAGTTGGCCGGCGTGGCTAGTCGCAGTTTCATCATCGGGATGAGGCTATGGCCGCCGGCGATGGCCCGGCCGTCGTCGCCGAGCTTGGCGAGGAGTCCGACCGCTTCTTGAACGGATTTCGGACGATGATAGCTAAACGATCCGGGGATCACGGCCATCCTCCCTTGCGCCGGCGTCGACGCTGCCGCGATCGATCCGGCGTGACGCGTGATCGCGGCTTGCAGCGTTACTTGCTGCCTAGTGGTAAAATTGTGCCGGGTTGTGCGCCGCAGCGGCAAGATCGGCTGCACGAAAATTCAGCCCTATGCACGGACAGCCAGACCGCCGCACGAATGACCGCGCAATCACACGAATTGCGTCAGTGTTGCTGTCGTAATCTTCCGCAACAACTATTTGGAAGCGCAGGCCGCCGAATGTTTATTGCGCTGCAAAATGGTGGCGGCGGCGCAAGGCCATGGCCGGGTCATCACCGGTGAGCGCGGCCACTCGGGCCTTCAGCGAACCGATCCGGCTGCGGCTGACCGGCACCACATAGTCGTGACTCGCGGCCATTTCCACGAGCTCGTTGTCGCCCGAGCGCTTATAGCCGACCACCCGGTCGATATTGACGATGTGACTGCGATGGATGCGCACGAAACGGCTATTGTCGAGGCGGGATTCCACGTCGCCGATCGCGAGCGGGCAAAACAGTCTGTCGGCGCCGTTGAACACATAAGTGTAATGCGCATTGGCGTGGATCGCGACCACGTCTTCGACGGCGACGAAATGCGTGGCGCCGTCGCGCTCGATCGGCAGATGGCGGGCAAAGCGCCGCGGCGGCGCACCTAAGCCGCCGAGGGGCGCGTAAGTGCCGCGGCCGAATTCGGGAGGAGCGCCGGCGCCGTTCGTGGCCTGCGCTGACGCCGCAGCCGGCGCCGCCGCTGTTTCCTGCGCGCGCTCAGGCTCTGCCGCGGAGACCGCCTCTGCCGAAGAGGCGCCGGACGCCGCCCGCGCGCGATCGGGCACCAGAAACAGGAGGAAAATCCCGGAGAGACAAAAGGCGACGATGGCGACCACGATCGCCAGAAGGTCGCTCGACAAAGCCGGCGCGTTGGCCGCAGTCGCGGCGAAGGGCAACAGCGTCAGGCCCTCCATCGCCGTGTAATGCATGCCCGAGACCGCAACGCCGAACGCGATGGCGGAGAGGATCAGCGGCGGCCGGCCGCCGCGACCGGTGGCGAGCCACAGCGCCAATCCGGATGCCGCGATCGCGATCGCCATCGAGGCCGCGACATAAAAGCGGTCATGGACCATATAGGCGCTGGCGCTAAGCGCGCTCATGCCGATGTAGTGCATCGAGAAAATACCGGCGCCCATCAGGCAGGAGGATAACGTCAGCCGCAACAGCGTCAGCGGCCCCGAACTCGTGGCGTAGACTGCGGCGCCGACCACGAGCACGCAAACCAGAAACGACAACAGCGTCGGGAACACCAGATAGTCGACCTGGAACGGCACCCGCACCGCCAGCATGCCGATGAAGTGCATGGTCCAGATCGCGACGGCGAGCGAGAACGCGGCGCCGGCCAGCAACAACCGCCGGCGCAAGCCGGTGGCGGCGCCGATCTGCACGGCGAGGCTCAAGCCCACATAGGCGCCTTGGATCGCCATGACGATCGAAAGCAGGACCAGCCACGACTCATAAGTCACTGGCATCGGCCACATCCTTCGCCAGGATAGGGTGCGAGCCCATTCTCCAATGGGCTGTCGATCCATTATAGACGGGATTATCGCGGAGGCCGATACCGGCTTTCGGCGAGACTCAGCCGATCAACCCTCGAAGCCGTGCCGTAGCAAAGGCGAGGCCGGCGTGGCGCTCAGGGCGGGCACCGCGGCGGAAGTCTGCCGCGGTTCTTCCTTGGGCGTGTCTTTCGGCTGCGCCACGGCCGGGCCATTGACGCTAGGCCGGCAAGATTGCGCATGCGCCGCCTGCAGCACCGAATTCAGCGCCATCGCCTGCAGTCGCGGCGACTTGTCGATGGTGAAGTGATCGATCGAGACGTCGGAAGACACGTCGACGTTCTGCAGCTTGCCGTGGAAGCCCGGGCCGGGCCGCATATAGGCGTAATAGCGCTGCGTGACATTGAGCACGCAGGCGACGTTCGCCGAGGCCGTGTAAGAGCCGGTGCCGTCGAACGGCACCACCAGCGCCACCGGCACGCCGCTTCGGTTGAGCTGTTGCGCCATCGTCATCACGGCATCGGCGCCGAGCGAATGACCGACCAGAATGTAGGGGCCATGATCGCCGGCGCGGTATTTGCGCACGATCTCGCCGACGACGGATTCCTCGACCGAATGATTATAGACGCTGGCCTCGATGCCGCGGCGCGCGATCTGCGCCGCGAGCTGATCCATGCCGAGCGAGAAGATGTTGAGCAGGCCGCGCATCAGATAGACGTGCGGCCGCGACATGTCGGCCTCGCGGCTCGCCAGCCGCACCGCGCTTTGACCCGGGGCCGGAACGGCGATCAGCGCCAACAATGCCAAAGCGGCGGCGGCCAAACAGCGCCGGCCCTGCGCCGATGCCATGCGATTTTTCGCCGATAATGCAATGGAATGACACGCGCCCGGCATCGCCGTACCCCACGCTACGCCACATACAGAACCAACAGTGGCGACTATGGCGAAACGAGGTAAAAAATTCCTTTTTTACCTGCCGATCGCGGCGCGGCGGCTGGCGATTTCCAGGACGATCGGCCGGGTTGCCGCCTGCAGGGGCGCGCGCCGCACATGGCCGAGGGTATGCAGGAAGTCGGCAAACCAGCCCTGTACCGAGGCCGCTTTCAGCTTCTTCACCATCGATTGCCAGCGCTCGCGCCGTTCCTCGACGCTCATGCGCAGCGCAACTGCGATTTGCCGCGCCATGCCGTCGATGTCGTGCGGATTGACCTGCAGCGCCGCATCCAATTCCTTGGCGGCGCCGGCAAAGGACGACAGCACCAGAACGCCCGGATCGAACGGATTCTGCGCCGCGACATATTCCTTGGCGACGAGATTCATCCCGTCATGCAATGGCGTGACGAGGCCTACGCCCGCGATGCGGTAAAAGCCCGCGAGCGTGAGCTGAGAAAATGCCTTGTTGAGATAGCGAACCGGCGTCCAGTCGACTTCGCCATGACGGCCATTGATATCGCCCACCAATCCGGCGAGTTCGCTCTTGAGCTCGCGATAGGCCTTGATATTGCCGCGCGACGGCACCGCGACCTGCAACAGCGACACCGTGCGCTTGAACCCGGGCTCGATGTCGAGCATGCGGTCGAAGGCGCGCAAGCGATTGGCGAGGCCTTTCGAATAATCGAGCCGGTCGACGCCGAACACGAGCTTGGCGCCCTGCAGGCTGTCGCGCAGCCGCGACATCTCGGGACGGACCATGGCCTTGGTGGCGCGTGAGGAAAATTCTTCGACATCGATGCCGATCGGGAAGGTGGCAAGCTGGGTCAAGCCCCACTGCGAGGCGACCGTGCCGTCGACCACGTTCATCTCGAGGCAGCTGCGCAGATAGTCCTCGAAATTCAACCGGTCTTCGACGGTCTGAAAGCCGATCAGATCGTAAGCCAGCATGGCGTCGGCGAGCTCGGCGCAATGCGGCACCGCCGCCATGGTACTGCGATCCGCCCACGGCGTGTGCAGGAAGAAGCCAAGCGGCCGTTCGATGCCGAGATGGCGAAGCTCGGCGCCCAAGGTGAGAAAATGATAATCTTGAACCCAGAACATGGCTTCCGGCGCGTTGAAGCGCACCAGCGCCCGCGCCATGAAGGCGTTGACCTCGCAATAGGACGCGTAGTCTTCGGCGCTGACTTGGATCAGATCGGGTCGCGAATGCAGCGCCGGCCACAGCGCCGAATTGGCAAAACCCTCATAATAGCCGCGGTAATGCTTCGCCGGGATGTCGACGGTGGCGAGCGCGCCGGCCCCGAGGGCCTCGATCTTGGCAAAATCCCGGTTTTCGGAGGCCTCGCTCGGCTGGCCGCTCGAACCGACCCAGATCGCGCCCGAATCGTGCACCATCGGCAACAGCGCCGCCGCCAAACCGCCGGCAAGCGGCTCATCGGGTTTGGCGCGCGCCACACGGTTGGAGACAACGACGACGCTCATTGCGGCACCTCCAAAACGCTACACGTCCAAGGCGGTACCCAATCAACTTTTGTAGCAGCGCTTAGTTCCTCAATTGTGATGCACTGCGGCAAAAGGGTGCAAAAACAAGGCGCTTTTTCTGAGATTATTGGGAACTTATCGCCGCTTTTAAGAAATGCAGCGTTTTCGGCGCTGCTTGCGCCGGCGCGCCACCGCAGCGTTCACATTTCCGCAAAGGCGATGGTCGAGAGCAGGCTCACTTCGGCCCGCCGCGAGTCCAATCTTGTGTGCTGCACAACGATCGGCATGGTGGACTCGAATACCGACGAATAGGCGGTGTCGCGCGGGATCGGTTCGGGATCGTGCAGATCGTTAAAGCGCAGATGCAGCGTCCGCCGCGCCGCCACCGTGACGAGATAAGGACCGACCGGCTCGCGGTCGGCGAAGAAAATGGTGATCCGCACCTCCGCGGTCCGCTCGCCGCAATTGAGAATGCAGGCGGTTTCGTGCGACACGAGCGCGGGCTCGGTAAACGAGCTTTGCGAAGGAATATAGCCTTCGGCGATCGCCCAGCGTGTGTGTCCGAGAGCTTCCATGATGACCCGGCGTTAGTGGCTAGGCGGCGCAGTCGGTTCGTCGCTGCACGCCGTAAGGTCATAACGATGTCACGACCGCTCAAGTTCCCCCGCGGGAACTTGTCCCCCATTCCGGCGTTTCTAGTCGGGGGCGTTTGGGCCGCACAGGCGCCATTCGCCATTGCGCAACCAATCAATCGCGGAACGCAACGATGCGCGCCTTCACTGTCTCGCCCGGCATCGCCAATTCGGCGCGCATCGAGGATCTGCCCGAACCGCCGGTGTCCGACGGCGCCGTGCTGGTGCGGGCGCTGGCGCTCGGTGTGTGCGGTACCGATCGGGAAATTGTTTCCGGCGATTACGGCTCTCCGCCGCCCGGCCAGAAGCGGCTGGTGATCGGCCATGAATCGCTCGGCAAGGTCATGACAGCGCCGGCCGATTCCGGCTTCACACCCGGCGATCTCGTCGTCGGCATCGTGCGGCGGCCCGATCCGGTGCCATGCCCATGCTGCGCGATCGGCGAATGGGATATGTGCCGCAACGGCCGCTATACCGAACGCGGCATCAAGGAGCGCAATGGCTACGGCTCGGACCATTTCCGCGTCGAGCCGGAGTTCCTGATCAAACTCGATCCCTCGCTCGGCATGAACGGCGTGCTGGTCGAGCCAACGAGCGTCGTCGCCAAGGCCTGGGATCACACCGAGCAGATCGGCCGCCGGTCGCGGGCGTGGCAGCCGAAGACGCTGCTCGTCACCGGCGCCGGGCCGATCGGGCTCCTTGCCGCTTTGATCGGCGCCCAGCGCGGGCTCGAGGTTCACGTGCTCGATCATCACGACCACGGCGAAAAAAAAGCGATCGTGCACGACCTCGGCGGCAGGTTCCACCTCGGCAACCTCGCCGATCTCGACACGTTGAAGCCCGATATTCTGATGGAGTGCACCGGCGCGCCCACCGTGGTGCGCGACGCGTTGGGCCGCACCGCATCGGGCGGCATCGTCTGCCTGGTCGGCGTATCTGCGCCCGGCCACGTTCTCGACATCGATGTCGGCTCGTTCAACCGCACCATGGTGCTCGACAACGACACCGTCTTCGGCAGCGTCAATGCCAATCGCAAGCATTATGACGACGCGGTCTCAACGCTTGAGCGCGCCGACAAGCGTTGGCTCGCCCGCCTGATCACGCGCCGCGTGTCGGTCGAGCAATGGACGCAAGCGCTCACCCACAAGCCTGGCGACATCAAGGTCGTCGTCGATTTTTCCTGAGCGAGCCCCAGCGTCATGTCGACCCAAATCGAAGACTATGCGCTGATCGGCGATTGCCGAAGCGCTGCGCTCGTGTCGCGTTCGGGCTCGATCGATTGGCTGTGCTGGCCGCGTTTCGATTCGGAAGCGTGCTTTGCGGCGCTGCTCGGCACGCCGGAACACGGCCGTTGGCTGTTGGCGCCGCGCGACGAAGCCAAGATCACCCGCCGATACCGGCCGAACACGCTCGTCCTCGAGACCCATTTCGAGACGGCGGAGGGCGCGGTGACGCTGGTCGATTTCATGCCGGTGCAAGCCCCGAACTCGACCATCGTTCGCTTTGCGATCGGCAAGCGCGGCAAGGTCAAAATGCACACCGAGCTCGTGATCCGCTTCGGCTATGGCGCCGTTGTGCCGTGGGTGACGCGCGTCGAGAGCGGCGCGCTGCGCGCTATTGCCGGGCCCGACATGGTGGTGCTGCAAAGTCCCGTGCATGTCAGCGGCAAGGACATGACCACGGTCGGCGAATTCACCGTGTCCCGCGGCGAGACCATCCCATTTGTGCTGACCTACGCGCCGTCGCATCTGCCGTTGCCGGAAGCGGTCGACGCGACCGAGGCGCTTGCCGAAACCGAGACCTATTGGCGGGAATGGTCGGCGAAGTGCCGCCCCGCCAAAAAGTGGACCGAAGCGGTGAAGCGGTCGATGATCACGCTGAAGGCGCTCACTTACGCGCCGACCGGTGGCATCGTCGCGGCGCCGACCACATCGCTGCCGGAGCGATTGGGCGGAAAGCGCAATTGGGATTACCGGTACTGCTGGCTGCGCGATGCGACGCTGACGCTGCTCGGCGCCATGCATGCGGGCTATTACGAAGAAGCCCAGGCTTGGCGCGAATGGCTGCAGCGCGCTGTCGCCGGCAGCCCCGATCAGTTGCAGATCATGTACGGCATCGGCGGCGAACGGCGGCTTAGCGAATGGGTTGTCGACTGGCTGCCGGGCTATGAAGATTCCGCGCCGGTGCGGATCGGCAATGCGGCGCATACCCAGCTGCAGCTCGACGTTTTCGGCGAAATCATGGACACCTATCATCAGGCGCGGCGCGGCGGTTTGACCAGCAACGATTCGGCCTGGGCCATTCAGCTCGCCTTTGCCGAACATCTTGCGAAGATCTGGCGCCAGCCCGATCAGGGCATCTGGGAGATGCGCGGCCCGCCGCAGCACTTCACCTATTCCAAGGTCATGGCCTGGGTCGCGTTCGATCGCGTCATCAAAAGTGCCGAGACCTTCGGGCTCGAGGGGCCGGTCGATCTGTGGCGAGCGACGCGCGATGAGATTTGCGCCGAAGTGTGCGAGCGCGGCTTCAACAAGAAACTCGGCACCTTCGTGCAGGCCTACGGTTCCGACCAGCTCGACGCCAATCTGTTGCAATTGCCTTGCGTTGGCTTTCTGCCGGTTTCCGATCCGCGCATCGCCAGCACCATCGCGGCGATCGAACGCCGGCTCGTTTGCGACGGCTTCGTCATGCGCTACTCCACCGACGAGGTCGCGGATGCGCTGCCGCCCGGCGAGGGCGCGTTTCTCGCCTGCAGCTTCTGGCTGGTCGACGTCTATATCCTGCAGGATCGTTACGACGACGCCGAGCGCCTGTTCCGCAGGCTCATTGACCTGCGCAACGATCTCGGCCTGTTGAGCGAAGAATACGATCCAGGCCAAAAGCGACTGGTCGGCAATTTCCCGCAAGCCTTCTCGCATCTGGCTTTGGTCAACAGCGCCTATAATCTGACGCGCGCGCGCAAGCCGGTCGAGCAGCGGGCACAAGACGAACACGCGCCGCCGGAGATGGTTGGCGACAGGGTGGAGTGAAACTCTCGACCGCCGGCATTTTCAGAGCCCGGCCTGGCGGGGCGCCCGGGGACGGCGATTGCCTGCGCCAATCCTATAACCTAAAGTTGTGCGCCTAATGGGGGGTTAGCATGGCGAACCTGTTTCGCGCCTATGGCGTGCGCAATACCGTCGTTCCGACTTATTTCATCGAAAGCACCGCACCGGACAATGTCGACGCCTTGCCGCCGATGGGCCCGGTGCCGAGCCAATTATTTCCCATCGAACCCGAGACCGCCATCAAGGAAATTGCCCGTCACCTGAGCGGGGCCGACCACCCCAACCTCATGGTTATGGTGCACGGCTTCAACAATCCACAGCCCGCGGTTCTCGACCTCTACCGGCGCGCGGCGATCGCGATCCATAATGACAATGAAATCAGCAAAGACGAAGGTTTGGTCTGCGTCGGCTATCGCTGGCCGTCGGAGAAGATGGGCACGCCGTGGCGGAGCTGTGCGGCCGCCCTGCCGTCATTGCCGACCTGGATATTCTGGCTCGGCGTCATATTCATCTTGACCGGCATCGGGGCGATCGAGGCGGCGATCGCGCCGAAAACCGGCCACGGACTTGTCATCGTCGGCGCCGTCCTCGCCGGCCTCATCGCCTGCGCCGCACTGCTCCGGGTCATCGTCTATTTCCGCGACGCCTTCCGGGCCACCAATTACGGTGCGCCCGACCTGATCGAAATTGTCCGTCAGATCGACCACACGATTCTGACCCATGACGTCGTCGGAAAGCCGGATATGGCGGCCGCGAAAGCCCACCGCGACAGCAAGCGCGTGCAGCTGTCGTTCATCGGCCACAGCATGGGCGGCTATGTGGTCACCAACGCGATCAGGGCTCTGACGGATCTGTTTGCCGACGGCGCCTCGCGCCGGCCGCATATCGACGCCGGCGTATTCAACACGGAAAACGCCGAGAAAATTCCGGCGAAGATCGGTCATGCCTTCCGGCTGACGCGCTTCGTCCTGGCTTCCCCGGATATTCCGGCCGAGGCGCTGTTGTCGAACCGCGCCAATTTCCTGGCGTCGTCGCTGCGCCGCTTCGACGAGGCGTATCTGTTCAGCAACGAAGGCGACGAAGTGTTGCGGCAGATTTCGACCTTGGCCAATTACTTCTCGTTTCCCACCACGAGCTGGAAGTTCGGGTTTCGTCTCGGCAATGTTGATATTCTGTCGAAAGGCTACGGCATCATCGATATCGGCCACCACTCGCTCGCGTCCGTGGTGCGAGTCGGCTATCTGACCTTGGACCAGATTTACCATAAGCTGCGGGCCGCACGCGGCGAGGAGGGCAACGCCGAATTTAAAACCCTGCAGAACAGGCTGCCGGAAAAATTCAGCTATTTCGATTGCACCGATTATATCGAGCCGGATGCGGCGGGACGCGAGGTCGGCCTGTTGACCTTCGCGCTGCGATTCAAGCGCCATAATGCCAAAGCGCGCATCCCCTGGTATCGGCATTTGCAGCTATTGTTCGCTTATCTGTTCTTGCACGGGCCGAATGTTCATGGCGGCTATTTCTATGGCGCGCTGTCGGAACAACTGATCTACCGGCTCGCCTGCCTCGGCTATCACGGGACGGTAAAGGCCTATCAGGGATTGCCGCAGCTCTCGGCGCTGTGCGAACAAAAGCAGATCAGAGTTCTGTTGTCGAAGTACCTGTGATCGCGCTCGTCACCTGGCGATAAGCACGCGCCGCGACGAGCGATCGCCGTAGCGCAAATCGGCGATGGTGATATCGATGCCACGGTTAAGGGCTTTTTCGCTGGAATAGCAACGCCCAGAAATTGTCGCGGCCGATGATTCGGCTGATCTCGCTCAAGATGAAGAACGGCGCGAGTGCAACGGTTCCGATGATCCCGGCGGACAGGATTTCGCCGAGCTTATTGGCGCCTACGTCCGCGACGGCCTCGGCGATCGATTGTCCGTGCCACATTCCGAGCAGCACATGCTCGACGACATGGAAACAGATCAGCGCAACGGCGAACAAAATCGACTTGACGATAATCGAATAGATCAGCGGCTTGCCGTGCGCCCTATGGCCGAGACGAAGGTCCTCGGCGACAAGCATGACTTTGGCGAACACCAGGGCATTGACGACGGCGAAACCGTGCGAGACGTAGCTTATCTGATGCTGGGCCAGAACGATGGACTCGTGAAGCGCGAACATGCCGAATACGATCCAGAGATAGACGAACATCAGCAAGAAATGCTTTATCTGATGTTTGGCTCGCTCTTTGAATACGGTTTTGGTGTCGCGTTTTGTGTTCTCATCGCCGACCTCCGGGTGGCTTGGGTGTGGATCGCGGCGACGCGGTGCGGCCTCGACGAACAGGCCGGATAAGTCGGCCGCGGGAATCCACGAATCGAGTCCGGCTTTCCAGATCCAATCGCTTTCCAGCAGCAGCCCTTGCCGGGCAAATCGCGCCAGATCGCCGAATGGAACCGGTCCGTATTGCCGCTCGTCCTTCGCTACGTACCATTGCTCGATGCCCGAGAGCGCTGGCTGTGCTTGCGGCGAGTTCTGGCGTTGCGGATGCAAGGGATTGGTGGCTCCTCGGCTTCGGTGCCTGCGGGCTAACTCGGCCGCCTATGCGAGCTTCGGCGGACAAGTCTAGCTCGTAATCTCAAGTGCTGCCAATCGATGCCGACTGAGAGGGCCCGCCGGTTCGCGCGTGCGGCGAGGCTCAGCCGCGCCGTATCAGCCGCGCCAGTAGCGGTCTTCCCAGCTGCGCGACAGCCGCATCGCGGAGAGAATGAGCCCGGCCATCGAATAGGTCTGCGGGAAATTGCCCCACAACGCGCCGGTCTGCGGATCGACGTCTTCGGAGAGGAGACCGTAGCGGTTGCGGTGCCGCATCGCGTCGTCGAACAGATCGCGCGCCGCCTCACGCCGGCCGAGCGACCACAGCGCGTCGATCAGCCAGAACCGGCAGATCAAAAACGCCGTCACCGGCATGCCGAAATCGTCCTCGCTGGCATAGCGCATGACGTGCTTCTCGCGCACCAATTCGCGCTCCATGGCGGCGACGGTGGAGATAAAGCGCGGATCGTCGACTTCGACGACACCGAGATCGGCAAGGAGCAGCACGCTGGCATCGAGATCGTCCGAGCCGAATGCGGCCGTGAACGCGCCGCGCTTCTGATTCCAGGCATTGTCGAGCAGCGCCGCATGCATCGGCTCGGCGATCGAATTCCAATGCTTGGCGCGATCCTCGAGCCCGAGCCGCTTCGCGATCGCGGCGAGCCGCTGGCAACCGGCCCAGCACATCGCCGCCGAATGGGTGTGGACGCGCTGGCGGCCGCGATATTCCCAGATACCGGCATCGGGCTGGAACGCCTTGGCGGCGGCGCGGTCGCCGAGCGATTCCAGCAGACGAAACAGCCCCTCGTCGCCCGGGCGCGGCAGCCGGCGATCGAAGAACATCGGCATGGCGGCGAGGATGACGCTGCCATAGGTGTCGTGCTGGACCTGATGAACGGCGGCATTGCCGATTCGAACCGGGCCGTCGCCGCGATAGCCTTCAAGGTCGGGCGCGATGCGCTCCTCGAGCGTGGTGGTCGGCACCACGCTGTAGAGCGGCTGCAATTCCTGGTCCGGCTTCGACGCGATCGACAGCGTGAACGAAATGAACTCTTCCATGGTGCGCGTCGCGCCGATGCGGTTGAGCGCCTGGACCACGAAATAGGCATCGCGCAGCCAGCAATAACGGTAGTCCCAGGTGCGCCCGGACGACGGCGCCTCGGGGATCGAGGTGGTGTGGGCGGCGATGACGCCGCCGGTCTCGTCGAAATTGGAGAGTTTCAGCGTGATGGCGGCGCGGATGATGGCCTCTTGCCAGTCGTAGGAGATCGACAGTCGCCGCACCCATTCCATCCAGTAGTCATGCGTGCGTTCGAGGAAATCGCGGCAGGTCTTTTGCAGATCGCCGGTGAACGGCTCGTCGGGACCGAAAACCAGCGACAGCGGCCGCGTCAGCACGAACGGCGCCTCGCCCTCGATCAGCGACAGCGGTGCATCGGTGGTCAGGCGGATCGCGGTCGCATCATTGGCGTAACGGATGTGATTGCTGCCGAGCGAGCTGTGCGGCAGGGCCTTGCCGTAATCGCTGGTCGGCCGCATGCGGACGGTGATGCGCGGCAATCCGGCGAGCGGTTCGACGATCCGATAAAGCTGCGGTGGCCGGAACACGCGGCCGAATTGGCGAAAGCGCGGCGCGAAGTCGGTGATCTTGACCTTGCCGCCGTGCCGGTCGGTGAGCACCGTCGAGATGATCGCGCTGTTGCGGATGTATTCCGATTGATAATCGACCATTTCCTCGAGCACGACGTCGGAGAAGCCCTTCTCCACCTTGCCGGACACCAGGCGGCAGAAGATCGGGTCGCCGTCGAAGCGCGGATAGCACCACCACACGATCCGCGAGCCCGGATCGACCAGCGCTGCCACCCGGCCGTTGCCGATAATGCCGAGATCCAAGCCGTGGTCGATCATTCGGCCGCGCCTTCGGCCGCGGCGGCGACGCGCGCCAGCCAGGCACGGACCGATTCAGGCTTGTCGAAATGTCCGTTGGCGTCGGCCGCAATCCTGCCGACCGAAAATCCCAAGCCGCCGAATTGCGAAATCACGCCGAATACAGGTTCGTCAGTCAAGTCGTCGCCGATGAAAATCGGATTGCGGCCGGCGAAAGGCGCGTGGCTCATCAGTTCGCACACCGCATCGGCCTTGTTGATGCCGGGCGACTTGATCTCGACGACGAACTTGCCCGGCAGAATCTCGATCGTGCCCGGGCGTTCCGCGGCGCAGATCTTGTCGACCGCCGCGCGTAGCGCGTCGCCACGCTCCGGCGCGAGACGATAGTGCAAGGCGAGCGAATAGCCTTTGTCCTCGGCCAGGATGCCGGGGCCGAGTTCGCTGATGCCGGCAAGCTTGCGCCGCAGGGCGGCGGCGAGCGGGCGGGCGCGCTGTACGGTCGCGCCGCTCGCCATGGCGCGAAGCTCCGCGCCGTGGCCGCCCACGGCGGCAAGCTGCAACGGCGAAAAGATGAGATCGATGTCGTTCAGCAATCGGCCCGAGACCAGCGCAACGGCGCCGCCCGTCAAAGCGTCGAGCCGCGCCAGCGTCTGGCGTAGTCCGGTCGGCACCCAGACCTGCTGCGGCGACGGCGCCAGATCGAGTATCGTGCCGTCGATATCGAGCAAGATCGCGCATTTGCCGAGATCGGGCATGAGGGAAATTTCCGCATGCGCCATATCGAGATCCGAGATTTCCGCGCGCATCTGCAATTCCGTTCTCTCTCTGTCTTGTTCAAGCGAGCGCCAGCGGCGCCGAGACCTGCTCGAGCGGCTTGCGTTCGGCGGCGACGCCCCACAACGCTTCGGCCAGTGCCGCGCCGAGCATCAAACCCGCACCCAGGATATAGCCTAACGCCACGCTCGCACGCGAACCGCTGCTGATCAGCAGGCCGAGTAATAACGGGCCGGCAATGCCGCCGACGCCGGTGCCAATGGCGTAAAAGAATGCGATGGCGAGCGCGCGAATCTCCAGCGGAAAAATCTCGCTCACGGTGAGATAGGCGGCGCTCGCCGCCGCCGAGGCAAAGAAGAACACGATCATCCAGGCGATGGTCAGCGTCTCCGCCGTCAAAAGGTCGCGGCTGAACAAGGCCGCTGTCGCGGTCAAAAGTACGCCGGAGGCCGCATAGGTCGCGGCAATCATGACCTTGCGCCCGACCGTATCGAACAGACGTCCGAGCAGGATGGGGCCCAGCACATTGCCCGCGGCAAATGGCAGGATGTACCAGCCGATGCGATCCGACGGCGTGCCGTAGAAGTCGGTGAGCACCAGCGCATAGGTGAAGAAAATGGCGTTATAGAAGAACGCCTGCGCGGCCATCAGGCTCAGCGCCACCAAAGTGCGCCGGCGATAGGTCTTGAACAAAGCGCGCGCGACTTCGGCGAGCGGGGTATGGCTGCGCACGCGCAAGCGTATCGTTTTGTCCGGTCCGGCACGCGTGGTTAGGCCGAACTGCGCCTCGATGCCGCGCATGGTTGCGTCCGCGGCGGCGACGAAGCCGTGGGTCACCAGCCAGCGCGGGCTTTCAGGAATCCAAAGTCGCATGATGAGAATCACGAGTCCGATTATAGCCCCGATCAGGAACGCAAGCCGCCAGCCGAGCGCCGGATCGATGATTTTAGGATCGAGCAAAACGAGCGAGCCGCCCGCACCCAGCGCCGCTCCGACCCAGAAGCTGCCATTGATGACGAGGTCGGTCCAGCCGCGGAATCGCGCCGGGATAATCTCCTGGATTGTCGAATTGATGGCGGTGTATTCGCCGCCGATGCCGGCGCCGGTGAGAAAACGGAACAGGACGAAGCTCCAGGCATTCCACGACAATCCGGTCGCCGCGGTGGCAAGCAGATAGATGGCGAGCGTGATCGTGAAGAGCTTCTTGCGGCCCAGGCGGTCGGTCAGCCAGCCGAACAAGAAGGCGCCCAGCACGGCGCCGGCGAGGTAACTGGAGCCGGCAAGGCCGACCTGCGCATTGCTCAAGCCCAAGGCTGAACCTTGCTTGAGCTCCCCGGACAGCGCGCCCGCGAGCGTCACTTCCAGCCCATCGAGAATCCAGGTGATTCCCAGCGCAATGATCACCAGGAGGTGAAATCGCCCGAACGGCAGAGCATCGAGGCGGGACGGGATATCGGTCTCGATGATGGCGCCGCTTTGGGCACGGCTGCTTTCGGCACAGCCCGGCACCGATTCCCGCGTCCGCCGATCTCGGCCCAACGACGGCGCGGCAACCTGCAAATTGGAAATAAAGCGGGGGAACACGCCGCCTGCGTATGAATTCATATCGGAATGCCGCCAGGCCCAGGCTGTTCGGAACCAACGCCTGGTGTGGGCGAGTGTTCCGCCGGGCGGGCCCTAGCGGGCGTCCGCGGCCTTTCCGGTATAGGAAATGCGCCAGATCGTGCCGCTGGCGTCTTCGGAAACGAGCAAAGCGCCGTCCCTGTCGACGGCGACCCCGACCGGCCGGCCCCACACCGCCGAATCGCTGATGACGAAGCCGGTGGCGAAATCTTCGTATTCGCCGGTCGGCACGCCGTCCTTCACGATCGCGCGGATGACTTTATAGCCGGTGCGTTTCGATCGATTCCACGAACCGTGCTCCGCGGCAAAAATGTTGCCGCGGTACTCAGCCGGAAATTGCGCCCCGTCGTAAAATGTCATGCCAAGCGACGCCGAATGCGCCTGCAAGAGCACGTCCGGAACCGTGATCTCGTCTTTCAGATCCGGCCGCTCGCCTCGATGCCGCGGATCTTCATGGCCGCCGATGTAATACCAGGGCCAGCCGTAAAAGCCGCCCGCCCGCACGCGCGTGATATAGTCGGGTGGTACATCATCGCCCAAGCCGTCGCGCTCATTGGTCGAGCACCATACGGTGCCGGTCGAGGGCCCGACCGCCATGCCGACACAATTACGAATCCCGGTGGCGAAGACCTGCGCGTTGTCGCCGTCGGGATTGAAGGTCAGCACATCGGCGCGATTGGCTTCGTCGCCCCAGGCGGCGCCGAGCGGGTGATTGGCAATGAAATTCTGGCGTTCCGCCGCGCTTAACGCTCCCATATCTTCGGCGACGTTCGAGCCCGAGCCCACCGACACATAGAGCGTCTTGCCGTCCGGCGAGAACACGACGTCGCGGGTGTGATGGCCGCCCACGGGTAGCCGCGGCACGATGTTTTCGGCGGCGCCGCGCGCAGCAACATCGCCGCTGCGATAAGGAAAGCGCACCACCGAACTGGTATTGCCGATATACACCCATTGCGGGTCGGCGCCGGGCGGGTAGAAGGCGATGCCGAACGGATAATCGAGTCCGGTTGCGAACACCGAGGATTGCACGGCGCCGCTGCCGTTCGGCCGCAATACGCGGATGCGCCCGGCCCCACTCTCGGCCACGAACAAGTCGCCGTTCGGCGCCATGCGGATCAGCCGCGGCCCGCTAAGACCAGAGGCAAACAGGTTGACTTCAAAGCCGTTTGGGACGATTGGCTTTTGGTCGGTGCGGCGCACGATTGAGACGACATTTCTTGCCGACTGAGCCAAGTCCGGCGCTGGAAGGTCCTGCGACTTGATCAGCCGCCGCGTCCCCGGATGGTCGGCGCGCCAGTCGCCAAAGGCTGGGGCGCCTGTAAGGAGCGTGCCTTCGACGGGACTGGTGACCGTTTGCGCGAACAGCTGAGCCGCAAACGGGACATCGGAGAGTACGAGGATTCCGGCAAGGGATATTGCAATGACGGACGTTGCAGCAACGGCTCGGATCGGGTGGCGCATGATGCGTTCCTCGCAAGGCCCGATTACAGAACGAGCCTTGTTTGCCGCGGTTCCGCGGCCGCAAAACTTAAGGCTCATCGCGTCGGGCGGTTCCGCATTTAATGGCCAATCTTGTCCGGCCGGTGACGCATCTTGATCGCTAGGGTCGCGAAACTCGAAATCCCGCGGCGGCTGCGCGCTGTCGTACGGGCACGGGAATCGAGCCTGATCCTGCTCGCGGCGCTGGTCGGTGTCATCGCCGGCTTCGTCGTCGCCGGCATGGGCATTACCGTCGATATTCTGCACGAGGTGTTCTTCAACCTCGAGCACGGCGAGCGGCTGTCCGCGCGCTTGACGCTTAATCCGGTGTTGGCGCTGTCGGTGCCGCTGGTCGGCGGCCTCGCCTTCGGCATCGCAAGCGAAATCATCAGCCGGTTCCGGCCCGAGCGGGAAATCGATCCGATCGAAGCCAATGCGCTGCATGGCGGGCGGATGTCGCTTCTCGGCAGCGTCATCGTCGCGGCGCAGACGGTGTGGTCGAGCGGCGTCGGCGCCTCGGTCGGCCTCGAGGCCGGCTATACCCAATTTGCCAGCGGCATCGCCTCGCGCATCGGCAATGCGTTCCGCCTGCGCCGCGGCGACCTGCGCATCCTGGTCGGCTGCGGCGCCGCCGCCGGCATTGCGGGCGCGTTCGGCGCTCCGCTCGCCGGCGCCTTTTACGGCTTCGAGCTGATCATCGGCAGCTATGCGCCGCCGAGCCTGGCGCCGGTCGGCATCGCGTCGCTGATCGGCTATCTGGTGGCGCGGCTGTTGTCGCCCGCGGAACTCGGCATCGTCGCGCCGGAGAAAATGAATATCGCGGCGCACGACCTCGTGCTCGCCGCCACGCTCGGCCTGTTGGCGGCGATCCTCGGCATCATTCTGATGCGCGGCGTCGCGCTGAGCGAGAACATGTTCGCGCGGCTGCGGCTGCGGCCGTCGCTGCGCACCATGGCGGGCGGCCTCGTCGTCGGCATTCTGGCGATGATCTCGCCGCAGGTGATGTCGTCCGGGCACGGCGCCTTGCGGGTCGCCGGCATGCTCGATCTGCCGTTCCGCACCATCGCGCTGTTGTTCGTGCTCAAGATCGTGGCCTCAATCGCTTCGCTCGGCTCGGGCTTTCGCGGCGGCATGTTCTTCTCGTCGCTCCTGATCGGGGCGCTCGGCGGCCATATGCTGGCGGTGGCGCTGACGATGTTTTGGCCGACCCATTATTTCGATCCCAACGCTTATGCGGTGATCGGCATGTCGGCGCTGTCGGCCTCCGTGGTCGGCGGGCCGCTGACCATGACCTTCATCGCGCTCGAAACCACGGGCGACCTATGGCTGACCACGGCAGTGCTCGTCGCCGTCATCATCGCGGCGCAGGTCACCCGTGAGGTGTTCGGTTATTCGTTCGCCACTTGGCGCTTCCATCTGCGCGGCGAGACCATCCGCAGCGCCGCCGATATCGGCTGGATGCGCGAGCTCACCGTCGAGAAAATGATGCGGCAGGATGTGCAGACGGTGAGTGCCGCGTCGACCATCGCCGACTTCCGCGAGCATTTCCCGCTGAGCTCGACCGCCTATGTGATCGCGGTCGACGAGGTCGAGCGTTATGTCGGCCTCATCCAGGTGGCGGAGGCGCATGCGGCCGAAGCCGCGCCGGACGCTCCGATCAAAAATCTGTTGCACTATCGCGAGGACATGCTGCTGCCCGGCATGGCGGTGAAGGAAGCAGTCCTCGCCTTCGACCGCGCCGAGGCGGAAGCGCTGGCGGTGGTCGATTCATTTCTCGATCGCCGCGTCGTCGGCCTCCTCACCGAAGCCTATGTGCTGCGCCGCTATTCCGCGGCACTCGAAGGCCGCCGCCGGGATCTGGTCGGCGAGGAATAACGTAGCCGCCAAGCCGAAGCGGCCTCAGGATGACAGCTGACAACAATTGGAGCGACGCCGCTGCAGCGCCGGGATCCCGGCCTGTAGGCGAAACTCTTCAATAATACGGGAACAGAATTGTCGGTCGGGGCTGCGATCGTCGTAACCGACGGTCCAGCGTCAAAAATCAGCGGCGACCAGCTCGTAAGAGCCCCGACGTCCGCGGCCATAGACTTTTTCGGCAATGGCATAAATCAGGTTGCGGTTCAGATCGAAGGCGCTGAGAAGCCCGTCCTCGTCGAACTGCATCTTGGGCGTGATCCGCCGCAAAGCATCGTCAGTGACGAAAAACGAGGCCTCCATGGACCTGTCGTAGCCCCAAAACCGCACGGCGTGGCGTGTGGCATCGAAGAACCGGCTCTGATTGGGAAAACTAAGCGCCATGCGCGACATCCAGCTGCTGCGCAGCTTCGAGGTCTTGCGGCGCAATGGTGACCATCTCGACCGTGGACGCATTGCCGGTCTCG
This sequence comes from Xanthobacteraceae bacterium, assembly GCA_049282655.1. GTDB lineage: Bacteria > Pseudomonadota > Alphaproteobacteria > Rhizobiales > Xanthobacteraceae > BOG-931. Next base: position 40,977 of record JBAPUM010000132.1, read on the forward strand.
GCCGGTACGAAGATCATGGTGGCCACCCGGCGATAGACGGGAAACGACACTTCCTCGATCTGCTCTTCGTCGGTCACGACCCGGTAGTCACCGGGCGGCAGGGTTCGGTCGACACCCGACAGCTTGAATGGATGATGGAAGACGACCGATTTGCTGGTCTGGCGCGTGGCCATCGCGCTAGCCCGCCGCGCGCCTAGTCAAAGGATAGTCCAGGCTCTCGTACAGCCGGCGAATTCCTCCGAAGTCGTACCTCGCTTCTTCGACTTCCAGATAGGCGCCCACGAGAGACTCGGGGGCAAGCTCTTCGACCGCGAACCGGATCGCGTCTGCCGCGTGCCCAAACCTCCTGTATCCGATCGTTCGCCGGCTGGATTTCTTGTTGCGACAGGGAAAAAGCTCCGCCTCTGCACTATAATCGAATGCGTCCAGAGTCTTTTCGACCGCGGCTTCTTCGACAGCGACGTCGTCCGCCGGTACTTGCTTGAGCACTTGCTTGGGCATTATTTTTCCGATCATAGCGGCTTAAACGAAGCAGCTTCAAAATGTTCGTGATCCGGCTGTCGAACAGCCATCGTTCGACACCCTATATATGATCGAATCTTCGGAAAGTTAGCGTCGGAGCGTAAGTAATTGCAGAGCGTCAATCGTAAATCTTCCTGCGGGGTTCGATAACGAACAGGAAAAAGACGACGCCAACCATCGCTATGACGCCAAGCACAATTAAAAACGTGTCCATGACCCGCTCCAATTGATGTCTAATTGTTGAGAAGGATTTGTGCCTGCCGACGGCATCAGCTGCGAATGATTGAACGGTGACCTCGGTACGTCGCCGTTTTGTGGGCAGCTAACAGGGGGAAATTGGCCCGCCTGTCTATTGTCGATCGCCCAGTACTCCGCGCCCTATTTGGCGGAATAGCAATGGGCCCACGGTCGAATTTATTCATCCACAGCTTGCACACCGTCGCCGGATCGGTAGGCGCGGAAGCGCCAGCTGAATTGTTTTGACGGCCGCAGCTCGGGAATCGGACGCTGCCGTCCGTTAATGGGCTCGCGCGTTCAACACTCCCTATAATACCTTCCGACTTTCGCGATCGCGGCCTTCCAAAATTTACATCAGCCGGCTGTGCAAGCGGGTCGGGAAACCGCTATGCTGCGCCCGACGTCGGCCTGACGATAGAAAACGTGACCGGGGAGGCTGCGTATGAGGTTCTCCGACGTTGGAGGGAGCGAGCTAATGAGGCCAATCTCTATTTTCCTCGCATTGTCGCTTGTCGTTGCCGCGGCCGGCACGGCGGGCGCGCAAACCATGAGCTACGCCGATGCAGTCGATCAGCTGGCGCGGGCCTGCGGCACGGATCTGGGCAAATATTGCAAGGGCATCGAGCTCGGCGGACGCCTGAAGACCTGTCTCGACGCCAACCAGGCCCGGCTGTCGCCGCAATGCGCGCAGACCCGCGCCGCCGTCTACGACTCGATCTCGCGACGGGCCGCGGCGCAGCGCAATATCGGCGACATTTGCGACCCGGATATTGCGAGACTCTGCGGCACCTCGCACGCGGATGCGCATCTCGTCGAGTGCCTGCTCAGCGTGTCGCCCGCGGCGATGAGCCCGCGATGCAGTCAAACATTCACCGATACCGGCTGGCGGACGGAAAGGGCACGGCAATGAGACGTCATCACATCTACGCCGCCGCGGCGCTGCTCTTCGCTTCCGGCCTGACCGCCGGACTGACGGGAGCCGTGGCGCAGAACGCCATCGGTTCAAACGAGATGGCCAACAGCCTTGCCGCCGTGAGCAACACCAATCTTTCGTTGACCGGGGCGCAGATGCGCCAGGCCGTGCTCGACAATATCCGTGACTATCCGGGGGCGCTGCCGCCGCATCCGCTCTCTTTCCCGCAGCTCGCCAATCTGGCGCAATTCGTCGTCGAGGTGGAATTCAACTTCAATTCCTCGGTCATCAAGCCGTCGTCCTACCGGACGGTCGGCCAGATCGCCGACGCGCTGCACAATCCTATTCTGCTCGGCTACGGCTTTCTGGTCATCGGGCATACCGACTCGGTCGGCGGCCGCCAGTATAATGTGGGCTTGAGCCAGCGCCGCGCCGAGGCGATCCGCAATGCCTTGATCGATCCGTTCGGGGTCAATCCGGCGGTGCTGGAAGCAATCGGCATGGGCGAAGAGCAGTTGCGCGATCCGCAGCATCCGACCTCGGGCGTGAACCGGCGCGTCCAGCTCGTCAATGTCGGCAAGAAATTCTGCTTCGGCCGCTCCGGCGAGCAGTTCGTCTGTCAGTGAAGCACGCGCTGCAGGATTACGGCCGCAGATAGACGTAACCCTGCCCCTGCAGCTCGGCGAGCCGCACCACGCCGCCTTTGTCGGCGATGACGAAGCCGGGCAGCAGATCCTTGAGCGTGACATCCTGCGCCCGCATGGTGTTGATGCAGGCGTGCAGCTGCAGACCCGATTTGGTCAGTTCGTCAGTGCGCCGCGTCATATCGACCGAGGCGTCGGCTACGTGGAACGCCTTCAGCGCCGGGCCGTGGATGACAAGCGCGATCGTGACCTTGTCTTTGCCGCCCATGCCGATGAAGTGGTTATGGATATTGCCGAGCACGAAGTCGACTTTGTCGGCATCGTCGAGATGATAGGCGACCTTGGCGGCATCCGGCGTCGCGGCCTCGGCGCGCCTGGCCGCAAATGCCGTAGAGAAAATGGCGCCTGCGCTCGCGAAGGCGGTAGCCAACATATTGCGTCGGTGCATGACCGTTTCCCTCCACTTCCGGTGCACCCGGACCATTAATTTTAGTCGTCGCGACCCCCTCCGGGGTTCGATCGGCGGCCGCCGCGCCCCGATGGACCGGCTGCGATGTGGCGGTTACAAATATCCCCCGATAGATGGCGCTCAATCATGGATGAACGGACCACAGTCGATTGTGTCGCCAATGCGCGTGCGCTGGCGCCGCTGATTGCGGCGGCGGCGCCGCGCATCGAGGCCGGCCGCGAATTGCCGGCGGACCTCGTCGATGCGCTGCACGAGGCGCGGCTCTACCGCATGCTGGTGCCGCGTCCGCTCGGCGGCGACGAAGTTTCGCCCGTCGCCTTCATGAAGGCGATCGAGGAGATCGCCAAGGCCGACGCCTCGACCGCGTGGTGCATCGCCCAGACTTCGGTGTGCTCGACGATCGCAAAATCGTTGCGGGCCGAAGTCGCCGAGGAAATTTTTCAGAAAAATCCGCGCGGGGTTTTGGCCTGGGGGCCGACGCATACGAGCGCCAAGGCGATTGCGGAGAACGGCGGCTACCGCGTGACCGGCGTGTGGCCCTTTGCCAGCGGCAGCCGCCAGGCGACATGGCTCGCCGCGCATTGCCGCATCTACGAGCCCGGCGGCGAGCCGCGCCGCGGCGCCGACGGCGAGCCTTTGGAAATGACCTTCGTCCTGCCGCGCGAGGAGGCCGCCATCAAGGACGTGTGGCATGTGATCGGGCTGCGCGGCACCGGCAGCGACACCTATACGTTGACCGACGTGTTCGTTCCGGAGGCGCGCGCCATCGATTACCACGCGCTCGATCCGGCCGGCTGGCGCGAGCACGGTCCGCTCTACACCTTCAATATCTACCAGCTGTTCGGCTCGGCCTTTCCGGCGATCGCGCTCGGTCTCGCGCGCGCCACGCTCGATGCCTTCATCTTGCTGGCGCAGAAGAAGACGCCGGCGCATGGCGTGGGGCTGCTGCGCGACAGCGCGGTCATTCAATCGCAGGTCGGCATCGCCGAAGCGCAGCTCACCGCCGCGCGGGTGTTTTTCTTCGCCGCTTGGGAGGAAATCTGGCAGGCGGCGCAGGCGCGCGCCGTTTCGCTCGACCAGCGCGTGCAGTTGCGCATGGCCTCCATCAATGCCAGTCACCAGGCTCGGCAGGTGGTCGACACCGCCTACCATGCCGCCGGCGCCATGGCGGTCTTGGAAAGTAACCCTTTCGAGCGCAGGTTCCGCGATATGCATGCGGTGTCGCAACAGGCGCAGTCGCAATTCACCATATTTGAAATGATCGGCCGGCACTTTCTCGGCCTGCCGACGAGCAAGCGGCTGATCTGATAAGCTGCCGGAGTTGACCCTCCACACCGGGACAGTCGACCATCCGGCCGCAACAGGGACGAAGCGTATGTTTTTTGAAGAGCGTGTTACCGAGCTGATGCGCAAAATGGCGCGCAAGAAGCTTTACGTCGTGATCTCGACACCGAGCGTGCCGCCGGAAAATCTCAAGCCGTTCCTGATGGCGCATTTGGAATACATGATCGGACTGGAAAAGCGCGGCCTCGTCTTCGCCTCAGGCCCGCTCGCCGATGGTGCAGGCGGCCCGCCGACCGGCCAGGGCCTGACTGTGCTCCGCGCCCGGGACGCCAACGAGGCGCGCGCGCTCGCCCAGGCCGATCCGTTCTTTACCAATGGGCTGCGGACCTTCGAGCTCAAGGAATGGACCGTCATGGAAGGAACGCTGTCGCTACGCGTCAACCTTTCCGACCAGTCGGTCGAGGTGGCATAAAGCTGGCGTTAATATAAAAGACTGGCTCTGCGATAATAAAGTCGAGGGAGACGTTCATGGAGACCATCGGTTTTGTCGGGGTCGGGAAGATCGGCATGCCGATCTCGGAAAACCTGATCAAAAGCGGCCATCGCGTCGTTGGCTATCGCCGGCATTCGCTGGCCGATTTCGAGAAGATCGGCGGCGTGCCGGCAAGCTCGGCGGCCGAGGTCGGGGCGCAAGCCGATATCGTGTTGTCCTGCCTGCCGTCGACCGAGGCGCTCGACGAGGTGGTGCATGGCCCGCGCGGCCTGATCCATTCGGCGCGGCCGGGACAGATCGTGGTCGAACTCGGCTCGCATCCGGTTCCCGACAAAAAGCGCCAGATCGGCGTCCTTGGCGAAAAGGGCACCACGTTCATTGACGGCGAAGTGTCCGGCACGCCCGGCATGGTCTCGGCGCGCAAGGGCGTCATCTACCTCTCGGGCGATGCCGCGGCCTGCAAGAAAATCGAGCCCGTGGTTGCGGGCTTTGCCGATACCTGCCTCTATTTCGGCGAGTTCGGCGCCGCGAGCCGGGTCAAGCTGGTCAACAATCTCCTGGTCGCGATCAATATCGCGGCGACGGCCGAAGCCATGGCGCTCGGGCTCAAGGCCGGCGTCGATGTGCCCTTGATGATCAAGGCGATCGCCTCGGGCTCCGGCGGCTCGACCCAATTCGGCATTCGCGCGCCGTGGATGGCGGAGCGCCGGTTCCAGCCGGTGCAAGGCTCGGTCCCCGCCTTGCAGCATTATTTCGACATGATCGGCGACTTCGCCGACAGCGTCGGCGTCGCGACCCCGCTCCTCGATTGCGTGGCGCCGCTTTACCAGCGCTTCGTCGACATGGGGCTCGGCGACAATGACGTCGCCGCCATGGTCGATGTCATCGTTGCGCTGCCGCGCGAGTAACAACCAGTCATCAAAGAGTAGCCAAGGAGTTCAAATGATCCGCGTCAGCAAGATCGCGCACGCCGTTTACGAGACGCCCGACCTCGACCAGCAGACCGAATACTACACCGATATTTTGGGATTGAACCTCATCGCCAAGGACGCGGATGCGGCCTATCTCGCCTCCACCGTCGATCATCATTCGGTGGTGCTGCGCCGCGGCGCGCAGGCGCAATGCGCGCGGATCGGGTTCCAGATCGCGCCGGATGTCGATCTCGGCGACTTCGAGCGGCAGGTCTCGGCGCAAGGCATCAGGACCGAACGCCGCCGCGACGCCGAGCCGTCGATCCCCGACATGGTGGTGTTCGAGGATCCCAAGGGCACGGTGATGGAGGTGTTCAAGCGCGCCGACTTCGCGCACCAGAGATTCCAGGGGAAGGGCATCGTGCCGCACAAGCTCGGCCACGTCGCCTTCCACGTCACCGACGTCAAGCACGTCACCAAATTCTATTGCGACGTGCTCGGCTTCCGCGAATCCGACTGGATGGCGGACTTCTTTTCGTTCCTGCGCTGCGGGCCCGATCATCACACCATCAATCTGATGCAGACCGGATCGAACCGGCATTTCCACACGGCCTTCGAGCTGCGCGATTGGGGCCACATGCATGAGGCCTGCGATTTTCTCAGCCTCCGTGGCTACAAGCTGTTGTGGGGTCCGGGCCGCCACGGCATCGGCCATAATCTGTTCGCCTATCATCGCGGACCGAACGGCTTGATCACCGAATTGTTCTGCGAACTCGACCGCATGAACGAAGAGCTCGGCTATTTCGAGCCGCGGCCGTGGCATCGTGACGCGCCGCAGCGCCCGAAAGTCTGGGCCAAGGACCCGTCGGCCTCCAATCTCTGGGGTATCATGCCCGGCGACGAGATGATGAAATAATAAAAAGCCTGTTAGTGGGAGGGATGCGATGAAGGCGTGGATTCGCGCGGCGACGGCCTGTCTGTGTTTGGTCGCGATAGCGTCGGCGGCCACCTTGGCGCACGCCGCCAATTATCCGTCGAAACCGATCACCATCATCGTGCCGGCTTCGCCCGGCGGCGTCACCGACATGCTGGCGCGCATATTGGCCAAGCACTTCGTCGCCGACTGGGGCGCCGAAGTGGTGGTCGAGAACAAGCCCGGCGCCAACAATCAGGTGGCGGCCGAATATGTGGCGCATCAGCCGGGCGACGGCTCGACGCTGTTCATCGGGCCCGAGACCACCTTCATCGTCAATCCGGCGCTCTATGAGCACTTGCCCTACGATCCGGTGAAAGACTTCACGCCGATCGTAGGCCTCGCGCAGATCAATCACGCGCTGATCGTCAATTCGTCGGTGCCGGCTAACAGCGTCAAGGAACTGATTGCGCTCGCCAAGGCAAAGCCCGGCCAGCTCAATTACGGCACCTACGGCGTCGGCTCGAGCGGCCATCTCAACATGGAAATGTTCAAGGCCGTGACGGGGACGAATTTCGTCGCCGTGCACTACAAGGGCGCGACGCCGGCGATGCAAGACGTCATCGCCGGCCATATTCAGCTGATGTTTGTCTCGGCCGGCAGCGCGATGCCGCAGGTCAAGGCCGGCACCGTCAAGATGCTCGCGATCGGGGCGCCGAAGCGGCTCGCGCTGTTGCCGGATCTGCCGGCCGTGGCCGAGACCGTGCCCGGCTACACCGCGGTGTCGTGGTTCGCTCTATTCGGTCCCGCCGCCATGCCCGCGGACGTGGTCGCCAAGATCAATGCCGAGGTGCGCAAGATCTTCAGCGATCCCGAGGTGAAAGCGAGTTTTCTCGACCCGCAATATTTCGATTCGCTCGCCGGCTCGCCCGAGGAATTGCGCGATCGGCTGCGAACCGAAGAGCCCAAGTGGCACAGACTGATCGAGCAGGCTAACATCAAGCCCGAATAGAGCATGATCCCGAAAAGTGGACACCGGTTTTCGGATAAGATCACGCTCAAACAAAGAATCTAGACCCTGATCTCTTCCCCGTCTCGGGGGCATGCTCCAGGCGGCGCATTTGGAATGAATTCCTTCAGTCGTATTCTCGCGGTCCCGTGGGTGCAGAAATCCGCCGGCATTATCGGCGCCGAATATCTGCGGCTGGTGTGGAAGACCAGCCGCTTCGGCATCGATCCGAGCGATATCTACGCGCGTGTCGCACCTGAACTGCCGGCGATCGTCGCAATGTGGCACGGCCAGCATTTCATGATGCCGTTTTTCAAGCGCCAGGAGCACCGCGTCAAAGTGCTGATCTCGCGCCACCGCGACGGCGAGATTAACGCCATCGCCGCCAACCGCCTCGGCGTCGAATGCATCCGCGGCTCGGGAACGAGCGGCCGTGACTTTATGAAGAAGGGCGGGGTTGCGGGCTTCAAACAGATGCTGGAAGCGCTGGCCCACGGCTATAACGTGGCGCTGACCGCCGACGTGCCGAAGGTGTCGCGCGTCGCCGGCCGCGGCATCGTGCAGCTCGCGCGCGCCTCCGGGCGGCCGATCTATCCGGTCGCGGTGGCGACCAGCCGCCGCATCCAATTGCGCAACTGGGATCACTCGGTGATAAACCTGCCGTTCGGTCGCTTCGCCATCGCGGTCGGCGATCCGGTGCGGGTCGCAACGGACGCCGACGAGGCCGCCTTGGAAGACGCCCGCGCGACGGTCGAAGCGCGGTTGAACGGCACCACCGAGCGCGCCTATGCGATCGCCGAAAATCGCGCCAAGGATTTTGATTGGCGCGACCGGATCGGAGGCACGCAAGCCGCGTAAACCTCAGCGTCGATCAAGATCATCTGCCGGCTTCGCTGACGTCCAGCGCCGTCGCCATCCGGCCGCATTCAAAAAACCAACCGTACCCAAAGGGAAGAAACAGCCATGCGCACGATCACTCTCGAAGAGCATTTCACCACGCCCGCCTTCATCGACGGCCCCGGCAAGAAGCGCAAGGAACAGGCAGCGAAGGTCGGCGGCCGGCTGGCTAAAGTGTTCGACCAGCTCGGCGATGTCGGCGACAAGCGGCTCGCCGATATGGACGCGGCCGGCATCGACATGCAGGTGCTGTCGCTCACCTCGCCGGGCTGCGAACAGTCGGACGCCGCGGATGCCATCGCGCTCGCGACCGAAGCCAATGATTTTCTCGCCGCCGCGGTGAAGAAGCATCCGACGCGCTTTGCCGGCCTCGCCGTGATGCCGACCGCGGCGCCCGAGAAGGCGGCGCAGGAATTGGAGCTGCGCGTCCGCCAAAACGGCTTCGTCGGCGCCGTCATCCACGGCCATAACCGCGGCCGCTATTTCGACGATAAATTCTTCTGGCCGATCCTGGAATCCGCCGAGAAGCTCGGCGCGCCGATCTATCTGCATCCGACCATGCCGCCGCAGGCGGTGATCGACGCCTCCTTCGGCGGCTTTGCGCCCGCGGTCACCGACCAGTTCGCCGGTCCCGGCTGGGGCTGGCACATCGAGACCGCGGTGCACATTCTCCGCCTCATCCTCGGCGGCGTGTTCGACCGTTTTCCGAAATTGCAATTCGTCATCGGCCATCTGGGCGAGGCGCTGCCATTCATGATGCAGCGCGTCGACATCATGCCGCAGGCGATGACCAAGCTGCAGCGTCCGGTCAGCGGCTATTTGCGCAACAATATCCACTACACGATCTCGGGCTTTAATTTCCCGGCGGCCTTCCTCGACATGCTGCTCGAAGTCGGGGTCAGCCGCGTGATGTTCTCGGCCGACTATCCCTATGCGTCGATGGCGGAGGCGCGCGCCTTCCTCGAGCAGATCCCGGTCAGCGCCGCCGACCGCGAAGCCATCGCGCATGGCAATGCGGAGAAGCTGTTCAAATTGTAGAACCCGTAGCCCGGATGGAGCGCAGCGTAATCCGGGGCGGCCTGAACGCGGCACGGCAATCCCGGATTACGCTGCGCTCCATCCGGGCTACTTCTTCTTCGCACACGTCGCGCAGCGGCAGCCCATGGGCTTGATGAAAAGATCGAAATATTCCTCGCCGTAATCGAGCGTGATCTCCTCGCCCGGCGCGATGGCGCGCACCGCCGTGAACACGATGCGGCCTTTGCGCAGCGCGGCTTCGGCGTTCGGCTGGCAGGCATGATTGATGTAGCGGCCGAGGTTCTTCCGCGACGAGCCGTCGATGCTCCAGTGCCGGTTGACCTCGAACATGTATTTGGCGCCGGCCGTCTGCTCGCGGCGATGCGCCTCGACGGTCGCAATCCGCTTGCCCCGATAGGTCGCGATATAGCCGTTCTGCGCGATCGGCTTTGCGGCAAACAGGCCGAGCCCGGTCGCCGCGCGGCCGACACGAACCAAGCGTGCCGCCATGGCAAACGCTTAGCTGATTCGCGTTTGGCGCATGACCCCAAAAAGTGGCAGCCGGTTTTTGGACAGGACCATGCGCAAAAGAATAGTCTACCCACTCCCCCAGGCCCGGCGAGCCGTGTACAACACGCCCCGGTCTACGGAGGAAATCATCAAAATGCGCACCATCACGGTCGAAGAACACTTTGCCACGCCGCTCTTTCTCGACGGCCCCGGCATCGACCTCAAGCAGGCGGCCGGCAAATTCGCCGACCGCGCCGCAAAGCTCATCGGACCTTTGTGTGACATCGGCGAGAAGCGCATCGCCGCGATGGATGCGGCGGGCATCGACATGCAGATCCTGTCGCTGACCTCGCCCGGCACTGAGCAGCTCGACGCCGCCGAGGCGATCGCGCTGGCGCGGGAAAGCAACGACGCGCTCGCCGCAGCGGTGAAAAAGCACCCGACGCGGTTTCAAGCCTTCGCGGCGCTGCCGACGATGGTCCCCGACAAGGCCGTGGCCGAGCTCGAAGCCCGTATCGGTTCGGGGCTGTTCAAGGGTGTGGTGATCAACGGCCATATCCGCGGCCGCTATCTCGACGACAAGTTCTTCTGGCCGATCCTCGAATGCGCCGAAAAACACGGCGCGCCGATCCATATCCATCCGACGAAGCCGCCGCAGCCGGTGTTCGACGCCTATTATTCCGGCTTCTCGCCGATGGTGACCGACATGTTCGGCAGCCCCGGCTGGGGCTGGCATATCGAGACCGCGGTGCATGTCGTCCGCATCATCCTCGGCGGCACTTTCGACCGCTTTCCGAATCTGCAGCTCGTCATCGGCCATCTGGGCGAGGGCTTGCTGGCGCTGTTCCAGCGGCTCGACGCCATGACGCCGGCGATGACCAAATTGCAGCGGCCGATGACGTCCTATCTGCGCGAGAACATCTATTACTCGTTCTCGGGCTTCAATTACCCGGCGACCTTCCTCGATCTGTTGCTGCAAGTCGGCGCCGGCCGCATCATGTTCTCGGCGGATCATCCCTATCAGCAGATGGCGCCGGCCCGGGCCTTCCTCGACCAGATCCCGGTCAGCGCCGCCGATCGCGAGCGCATCGCGCACGGCAATGCCGAGAAGCTGTTTAAATTGTAGCCCGGATGAAGCGGAGCGAAATCCGGGGCGGCATTGATGCCTCCCGGCAGTCCCGGATTACGCTCCGCTCCATCCGGGCTACGTCGCTATTATCCCGTCTCACCGGCTAAGCCTCAGGACGCGCGGTCCTTGATCACGGTGATCCGGCCGGTGCCCGCGCAGGCCTTGCAGATGATGCGATTGCCGCGTTCGCGGATGTGGCCGGTGCCGCAGCACCGTTCGCAGGTCTGCTGCAACACAGGCGGCGGACGGTTGTTATGCGCGGTAAATCGTTTGCCGAATTCCACGTGAATATCCTTATCTTTTAAGCGACTTTGAATACGAGGCGACATTATCGACGCCGCCTTAACGCCCCGCCGGCAGATTGCGTAAAATGCGATGGAAGGGGCCCTGTTTTTCCGCTCGGATTCGTCATGGCCGGACTTGTTCCGGCCATCCACGTCTTTGGGCACGGGATAAGACGTGGATGCCCGCAACGAGTGCGGGCATGACGGGTTAAGAGCATCCGTCACTATTACGGAGACAACAGTTGACGGTCGTCCCTGATTGAGTTACAAGCTGACGAATCTCGCCCTAAAGGGACGCCGTTCGGGTGATGCCGGGCGGCAGGGGCGGGTACGGTTCCTGCGGGCGGGGTCTCATCAACTCCGCTCTCGGGCGGTTCCGGGGATACGCCCGGCCGGCATCATGACCGGTCTGCGGCTTTGCCGCTGGACTGGGACAGGCGGGGGCGGATAACGCCCGTCTCTTAGCCGCGTCCCAGGAAGTGCGT
>JBAPUM010000133.1:0-179781 GCA_049282655.1 Xanthobacteraceae bacterium
CCGAGCGAACCGTCGAAGCAACTTGGCGGCGGATCGGAGCGTTGCTCTCCGCCTTCAGTCCGGCTGAATGCGCCAACTACTTCGTCAACGCCGGTTATGCTTCAAAATAAAACAGCCGTGCTCTAGCCGGCCGTCACGTCGACCGGGACCTCGCCGTCGAGCACGCGCTTCGCGGTCGTCATATCGACCTCGTGTTCCCAGGCGCCGATGACGACGGTGGCGACGCAATTGCCGACGAGGTTGCCGAGCGCGCGCGCAATGCCGATGAACCAATCGACCGACAGCACCAGAACAAGCCCGATCACCGGCACGGTCGGCACGGCGTTGAGTGTCGCCATGAGGATGACGATGGCGGAGCCCGGAATGCCGTGGGCGCCTTTGGAGGTCACCAGCGAGACCGCCAGCACCAACAGCAGATCGCCGAGCGAAAGCGGGGTGTTGGTCGCTTGCGCGATGAAAACCACCGCGAGCGTGAGATAGATCGAGAACGCGTCGAGATTGAACGAATAGCCGGTCGGTATGACCAGGCCGACCACGGACTGTTTGACGCCCATTCGTTCGAGCTTGCGCATGATCTGCGGCAACACCGCGTCCGACGATGCCGTCGCCAAGACGATGGTCAATTCCTCGCGAAAGTAATTCAGGAACTTTAAGATGTTCAAGCCGGTCACGGCGCGCAACACGCCGCCGAGCACGACCAGCACGAACAGGATCACGCAAGCGTAAAAAATGAAAACCAGCGACACAAGCTGCTTGAGCGAGCCGACGCCGTAGCGGCCGACCGTGTAGGCGACGGCGCCAAGAACGCCGAGCGGCGCGACGCGCACGATCAGACCCATGATCCGAAACAGGACCTTCGACACCGCTTCGACGAACGAGGTGACCTGCGCCGCCGGCTCGCCGACCAGCGCCAGCGCGATGCCGAACAAAACGGCGAAGAACAGCACCTGGAGGACATCGTTTCGCGCGAGCGCGTCGATCGACGTCGTCGGAATGATATTCATGATGAAACTGCCGACGCCCGCGCCCTGCAGATTTTTGGCGTGGTCGGCATAATTGCTGAGCGCCTTGGCGTCGAGCGTCGACGGATCGATGTTCATGCCGTGGCCGGGCGCGAACAGAAAAGCCAGGAGGAGGCCGACAGTGAGCGCGATCGTCGTCATGATCTCGAAATAGATCAGCGCCTTGAGGCCGACGCGGCCGACTTTTCTGAGATCGCCGGCGCCGGCGATTCCGTGCACGACGACGCAGAATACGATCGGCGCGACGATCATCTGAATCAGCTTGAGGAACGCGTCACTGAGGATTTTCAGCGAAATGGCAAAATCGGGCGTCGCCATGCCGAGGATGATGCCGAGAACAAGCGCGGCGACGACCTGGGCGAACAGCGAGTTGTAGATCGGAGTGCGCCGGCTCAGCGGCGGCGCAGCGACTGCGGTTGTGGACATTTGGCGCTCTCCCTCCGGTGCCCTGCCCTATTTTTAAGCAAAGATTATGCCATCCATGAACGCCGGATGGCGCTCTATATCGCCTCGAACAAAATATCCTGCGCGCCGTGCCACAGCACATATTCGCCGAGCGGACGCAGGTTTGCGTTGCCTTCGATCACCGTCAGAAAATGGTTGCCGGCGAGCTGGCCTACTTTGCTCGCAAAATGCACGCCGCCATAGGCGAGCAGAATCTCGGTCTCGCTCAAGCCGCCGGGATAAAGGATGAACTCGCCCGGCGCCGGATAGCTGGTGTGGTTCTCGTGCTTAAGCCCGAGGTCGAGCTCGCCGAGCGGAATCCAGCAGCCCTCGCCGCTCCAGCGCACGTGAATGATGCGCTCTTTGTACGGCAGCATGGATTTGAATTTCGCGCAGGTCTTCGGCGCCTTCTCGGATTCGAAGCGCGCGATGAATTCGAAGCGGCCGGCTTTGATGCGGATGCGTTCCATGATCGGCTCCTTGCACTCTCGCTAATCCAGATTGACCAAAACGTCGAGCAAGACGCGGGCGGCGAGATCGGCGTCCTCTGCCGTCACCGTCTCAAGCGGACTGTGACTGATGCCGCCATTGCCGCAGCAAACAAACAGCATGCCGATATCGGTCACGCCGCCGAACATCGCGGCGTCGTGCCCGGCGCCGCTCGGCAGATGAAACGGCTCGAGGCCGGCGCGCGCGACGGCTGCGGCCAGCGCCGACTGCATCGGCGCCGCGCAGGGCACCGCGCCGTGCCGGCCGATTTCGGTGATGTCGGCGGTGACGCCGCGCCGCTCGGTAATGCGCCCGATCGCCGCGAACACATCGGCGATGGCCAAGTCGCGGGTGGCGTCGTCGCCGGCGCGGATGTCGATCGAGAATTCGCACGTCCCGGGGATGACGTTGATGGCGCCTTGCGGCACGGCGAGCTGGCCGACGGTGCCGACCAGGGTCGCGGCCTTGCCGCAACATTCTTCGACGGCGAGAACGATCTCGGCGGCGGCGGCCGCCGCATCGTGCCGCAGCGCCATCGGCACCGTGCCGGCATGGCCGGCCACGCCACGGATCGCGACCCGAAAGCGTGCCGATCCGGCAATCGAGGTGACGATCCCGAGCGGCAGGCCGCGCTGCAACAGCACCGGCCCCTGCTCGATGTGAACTTCGAGATAACCGCGCAGCGATTCCGGCCGGCGCGCCAGCGCGCGGATCGCCGCCAAATCGGTTCCCTCGTTTTGCAGGAGTGTCGCCAAACTGACGCCGGCGGCGTCACCACGCTGCAATATCGTCGCGTCGAAACGGCCGGCGATGGCGGCGCTGCCGAGATAGGGCGCGGAAAATCGCACGCCTTCCTCCTCGGCAAAGCCGATCACATCGAGATGGAAGGGCAAGTGTCGTCCGGCATGGCGCAGATGCTCGGCGACGACGAGCCCGGTCAAGATACCGAGGCGTCCGTCGAACCGGCCGGCATCGACCACGGTATCGTAGTGCGAGCCGACGATCAGCGCTTTCGCGCAGTCGGTGGCGCTCGGGTAACGGCCGACGACATTGCCGACGGCATCGATTTCCGCGCTCATGCCGGCCGCACCCATCCAGTCACGCAATTGCGCGGCGGCAGCCTTATGCGCCGGTGAGAAATAAGTGCAGGTCAGGCCGGCTGGCTCCTCCGACCACTGCGCCAGTTTCTGCGCCAGATCGAGGATTCGGGCGCCGAAAACGCCAGGGGCTGGCGCCGCACCGGCTAACGTAGGCGCTTGATCTTTCAGCATGCGATCCGGCCGAGTAGAGCCGTCAGAGCGGCGATGACTTGAACACGTTGTCCCGCATCTGCCATGGTGCGGTGGTTGGATGTAAATTTGCCGGACGCAGATTTGAGGAATCGGAAGTGGAAATCATCGTCGCGGACTGGCCAAGCGGGGTCACGGGCGGATTGCATAGCGGAACCGGCATAACATGGATTGAGAGTTCGTTCCATTTCGTGCCGCCTGTCTTAAGGTCGTGCGGCGTATCTTGAACCCCGGCGGCTGCGCTTAGGCATCCTGATGACGCTTCCTCCGTTTTCCGAATATCCGCGCGACCTTTTGGGCTATGGCCGCCATCCGCCCCATCCGCGCTGGCCCGGCAAGGCACGGATCGCCGTCCAATTCGTCGTCAATTTCGAGGAAGGCGGCGAACGGGCGATCCTGCACGGCGACACCAGTTCGGAGGCGTTTCTGACCGAGGTGCTCGGCACCCGGCCGTGGCCCGGCAAACGCCATATGAACGTCGAGTCGATGTTCGAATACGGCTCACGCGCCGGGTTCTGGCGGCTGTGGCGCCTGTTCACGGCGCGGAAGCTGCCGGTGACCGTGTTCGGCGTCGCCAATGCGCTCGCCCGCAATCCGCAGATCGTCGCCGCCATGCGCGAGTCCCATTGGGACATCGCTTGCCATGGCCTGAAATGGATCGACTACAAGGATTTCTCCTACGACGAGGAGAGCGTCCATATGCGCGACGCCATCCGCACCCATACCGAAACGACCGGGCACCGCCCGCTCGGCTGGTATACCGGCCGCACCACCGAACATACATTGAAGCTCGTCCTCGAAGACGGCGGCTTTGTCTATTCGTCGGATTCCTACGCGGATGATCTGCCTTATTGGGTGAAGGGGCCGAAGGGCCCGCATGTGATCATTCCCTATTCGCTCGATGCCAACGATATGCGCTTCATCAATGCGCAGGGCTTTCCCGACGGCGCGTCGTTCTTCAGCTACCTGCGCGATACGTTCGACTTCCTTTATGCCGAGGGGTCCGAAGCGCCGAAAATGATGTCGATCGGGCTGCACTGCCGGCTGGCCGGCCGTCCCGGCCGGGCCGCCGGGTTGGCCCGTTTCTTGGATCATATCGCCACGTTCGACAGGGTTTGGGTCGCATCGCGCCTCGACATAGCGCGGCATTGGCACCACGAGCATCTCGGGCTCGCTGCCGACGCGCCGGTCATTGCGTGAGGAATTTGGTTTAATGAAGCAGATCACGCTCGACCAACTCAACGCCATGGATCGCGGCGGATTTGTCGCGGCGCTGGGCGACGTGTTCGAGCACACGCCCTGGGTCGCCGAGACTGCCTTCGCGTCGCGGCCGTTCGCGAGCCTCAACGCGCTTTACGACACCATGACGGCCGCGGTGCGCCAAGGCGGCGCCGAGCCGCAGATGGCGCTCATCAAGGGCCATCCCGATCTCGCCGGCAAAGCCGCCCGCGAGGGCGCGATCACCGACGATTCCAAACGCGAGCAGTCGAGCGCCGGACTCGATCGGCTCTCGGACGAAGAATTCGCCGCGTTCCACCGGCTCAACGACGCCTACCACAAGAAATTCGGCATCCCGTTCATTGTTTGCGTCCGCCGCCACGGCAAGGAATCGATCCTGCGGCAGTTCGCGCGGCGTCTGCAGCACGACGCCGCGACCGAGCGTGACGCCGCGCTCGCGGAAATCTTCCGGATCGTCGCGCTGCGGCTCGCGCAACGCGTCAGTGCGCCGGATCAGCTGAAAGTCCACGGCTGGCTGTCAACCCATGTGCTCGACACCCATCGCGGCTCGCCGGCGTCGGGCGTAGCGATCGAGCTCTTCGAAGTCGCTTCGTCCGGCGCAACACGGCTGATCATACGCGCGGTCACCAACGCGGACGGCCGCACCGATCGGCCGCTGATCGCCAACGAGCCGATCCCGATCGCCGAATACGAGTTGCGCTTTGACGTCGGCGGCTATTTCGCGCGCCTCGGGACGCCGGCGAGCGATCCGCCGTTCCTCGGCATCGTTCCGATCCGCTTCGCCGTCGCCGAGCCGGAGGCGCATTATCACGTCCCGATCATCGTCACGCCGTGGAGCTACTCCACGTATCGCGGCAGCTGACGAAACGGGGTGAGCGCCATGCCGAGCGATCAATCGCCGCTGTGGATCAAGGATCCGCTCGCTATTTTCGCCGACGGGGCGGAACGCGGCATTGTGGTACAGGACGGCCGCATCGTCGAACTGGTACCGGCGGCCGCAACGCCCGCGACGCCGGGTGCAGCCGTATTCGACGCCGGCCAACACGTGGTCCTGCCGGGGCTGATCAACACCCACCATCATTTCTACCAGACCCTGACGCGGGCGGTTCCCGCGGCGCTCGATCGCGAGCTGTTTCCGTGGCTGCAAGCGCTCTATCCGATCTGGGCGCGGCTGACGCCCGACGCGCTCGATCTCGGCATGACGGTGGCGATGGCCGAACTCTTGCTGTCCGGCTGCACCACGACGACGGATCACCACTATGTTTTTCCGGCCGGCCTCGAAGATTCCATCGACATCGAAGTGGCGGCAGCGAAGCGGGTCGGATTGCGGGTGTTGCTGACCCGCGGCTCGATGAACCTGTCGCAGCGCGACGGCGGGCTACCGCCCGACAGCGTGGTCCAGGACGAAGACACCATCCTCGCCGACAGCGAACGCGTGGTGGCGCGCTATCACGAGGCCGGCGACGGCGCCATGGTGCAAATCGCGCTGGCGCCTTGCTCGCCGTTCTCGGTGACGACGTCGCTGATGCAGTCGACCGCGGCGCTGGCGGATCGGCTCGGCGTGCGCTTGCACACGCATCTTGCCGAGACCGAGGACGAGAACCGTTTCTGCCAGCAACTCTACAAGTGCCGCCCGCTTGATTATCTGGAGGATTGCGGCTGGCTCAACGCACGCACCTGGCTCGCACACGGCATCCATTTCGATGCCGGCGAAATCAAGCGCCTCGCGCGTGCCGGCACGACGATTTCGCATTGCCCCTGCAGCAACCAGACGCTCGGCTCCGGAACTTGCCCGGTCTGCGCCATGGAGGACGCCGGCATGCATATCGGCATCGGCGTCGACGGATCGGCCTCGAACGACGGTTCCAACCTGATGCAGGAGGTGCGCGCGGCATTCCTGCTGCAGCGCAGCCGCTATGGCGTCAACAAAGTCAGTCACCGCGACGCCTTGCGCTGGGCCACCAAGGGTTCGGCGGCCTGCGCCGGCCGCAGCGACATCGGCGAGATTGCGCCTGGCAAGATGGCCGACCTCGCCCTGTTCAGGCTCGACGAGTTGCGCTTCTCCGGCAGCGGCGATCCGCTCGCCGCGCTCGTGCTGTGCGGCGCGCATCGTGCCGACCGCGTCATGGTGGGCGGCCGCTGGGTCGTCGCGGATGGCGCGATCCCCAATCTCGACCTGCCGGCGCTGATCGCGCGCCATTCCGCGGCAGCGCGTCAGCTGCAGTCCCCGCGCTGATATTTTGTTAAGCTAGTGGCCGGACCGCCCAAGGAGATCGATCATGCGGCGTTGCACTGCATTGGCCATTGCCGCCGCGCTTACTTGGCAAGTTTTTTGGCAAGTCTCCGGCCCGGCGGCGATCGTCTATGCGGCGCCCACGAGCTTCCCCTGCGAGAATTTCACGAAAAACGACGACGGCTCGTGGACGGTACTGCAGACGACCTTCATCGAAGGGCCTGCGGTCAAAGTTCAGGAAGGCGGCGTCGTCCAACCCAGGCGTCTTATCCTCGGCTACGACATCGCGGCCATCATCGCCAAAGCGTGCCCGAACGCCACGGTCGCATTGCCGTCGGACGAGACGCCCAATCTGGCGCCGGGCGCCGCGCCGAGAATAGCACCGGGTGCAACACCGGGCGCGGCGCCAAATACTGCGATTCCGTCTCCGGCGCCGCCCCCGCCACCGGCTTTGGCCCGATATGCCGACGCCAATGGCAATATCGACATCCGTCAACTCACCTGTGCCCATCTCGACGTTGCTTCCCCGGAGGAAGCGCAGTTGCTGCTCGCCTGGTATAGCGGCTGGTACAAGGGCTTATCAAAATCGCGCGGCATAAATCTTGCTCGCGTGAGATACAACAGCCGCAGCGTCATCGATTATTGCAAGGCAAACCGCGACAAGAAACTCACCGAAGTCATGGAACTCATGTTGAAGTGAAGCCCCGTCGTCCGCGGCGGCGCGGCACTATTTCAAGCGGCAAATCGATGCAATCCAGCAGGAGGTCGTGGTGAGCGAATTGCGCGATTTCATCGCCGGCATGCCGAAGTGCGAGCTGCACGTGCATATCGAGGGCACGCTCGAGCCGGAGATGAAGTTCGAGCTTGCGAAGCGAAACGGCGTCGTCCTTCCGTACCAGGACGCAGCCGCCCTGCGCGCGGCCTACGATTTCGACGATCTGCCTTCGTTTCTCAAGATCTATTACGAGGGCATGGGCGTGCTCTTGCACGAGCAGGATTTCTTCGATGTCACGTTTGCCTATCTGGCCAAGGCGCACTCGCAAAACGTGCGCTACGCCGAGATGTTTTTTGATCCGCAGGCCCATACCGCGCGCGGGGTGGCATTCGATGTCGTGATCCGCGGCATCCGGCGCGCGCAGCTCGATGCCGAGCGGATCCT
This sequence comes from Xanthobacteraceae bacterium, assembly GCA_049282655.1. Lineage (GTDB taxonomy): Bacteria > Pseudomonadota > Alphaproteobacteria > Rhizobiales > Xanthobacteraceae > BOG-931. Next base: position 7,876 of record JBAPUM010000133.1, read on the forward strand.
CGGCATCAAGAGCCAGCTCATTTTGTGCGTGCTGCGCGATTGGAGCGCGGAATTCGCCATGACGACGCTGGTGCAATCATTACCCTACCGGGAATGGATCGTCGGCTTCGGCCTCGATTCGGACGAAAAGAACAATCCGCCGATGAAATTCAAGGCCGTATTCGAGCGGGCGCGCCGCGAGGGTTATTTCCTGACCATGCATTGCGACGTCGACCAGCAGAACTCGACCGAGCATATCCGGCAATGCCTGGATGAAATCGGCGTCAACCGCATCGATCACGGCGTCAACGTGCTGGATAGCAAAGAGCTTTCCGACGAAGTCGCGCGCCGGCAATTGGCGCTCACCGTCTGCCCGATCTCCAATGCCTATGTGACCAACGGCAGCAAGGCCAAGGAGATCAAGCGCATGCTCGACCTCGGCATCCGCGCGACCGTTCATTCGGACGACCCGGCCTATTTTCGCGGCTATATCGCCGAGAATTTCATCCGCACCCAGGAGGAAGCCGATCTCGGGGCGAAGGAACTCGTCCAACTCACGCGCAACGCCTTCGAGAGCACGTGGCTGCCGCGCACGACCAAAGACCGCTTCCTCGCCGAGCTCACGGCATACGCCGCGGGCTGACGAGGCCCCAGTTCCCTCCATCCGCCAGCGAACCTGGATGAACGCAGAAACCGCCCTTACTCCCAGGTCCTATACGGTCGACATCGCCGGCGAGCCGATCGAATTGCCGCTCGTCGCGATCAACGACACGCTGGCGATTTCGCTTCTGATGGTCATCGATATGGGCGTGGGGTTCGGCGACCGCGTCGGCCGCGCCTTGGCGAAACGGCTCGCCGGAACGGCGCCGGATATCGTCGTCGGCACGGCGACGCTCGGAATTCCGGTGGCGATCGAAGTGTCGCGTCACCTCGGGCTCGATCACTACGTCATCATGCAGAAATCGCCGAAAATTCATCTTGGCAATGCGCTGGTCGAGCAGGTCAAGTCCGTGACATCCTCCGTGCCGCAGCGATTATTGCTCGATCGCCGCGCCATCCCATTGCTCGCCGGCAAGCGCGTGGTCGTGGTCGACGATGTCGTGGCAACCGGATCGAGTCTGGCGGCGACCCTGAAGCTCGCCCGGCAGGCCGGCGCCGAGATCGTCGGCATCGGCGTGATCCTGACCGAAGCCCATGACTGGCGGGGCGTTCTCGGAGCCGATGCGAACCTTGTCGTCGGGCTCGGACATATCCCGCAGTTCAAGATCGAAAATGGCCGCGCCACGCCGGATCCCAATACATTGTAACACGGCCGTGTAATCGACGCCGAGCGCGTGCCTCCGAAACGCCGGTGGCCGGGGCGAACCCCGGCCACCGCATCCTTCGAAATCAGAGGCCGAGGATCACTTCCCCGGAATTTTGTCGTCGATCCCTTTGACGTAGAAGTTCATGCTCAGAATCTGGCCGGGATCGAGGTGGTCGCCGCCCTTGCACTCCACCGTCTTGCCGTCCTGATCGGTGATCGGACATTTGAACGGATGCAACGCGCCTGACTTGATCGCCGCTTGCGTATCCATCGCCATTTTCTTCACGTCGTCGGGCATGTTGGTATAGGGCGACATTACGACCATTCCGGAATCGATACCGCCCCAAGTGTCTTCGGAGGCCCATTTGCCGTCGAGGACCGCTTGCGCGCGCTTGGTGTAGTAATCGCCCCAGTAGTCCGTGTCGGCGGTGAGTTGGGCCTTTGGTCCGAACTTGATCATGTCGGAGGATTCACCAAAGGAGTGCACGCCGCGCTGCTCCGCCACCTGCGTGGCGGCAGGCGAGTCGGTGTGCTGGGTCAGGATGTCGGCACCCTGATCGATCAGCGCTTTGGCGGCGTCAGCCTCTTTGCCCGGATCGAACCAGCTGTTCACCCAGATGATCTTCACCTTGATATTGGGATTGACCGATTGCGCCCCGAGCATCGTGGCATTGATGTTGGAGATGACCTCCGGGATCGGGAACGAGACGATGTAACCGATTATTCCCGACTTCGACATCTTGGCCGCGATCTGACCCTGGATGTAGCGCCCCTCATAAAAGCGGGCGGCGTAGGTGCTGACGTTCTTGGCGCGCTTGAAGCCGGTCGCGTGCTCGAAGAAGACGTTCGGATATTTGGCCGCCACCTTCAGTGTCGGTTCCATAAAGCCGAACGACGTGGTGAAGATCAGCTTGTGGCCGGTGCGCGCCAGCTGCTCGATCGAGCGTTCGGCGTCGGGGCCTTCGGGAACGTTCTCAAGATAGGTCGTCTCGACCTTGCCGGCCAGCGCCTTCTCCATGGCCTTGCGCCCGACATCGTGCTGGTAGCTCCAGCCGAGATCGCCGATGGGTCCCGTATAGATGAAGCCTATTTTCAGCTTTTCTGCGGCGTAGGATGCGCCGAACGTTGCGGTCGCTAACGCCAGAACCGCGGCGACAGCGACGATGTTCCATTTCTTCATGATTTCACTCCGGGTTGGAAAGACGGGCGTAGTTTCACAGTCCCTATACGAGTTCCCCACGTGCGAAGCGCCCGTCGCGCGATCAAGGAACGATCAGCGGTCTGGCACGAAGACCATACCGAGAGATGCCGGCGCGGCAGACCCGGCCATGCCGCGCGTTCTTGAAATCAACACGAGAACGATCACCGTGGCAAGATAGGGCAGCGACGACATCAACTGCGAAGGAATGCCGAGGCCGAGCGCCTGGGCGTGAAGCTGCAGGATGCTCACGGCGCCAAACAGATAGGCGCCGCCGACCAGACGGCCGGGGCGCCAAGACGCGAACACCACCAGCGCCAGCGCAATCCAGCCGCGTCCCGCCGTCATTCCCGGGATGAAGAACGGCGTATAGGCGAGCGGCAGAAAGGCGCCGGCGAGGCCGGCGCAGGCGCCGCCGAACAGCACGGCCAGCATGCGTATCTTGAGCACCGGATAGCCCAGCGCATGCGCCGAGGTGTGATTGTCGCCGACGGCGCGCAGCACAAGTCCCGCCCGCGTGCGGTAGAGAAACAGCCAAATGCCGATCACCAGCGCGACCGACAGATAGACGAAGGCGTCCTGGCCGAACAGGATACGGCCCACCAGCGGCAGATCGGTGAGAACCGGCAGGTGCAATTGCGCGGCCGGCACAATGCGCTGTCCGACAAAGCCCGCGCCGATCAAGCCCGACAGGCCGGTGCCCAGGATCGTCAGCGCAAGCCCGCTCGCGACCTGATTGACGGCGAGACTCAAGGCGAAAATGGCAAAGATTGCCGACATCGCGATGCCGGCAGCCACGCCGCACAGCGCGCCGATGACGACGGAGCCGGACAGATAGGTGCCGGCGAAGGCGCAGGCCGCGCCCATGATCATCATGCCTTCGATGCCCAGATTGAGAACGCCCGAGCGCTCGACCACAAGCTCCCCCGCCGCCGCCAGCAAGAGCGGCGTCGAAGCGGCGATCACCGACAGCATGATCGCTTCAAACATTTCCATGGGCGGGCTTTCGCAACGTGGGAATAAGGCGGACGCGGTAGACGATCATGGAGTCGCAGGCGAGCACGTAGAACAAGAGGATTCCCTGAAAGACTTTGGTGAGATCGAGCGGCACTTTGATCGCGATTTCGGCATTTTCGCCGCCGATGAATGTCAGCGCCAGAAACAGACCCGCGATCAGGATGCCGACGGGATTAAGCCTGCCCAAAAATGCGACGATGATCGCGGTGAAGCCGTAGCCCGGCGATATATCGGGCTGCAGATGCCCGACCGGACCCGCCACTTCGATGATGCCCGCCAATCCGGCAAGCGCGCCCGAAACCGCAAAAGTGAAGAGCGTGAGCTTGTCGGCGTTGAAGCCGGAAAACCGCGCCGCGCGCGGCGCGGCGCCGACCAACCGGATCTCAAAGCCCATGATGGTGCGGCCCAGCAGCACGGCGGCCGCCATAACGACGATCAAGGCGATTATGGCGCCGGCGTGCAAGCGACCGCCCTCGATCAGGGTCGGAACGGTGGCGACCGGATCGAATTCGGCAGTGGTCGGGAAATTCATGCCGTGCGGATCGCGCCATGGCCCGCGGACCAGATAGTCCATACCGAAATTCGCGACATAGACCAGCATCAGGCTGGTGAGAATTTCGCTGGCGCCGAAACGCACCTTGCAGATCGCCGGAATGAGCGCGTAGAGCGCGCCGCCGATTGCTCCCAATACCAGCATCGCCGGCAGCACCCAATGACCGGCGTCGGTGCCGTTGGTACGCACGGCGAGCCAGCTACCGGCCACGGCGCCGGCTATGAACTGTCCCTCGGCGCCGATGTTCCAGATATTGGCGATGTAACAGAACGAAAGACCGATGGCGATCATCACCAGCGGCGTCGCTTTGACGGCGATTTCGCCGAGCGAATAAGGATCGGTGAGCGGTTCGAGGAAATAGACGTCGAGCGCCTCGACCGGGTTCTTGCCGAGAATGGCAAACAGCACCGCCATGGTGACGAGCGTGAGCGCGATGGCGATCAGCGGCGAAGCGATCGCAATCGTGGCGGAGCGTTCGGGGCGGCGCTCAAGCACCAACGGCATGGCTCGCCTCCTCGACGCTTGGCTCGTCGCCCGTTCTGGCCCCCCCCATGAGCAATCCGAGCTTTTCGCGGGTGACATCGGCGGCATTCAACGGCGCCGACAGCCTGCCGTGAAACATCACTGCGGTGCGATCGGCGATCTCGAGCAATTCGTCGAGGTCCTGACTGACCACCAGCACCGCGGCACCGGCAGCGGCGAGATCGATCAGCGCCTGGCGAATGATCGCTGCCGCCCCGGCATCGACGCCCCAGGTTGGCTGCGCCACGACCAGCACGCCCGGATTGCGCAAAATTTCGCGGCCGACGACGAATTTCTGGAGATTGCCGCCGGAAAGGCTGACCGCCTCCGGGTCGCGCTTGGCTTTGCGGACGTCGAAGCTCTTGGTCGTGCGGTCGACTGTCGCCAGCATTGCCGGCTTATCGATGAAGCCGTTCTTGACCATGCCGCTCGCGGCATGGCCGGTCAGCAGCGCGTTCTCGGACAATTTCATGCGTGGCGCTGTGCCATGACCGAGCCGTTCCTCCGGTACGAAAGCCGCGCCCATGCGGCGACGCTCGTTGACCCCGAGGAGCCCGGCCGCCAAGCCGTCGATCACAACGGCTCCATCGTTCGGCGACAGGCGCTCTCCCGACAGCGCCGCAAACAGTTCGTCCTGGCCGTTGCCCGACACTCCCGCGATGCCGACGATCTCCCCACCCCGCACCTCGAGCGAGATCTTGTCGAGGTGAGTGCCGTGCGGATCGTCGGGCGCGAGCGACAACTGATGAATAAGGAGCCGCGGCACCGATGTGCCGCGGCCGGACGCGAGTTTCACCTCGCCGATGTCGGCGCCGACCATCATCCTGGCGAGCGAGCCTGCGGTTTCCCGGCGCGGATCGCAGGTCGAGATTTTTTTGCCGCCGCGCAGGATGGTCGCGGTGTCGCAGAGCCGTTTCACTTCATCGAGCTTATGACTGATGTAAAGAATGGCGCGCCCCTCGCCCTTGAGCCGGCCGAGCACGGCGAAAAGCTGGTCGGCCTCTTGCGGCGTCAGCACAGCGGTCGGCTCGTCGAGAATGAGCAGCTTGGGATTCTGCATCAGCATGCGCACGATCTCGATGCGCTGCCGTTCGCCGACCGAGAGCCGCCAGACTTCACGCTTGGGCTCGAGCGGCAAGCCATAGACCCGCGCGGTCTCTTCCAGCCGCGCGGAGATGGAGGCAAATGATTCAGTCGGCGCCAGGCCGAGCGCTACGTTCTCGGCGACGGTCAGATTCTCGAACAGCGAGAAATGCTGAAACACCATCCCGATCCCGAGCGCGCGCGCTTCGGCCGGACCGGCGAGCACGACCTTCTGTCCCATCCATTGCAGTTCGCCGGCGCTCGGTTGGATGAGACCGTACATGACTTTCACAAGGGTCGATTTACCGGCCCCGTTTTCGCCGAGCAGCGCATGAATTTCGGCCGGATAGAGATCAAGGTCGATGCCGTCATTGGCGAGGAACGTCCCGTACCGCTTGGTAATGCCGATCGCCCTCAAGAGGGGGGTGGTGCCAAACGCGGCATTTTGCGGGGTGACGTCATGCATCGGTTTTACGCTTGCTCCAGCATTGCAAGTAACATTCCACAGCGGCCAAAGCGCATGCGGTCGATCATCTGACAAAACCTGCGTGGATGAAAGCAGGCCTGTGGCGGCAACTTGCCTAAAACAGCGCCGGGACCCCGGACGGTTTTGATCGACGAACATGCGACCGGGAATCGGCGGCTTAGCGAACGGCCCACCCGATCCATTGGGCACAACTCACTGGCGAAGGTCCGCAAGAGAACGATTGCCGATCAGTGCGGGTAGGGCAAACCCCGCGGAAAAGGGGCAAAAAGTGTCTCCATTTTGTCACATTCCATAAGATTCAAGGCCGGGCCGGCGCCGCAATGTCACAAATTAGGCGCCCCCTAAAAGCCCTAGCAATCAAACATTGGACCGGCGTCGCGGCCGCGGCGGCACCCCGGACGACCGAAAAATTGTTTTATTTCCTATCGACTTATGCAGAACGAGCGTGGCGCAGCCTGCACGTTTGGCTCGGAGCTGGAACGACTGGCGAAAGCTCTGAAAAAGCCCGCGGATTAAGAAAGCGACAAAAACCTGCTCAAACAACGAGCTTTCAGTGGCCAATCGCCCGAGTAACTTAGGCACCAGGGTTAATGACCCGGTGTGAGGTCGCCGCTTGGCAGGGGGCCGCAATGAAGAGGACCACCATGAATTGGCAGGGGGCCGTCGTGAAAAAGTTTAGTCCTAAGTTGAATGCAAAGGCGGTCGCGTTGGCCGCGCTCGTGTCGGTTTCGGCCGGTGGCTTCGCTCTCGCCGCGGATATGCCGATGAAGGCGCCGCCGCCGCCGAAGGCCGTGCCGTTCTTCTTCGTCAACGACACCTCGGTGAGCTTCACTTGGTTCCCGACTGCTACGAATCCGGGCGTGGATGGCAGTTCAGGGAGTGTGGCGGGCGGTGTGTTCGGGCAGAAAAATACTTTTTCCCGGTACTCCGGCTCGATTGATCACTTCGACGTCTGGGAATACGGCACCAACCTGATTCATGTTGAAGCCAACCAGTACGGACCGCAAGACCCCAACGGAGGGATTCCTGGCACCGTTGGCCACAGAGAATTGTTTGCGATCGCCCGAAGCACTCTTGGCTTCAACGAACTGACCCACAGCAAGATGTTTGCCAGTCCGTTGTTTACCGATATCGGTCTAACGGTCGGCGGCAACTTTGGCATCAACGACGACTTCCTTGCTTCCGATACGACGGTGGGCGTCTATGGCTTGAGCTTCAACTTGAACCTGCCGGGAACGGTCATCTTCGGTATCTTCGCGGACAAGGAATTCAGTCATAGCAGTTTTGCTTCGTGCGGAAACTTGGGGTTCGGTGTAGCTAACCCGGCTGCAGGTGTTGGCGGTGGTCCCTGCGTCGGCGGCGGGGCGTTCAGCGGCGACCGCGACTTCGAATGGACCTGGAAAGTTGAAGGCGTTGTAACAGAACCTCTCAAGTTCCTGCCTGAGTCCCTTCCGGTCACCTTCATCGACCTTATTGGGGTAGAAGGTCCGAAGGGCACCGGTATCTCAAATGCCAACCTGATCGCCCTCGGCCCGAGTGCCGCTGGCGGCCCCGGACCGGCGACAGCGCAAAACCAACTTAATGACGCTGAAACCAAGGTCGAGGTGCGTAACACTGCCGAACTAAGATTCGACACCGGCAAGATGTTTTGGGGCAAACCGGGCATCTGGGATAGCTACGTCGGATATCTTTACTGGTATAACAAGTTCGGCACCGACCATAATGCCATCTTGTTTTCGCAGGCTTCTCCCGGCTCATCGGTTGAAAGCTCGGTGTACGTGGGTACCACCTACCACTTCAAGTAGGATCCGATAATCGACCCTTTCGGATTCAGGACATGCCCGGCCCATTTTGCCGGGCATGTTTGTTTTCTGCGGTATATTCCTCAACAATTGTTCCTCATACCTGACGGATTTTGTCGAGCGAGGTTTACGCGCAAATGGAGATTCATTAAGAGAGATAAAATTTAAGCAATGCTACACCGTTCGGGCGAATGGCCATGAAGTTACTGAGTGCGATGGTGATGGTTTCGGCGTTGTTGACACAACCCTGCTATGCACAACATAGCGCCCTTCCCGCGAACGTCCCACCGAGCGTCGAAGACAGGGCTGAAATGGCGAGGAAGAAGGCTGAAGAGGCGGCAGCGGATCAAGCCTACAAAGCCATGTTAAAACAGACGCCGACCACCGCACACAAAGTCGACCCTTGGGGCGACGTGCGAACCGCGCCCCCCATTGGTAAGTAGGATTGATGCGCCGCGACTTCGAAATGCGCACCTGGGCTTGTCGTAATTTCGACTGCACGTGACGAAGCGCTTGATAATGTCGCCATGCCTCTGGCATGTTGAACTCGCCGGCGTAAGCGTGAGGAGCCCTACATCGTGGAGCCCGTGCTCATCGAATGGGTGAGCGCCATCCTTCGCTGGCTGCATGTCGTAGCCGGCATCGCCTGGATCGGCAGCTCATTCTACTTCATCCACCTCGACCTCAGCCTGAAGGCCCGCCCCGGGCTGCCCGCAGGCGTGAAGGGCGACGAGTGGCAGGTTCACGGCGGCGGCTTCTATCACATGATGAAATACCTGGTCGCGCCGGCGCAGATGCCGGATCACCTGACCTGGTTCAAATGGGAAGCCTATACGACGTGGCTCTCCGGCTTCGCGCTCCTGGTCGTCGTCTATTACCTCGGCGCGGATCTCTTCCTGATCGACACCTCGGTGCTCAATCTCACCGCCGTGCAGGCGGCCGGCATCGCTTTCGGAAGCCTCGTCGTCGCCTGGCTTGCCTATGAGGCGCTGTGCCGGTCGCCGCTCGGCGAGCATGAAGGGGCGCTGGCGCTGGTCGGTTACGTGTTTCTGGTCGCGCTCACCTTCGGCTTCACCCATGTCTTCAGCGGCCGCGGCGCCTTCACCCAGATCGGCGCGCTCATTGGCACCATCATGGTGGCGAATGTCTTCGTCATCATCATTCCGTACCAAGGGAAAACCGTCGACGCGATGATCGCCGGCAAAGAACCAGATCCGCGCTGGGGCGCGCTCGGCAAGCAGCGCTCCGTGCATAACAATTACCTGACGCTGCCCGTCGTCTTTCTGATGCTGAGCAATCACTATCCGCTGTTCTTTGCCACCAAATACAACTGGCTGATCGTCGCGATCGTGCTCGCCATCGGCCCGGTGATCCGCCACTTCTTCAATTCACGCCACGAGGGCAAAGGCAGTCCATGGTGGACCTGGGCCGTGGCGGCCGCCGGCATGGTCGCCATTGCCTGGCTGTCGGCGGCTGGCTCGAACATCGAGATGGGCGCGCTGCCGCCTCAGCCGAAATTCAAACAAGTCGCCGACATCGTGATTTCCCGCTGCAGCATGTGCCATGCCGCCGAGCCGGTGTGGGACGGAATCCCGGCAGCACCTGAGGGCGTGCTGCTCGACAGCAATGAACAGATCAGGCTGCATGCGCCGCTGATCGATCTCGTCGCGGTACGTTCGCGCGCCATGCCGCCGGGCAATATCACGGAGATGACGCCGCAGGAGCGGCTCACGCTTGCCTCGTGGCTGGCTGCCGGCGCGCCGGGGAAGTGATCCGACCATGCCGGATGGCAGTGTGCGTGCGATCCGCGGCCGGGTGCTGACCTTTCTGCGCGCGCCGCGCGGCGCGGGCGATACCGAAAGCTATCGCTATATCGATGACGGCGTGGTGCTGGCGCGGGACGGCCGCACCGCCGCGGTCGGGCCGGCGGCCGAGCTCTTATCGGGATTGCCGGCGGGAACGGCGGTCGACCACTATCCGGGCGAGCTCATCATGCCCGGCTTTATCGACCCGCATATCCATTATCCGCAGACCCAGGTGATCGCGTCCTACGGCGCGCAACTCCTCGAATGGCTCGAGAAATACACCTTCGTCGAGGAACAGAAATTCGGCGATCCCGCGCACGCCGCCCGCATCGCCGAATTCTTCCTCGACGAATTGGCGCGCAACGGCACCACCACGGCGGTCGCCTATTGCTCGGCGCATCCGGCCTCGGCAGAAGCGCTGTTCGGCGCCGCCGCGCGCCGCGGCGTCGGCATGATCGCCGGCACCGCGATCATGAACCGCAATGGGCCACCGGGACTGCTGGAACCGGCGCGCGACGCAATTACGGCGAGCCGCGACCTCATCCGCCGCTGGCACGGCAAGGGGCGCCAGCGTTACGCCGTGACGCCGCGCTTCGCCATCACCTCGACCGGCGAGCAGCTTGAAGCCGCGGGCGCGCTGCTCAAGGAATTCCCGACGGTGTTGATGCAGACCCATCTCGACGAAAATCACGACGAGATCGCGACCGTGAAACGATTGTTCCCCGAGGACGCGAGCTATACCGCGGTGTACGAGCGCTTCGGACTGCTCGGCCCGCGGTCGCTGATGGGCCACTGCATCCATCTCGACGAGGCCGAGATCGCGTTGATGCGCGACACCAAGTCGGTGGCGGTGTTCTGTCCGACATCGAACCTTTTCATCGGCAGCGGCCTGTTCAATTATCGCAAGCTCGCGGAGGCCGGCGTGCGCATCGCGCTCGCGACCGATGTCGGCGGCGGCACGTCCTATTCGATGCTGCGGACCGCGGCCGAAGCCTACAAAGTGCTGCAGCTGCAAGGCCAGAACCTGCCGGCGCTCGCCGCCTTCGATCTGATGACGCGCGCCAATGCGGCGGCGCTCGGCCTCGACGGCGAGATCGGCACGATCGCGCCGGGCGGCTTCGCGGATCTAGTCGTGCTCGATGCCCGCGCGACGCCCGCCATGGCGCACCGTATGGAGGTGACCCGCGATCTCGAAGAAGAATTATTTGTGCTCATGACCATGGGCGATGATCGCGCGGTGCGGCAGACCTATATCGCCGGGCAACCCGCGCTTTGATCGCGTGCCCGCCATACGGCGCCACAGGGAACCGACGGGGGATCGGCGGGCTTTCCCCGCGGGCGGCCTGCGCATGGGCGGCCGGAGAACCAAGCCGATGAATGATGCGGACACTTTGATAGCCCGGCTGCCCAAATGTGAGTTGCACATTCACATCGAGGGAAGCCTGGAGCCGGAATTGATGTTCGCGCTCGCCGCGCGCAACGGCATACGGCTGCCCTATGCGTCGGTCGATGCGCTCCGCCAAGCTTACCGGTTTAACAATCTGCAGGATTTTCTCGACATCTATTATCAAGGCATGTCGGTCCTGATCACCGAACAGGACTTTTACGATCTTGCCTTCGCCTATTTGCAGCGTGCACGCGCCGACAATGTCCGCCATGTCGAGATGTTTTTCGACCCGCAAGGCCACACCGCCCGCGGTATCGCTTTCGCGACTGTGATCGGCGGCCTGCATCGCGCCATCGTCGACGCCGAAGAGCAACTGGGCATCGCGGCAAGCCTGATCATGTGCTTTCTGCGCCATCTCGATGAGGCGGATGCCGAAAAGACGCTGGATAGCGCGCTTGCGTTTCGCAACAAGATCGTCGGCATCGGTCTGGATTCATCCGAGGCCGGTCATCCGCCGAGCAAATTCAAGCGCGTCTTCGCCCGCGCCCGCGATGCGGGATTTTTTCTGACCGCGCATGCCGGCGAGGAAGGCCCGCCGAGCTACATCTGGGAGGCGCTCGACGTGCTCGGCGTCGGGCGCATCGATCACGGCAATCGATCGCTCGATGATGCCACGCTGATTGCACGGTTGGCGCGCGAGCGGATGGCGCTGACCGTCTGTCCGCTCTCCAACTTGCGGCTACGGGTCATCGACGACCTCACCCGGCACCCGCTGCGGCGCATGCTGGACAAGGATCTGATCGTTACCGTCAATTCCGACGATCCGGCCTATTTCGGCGGCTATGTCAACGATAACTACCGCGCCGTCGCCACTGCGCTGACGCTTGGCCGCGACGAGATCGCGGCGATTGTCCGCAACGGCTTTCAGGCTTCCCTGATGACTGCGCCCGAGAAGGCAAAGGCGCTCGCGGAGCTCGATCTGATCCTCGCCGAGACGGCATGATTTGTGCACTATCGGGATCGCGATGGACCTAAATACCATCACCGATATCGCGAGACCGCGCCGGCGCGCGGATTTTCCGGCGTGGGGCGCGGGCGATGCCTGGCTCGCCGGCGGTACGTGGCTGTTTTCAGAGCCGCAGCTGAAAGTCTCGCGGCTGATCGACATCGCCGACCTGGGCTGGCCGGCGCTGGAGACAAACGAGCACGGCCTTCGCATTGCCGCGACCTGCAAGATCGCGGAACTCGATGGCATGGCGCTTCCCCCGCAGTGGACCGCAGCGCCGCTCTTCAATCAGTGCTGCCGCTCGTTTCTCGCCTCGTTTAAAATCTGGAACATGGCGACCGTCGGCGGCAATCTCTGCATGGCGCTGCCGGCCGGGCCGATGATCTCGCTCACCGCCGCGCTTGACGGCGTGTGCACGATCTGGACCGCGGACGGCGGCGAGCGGCGCGTTGCCGTTCGCGATTTCGTTTTGGCGCCGCTGCACAACGCGCTTTGTCCGGGCGAACTCTTACGCGCCATCGATCTGCCGCTCGCGTCGCTCCGGCGGCGTACCGCCTTTCGCCAGATTGCGCTGAGCCCGCTCGGCCGCTCCGGGGCGCTCCTGATCGGGACGCTGTCGCCGGACGATGGATCGTTTGCGTTGACCGTCACGGCCTCGACGCCACGGCCGGTCCGCCTGTCGTTTGCCGGGCTTCCGGCGCTCGGCGCATTGCGCGAGCGAATTGAAGCCGAGATTCCGCCTGAGTGCTATTACGACGACGTTCACGGTGCGCCGGCGTGGCGGCGCCAAGTCACGCTGCAATTTGCCGAAGAGGTTCGCGGCGAACTCGCAGGCTTTGCTGCGAGCGCCGCATGAGTGTTCTGGTCAACGGAATAAGCCACGAGGAGCGGCCGCGACCGGGGCAATGCCTGCGTACCTTCCTTCGCGAGCTCGGTTGTTTCGGCGTGAAAAAAGGGTGCGATGCCGGCGATTGCGGCGCCTGCACGGTGCTGGTCGATGGCGATCCCGTGCACTCTTGCCTCTATCCGGCCTACCGCGCCGAGAACCGCGCGGTCACCACCATCGAAGGACTGGCGCAAAACGGCGAGTTGCATCCGATGCAGCAGGCCTTTTTGCAGGCGCAAGGGTTTCAATGCGGCTTCTGCACGCCCGGCATGATCATCACGGCGGCGAGCCTCAACCAGGCCCAGCGCCAGGATCTGGCCTGGGCGCTGAAAGGCAATATCTGCCGCTGTACCGGCTACGGCGCGATCGAAAACGCTATTCGCGGCGTCTCCGCCATCGAGCAGGCGGAAGCAGGCCAAGCCTGCGGCCGCAGTGTCGAAGCGCCCGCGGCGCGTGGCGTGATCAGCGGCGCCGTCGCCTACACCATGGACGTCGCGCCGCCCGGGCTGCTGCATGTCAAACTTCTGCGCTCGCCGCACGCCCATGCGCGCATCAGATCGATCCGCAAGGATGCGGCCTTGGCGGTTCCCGGCGTTCGCGCCGTGCTGACCTTCGAAGACGCGCCGCAAAAGCTTTATTCGAGCGCCAGGCACGAAAGCGAAACCGCCGATCCGGACGATACCGCCGTCTTCGACAGTGTCGTGCGCTTCGTCGGCCAGCGCGTGGCGGCGGTGATTGCCGAGACCGAGGGCGCGGCCGAAGCCGGCTGCCGCGAAATCGATGTCGACTACGACGTGCTGCCGGCCGTGTTCGATGCCGAGGAAGCCATGCAGCCCGGTGCACCCATTATCCACGACAAGGGCCCCGAAGCGCGCATCGCCGATCCGCAGCGCAATATCGTCGGCGAAATCCATAGCCATGTCGGCAGCGTCGAAGATGGATTTGCCCAAGCCGACTTTGTCTATGAGGGCACCTTTGTCACGCACCGCGTCCAGCACGCGCATCTGGAAACGCATTGCGCCATCGGCTGGCTCGACGATGCGCAGCGGCTCAATATCCGCTCCAGCACGCAGACGCCGTTTCTGACCCGCCGCGCGCTCGCCGGCCTTTTCGGCCTCGATCCGGCGAAGGTCCGCGTGTTCTGCGAGCGCATGGGCGGCGGCTTCGGCGCCAAGCAAGAGATGCTGGTCGAGGACGTCGTGACGCTTGCGGTGCTCGAGACCGGACAGCCCGTGAAGCTCGAATTCACCCGCGAGGAACAATTTATCGCGGCGACGACGCGGCACCCGATGCGCGTGCGCATCAAAGCCGGCGCGCGCCGCGACGGCCGATTGACCGCAATCGAGATGAACGTCCTCTCCAATACCGGCGCTTACGGCAATCATGGTTTTGCGGTGCTCAACCACGCCTGCAGTGAATCGGTTTCGGTCTACAACTGCGCCAACAAAAAGATCGACGCCATCGCGGTCTACACCAACAATGTTCCGGCCGGCGCATTCCGGGGCTACGGGCTGCCGCAGACCAATTTCGCCGTCGAGTCGGCGATGGATGAACTCGCACACCAGATCGGCATGGATCCAATCGCATTTCGCGAATGCAACGTGGTGCGGCCCGGCGACCCGATGATTTCCACCGGCTCGCAGGAAGGCCATGACGTGCAATACGGCAGCTACGGCCTCGACCAATGTCTCGCCTTGGTCCGGGATTCACTGGAGCGCGGCGGGGGCGAGACGCCGCCGCCGTCCGAGGACTGGCTGACCGGCGAGGGCCTCGCGCTTGGCATGATCGATACCGTGCCGCCGTTCGGCCACATCGCCGACGCAAGCGTTGCGCTGCGCGACGACGGCACATTCCAGCTAACGGTCGGCACGGCCGAGTTCGGCAACGGCACCTCCACCGTTCATCATCAGATTGCTGCGACCGCGCTCGCCACCACCGTCGACAAGATCCATCTCCTCACCTCCGATACCGACAATGGCGGTCACGACACCGGCGCCTATGGCTCGACCGGCACCGTCGTCGCCGGCCGCGCTACGCAACTCGCCTGCGAAGCTTTGCGCGGTGAAATTTTGCGCTTTGCGGCCGAGCACACCGGCGGCGCACCGACAGCCTGGTCGCTCGTCGCCGGCGCCGTGGAAGGGGCCGGACGAAAGATTGGACTGGCCGAGCTTGCCGCGGCCGCGCGCGCGGCGGGCCGAAGACTTACGGCCAATGGCCGCTGGAACGGAACACCGCGCTCGGTTGCGTTCAACGTGCAGGCGTTCCGCATCGCCGTGAACAAGCGCACCGGCGCGATCAAGATCCTGCGCAGCATCCACGCCGCGGACGCCGGCCGCGTCATCAATCCGATGCAGTGCCGCGGCCAGGTCGAGGGCGGCGTCGCACAATCGATCGGCGCCGCGCTCTACGAGGAAATGGTGATCGACGAAACCGGCCGCGTGACCAATCCGACCTTCCGCAATTACCATCTGCCGCAATTTGGCGATCTGCCGCGCACCGAAGTTCTGTTCGCCGACACCACCGATAGCGTCGGTCCCTTCGGCGCCAAATCGATGAGCGAAAGCCCCTATAATCCGATCAATGCCGCGTTGAGCAATGCGCTGTTCGACGCCACTGGAATTCGCTTCTGCGCGACGCCGTTCAAGCCGGATCGGATTTTTGCGGCGATTACGGATAAGTTCGGCACGGCCATTTGACCAGCGGATGAGCGAGCCGTGCAGCAACTCGATCACGAAGAATATTTGCGCCGAAGTTTTGACGTAGCCCGGCGGGCGCGAACCCACGGCAATCATCCGTTCGGCGCCATCCTGGTGAGCGCCGCGGGCGAGGTGCTGATCGAGACCGAGAACGGCTACCTGCCTGAGCGCGATATGACGGGACATGCGGAGCGCCTGCTCGCCACTCAGGCATCGAAAGAGATCGACCCTAAAATCTTGAGCGGCTGCACGCTCTATACGTCGGCCGAGCCCTGCGCCATGTGCGCCGGCGCGATCTATTGGGCCGGGATCGGACGCGTGGTGTTTGGGCTGACGGAACGACGGCTCAAGACGCTGACCGGCAATCATGCCGAAAATCCGACGCTCGACCTGCCCTGCCGTATCGTTTTCGCAGCCGGCCAGCGCGCTGTCGAGGTGATCGGTCCGCTGCTCGAGGACGAAGCTGCCGCATTGCACGACGGCGTGTGGTAGACTCGACTAGACGTAACCGCGGCGGCACGAATTCAGCGATCATGCGGATCATCACTTGCGCCCATCTGATCGAGGCGCCGGACAAGCCGGTCGCGACGAAGCGGCAAATCCGCATTGCCGGCGGCCAGGTCGAGGCGGTCGGCGCCGCCGCGCCAGCGGAAGCCGACGCCCTGTTCATCATGCCGGCGCTGGTCAATGCGCACGACCACGGCCGCGCGGTGCGCACCAGTTCGCTCGGCGCCGGCGGCAAGCCGCTCGAGACCTGGCTGCAATATCAGGCGCTGATCCCGTCGCTCGATCCCTATCTCGTCGCCGTCGTCGCGCTGTCGCGCGCTGCCTTGGGCGGGGTCGGCGCGGTGATGATGCATCTCACGCGGCCACAGGGCTTGACCGATCTTGCCACCGAAGCAGCAGCCATCGCGCGCGCGGCGCGCGACGTCGGCCTCCGGGTCGGATTTGCGGTGTCGATGCGCGACCGCAATCCGCTGGTCTATGGACCGTCGGAACCGATCCTCGCCGCGCTGCCGCCGCAGGCCCGTCGCGCGATCGAAAAGATCATTGCGCGGCCGGCGCGGCAGCCGCGGGAATTCATCGCGCTATTCAACGAGGTTGTCGCCGCGGCGGCCGGCCCGATGTTCGACGTGCAATTCGGGCCCAATGGCGTGCAATGGTGCAGCGACGCATTGCTGGCGGCGATCGCCGAGGAGTCGCAGCGCAGTGGCCGCCGCATCCACATGCACCTCCTGGAGACGCGGTATCAGCGCGCCTGGGCCGACGCGACCCATCCTGACGGCGTGGTCAATCACCTCGACGCCCTCGGGCTGTTGTCCCCTCGCCTCACGCTGGCGCATTGCGTTTGGGCGCGGCCCGACGAGCTTGAATTGCTGGCCGGACGCGGCGTCACCATCGCCGTGAACACGAGCTCCAATCTGCACTTGCGCTCCGGCATCGCGCCGGTGGCGCGCATGATCGAGGCCGGCTGCCGGATCGCGCTCGGTATCGACGGCGGCGCGCTCGACGACGATGACGATGCGCTGCGCGAGCTGCGGCTGTTGCACCTTCTTCACGTCGGCACAGGATTCAACGTCGCCATGAACCGGGAGCAGCTGTTACGGACGGCTTTCGCCAATGGCCGGCTCTCGGTCACCAACGAGGCCGGAGACGGCGCCGTCCGTCCGGGTGAGCCTGCCGATCTTTTGCTGCTCGACTGGGCCGGGATCGACGACGATCGGCTGCGCCCGGACATCGACGCGCTGCAACTCGTGCTCACGCGCGCCACGGCACGGCATATTCGCGAGCTGATCGTTGCGGGCAAAACCGTGGTCAGAGACGGTGCGGTGACAGGCGTCGATGCCGCCGCCGCCCGCGCCGAACTCGCCGATCGGCTCCGCGCCGGGATGGCCGACAAAGCCGCGATCGCCGCGGCCCTGCCGGCGCTCGAGCAGGGTATTGCCCGGCATTTCGAGCCGAGTCCGGGCTGCTTTTAAGAAATTTTTTCAACCGAACGTGGAAGACTGCGCGAGAAGCCGCGGCGGCGGACAGACGAAACTGCGGCGGCCGTTCTTCAGTCCGAACAGGGGACGCGCCAGTTCCGCCACCGCGAGCGCCGGATCGCCGCAATCCAGCACCACGAGATCGGCCGGGTTGCCGATCTTGATGCCGTAATTTTTCAGATTCATGAGTTTCGCCGGGAAGGTCGTCACCATGTCGAGGCAGGAAGCCAATTCGGCGGGGCGGCCGATTTGCGTGACATTCGCGTAGAGATTAGCCATCCGGACCAGTGAGCAATCGCCGAACGGCGTGAACGGATTGAGCACGTTATTGGTCGCGATCGAGCACACCACTCCGTATTCGAGGAGCCGGTGCACGGCAGTGACGCCGCGGGGTACATCGTGGTCGCGGTCGCGCCCCATCAGATAAAGATCCGTCGCCGGCAACACCGTCACGGCGACACCGGCGTCGGCAAGCCGCTTGGCGATTTCGGCAAAGCGCTCGCGTCCGATCGCCGAGAGTTTTGTGACATGGCCGACGGCGACCCGGCCCCCCCAGCCGGCGGCTTGCGTCTGCCGGCAGACTTCGTCGAGATCCATCCGCGCCGGCTCGAGATCGAAGTCAAGGTGAAAATCGATGTCGCGATCGAAGCGCCGCGCGATAGCGAAGATGCGCGCGATCTGGCCATGCGGATCGCTGTCGGTATAGGGACACCCGCCGATAAGGTCGGCGCCTTGCTCGCAGGCCGCGATCAACAACTCCTCGGTGCCGGGATCGTTGAGCAACCCTTCCTGCGGAAACACGCAAATCTCGATATCGATCGCCCAACGATAATCCTTCTGTAGACGCTGAATGGCGTGAAAGCCTTTTAGCCCGATCCGCGGGTCGACCTCGACATGGGTGCGCATGCGCATGGTGCCTTGCAGGATCGATTTCTCCAGCGTGCGGCGGGCGCGCCGGTAGACATCGTCCTCGCTGAAGTCGCGCTTGGCCGCGGCGACTTCGGCGATCGCCTCGGCAAGCGTGCCTTGCTCCGACTTGCAGCGGTCAAGAATGCAGGCCTTGTCGAGATGGATGTGGGTCTCCACCAGGCCGGCGACGACAACCCTGCCAGCGAGATTCTCTTCCGGGCCGTCGGCGGCTATTTCAGGAGCGATGCCGGCGATGCGTCCATCGGCGACGGCAATATCGACGGTCTGCGGCTCATGGGTGCCGATGCGGGCCTTTCGCAGGATCAGGTCGAGGGCCATGCGCGCCGCGTGTTTGTTTGTTGATCGGTCAGCCCGCGCCGTAGGTCGCGACGAGGCGCCGGGTCAGATAATCGGCCGCCAGGATCGGCGGGTATTTGGCGGCCGTCCCCGGCGGATTGCAGCCGGGCAAACACTCGATCCGCGCTTCCGGATTGGGATCCAAAAAGAATGCAATCGAATAGCGGTCGCGGCCCGGCGGGCTTGTCACACGATGCGGCGTCGAGACATAAGTGTCGTTGCTCCACCGCATCAGACAATCGCCGATGTTGCAGACGAAGGCGCCGGGGATCGGCGGCGCCTTGATCCAGGCGCCGTCGCGGCGCCGCACTTCGAGGCCGCCGACGTCGTCGGTGAGGAGTATCGTGATGCTGCCGTAATCGGTATGTTCGCCGGCGCCGGGAAGATCGCCCTCACCGGCAGCGCGCGGCGGATAGTGCAACAAACGCAGCGTCGCCATCGGCCGATCGAACTTATCGTCGAAGAACGCGGGCGGTAGTCCGAGATCGGTCGCAATGGCCCGATGTAAATCGAGGCCGACCCGCCACACCGCGTTGAAATAGGCAAGCGCCGTGTCGCGAAATCCTGGCGTGTCCGGCCACAGATTGACGCCGCGAAATGGCTTTCCGGCGATGACCTCGGCGTCGGACGCCGGCAGATCCAAACCGATATTGAAGGCTTCTTTTTGATCCGCCTGCGAGAGATTGAGCCGCTCGCTGGCGATGCCGACATAGCCGCGATTGTGCGGTGATCGCGTGATGGCGAATTGGTCTTTAACGCGCGTCGGCGATGCAAAAAAATCTCGCGAGCGCGCGAACATGCTCGCCATCAGAGGCTCGGGCACGCCGTGATTGCGAATGTAGAAGAAGCCCGTTTCGCGGCATGCGCCCCCTAATTCTGCGGCCACCCGCCGCACCGCTGCAGGGTCATCCGCTCCGAGACCAGTGAGATCAAGAACATCCAGCATGATGCGCCTCGCGTGGCGTAACGGCTGCAAAATCCAGGCCGGCCCAAGCGGGCCCATGGCATGATGCTTGCAAAAGTTTGTCCCGGGTGGCTTTCCAAAAACACTCAGTGGAGGACGTGAGATGGCATTCCCAATTTTCGACCGGCGCACGCTGTTAAAGGCTGGCGCGGCTTCAATACTTGCGACCGGAACGGCGGGAAGAGCCGCTCAAGCCGCGGGGGTCACGATCGGCATCGTTTATGTCGGCCCTCGCGACGATTTCGGCTGGAACCAGGCCCATGCGGTGGCCGCGAAAGCGCTCAAGAGCATTCCGGGGGTTACGGTCGTCGAAGAAGAGAACGTCCCCGAGACCGACGCTTGCTCCAAAACCATGGAGTCGATGGTCAACCTCGATAACGCCAATATCATTCTGGGCACGTCGTTCGGCTATTTTGATCCCTTTATGGTCGACCTGTCCAAAAAATATGCAAAGGTCCAGTTTCGCCACGCCGCCCCGTTGTGGACGCCGGCACTGCCGAAGAACCTCGGCAGTTACTTCGGATACCTCAACCAGGCGCATTACGTGGACGGGGTCGCGGCCGGCCTCTCGACCAAATCGGGCAAGCTCGGCTTCGTTGCGGCAAAGCCGATCGCGTCCGTGCTCAGCAACATCAATTCGTTCCTGCTGGGGGCCCGCACCACCAAGCCGGATGCGACGGTCCAGGTAATCTTCACCGGCGACTGGTCGCTGCCGGTCCGCGAGGCCGAAGCGACCAATGCCCTCGTCGACGCCGGCAATGACGTCATCACGTGCCATGTCGACAGCCCAAAGGTCGTGATCTCGACGGCCGAGAAGCGCGGCGTGAAAACCTGCGGCCACAACGCCTCGCAGGCACCGCTGGCGCCGACCGGCTTCATCACCGGCGCCGAATACAAGTGGATCACGATCTATAAGGGCTACGCGACCGACCTGTCGGGCGGCAAGGAACTGCCCAACATGGTGAGCGGCGGCTATGAGGCCGACATGGTGCAGAACACGCCGTTCGGCGCGGGTGCCAGCGAGGCGGCGCGCAAGGCCGCAACGGAGGCGATCGCGGGGCTCAAGGCCAAGAAGCCGATCTATGTCGGTCCGCTGAAGGACAACAAAGGCAATATCGTCATCAGCAAGACCTACGACAATCTCGACCCGTTCCTCGACAAGATGAACTACCTGCTCGACGGCGTTCAAGGCTCGATCACCTGATCCGCCATTGTCCGACGACCAAGCCGCGCGGCGAACCGAATGTTGGCCGCGCGGCCGGATCACGTGTCTTTCGCATGTGTCCACAGTTCGGGAGCTCGTAGCAAAGCATGGCTGATATCGCTGAGCCGCTGAATCCGCCGGCAAGCGCCTCGAAACACTGGGGTGACCTTTCCATCCGGCTCCGCCGCGGCGCTGAATTTGTCGTAATACCGCTCTTGGCGCTGGCGATTTCGGCGCTGCTTTTCTCGATACTGTTGCTGGTGCTCGGCAAGTCTCCCATCGAGTTTTTCCAGCTGGTCGAACGCGGCGGCTTCGGCACCTCGTTTTCACTGCAGAACACGCTGCAACGTTCGTCTCCGCTCATTCTTACGGCGCTATGCGTGGCACTGCCGGCGCGCATCGGCTTGGTGGTCATCGGTGGCGAAGGCGCGCTGGTGCTCGGCGGCTTCGCCTCCGCGGTCGTCGCCATTCCGCTGGTGACCGGGCATGCGCCGGTGTTTTTGACGCTCTGCCTGATGGCCATCGCCGGCATGCTGATCGGTGCTTTGTGGATCGGCATCGTCGGCTATCTGCGCTATGCGCGCGGCGTCAACGAAACGATCTCGTCGCTGCTGATGACCTATATCGGCATCGCCATCATGAATTTCTTCGTCGAAGGGTCGTTGCGCGATCTGACCAACCCCAACAAGCCCTCGACCATGCCGATCGGCGACGCCTATATGGTCGGCCATATGCCCGGCACTGACGTACATTGGGGATTGGCCGCAGGCGTCGTGCTTTCGGTCGCGCTCTACATTCTTTTGTCGCGCACCACGTTCGGTTTCGCCGTCCGCGTCGCGGGCGGCAATGCCCGCGCGGCGCTGGCGCAGGGCCTGCCCGTGGGCAAGCTGATCGTGATCTGCTGCGCGATCGCCGGCGCATGCGCCGGCCTCGCCGGCTTTTTCGAGGTCGCCGCCATCCAGGGCCGCGCCAATGCGTCGCTCGCCGCCGGCTACGGCTATACGGGCATTCTGGTGGCGTTCCTGGCGCGCCATAACCCGCTCGCCATTATTCCGGTCGCCATCCTGTTCGGCGGCATCGTTGCAGCCGGGGGCCTCATCGAGCGCCGCATGGGTCTTCCCGACGCCACCGTGTTGGTGTTGCAGGGCTTGATCTTCGTGGTCTTGCTGATGTCGGAGACGCTCTATGGGCGTTTCAAAATCTTCCAAGTTCGCGGAGCGGCGGATCGCACATGAACGAGAGCGCTTACGTCATCGTCCTCGTCGCGCTGATCGGCGGCGCGTTACGGGTTTCGACGCCATTCATGTTCGTCGCCCTCGGCGAATGCCTCACCGAGAAATCCGGACGCGTCAATCTTGGCCTCGAAGGCACGCTGGTGCTCGGTGCCATGACCGGCTACGCGATCTCCTACAATTCCGGCTCGCCGTGGCTCGGCGTGCTGGCCGCCGGATGCGCCGGCTCGGTGCTCGGCGCCATGCACGGCTATATCTGCAAACTGCCGAAGGTGAACGACATCGCGGTCGGTATCGCCATGATGCTGTTCGGCACCGGCATCGCGTTCTTTTTCGGCAAACCCTACATCCAGCCATCGGCGCCACAGTTGACGTCGTTTTCGCTCGGCGCTTGGACCGGCAATAAGGAGATCGCCCAGGCGCTGCAGATCAATCCTCTCCTCCTCGTCGGCGTCGCCGTCGGATTGGCGATGGCTTGGGCTTTCGCCAACACCAAATGGGGTCTGATCATCCGCATGACCGGAGATAGCGCGCCAGCGGCCAAGGCCATGGGCGTGTCGGTCGATCTGGTGCGCTTCCTGTGCACCACCGCGGGCGGTTTTCTGGCCGGTGTCGGCGGCGCGTTCCTGTCGCTGTTTTATCCCGGCTCGTGGAATCAGGGCCTATCCTCGGGCCAGGGCCTGATGGCGGTGGCGCTCGTCATTTTCGCGCGGTGGAGCCCGATACGCTGCGTGATCGCGGCGCTCTTGTTCGGCGCCGCCGGCGCCATCGGCCCGGCTTTGCAATCCGTCGGCATCACGCAAGGCTACTACTTCTTCAACGCCGCGCCCTACATCCTCACGCTCTTCATCATGATCGCATCGGCTGGCTCCAAACGGGCGGCGCGTGACGTACCGGGCGAGCTGAGCATCACCAAATAGGGTTCCTCATGCCCACCATTCCCGGCGATCCCTATGCCTGGCCGTTCGACGGCAACATTCGGCCTGAGAACACCACGCTGATCATCATCGACATGCAAACCGACTTTTGCGGCAAGGGCGGTTACGTCGACAAGATGGGCTACGACCTGTCGCTGACGCGGGCGCCGATCGAACCGATCCGCTCGGTCCTCGATGCGATGCGCAAAAAGGGCTACGGCATCATCCACACCCGCGAAGGCCACCGCCCCGACCTCGCCGATCTGCCGGACAACAAGCGCTGGCGATCCCGCCAGATCGGCGCCGGCATCGGCGATCCGGGTCCTTGCGGCCGCATCCTGGTGCGCGGCGAGCCCGGCTGGGACATCATCCCGGAGCTTAAGCCGTTGGACGGCGAGCCGATCATCGACAAGCCCGGCAAAGGTTCGTTCTGCGCCACCGATCTAGAATTGCTGCTACGGACCAAAGGCTGGCGCAATATCGTGCTGACCGGCATCACCACCGATGTCTGCGTGCACACCACCATGCGCGAGGCCAACGACCGCGGCTTCGAATGTCTGATGCTGGAAGACTGCTGCGGCGCCACCGACCATGGCAACCATCTCGCCGCGATCAAGATGGTGAAGATGCAAGGCGGCGTGTTCGGCGCGGTTTCCAATTCCAAGAGCTTCGTGGAGAATCTGCCATGAGCGTTGCGACGGTGATACCGGCCGATCCGGCGCCCGCGTCCACCATGCGCGCTCCGTCGCTCGAAACCACTGGCATGACCAAGATCTTCGGGCCGCTGGTGGCGCTCGAAGACGTCTCCATCAACGTCAAGCCCGGCACCGTGCATGCGCTGCTGGGCGAGAACGGCGCCGGCAAGTCGACACTGGTCAAATGCATCATGGGCTTCTATTCGCCCGATAAAGGCCAGGTCCTGCTCGACGGCGCCGAGGTGCCGATCCGCAATCCGCGCGACGCCCGCGCGCTCGGCATCGGCATGGTCTACCAGCATTTCACTTTGGTGCCGTCCCTGACCGGCGCCGAGAATCTTGTCATCAGCCGCGCCGATGCGCCGGCCATCATCGACTGGAAAAAGGAGATGCGTGCGCTCGAGGAATTCCTCGATCGGATGCCGTTCCGGGTTCCGCTCGACGTGCCGGTGTCGGCGATGGCGGCAGGCGAAAAGCAAAAGCTCGAAATCCTCAAGCTCCTCTATCTCGATCAGCGACTTCTTATTCTCGACGAGCCGACCTCGGTGCTGACACCGGACGAGGCCGATGAAATGTTGGGCCTCCTGCGCGGCATGACGCACCGCAAGGAGATCACCGTTATCATGATCACCCACAAGTTCCGCGAAGTGCTGAGCTTCTGCGACAGCGTCACGGTGCTGCGCCGCGGCCGCAAGGTCGGCGGCGGCGAGGTCAAGGATCTGACCACCGACGCGATGGCCCGCATGATGATCGGCGACACGCAAATTCGCGACCGCGCCGTCCGCAACGACAAGCCGGCCGGCGACACGGTGCTTGAGCTCGCCGCGCTTTATGCCGACGACGACGAAGGCATGCGGGCGCTCGAGCAAGTTAATCTCAAAGTCCATTCGGGCGAGATCGTCGGCATTGCGGGCGTTTCCGGCAATGGTCAATCCGAGCTCGTCGAAGTCTTGGCCGGCCAGCGGCCGCTGACCGACGGCCGCATCATCATCAAGCAGCATCCCTTCGAGCCCGACCGCGCCAGCTTCTATCGCCTGAAGATATTTGGGCTGCCGGAGGAGCCGCTGAAAAACGCGACGGTGCCGAAAATGACCGTCGCCGAGAACATGGCGTTTCGCACCTTCGATCAGCCGCCGGCGGCGAAACTCGGCTGGTGGCTGTCGCCCGGGCCTATGCGCGAGAAGGCCCGTGAGCTGATCGCGCGCTATCGGGTGAAGACGCCGTCGCCCGAAACCGCCATTTCGGATCTCTCCGGCGGCAACGTGCAGCGCGCCGTCTTGGCGCGAGAACTCTCCGGCGAGGTCGATGTACTCATTGTCGCCAATCCGTGCTTCGGCCTCGATTTCGCGTCCGTTGCCGAAATCCGCTCGCAGATCATGGAGCAGCGCAATCGCGGCGCCGCGGTCTTGCTGGTCTCCGAAGACCTCGACGAGATTTTGGAGCTCGCCGATCAGGTCGCGGTGATGTCCGGCGGCACCATCAATTATCAGGCGCCGGTCGGCGCGACCGACCGCTCCACCATCGGCAAGCACATGGCGGGGCACTGACCCGGCCGCGATGAGCGCCATCGCGGCGATCATCTTCGATTACGACGGCACGCTGTTCGATACCCGTCCCGCCATTATTCGCTGTATCGAGCGCACATTCGCGCTATCCGGCCGGCCGTACCGCCCATGGCGGCGATTCTGCGGACCGTCGCGAGCGGCATAACCCTGCAGGACACGTTTCTGCATTTGGACCAAGCTTTGCAGCAGGATCCAGCCGCGCTGCAAGATCGCGTAAAAATCTACCGCACTATCTATCAGGATGAGGAAGCCGCACTGCTGAAACCCTTTTCCGGCGCCGCGGAAGTGCTGCGCGAGCTTCACACCGGCGGCACGACCTGTATCGTCGTCAGTAACAAGGGGGGCGCCGCAATCCGCCGTTCGCTCGAGGGGGCCGCTCTCAATCCTTTCGTCGATCTGGTGCTGGCCGACGAGGCCGGGCTGCCCAAAAAGCCCGATCCGGCGCTGATCACGGATCACGTGCTGCCCCGTTATTCGGGATTGCAGAGCCGGCGGATATTGATGGTCGGCGACACCGCGACCGACATTTTGTTCGCGCGAGCGAGCGGTATGCCGTGCTGCTGGGCGTCCTACGGCTATGGCGACGTGGAACGCTGCCGCGCGCTTGATCCGGAACACGAAATTTCCAGCATCGAGGAATTGCCGGCGCTCCTCCGTCGCCGTTGAAACGGCGATGGATCGAAAATCAAGTCGCCGCGGTAGCGACGCCGCGCGCCGTGTCGCGCGCAGCAGCCGGCATCAGGCTGACATGGGCGGCGGCAATGCGCCAGCCTTCCTCGGTGCGGACCCAGACATGACTCTGGCGGCCAGTGACGGTCGATCCCACCCGCTGGAACTCGGTATTGGCGGTGGCAAAATCCCGCCCGTAGCTCACAATCACCGTGTTCTTGAGCTGACGCGTCAAGTCGATCCGCGGTCGGGAACTGCGGAACGAGGCGATCGCCTCGTAACCGTAGAGATTCTCGGCGATGCCGAAGCGCAGCGTGTTGGGACTTTCCCAGAACAGTGCGTCGAGCACCCCGACATCGTTGGCGACGAGCGCACGCTCGTAGCGCTGAAAGGCTGCTGTCACTTCGGCGACCACCTCGGGAATGTTGATCTCAAGCATCCGCATCTCTCCTCTGCGGCATTCTTTGACGTACTGGCGCGCGCGCTTTCACGAGCGCCGGTGTTGTTTCCAGTTCATCGGCTCAACAGACGGCGTGTGCCGGCAAGCTACTTGGCCTTGCCGATCACGCCTTCGACGTACCAGTCGAAATTGCCCATCTTGTCGCCGCCCCAGGATTCACCAGCGGGGATTTTTACGGCGCCGGTATTGTCGGTGACTGGGCCGGTAAACGGATTGAAGCCTTTGCCGACCTTATCGGCGGCGGCGAGAACAAGGCTTTTCACGTCGGCCGGCACTTCCGAACCGAAGGGCGCGACCGCCATCATGCCTTGGCCGAGCCCTTCACGCACCATGGCGGGCTTGAAGGTCCCTGCGATCACGCTCTTGGCAGTTTCGGTCATGAACGGTCCCCAGGTGAAGCCGAGCCCGGTGATCCAGTATTTCGGCGCCAGCGCCTGCGCCGCGACCGACTGGAAGCCGATCGAATATTTGCCGCGGCTTTCCGCGGTCTGGATGACGGTCGCGGGCGAATCGACATGCATGGTCACGACGTCGGCGCCCTGGTCGATCAGCGCACCCGCTGCGGTCGCTTCCTTGGCCTTGTCGGACCAGCCACCGGTGACGACGACGCGGGTCTCGGCCTTGGGATTGACCGAGCGGGCGCCCATTTCGAAGGCGTTGATATTGCCGATCACATAACCGATCGGCACGCCGGCGACGAAGCCGAGCGTATTCGTCTTCGTCATCTTTCCAGCCGCCACGCCCATCGGATACCAAGCGGCCTGTGTGGCGCCGAAGAAATTGCCGAAATTCGGCGCCTGCATCCAGCCGCCGGCGTGCTCGAAATAAACGTCCGGATGCGCCTTGGCGAGATTGAAGGCGAATTGCTGGTGACCAAAGCTCGTGGCGAAGATGAGCTTCGCGCCCTGCTGGATCATGCCTTCCATGACGCGCTCGGATTCCGCGGTCTCAGGCACGTTCTCGGCTTCGATCAGCTTGAGGCCGGGAATGTTTTTCTTCATCTCCTCCAGACCGTCCTTCATGGAACGGTTGTAGCCATAGTCGTTGACGCTACCGACATAGATGGCGCCGACGATGAGCGGCGGCTTGTCTTGCGCCGCTGCCGGGCCGGCGGCAATCAGGGCCAACAGCGCCCAGCATGCTGCCGCAACTATTCTCATGCGTGTCATGGTTCTCTCCTTGATGGCGGCGACCCGGTTTCGCCGCGAATGCGTCCGATGCCTCTCACTCCACCCCGACAAAGTTCCGGCCGAGCGCCGCGGGCGCTGCGGACTGGCGGCTCCAGCCCCACAGCACGAGCACCGCGAGCGTCAGCAAATACGGCGTCATGTTCATCACGAATGGCGAGACATCGGCGCCGGCCGCCTGAAGCTGCAATTGCAAACCCTCGGCGGCGCCGAACAACAGCGCCCCGACAACGGCCCATAGCGGATCCCATTTGGCGAAGATCACGAGCGCGATGGCGATGAAGCCGCGGCCGGCCGTCATGCCCTCGGCCCAGGTATGGGTCAGCGCGACCGACAGATGGGCGCCGGCGATGCCGCCGAGCGCGCCGGCGAAGGTGAGCGCCTGATATTGCAGCCGCTGCGGCTGTAGACCAGCCGCGTAGGCCGCCGCCGGGCTCTCGCCGACGGTACGAAGTCCCAATCCCCATCGGGTTCGATAAATGAGCCACCAGGTCGCGATCGCTGCCGGTAGCGCCAGATAGACCAGCACGTCGTAGCTCAACAGCCGGGCGCCAAGACCGTCTTCCGCAACGCCCGGCAAAGGCAGTTGCGGCAAGGCTGTAATAAGCGAGCCGACGAACGGCCGGCCGATCAGTGCGCTCATGCCGATGCCGAAAAACATCAGGCTCAGCCCGGCGGCGAGCTGATTGGCGTGCCGGGAGACGACCACATAGGCGAAAATGAGATTGGCGGCGGCGCCGGCGAGGGCTGCCGCCGCAATGCCGAGATAGGGCGAGCCGGTCAGCGCGGTCGCGGCAAAGCCGCTCGCCGCGCCGATCAGCATGATGCCTTCGAGACCCAGATTGACGATGCCGGCGCGTTCGCCGACGACCTCGCCGAGGGTGGCGTAAAGGAGCGACGTTCCCGACAGGATGGAACTGGAAATGACGCCGACCAATAATCCGACATTCATCGCGTCGTGCTCCCGGAGCTTTGGCGGCCGAGCACGACGAACAAGATGACGGCCATCAGAATATTGACCACCGCATAGGGCAGCCCCTGTGTGATCTGAAGAATGTCGCCGACCGAGCTGATCAGCGCGAACAGAAACGACATGGTGACGATGCCGGTTGGACTGGTCCCGGCGAGCCAGGAGACCAGAAAACCGATGAAGCCGTATCCCGGCGACAGCTCGGACACCAAGCGGCCCTGGATTGCGGCGACTTCCGCCATGCCGGCCAATCCGGCGACGCCGCCGGCCGCGAACATCACGATCAAGATGTAACGGATGATCGGAATGCCGAGACGGCGCGCCGCTTCCGGATTGCCGCCGATTGCCCGCATATCGAGCCCGAAGCGCGTCCGCGTCAGCACCAAGCCGTAGAGCGCGACAGCGACCAGCGCATAGACCAGACCGAGATGCACGCGCGAATGAAAAAACGTCGGCAGCCGCGCCGCATCGACGAACGGCGGCGACTGCGGATAGGACGCGGTTTCGGGACTGCGCCAGGGACCGAAGATGAAATAGCTGACGATCAGCGGGGCAATGTAATTGAGAAGGAGCGTCGAGATCGTCTCGTTGACGAGGCGCATCGCCCGCAAAACGCCGGCGATCAGCGCCCAGACGCCGCCGCCGACGAAGCCCAGCACCGTCAACAGCGGCAGAAGAACAAAGGCCGGCTGATCGGGAAAAGCGAGCGCGCCCGCGGTCGCGAGCCATGCCCCCATATAGAGTTGGCCTTCGGCGCCGACATTGATCAATCCGATGCGCGCCGGCAGCGCCGCCGCGACGGCCGTGAGCATCAAGGGAACCATGCGCACGAGGAGTTCGGAAAACCCGTAGGCATTGCCGAACACATAGGTCAGTGTGTCGATATAGGCCTTGAGCGGATCCTTGCCTGCAGCGACCAGAAGGGTCGCAAACACACCAAGCGCGACCGCGGTAACGAGCGCAAAGGCTTTCGCGCGTGCCGAGGCGCAGGCCCATAGCGTGAGGCCGTCAGGCTGCATTGGCGTGCTCCGCGGCGCCAACCATGAACGGGCCCACCATTTCGGCTCGAAACTTTTCAGGCGTAAACTCGGCCGCGATAGCGCCGCGAAACAGCACGACGAGCCGGTCGCTTATTTCGAAAAGTTCGTCGAGATCCTCGGAGATCAACAATACGGCGGCGCCGCGATCGCGCATATCGCGCAACTGCGCCCGCACCATCATGGTGCTACGGGCGTCGAGACCGCGAGTCGGATAGAGCGCGACGATCAGTTTCGGGTGATGCGCCAATTCGCGCGCCAAAACGACGCGCTGCAGATTGCCGCCCGATAGATTAGCCGCGCGCGCGTCGAAATTCGGCCGTGGAAATCCCAGCCGCGCAAAGCTCCTGTTCATGTCGGCGTCGAGCCGTTGCCAGTCGAGGCCGAGCCCGTCGTGGTAGCGCGCGCCGCTGCCGAGCGCGAGATTCTCGCGCACCGTCAATCCCGGGATACAGGCATGCGCCAGCGGATCGTCGGGGATGACGGCAACGCCCGCTTCGCGGACGCGCGCCACCGACCATCGCGACGCGTCTTCGTCCCACAAGAGCTTGGCCCCGCTCTGCGGCCGCGACAGGCCGAGAACGAGGTCGCCGAATTCGCGCTGACCGTTGCCTGAAACACCGGCGACGCCGACGGTCTCGCCGCTCCGCAGATTGATGGAAATGTTATGGAGCGGCGTCGCGCCGCCACTGCCGGAGGTCGAAACATCGATCAGCTGCAGCGCGCTATGGCCCCGGTCATGACGTTTCGCATCCAGGGGCGGCAGGGCCGGCTGGGCCGGCTTATCGCCGAACATGAGCGCGAGCAGATTGTCTTCGTTAGCCTCGCGCCAGCCAACCACGCCCGCCATACGACCCTGCCGCATGACGCAAATCCGATCGGCGCAAGCGAGCACTTCGCGCAGCTTGTGGGTGATTAAAACGATGCCCAAACCTTCGCTGCGCAACTCGCCGAGTGTCTGAAACAGTCCTTCGCTTTCCTGCGGCGCCAGAACCTTGGTCGGCTCGTCGAGGATGAGCACGCGCGCGCCGGCGAGAAGCTGCTTGAGGATTTCGACCTTTTGCTGGTCGCCGACGGCGAGCTGCCGCGCCGGCATCCAGGGATCGACGGCGAGATGGAAGCGTTTGGCATAGTGGCGCATGCGGTCGAGAATGGCCTCGCGCGGCACGACGGCCGGGAGGTTCTTCTGAAACAGCGCCACATTATCCAGAACGCTCAGCGCCGGAATGAGCGTGAAATTCTGGAACACCATGCCGATGCCGAGCGCGCGTGCGTCGCGCGGTGACTCGATCGCAACGGGCTTGCCGTCGACAAAAAACTCACCGGCGTCGGGCGTGTAATAGCCGTAAAGAATCTTCGCCAGCGTGCTTTTGCCCGCGCCATTTTCGCCAAGGAGGCCAAGCACCTCGCCGCGATGAACGCTGAAATGCGTGACTTCGTTGGCAAGGACGGCGCCAAAGCGCTTGGCGATACCGCGGGCCTCGAGGAGTGGCGGCTCGCTATCCATGGTCATGTTTCGAGCGGCCTGGTGCTTGGCTGCTTTGGCATTTCCTGGGCGGGTCTGACGGCATGTATTTTGCTTCGTGATATCAGGCACTGGCCGCTATGCCCTGCGGGCATGAAGCGAAGGCGAGTTTCAGCAGGAACTCCGATGCGAGACGCCAAGCCTTTGATCGCGTTTACTGATTTAGCGGAGCTGCATCGGAGCAGGTCCGCGACAGGGTACCGGCCCACGGCACAATCATGCCGAATCGGGTGCCGCCAGGGAAATGACAAAGCAATATGGATGTCATAGCCGAACGGAATTTACGCTCCGTCGACCTCAATCTCCTGGTCGTGTTCGATGCGCTGATGGCCGAGCGCAACGTCACCCGCGCGGCTGAGCGTAACGGTCTGAGCCAGCCCGCCGTGAGCAAGGCGCTCAACCGGTTGCGCTTTCTGTTCGACGATCCGCTGTTCGTGCGACGCGACCGCGCCATGGAGCCGACCGCGCGGGCGCGCGAGCTTGCCGGTCCAATCCACGGCGCGCTCGCCGATATTTCCCGCACCCTGACGGTGCCCTCGGCGTTCGAGCCGTCCACCGCGAAGGCGACCATAAAGATCGCGACCATCGATCTCTATCACACCAAGCTTCTGCCGTCGCTGGTGCGTCACCTGCGCCAGCACGCGCCCGGCGTCGATCTACAGGTGCGCGCCAATGAGCGCTCGCACCTGCACGAGCAGCTCGCCGCCGGAGAGATCGATTTGGCCTTTGCGCCGCTCGGCAACAAAACGGCCGAAATCTCCGCCGAGCCGCTGTGGAACGACCGGCTGGTGACGCTCGTCGGCGACGATAATCCGCTCCGCGAACCCCTCTCGATGGAAGCTTATGCGGCGGCAGCGCATCTCGTCGACGCCGGACATGTGCAGGTCTCGGCAGACGGCGTCGGACGCAGCGTTGTGGACGCGATCCTGACGGCGCGCGGATTGCGCCGCCGCATCGTGCTGGTCTTGCCGAACTCGGCCGGCATCCCTTTCATCGTCGCAGCTACAGATTTGATCGCGACCCTGCCGAACCGCATCGTGAAGGGACTTCTGCCGATGACCAGTGTGCGGATATTGACGCCGCCATTGCCCGACGTCGAAGTGTCGCCGCATATGTTCTGGCACCGCCGCACCGAGGCCGATCCCTTGCAGGTTTGGCTGCGCTCGGCGATCCGGGAGATTGCGGCTGGCGTCTGAAGCGGTTTATCGCGTTACAGCCGGCGCAAGCCACGCTCGACTTTGCCTATGAAAGCCGTGCGTTGATCCTCGGTCGCGACGTTAAGATGATATAGCGCGTAATAATCGACGCGCGCCCTGCCCGCCGTAAACCAGCGCACATAACGCTTGACGATCTTGCGCGGCGGATCGCTCATCCACAGCGCCATATGGCGCGGTCGGCCATAGGTGACGATGCCGACGATACGTTTGATATTGCGCAAAGTGGGTTTGACCTCGTTTGGATCGCTCAGGTCGAACGCGACGCCCGGCATGATCATGCGATCGAAGAAGCCCTTGAGCATGGCCGGCAGCCCGAAGCACCAGGTCGGAAATTGCAGGACGAGCGCATCCGCCGAGGTGAGCCGCGTCACATAACCTTCCAGGCCGGCCTGGTTGCGGGACGTGTCGTGATAATGTCGGCGGCCTTCCTCCGATAGAACCGGATCGAATTTCTCAGCGTACAGGTCAAGCAGGTCGACCTGATGTCCGGCCGTGACGAGGGCTGCCAGCACTTTGACGCGAATGGCGGCATGAAAGCTTTCCGGCAGCGGGTGGCAATAGATGTAAAGGATGCGCATGTCCGCGAGCCGGATCTTACGGACGTGCCGGCGCCGGCTCGCGCGATTGCACGGTTGCCAAGTCTTCCCATAGCTCGGAATAATCCGGTGCTTTCGCCTTGAGCCGCGCGCCGCGGTCGAAAATGACGCGGTCGGATTGCGGCCGGCTGACAATCTCGTTGATCGTCCGCGCATTGAGCACGATGAGCCGCGCCGGCGCACCGACGGCGATACGCCCATGATCTGAAAAGCCTCCAAACGACGCCGGCGTGGCACCGACCAAAGCGGGCGTGCCGGTCAAAGGATGATCGAGATGGACGATGCGCACCGCCTGCCGGAACGTGTCGAGCACGTCGTGATCGCCATAGGCGTAGAAACTGTCGCGGCAATTGTCGCCAGCCGCCGCCACCGCAATGCCGCGCCGCAGCATCTCATGCACGACGGTGACGCCGCGCCAGCGCGGCGTGCGGCCGGCATGACGGTCCTGCAGATACATATTGACGGTCGGCAGCGTCACGATGGCGATCTCGGCCTCGGCTACGAGATCGAGCGTGCGATCGACTTCGGCCTCAGGCTGATTGGCGAGGCTGCAACAATGGCCGCACACGACGCGGCCCTTATAGCCGTGCCGCATCGCGGCGCGCGCGACAAGCGGCAGCGTGGCTGCGGCGGGATCGTGCGTTTCGTCGACGTGGAGATCGACATTGAGATCGTGCCGTGCCGCCAGCGCAAACACGCGATCCAGCAAGGCATCGATATTATCGAGCGGCGCGCCGTGATTGCCGATCGAGGCCCGCGTCACGCCACCGAGCTGGCCGTTCGATTGGGCAACAATACTCGCGACCCGGTCGCCGAACTCATCGGTCAGCAAATCGATCGGACATAGCGCTACGGCCTGCAAATCGATCCGGCCGCGCCATTCTTCGCGAATGTCGCGCAACACGCCCCAGCTTCGTTCCGCGGTTTCGTGATAGGTGTCGATATGGGTGCGGATCGCCGACACGCCGTAAGCGTAGGCGCAGCGCAGGCCGAACTCGATGCGGCGGCGCAAATCGGCGGCGGTCCAGTTCGGACGATCGGCGGCGGCCGCAAGACGCGCATTGAGAAAGGTCCCGTCCGGGTTCGGACTGCGCGCGACGGTGTGGCCCTTGTCCAGATGCGTGTGAATGTCGATCAAGGTCGGCCAGACTTGGCGGCCGCCAAGGTCGACGCGCTCGACACCGTCGCTCCGGCGAGCGTCCGCCGTTTCTATGCGCGCGAGCGCGCCGCCATCGATCAGAACATCGGCCTCGACCACACCCTCGGCATCGACGCGGGCGGCGAACGCCGCAGCATCGGCCAACAGGCAGACCGGCACGCGAGCGTTCGCAAGCCAGAAACGGCGCGTCTTCGGCCAGGCGATCTCGGCGAATTTTATCGGCATCGTCAGCGGCTCGACATCAATGCGGCCTTGCCGACGCTACGCTCGCCGAGTGAACGCACCGCGACGAGATAAAAAAGACCGCCGAGTGTGGCGCCGATCAACCAGCCCCAGTCGCCGACGTTCAGGATCATCCCGTAGCTACCCAGGAGCGCAAGCCCGATGGATACGACGCCCGACGCCGCGAGCGCAAACAAGGCCGCCTTGTTCCAGCCATTCTGGAAATGCAGCGAACCAGACGGTGACATCGAGTACAGATCGTCGATTGCGATCTCGCCGCGCTTCACCAGATAATAATCGGCGACAATGATCCCGAACATCGGACCCAGCACCGCGCCGAAGATCGAAACGAAGATCGTGATCGCCTGCGAGCTCGACACGAACAGCCATGGGCACACCAGCACGGAGAGGATGGATGTGATGAGCCCGCCGGTCCGAAAACTGATCCGCTGCGGATTGAGATTGGCGATGTCATAGGCCGGCGAGACGAAATTGGCGACGATATTGATGCCCATGGTGGCGACGATAAAAGTCACCGAGCCTACGATCACGACCAGCGGATTACCGATCCGCTCGACAATGCGCACCGGATCCATGATCGCCTCGCCAAAAACCTTCAGCGTCCCTGAGGTCACGATCACGGTGATGATGGCAAAGGCCATGAAATTGAGCGGCAGGCCGAGAAAATTTCCGAGCTTCATCGCGCGCCGGTCTTTGGTGAAGCGGGAGAAATCGCCGAAGTTCAGGAGCAGCGCCGCGAAATAAGCAACGATCAGCATGGCGGCATTGGCCATGTGGCCGAGGGTCGATCCCTCGACCGGCGGCGCAAGCTCAAGCGACAGGCTCGACAGTCCGGTCTTGGACACGATCCAGATGGCGAGCGCGAACATCACCACATAGACCGCCGGCCCGCAGAAATCGATGAATTTGCGGATCGTCTCCATGCCGTTGAGAAAGATGAGGAGCTGAAAGAGCCACATGAAGAGAAAGCTCGCCCAGCCGAGTGGAGAGAGGCCGAGCATGCCGCCATGGCGAAGAGCCTCGGCGGCCGGCGCCAGGGTGACGACCAACACCTCGACGGCCTTCGAGGCAAAATAAGTCTGCACGCCGTACCAGACGATGCCGACCACGCCGCGCACGATGGCCGCCAGATTGGCGCCCATGACTCCGAACGACATGCGCGCGATCACCGGATAGGGCACGCCGTATTTCTGCGACGGCGTGCCGATCAGATTCATCAGGAAATAAACGGCCGTGATGCCGACCGCCATCGACACCAGAACCTGCCAGCCGGTCAGGCCGAGAAAGAACAGGCTCGCCGCGAATGTGTAGCCGCCGACCGAGTGCACGTCCGACATCCACATCGCAAAGATATCGAAATAGCCCCAATGGCGGCCCGCGGGCGCAACCGGTGCGAGATCCTCGTTATAGAGCCTGGGGTCGGCGCCGGGGATGGCGAGCACCGGCGTGGTGGACGTGGAATGGCCTGACATCCGGTCGCTCCAAAAAAGAAGTCGCTGGCTCAATTACCATGTCCCGCGTGCAAGAGCTGGGCCAGGGCCGAAATCCCAAGACTGGAGCTTATCGTGTAATACCGGGCCGGGGTCGGGGTTCCGGGATATTATAAAGATGCTTTAACTTGGAAAGCGTCGACCGGTGGGCGTCTCAGAACAGCCAAGCGGGGAAGACAAAGTGGACAGTGTCGATTTTGATGCCTTGGAAGCGCAGGCGCAGGCCAAAATGAGCCCGGCCGCGTTTGCGTTCTGTGCCGCAGGCGCCGACGACGAAATCAGCGCGGTGGAGAATATATCCGCCTGGCGCGCGCTGCGATTGCGGCCCCGTGTGCTCAACGACGTCTCACGTATCGACACGCGGGTCACGCTGCTCGGTAGCCCGATGCCCGTACCGATCCTGGTGCCGCCAATGGGACGGCACAAACTGTTTCACGCCGAAGGGGAGCGGGCGACCGCGCGCGGCGCCGCGGCCGCCGGCGCCGCTTATGTGATGGCGAACCACGCCAATGTGACGATCGAGGATGTCGCTGCCGAGCGGCGCACCGCGCCGCAGTGGTTTCAGCTCTACTACTGGCCGAACCGCGCCGAGGTCGAAGCCTTGATCGACCGCGTCGCGGCGGCGGGGTTCACAGCGCTGGTGCTGACCGTCGACGCGCCGGTCGGCGGCTGGAGCCCGCGCGCCGCGCGCGAGCAGTACGAACCCTCGCCCGATATTCTCAGCATCAATATGCCCGGCACGCCGACGGCGCGGACCTTTTATCATCCCGACTTCGCCGGCAAGGTCTTGTACCCGGCCACCTGGCGGGAGCTGGAATGGCTGGTGAAGCGTTCCGCCATGCCGGTGATCATCAAAGGCGTGCTGCGCGGCGACGACGCGTTGCGCTGCGTCGACTGCGGCGCGCGCGCCATCATGGTCTCCAATCACGGCGGCCGGCATCTCGATACGACGGTGACGACCGCTGCCGCGCTCGGCGATGTGGCGGCCGCCGTTGGCACCAAGGCGGAAGTCTATGTCGATGGTGGGATTCGCCGCGGCACCGACATTTTCAAGGCGCTCGCGCTCGGCGCCCGCGCGGTGATGATCGGTAGGCCGGTGCTATGGGGCCTCGCCGTGCATGGCTCCAACGGGGTCAGAGACGTGCTCGAACACCTGCGCGTCGAACTCGTGCGCGCCATGCAACTTTGCGGCACGGCCACGCTTGCGGACATCAAGCCGGACTTTCTGGCAGCGCGGCCGAGCCCATGAGTCAGCCGCCGGAGGCCTGCGGAACGAACAGCCGGCTGAGTGGAAATGCCGTCATATCCCGCAGCAGCGCGATGAAGCCGTCGACCTGATGCATAGCGGTCCTTTGACCCTTGTCGGCGGTGGCGTTCGCGGCATCGCCGACCGCACCGTCAACGTTGAGATCCTGCGCGATCCAGCCGAAGCCGTGCAGGCCCGTGGCGCTGAGATGCTTGAATTCCTTTTCCATGCCGATGCCGGCCGAGACGAAATTCTTGGCCGATGCCATGTCGACAAGATCGGGCCGGAACTCAAGCATCAGCGAAGTCTCGATGTCGCCGGCGTGGATGCCGTGACGTTGTTCGATTGCGCCGTACATGCCGTCCGGCTGGCCGAAGCGGCCCCACTGGGTCGGCACCACCAGCATGCCGTGTTTGACCCGCAATTCGCGCGCCACAATTCCCAATACCGGCACATTGCCGCCGTGCGAATTCGCCAGCACAAGCTTGCGCAATCCGGCGCGATAGACGCTCTCGCCGATTTCGAAAAGCACCCGCGTCAGCGTTTCCGCCGACAGGTTCAGCGTGCCCGGCGACAAGAGATGCTCGTTGGATTTGCCGACCGCCTGAACCGGCAGCACCAGCACGGAAAGGTCCGCCGGCAGCCGTTCTTTCAGCACTCCCAGCATTCCGATTCCAATCGCCGTATCGGTCATGACCGGCAAATGCGGCCCGTGCTGCTCGATGGCCGCTACCGGCAAGATGGCGATGGTCTTCTCCGGATCGAGCAACCGAAAATCCCTGCTCGTCAGTTCGGCCCAAAAGAAGGTTCGTTCCGGCATAACTCATCTCTCCAATCGCAACATGACCTTATCCGTACGCCGGCAAGCCCGCATCGGCGCTGTCCAAAAGCGGCATCGCCTTGCGCAATTCCTCGACCACGAGACTCGGAAACGTGTCGAGGCCGCCGCGCGCCCGCACCAACAGACGCAGCGCAATCGGATAGGCCGAAAGCTCCTGCACCGGCAAGTGCCGGATCGTGCCGGCCGCGATCTCGTCGGCGACATCGATCAAATTCAGAAAGGTGATGGCCTGTCCGCTGCGCGCGATCTTCTTCATGAACTCGATCGAATTGGTTTCGACCGTCGGCTGCAACAGTATATTGGCGCGGGTAAAGGCCAATTCGACGGCGGGCCGGATCGTCATCGAGGCATCCGCCACCGCCAGCGGAAACTGCACGCAGTCGGCGAGCCGCAGTACTTTTTGCTTCGCCAGCACATGCTTGGATGAGACGGCGGCGCCCAAAGCCAAATCGTGGCTGGCGACGATCCGCAGGCCGGGGCTGTTCGGCGGATTATAGGTGAGCGCGAGGTCGGCCTCGCCGGTCAATACGGCGTTGGTTATTTGATCGAACGGCAGCACCCGCAACCGCACATGAACGCGAGGATGCTGATCGAGCATGGTGCTGACAAAGCGCGGCAACGGCCCTGCCGCAAGCCCGTTCATGGTGGCGATGGTGACCTCGCCGCGGGTCAGGCCTTTGAAGGCCGCAATTTGGGCCTCGACGCGCTGATGTCCCTTCAAGGTCTCGCGGACATGGGCAATCAGCACCTCGCCGGTCGCCGTCAGGCGCAGGCGTCGCGGCATGCGTTCGAAAATCGGCGAACCGATCTCGTTTTCCAGCGCCAAAATCTGCCGGTTGATCGCCGACGAGGCGACGTTGAGGCGGCTCGCCGCCTTGCGGATCGAGCCCAGCCGCGCAACCTCGTCGAGATAGGCCAATAGCCGCGAATGCAGCATGATCTATAAGCCTTTTTGGCGCCGCACCGTGTGTCTGCCCATACCTTCATCGGCTTGCATAGCGCTTCACCATTGCTGCCTTAAAGGCATCGCTCCAAGCTAAAATTGATGCTTATTGTGATCCATGGATTAAGCCACAGTGGCGGTCAAGAGGACTCGCGGCCTGCCCCAAGTTAGGGCGAGCCGCGAGGCCGAACATGGGCATCGCGCAGAGGAGCCAACATGTCGCCCTTCCGTATCGCCGCACTTGCCGCCGCAGCGGCTTTATCGATGGCCACCGGACCAGCGCACGCGGCCGACAAGGTCACGTTCCTCACCAGCTGGTACGCGCAAGCCGAACATGGCGGCTTCTATCAGGCCAAGGCGGCAGGGCTTTATCAGCAGGAGAACCTCGACGTCACCATCAAGATGGGCGGCCCGCAGGTCAACGGCATGCAGCTCTTGCTCGGCGGCGATGCCGACATCATCATGGGCTACGATTTCCAGGTCCTCAACGGCATTGCCAAGGGCCTGCCGGTCATCACCATCGGCACGTCGTTCCAGAAGGACCTGCAGGGCATGATGACGCATGCCGACGTCAAGGACCTCGGCGACTTGAAAAACAAGACCATCCTTATCGCCACGTCAGGCCGAACATCATGGTGGCCCTGGGTCAGCCATAAGTTCGGCTACACCGATGCGCAGTTGCAGGCCTACACTTTCAATCTGCAGCCGTTCTTCGCCAGCAATGACGTGGCCCAGCAGTCCTATCCGTCGTCGGAGCCGTTCCAGGCCTTGCAGAAGAACGTTCCGGTAAATTTCTATCTGTTCGCCGATTACGGCTATCCGCCCTACGGCACCACCATGGTCACGACAACCAAATTCGTATCCGAGCACCCGGATGTCGCGCGCCGCTTCGTCAAGGCGTCGCTCGAGGGCTGGAAGAGCTATCTCAAGGGCGATCCCTCCGCCGCCAACGCGCTGATCAAGGCCGATAATCCGAACATGAGCGACGCGCAGATCGCTTACGGCATCAAGCGCATGAACGAACTACAGGTGGTCGACGGCGGCGACGCCAAGACCATGGGGATCGGCATCATGACCGAGCAGCGCTGGCAGGCGACCGACGAACTTATGGTGAGCTCAGGCTTGCTGCCGAAGGATGCCGACTGGAAGAAGGGCTTTACGACCGATTTCGTCAAAGACCTGAAAATTATGTGGTAGCGAATGGTCCAGTCGCATAGCCGCAGCGGAACAGTAAATCGGACGGCAGAATGCCATCGATAGGCGGCAGCAGAATCGCCGATTTGCTCCCCCCGCTCATCGTCGGCGTTGCCGTGCTGGCCGCCTGGGAAGCGTGCTGCCGGTTCTTCGCTATCCCATCCTACCTCGTTCCGGCGCCGAGCCTAATAGCCGAGACCTTCGTCGACAACGCGCCGGCGCTTCTGCATTCGCTCACCGTGACGTTGCGGGTGACCTTGATCGCACTCGCCCTGTCGGTCAGCATCGGCACGGCGATCGCGTTCTTATTCGTGCAAAGCCCGATCATCGAGCGCAGCTTTTTTCCCTATGCGATTATTCTGCAAGTCACGCCCATCGTGGCGATTGCGCCGCTGATCATCATATTGGTGAAGAACACGCAGGGCGCGCTGATCATCTGCGCGACCATCATCGCGATTTTTCCGATCATCTCCAACACCACCATCGGCTTGCGCAGCATCGATGCCGGTCATCAGGACCTGTTCGCCATCAACCGGGCGTCGCGCATCCAGAACCTGGTCTATCTTCGGATTCCGAGCGCGCTGCCCTATTTCTTTGCCGGCCTGCGAATATCCAGCGGGCTCGCGCTGATCGGCGCGGTCGTCGCCGAATTCGTCGCCGGCACCGGCGGTAGCAATACCGGGCTCGCCTATCAGATCCTCCAATCCGGCTATCAGCTCGACATTCCCCGCATGTTCGCCGCTTTGTTTCTGATCACGCTTGCCGGTATCGCGCTGTTCCTGGTCGTCGTGGGGCTGTCGAAACTCGCACTTGGCTCATGGCACGACAGCGCGGTCGTGCGGGAAAATTGAACCATGGCGCAGACGGCAGCCGAGGCAGAAAATATCCGATCCGGCCGCTATCCGCTGGACGCGTTTCTTGCGGATATTTCCGGCATCGAGGCAACGACCGAGCTCATCGAGCTCAGGCGCAAGTCACGCGATTATTTCTGGTACAGCCCGATCCTCTACGCGCAGTTGAAGGACGAGATCGCCGACATCGTGGTCACGCCCAAGACCGAAGACGACGTGATCCGGGTCGCTGCGGCCTGCGCGCGGCACCGTATCCCGCTGACGGTGCGCGGCGGCGGCACCGGCAATTACGGACAATGCGTGCCGCTCGAGGGCGGCGTCGTGCTCGACATGGCGGCGATGAACTGCATCGAATGGCAGAGGCCGGGGCTGGTCCGCGTCGAGGCGGGCGCCAAGCTCTTCGATATCGATGTCGCGACCCGGCCGAACGGATTCGAGCTGCGCATGCATCCCTCGACCAAACGGTCGGCTCAGATCGGCGGTTTCGTCGCCGGCGGCAGCGGCGGCGTCGGCAGCGTGACTTTCGGCGGCATGCGCGAGCCGGGCAA
The DNA here is from genome assembly GCA_049282655.1 of Xanthobacteraceae bacterium. GTDB lineage: Bacteria > Pseudomonadota > Alphaproteobacteria > Rhizobiales > Xanthobacteraceae > BOG-931. The sequence continues at coordinate 49,607 of JBAPUM010000133.1, forward strand.
TATCGTCGCGGCACGGCTCGTCACGCTCGAGCGCAATCCCCGCGTCGTCGAGTTGCGCGGCGACGCGGCGCAGAAGATCAGCCGCGCTTACGGCACGACCGGCATCATCACGGTGCTGGAAATGCCGCTCGCTCCGGTGCAGCCGTGGATCGACGTGATCGTGGCTTTTGACGATTTCATCGCGGCGGTCCAGTTCGGCCAGGCCATCGCCATGGCGGACGGCATCGTCAAGAAACTCCTGTCTCCTATCGAGTGGCCTTTGCCGCAGCACTTCACGGCTTTCCGTTCGTTTTGTCCCGAGGGCAAACACGTCCTGCTCGGCATGATCGGCGAAATGTCGATCGAGAGTTTCGCAACGCTTTTGGCCCCATTCGGTGGCGTCATCACCTACCAAGCGCCGAGCGAAGACGCGCCGAACAAGACGCCGCTCTACGAGCACACCTGGAATCACACGACGCTGCAAACGCTGAAGACCGATCGCGGCGTCACCTATCTGCAGTGTCTGTATCCGCACGACCGGCTGGTCGACGCGGTCAAGAATGTACGGGAGAAATTCGGCGAGGAAGTCTCGCAGCATCTCGAATTCATCCGCCTCAACGGTTTTATGACCGCGAGCGGCATTCCGGTGCTGCGCTATCGTTCGCCTGAGCGCGTCTACGAGATCATGGCCGGCTACGAGGCCTGCGGGATAATGATCGCAAACCCCCATGTCGTCACGCTCGAAGACGGCAGCCGGTATAAACGTGTCGATGCCGACCAGCTGGGCTTCAAGCACGACGTCGATCCAATGGGCTTGCTCAATCCCGGCAAGATGCGAAGCTTTGTGCCGAGCACGGAAGGAGCCGCGCGGTGACCGCGGCGGTACCGATCAAGGCGATGGCCGCAGCGATGCCGATTGAACCGAGGCTTTCCGGCGCGCCGCAACGGCCGCTCCTTACGCTCGCCGGTGTTGCCAAGACATTCGCCAATGGGACGGCCGCGCTGACTGGCGTGAACTTGCGGATTTTGCCGGGAGAATTCGTCAGCATCCTCGGAGCCTCGGGCTGCGGAAAATCGACGCTGCTGCGGCTGATTTCCGGGTTGATGGCGCCGTCCTCGGGGATCATCGACTGGCCGCAATCGACCTACGACGCAACCGGCCAGGCGGAGCCTGCGCTCGGTTTTGTCTTTCAGGAGCCGACGCTCTTGCCGTGGCGGACGGTCACCGAGAACGTATACCTCCCGCTACTCTTGACCGGCGTCGGCAAGAGCGAAGCGCAGGGCCGCATCGATCAGGCGCTCGACCAGGTCGGGTTGCGCGGCTTCGCTCATTCTTATCCCCGGCAATTGTCGGGCGGCATGAAAATGCGGGTATCGATTGCGCGTGCGCTCGTCACCAACCCGAAGATCCTCCTGATGGACGAACCCTTCGCCGCGCTGGACGAGATCACGCGGTCGAAGCTCAATGACGAATTGCTCGATCTGTTCGCTCGCAAAGGACTGACGGTTATCTTCGTCACCCACAGCGTCTACGAATCCGTCTATCTGTCCAACCGCATCATCGTCATGAGCTCGCGGCCGGGACGCGTCATGGCCGACGTGCCGATTGCGATGCCCTACCCGCGCAACGAGGAGGTCCGCACCTCGCCGCAATACAACGAGTCTTGCCGCATGGTCTCGACCGCATTGCGCGCCGCCATGACGAGCGCACCGGCAGGGCCATGAGCGCGCTTCGCCCTCTCGTTCCGAAATCGATCCGCGCGCCGTTTGGGCGCTACAGCCACGCCATCGAGGTTCCGGCCCATGCGCGGTGGCTGTTTTGCTCCGGGCAATTGGGCATATCTTCGACCGACCACATTCCCGACAGCGTCGAAGACCAGGCAGTGATCTGCTTTGAAGCCATCGGCGCCTGTCTCGCCGAGGCCGGCATGACGTTCGCTGACATCGTTCGTCTCAACGCTTTTGTGACCGATCGCGCGTATATGAGCGCCTATATGGCGGTGCGCGACCGCTACGTCGCCCTGCCCGCGCCGGCCTCGACACTCCTTATCGTTGCGGGTTTCACCCGGTCCGAGTTCAAGGTCGAGATCGAGGCGACCGCGGCCAATGCGGCCGGTCCTGGCGAATGACGCCCGCGCACTGGCTAACGCCGGCGTTGGAGAAAGAGCGCGTAGGACAAGCAGTAGGCCGAATATCCGCTTTTCGATCGCCCTTGCTCCAGCTACCTTCCCGGGAAAGTGGAGCGCTACGGAATGGACGCGGCTGCGGTGCTATTGGCCAATGGTAATTTGCGGATCAAAAGCACTCGCCATGGCCTGATGGCCTACAACATCCATGACATCTATGTCGGACGTTCGCTCGATTGCTATGGCGAATATTCGCGCGGTGAAACGGCACTTTTCGCGCAGCTCGCCGGCACCGGTTCGATAGCGGTTGATGTCGGCGCAAACATCGGCGCACTGACGGTTCCACTGGCGCGGATCGTCGGCCCCGAAGGCTTCGTTGTCGCCATGGAGCCGCAACGCGCGGTCTACCAGCTTCTGTGCGCCAACCTCGCGCTCAATGAAATCGGCAATGTCCAGGCCATTCACGCTGCCGTCGGACGGGCGCCCGGCCGGGCGTTTGTGCCGGTCCTTGACCAGGCCAAAGCAATCAACTTTGGCGCCGCTGAGGTGACCGGTGCCGGCGGCGAGCCGGTCAGCATGATAAGCATCGACAGTCTGCAACTGCCGGCGTGTCATCTCATCAAGATCGATGTCGAGGGCCAGGAGCAATCCGTGATCGCCGGCGCGGCAACGACAATCGCCCGCTTCCGGCCTACGCTCTACGTGGAAAACGACCGCCGTCATCATTCAGCCGACCTGATCCGGCAAATTCAATATCTCGATTATGTCCCGTACTGGCATCTGCCGCCGCTCTACAGTCCGGATAACTTCTACGGCAACACGACCAACGTGTTTCCGGGCATCGTCTCGATCGACATGCTATGCCTTCCACGCGGCGATGGGCGCAAGGTCGATGGATTCCGGCCGGTGACCGGTCCGGATGATTGGCCGTTTCCAAACTAGAGGCCGCTCCCGCCCCGTGGTGCTGGTTCATCCCGGTCTTCCGACATATGATGCCGAATGGATATTCTATTTGTAACCGGAAGCGACTCCGCATTCTTCAATTCTTTGCTGGTTTGTCTCCAGGCGTTTTCGGAGCGCATGCCGGGCTATCGCCTCCGGGTCTGCGACTTTGGCCTGACCGGCGCGCAGGCCGAGTTTCTGCGCAGTCTTGGCGCGTTGCTGGAGCGTCCGCCCGTCGTCGCCTCAGGCGGTGTCTTTCATTGCAAGGGGGCTCTTGGACATTATCTGCGCCACAACGATTACGTGACCGAAAACTTCAGCACCGTCATATGGCTGGACGCCGATCTCACGCTGATGGAGGTAGGCATCGGCGATTTTCACTCGGTGATTGCCGACATGACATCGGCCAGTGCCGATATTGCCGCCTGTATCGAGCCGGCCGGCCGGCACCTCGGCCTGATGGTCTCGCTCTTCCCTGATGCGGCGCTGGCACCCTTCGTTCGGATTTTGGCGGACGAAGGCATCGATACCCGCTTGCCATATTTCTCCAGCGGCCTGTTCTTTTGCCGTTCGGCCGACTTTCTGGATCGTTGGCACGCGCTGACGCTCGCGGTTGATCCCCATCCCCTGTTCGAGCAGAACATGTTCAATGTCGCACTGCATCGTGACACCGGCCCGATCCTGGCGCTGGACTGCGAGGAGTGGCAGGCTCAAGGGTATTCGCTTGACCGGATACAACTCTCTGCCGCGGCGCCGGGTCGCCGGCCCTCGGCGCGCATCGGCGGCAAGAACATCAAATCGTTGCACGCGACATCGCCTGCGGCAGGGCATCTGCTGATCGCGCAATGCCGCATAACGGTACGCGATATCGATCTGACCGGGCCTTTCAAGTTGCTCTTCGTGGAGCCGTTACGCATGCATCAGTTGCAGCTTCTCGCCTTGTTCCTGGCCACACATCGGGCGGCGCTGTTGCAGCTCGGACTTTGCACATATAACTCCTCGCCCATTGAGGGCTTTGAGTTCGTTACCCTCTGACTCACTTCTTGAGCAGAGCGTCCAAGGCCTGGCTGAAGCCGTTGAAGGACATCGGCACCGCAACGGGGTGCGCTCCGGCATCGGCAAACGAAACCTTGCCGACGCCCGTCGCCGTGCGCAGTTTCTTCAGGAGCTCTTCTTTGAGTTCGAATTCCGCGAAGCAGCCGTTCGGCGTGCAGTTCGTAAACGGCGCCTGGATGCCGGGATCTTCGTCGCTCGTCTGAATCCGGACATTAGTCCCGAACGACGCGTTGACCGGAACTTGGACGATGAGCTTGATCGGCTGATCCTTTTCCGGATGAGCCACCGCGATCCGCGAAAACGGAACGTTGCGGCCCTGGACCTGCGTGACCTGAGCCATGTCGCAGACTTGCGCCGCGGGCGGGGTCGTGGCGGTCTCGCATTGCAGCACCCAATCGTTGTAGGTCGCGGTTGTCCGCTGCGGCACTTCCAGCTGGGTTTGGCTTTGAGTTTGGTTCTGGGTTTGGTTCTGGACGGGGGATAGCGGCGCCGGACGCTGGACCGGCGGCGCCGGACGTTGAGCCGGAGGCGCCGGGCGCGGTGCCAGCGGCTGTTGCGCGATTGCGCCTGACGCGGCCAGCAACACCGCCGCGGCAAGGCCGCGGGCAGCGATCTTGGTGTGTTTATTGATATTACGCGACACAACAAACTCCGTCTGCGATGTCTTCCGGCCGGTTTGCGGCTAGGGGAAGCGTCTAACGGTTTACCATTTGTAACGCAATGTGCCGGTGCCGGAATATGTCTCCTTGCCGGCCCGCGCCGGCCGAGGCCAGCGCTGGCAGGCCGCTCTCCCGCGTGTTAATCGATGCCGATATGGCGCAGCTCCAACCCCAAACCTTTATGCCGCTTGGCGAGGCGCTCATGCACGCCGAGCGCTGCCGCACGCAAGGCCTCTTGATGGAAGCTGAAGCGGTCTGCCGGCAGATCCTCCAAGCCCAGCCGAATGTCGCGGAGGCCGAGCATCTCTTAGGCGTTATCGCGCATCAGAACGGCAAGCTCGGCGACGCAATCGAGCATGTCAAACGCGCGGCGAAGCTCGCACCGCATGTGGCGCTGTTTCACGCCAATCTCGGCGAAATGCTGCGGCTCGCCGGTCGCCCCAAGCTCGCCGTCGCGGCCGCCCGCGCGGCGCTCGTTATCGAGCCGACCATGCCGGCTGCGCTCAGCAATCTCGGCGTCGCACTTTACGAGCTCAAAGAGTACGAGGAAGCCGCCGCCTCGCAGCGCAAGGCGATCGCCGCCAACCCTGATTTTGCCGAGGCGCACAGCAATCTCGGCAATGCGCTGCATGCACTGCGGCGGTTCGACGAGGCCATCGTCGCCTATCGCCGCGCCATCGAAATCAACCCCAATTTTGCCGACGGCTGGGCCAATCTCGGCACGACACTGCATCACAGCGGCAGTTTCGAGGAAGGCATCGCGGTGTTACGCCGCGCCATCGCGCTCGCGCCGCATCATGCCAATGCGCATTCCGGCTTGGGCATCCTGTTGCTGATGCGCGGCGACCTGGCCGAAGGCTGGGACGAATACGAGTGGCGATTGCGCTCGACCGAACGCAAGGGGCCGCGATTTCCGGAAAAGCCATGGCAGGGCGAAAGTCTCGCCGGCAAGCACATCTATGTTCAGGCCGAACAGGGATTCGGCGACACGCTGCAATTCGCGCGCTACGCTCCCCTCCTCGCCGCGCGCGCCGGCAAGGTCACGCTGCGCGTTCACCAGCAGCTGGTGCGACTGTTGCGCGAAAGCCTGCCCGGCATCGACGTGCTCGGCGACCGCGGCGATCCGGCGCCCTACCACTGCGACGCGGTGCTTTTGAGCCTGCCCCGCCTGTTTCGTACCCGGCTCGAAACCATTCCGGCCGAGATCCCCTATCTGCGTCCGCCGGCCGAGGCGATCGGGCGCTGGGGCAGCCGGCTTGCCAAAATGCAAGGGCTCAAGATCGGCTTCGTCTGGGCCGGCAATCCCGACCACGTCAACGACACCCGCCGCTCGGTCGATCTGCAGTTGCTCGCGCCGCTGTTCGCCGTGCCCGGCACTTCATTCGCCAGTCTGCAATTCGGTCCGCGCACCGCCGATCTGAAAAAGCTCAAACGTAAAACCGCGATTGAAGAGATCGCTCCGCAGGTCGAGGATTTCGTCGACACCGCGGGCGCGATCATGGCGCTCGATCTCGTCATCACGGTCGACACCTCGGTTGCGCATCTGGCCGGAGCGCTCGGCAAGCCGGTCTGGGTGCTGCTGCCCTGGGTGACCGATTGGCGCTGGCTGCTCGAGCGCGAGGACAATCCCTGGTATCCGACCATGCGGCTGTTCCGTCAGAAAAAGGGCCAGGACTGGACCGAGGTGCTGTCGCACGTCGAGACGGATCTGCGCGCCGTCGTCGCGGGCGACCGCGCGCGCCTGACGCCGTTCAAGGCCGCGGGCGAACGCCGCGCCGAAGTGGCGGCGGCGATTATTGCCGCCGAGGCCGCACACGCCGCAGCGCCGGTGCCGCCGCCGGTGCAGGCCGCATCTCCCGGCCAGGCGCTCATCCTCGCTGAGCAAAAGCGGCGCCACGGCTTCTTGGCCGACGCCGACGAACTGACGCGCCGCGCCGCTGCCGCCGAACCCGACAACGCCGAGGCCGTGCACATGTTCGGCATCATTGCGCATCAATCGGGCAAGACCGCCGAAGCCATCGACCACCTGCGCCGCGCCATCGCGATCAGTCCCGATGTCGCGCTCTATCACGCCAATCTCGGCGAAATGTGCCGGCTCGCCGGCCGCATCGACGAGGCCGTCGCCGCCGGTCGCCGCGCCATCGAGCTCAATCCCAATTACGCCGGTGCGCTCTCCAATCTCGGCATCGCGCTCTTCGACCAGGGCCATTTCGACGAGGCGCTGAGCCACTACGACCGCGCCATCCAGCTCGAGAGCAATTTCGCCCAGGCCTATTCGAACCGCGGCAATGCGCTGCAGCGCCTCAAGCGTTTCGCCGATGCGGAACCTGATTATCGCCGCGCCATCGAACTGCAGCCTGACTTCGCCGACGCCTGGAACAATCTTGGCACCTGTCTGCGTGAATTGAAGCGCTCGGAAGAAGCCGAGGTCGTCTACCGCAAGGCGCTCGAGCCCAATCCCAACAATCCCGACACGCTCGACAATCTGGCGCTGGCGCTCAAGGATCTCGACCGGCTCGACGAAGCCGCCGACCTGATGCGGCGCGCGCTCACCGTCGAATCGCGCGACGAAAAGCTGTTCGTTCATTACGCCACCGTACTGCTCGATCAGCACAAGATCGACGATGCCGCAGCCGCTAACGAGCGCGCGCTCGCGCTCAACGCCAACAACCACGACGCCGTCAATCTGGCGGGCCGCATCGCGTTTGAGCGCGGCGATCTCGGCGCGGCGCTCACGCATTATCGGCGCGCGCTTGCGCTCAAACCCGACCTCGCCGACGCCTACAACAATATGGGCAACGTGCTCAAAGAACTCGGCCAATTGGATCAGGCGCAGGACGCCTATCTGCGGGCTATCCGGCTCGATCCGACGATCTCCGGCGTCTACGTCAATCTCGCGGATTCGCGGAAATTCACGCCCGGCGATCCGCACCTCGCGGCCATGGAAGCGATGGCCGCCAAGACCGACGGCCTGTCGAAGACCGACCGCATGCAACTCGACTTCGCGCTCGGCAAGGCCTATGGCGACCTGAAAGATTACCGGCGCTCGTTCAAGCATTTCTTGGCCGGCAGCGCCGCCAAGCGCACAACGATCAGCTATGACGAGGCCGCGACCTTCGCCCTGTTCGACCGCATCGAAGCCGTCTTCACGAAACAACTGATCACGCAGAAAAGCGGCGGCGGCGATCCCTCGCCGATGCCGATTTTCGTGCTCGGCATGCCGCGCTCGGGAACCACCTTGATCGAACAGATCATCGCCAGTCATCCCATGGTTCACGGCGCCGGCGAACTGATGACGTTCAATGAAGTCGTTGTTTCCGTGCGCGGGCCGGATGGCAATACGATTCCCTATCCCGAATTCATGCCCGCGCTGGATGCACAGGCCCTGCGGCAGATTGGCGCCCGTTATGTCTCGGAAGTGCGCAAGCTCGTGCCCTCGCTCTCCCTGCCCGCAGCACTCGGAATACAGGCCGGCGGCAGCGAACGCGTGACCGACAAGATGCCATCGAATTATTATTTCGCCGGCCTCATTCACCTCGCCCTGCCGAACGCGAAAATCATTCACAGCGTCCGCGACCCGGTCGATACCTGCGTGTCCTGCTTCTCCAAGCTGTTCACCGCGGAGCAGAACCACACCTACGACCTCGCCGAGCTCGGTCGCTATTACAAACGCTACGAAGAGCTGATGGCGCACTGGCACCGGGTGCTGCCGGCTGGCAGCATTCTCGATGTGCGCTACGAGGAGGTGGTCGCCGATCTTGAAAAAATGGCGCGGCGCATCATCGCCTATTGCGGACTGCCGTGGGACGATCGCTGCCTGTCATTCCACGAAACCGATCGGCCGGTGCGCACCGCGAGCGCGACGCAAGTGCGGCAGCCGATCTACAAAAGTGCGATCGGCCGCTGGCGGGTCTATGAGCAAGAGCTCGGGCCTCTGCTTGTGGCGCTTAGCGGTCCAACGGAGCTGGAACCCGCCGCACGCAAACGCAAGAAACCGAAATAGAATTCGGAGCAATCCCGTTGGTATAGTTCGTGATGAGGATGCCGTTCGTTACCGACACCGAAAATGACATAGAATCGACCGCCGCCGGGATGTTAAAATTGAGAGCGGAACAATAGAGCGCGACGAAGACGCCGGCCTTCGCGAATGGAACTCGACGCTTTGAAAACACGGGAGCTGCGGCCTGCGTAATTCTACGCACGCTATTGCCGGGCCCCGTCGTTCATCTCATCCTTACGGTATTGGCGGAAAGTCTCGCTTGGCAAGCTGTCGAATCGGGACGCCATGCGTTGTCGCGGGCCCCTCGCGACCTGGGCGCTGACGACTACGCAGTGAACGGACCAATGGCCCGAACGGGCCACCCACGCGAGGATCTGGACATCGGTCACTCCCGCCTACGAACATTGCATTGGCCGGCGGATGCGACCGCGGTCTCAGCCTTGAGGGACTAACTGTGTCGCCAGCAAAAACAGGCCGGATTGGCCTCGGCCCCATTTCCCGGCCGGGCGCGTGGCGCAATCGTTCTGTCGGCTATCTCATCCTCTGCGGCGTGACGCTCATTGCGGCGATTGTGGTCGGCACCGCGATAATGGCCCTCAATCTTCGTGATCGCGCATTATTTGAAAGCCAGCGCGAACTCAAGAACACCGCATCGATACTTGGGGAACAGATCGATCGAATGCTTCTAGCTATTGATCTGGTTCAAAGTGACGTACTCGAGAAAATAAGGGCGCAAGGGATTGTTTCAAGCGAGGACATGGTACGCCGGATGTCGGGTGAGGACGTCCATCTGATGCTTAGGACCAGCGTCAGCGGCCTGGTCCAGGCTTACACCATTTCGCTCTTTAATGCCGATGGGCATCTTATTAATTTCTCGCTTGCCTGGCCAATTCCGCCGATCGACGTCGGCGATCGACAATTCTTCAGCTCGCTTAAATCCGACCCGCGATTGACGTCGTACATAAGCGTGCCACAGCACAATCGGACCGATGGCGCGTGGACGCTGTTCCTTGGCCGGAAGGTCGAGACTGCGAAGGGCGAGTTCTTGGGTCTGGTCCTGGTAGCCGTCAAACTGTCTTACTTCGAGAAGCTTTTCGCTTCCGTTTCACTTGGCGGAGGCAGCTCGATTTCCTTGTTTCGCAGTGACGGCACTTTGTTGACGCGATATCCGCAGATCGAGTCCGACATCGGAAAAACATTTGAAGTTTCGGTTCGTGCCGTTTCGGGCGACAGCAATAATGGCACAGCGCGCTTCATGGGCCAGATCACCGGCAAGGATCGTCTGCTGGCCGCTCACCGCCTCACCCATTTCCCGGTTGTACTGTCGGTCGCCGAGGACACCGCCGCCGCACTTGCCGTTTGGCAAAAACAGACCGACATACTTCTCGGCGCAGGAGGTCTCGCGGCATTGACGGTCGCAATCATGATTTTGCTGATCGCGCGTCAAGTGGCGCAGACACACGCAACCTCGATTCAAATGCTGGCCCTGGAAAAGCTGCGGCTCAATACCGCCATCAACAATATGTCGCAAGGCCTGGCACTGTTCGACGCGGCCGAGCGGCTCGTCGTTTGCAATAATTGCTACATCGATATGTACGGATTGTCGCGCGAGATCGTGAAGCCTGGGCGCAAATTCCTTGAAATCCTTCGTGACCGAGCGGGAGTCGGCGATTTCCTGCGTCGCGAGCCTGAAGACTATCTTGCCGGGCACCGGGCGGCCTTGGCGCTGGGCAAGGTCACGACCTTGATCATCGAAAGCGAGAAAGGGCGCGAGGTTCTGGTGACAAGTTCGCCCACGGCCGACGGAGGCTGGGTTGCCACCCATGAAGACATCACTGAACGCCGAAGGGCGGAGGCGAAGATCGAATATATGGCGCACCACGATGCGCTGACCGACTTGCCCAACCGATTGCTGCTTTATCAGCAGTTGCAACAAGCCTTGGAGATAAAGAGGCAAGGTAGCCGTGTCGCCGTCCTCTGTCTCGATCTTGATCGCTTCAAGGACGTCAACGATGCGCACGGCCATCCGGTCGGCGATCTTCTTCTCAAGGCGGTCGCGGGCCGGCTGCGCCAATGCATTCGCGATGTCGACGTGGTCGCCCGCCTTGGCGGGGATGAGTTCGCGATCATGCAATCCGGCGCCTCCCAACCGACCGATGCGACCGCGCTGGCGTCACGCCTCATCGAAGTCATCGGCGCTCCGTACGAGGTTGGCGGCCATCAGGCCGCCGTGGAATTGAGCATCGGAATTGCGCTCGCGCCAGGCGACGGGGTCGGTCCAGACGAGCTTCTGAAAAACGCCGACTTGGCGCTCTATCGCGCGAAGTCGGACGGTCACGGCCTCTATCGTTTTTTCCAGCCGGAAATGGACGCGCGCATGCAGAACCGCCGCAGACTCGAGATTGATCTGCGTCGAGCCATCACGAACGGCGAGTTCGAACTTTTCTATCAGCCTTTGGTGGACGTACAGACAGAACACGTCACCGGTTTTGAAGCGCTGATCCGCTGGCACCATCCTGAGCGAGGCGTGATTCTACCGCTCGATTTCATCCCGGTGGCGGAAGAAACCGGTCTCATCGTGCCGATAGGAGACTGGGTCATGCGTCAAGCCTGCGCGGAAGCCGTCACTTGGCCTAGCGCTGTGAAGATCGCCATCAATCTGTCGCCGATTCAATTCAAGAACAAGACTCTGTTGCTCTCCGTCGTATCTGCACTTGCGGCATCCGGATTATCGGCCAACCGCTTGGAATTGGAAATTACCGAATCCGTCCTGTTGCAGGATGGCGACGCAACTCTGGCCATCCTCCATTCCTTGCGAGAGCTCGGAATAAGAATATCGATGGACGATTTTGGCACCGGCTATTCGTCGCTAAGTTATCTGCGCAAGTTTCCTTTTGACAAGATCAAGATCGATCAATCGTTCATCTTCGACATGTCGGATCACAGCGACGGCCTCGCGATTGTGCGAGCGGTGATCGCCATGGGCAGCGGCCTCGGCATCGCGACGACTGCCGAGGGGGTGGAGACATCCGAGCAATTCAAGCAATTGAAATTGGAGGGATGCACGGAAGTGCAGGGCTACCTATTCAGTCCGCCGCGGCCCGCGACCGACGTCAAAGCGCTACTCGCCTCCATCAATCCATTACTCAAGGCGATCGCCTGATCCATCCCATGGTACAGGCCGTTCGCGCCGGTGCAGCGGTGTTGGATTAGTTGGCCGGTTCTTGGCGAATACAGTAACACATTGAAATATATTAAGGAAATAAGATTCCCATCAGCGAATTAAACGGCAGGGTGATAAAAACTGTCACATGTACGTTTCTGCACAGTACGGCCGCGGGACTTCATGCTCTATCAGTACATTATCGTACGATACCGCAGATAGGGTCTCTTCAATGGAAGTACTGATCCCCCTTGTAAAGGCTTCGCAAAAATTCAGCTCTGCGTATTTTCTGGAGACGGCGGCCAAGGGGCGGGTCCTTTCCACACAGCCACCGGGCGAGCTGTTATACTCGCAGGGAGACGAGGCGGATTGCGTTTTCTATATCAGACGGGGCAAGGTCAAAGTCACTGTCCTGTCCGTGCATGGCAAGGAAGCCATCATCGCGGTCCTCAAAGCGGACGAATTCGTCGGCGAGGGCTGCTTGATTGGACAGCCGCTGCGCTTGTCGACAGCGGTTGCCATGACCGAATGCGTTACGATGCGGCTCGAGAAAGCCGAAATGTTACGAGTTCTTCACGAAGAGCCTTCATTTGCTGATATGTTTGTTGCGCATATTCTGACTCGAAGCGCCCGAGTTGAAGAGGATCTGATCGATCAGCTCTTCAACTCGACCGAGAAACGACTCGCGCGGGTTTTGCTGCTGTTGGCCAACTTTGGCAAGGAAGGACGGCCGGAGCCGATTATCAACGGCGTCAATCAGGCGATGCTGGCCGACATGGTTGGCACGACCCGGCCCCACGTCAATCGTTTTATGAATAAATTCCGCAATCTTGGATTCGTTTCTTACAATGGCAGACTTGAAGTCCATCCCTCACTGTTGAGTGTGGTCCTCAACGATCGGCCGTCTGCCACAAAGTCATCGTCGTCGACAAAGCCGATCGGCCGCGCCGCTCAAAGCGCAAAGGGCAAAGCTCTCTGATACAAGGCCTTCTGATACAAGGCCTTCTAACATAGTGATTGTTGCCGCTACTCCGACCCTGCCGGGCGCGGCCCGCGTCTCATCAAAGAAATCCCAAGCCTTCACTCATTGACCCGCAGCATCATGTCCGCTCGATACAACGGCGGCAGCAGCCGAGGCTGCAAAATTACAGTCTGTCTGAGTAATTATACAGATTCGGCGCAAAACATTCGCTGGTATAACTGCATCGATGCCGAGAACGATGCCAGGGGAAGATGCCAGATCATGATGGTCATCGAACATGAAGCTACACTCGCCGATGCAGTAAGAAGGCATATCATTCTTGCGCTCGCCGCCTGCGGCGGCAATCGAACTCATGCGGCGAGGACTCTCAACATTTCCATTCGCTGTCTGCGGGATAAATTGCGCGAATATGCAAACGCCGGCATCCAGGTGACCCCGGCGCAGCGGTCAAGCGCGGAGACAAGACCGGGCGGAACGATGGCCTCATAAGAGAGCCGTCGCTCCCTTGACCTACAAGCAGCCGGCCGGGTTCTGCTTGTACAGCGCCGCCTTCACCGAGCTTGTTCCGTGCCAAATGGACATGCGACCGGGGCTTCGCGCGACTCGGCGCCGGCGCGAAGCCAAAAACCATTCACGACAAAACACTCGCCCGACGTACTCTGGCGGCCGACGAATGATCTCGTGTGGGAACCGCTCGGTCCGGAAGCTAATATTAGAAGAGAGACCCAGCTGCCGGTCCGTGCCTCACCTGGCTCGCCCCGCGTCCAGTTGAGATCCTTTGCGTTTCTTCAGACCGTCGTCACGTGAAAGGAACCTACCATGTCGCTGACCGTGTTCGTCGATGACATCTGTCCAAAGTGCCTCAAACCTACGAATCTCTCTTACATAGAGCTGCATCCAACCCAGAACGATCTAGCGGTCCACAACTTCGTATGCGGGGATTGCGGGACTGGAAAGACCAAAATCATATCGCTTCGGCCGCCAAGTTCGGGCCTTACGGCCTAACTGCCTTTCTGTTGCTGACGCAGCGCGGTCTCGTAGGTGGGCCGGGCCGGAGCGGCCGGATGGCCATTGTTCATGATGATGCGCATGAGATCGACGGAGTTTCTCGCGCCGAGCTTTTGCATGATCCGGCTGCGATGAACCTCGACCGTGCGCGAGCTTATTCCCAGAGTCCTGCCAGTTTGCTTATTTGTCGCAGCGGACGCTATGTGAGCCAGGACTTCGCGTTCACGATGCGTGAGCTCATGGTAGCCCGAGAACGCTGAGACGGAGGATGCAAGCGGCTCCTCGCGCTGTCGAAGGCTGGCCCACGTATCCATCGCATCTACGACCCGCGCAACGATCGCGTCGCAATCGAGCCGCTTCTCGATATAGTCGAAGGCCCCATTTCGCATGGCCTGAACCACGCTGAGAACATCGTCCAGGCCGGAAACGATCAGGATCGGCGCCGGATAAGTCCTGGCATCGAGTTGCTTGAGAATATCGAGCCCCGAGGGGCCTGGCATGCAGATGTCGAGGAGAACGCAGGCCGGTGTCTGGCGCCGCGCTAAACGCACGAAAGCCCGCCCATCGGTGAAGGCCTCGGTGGAATATCCTGCCGAATGAAACACACCGGAAAGCGCGTCGCATACGTCGCTATCGTCGTCTACGATATAAATCTTGTTCATCATCATGGGCCGACCCTTCGATCGTTGCAGCAGGCGATGTCGAATGCTCACTCAGTCGATTACTCAGTCGAGTGACTGCCCGCGCACGCGCCGCGCCCGTCCGTCCGTCCGTCCGGACAGGCATTTCATCCGATCGGTCGACGAGGCATTATATGCCTCGCGCCGTTCGTTACTAGGAAGGATCACGGCCTACGCGCCAGATCAGTCAGTCAAATGTTTGACACAAAACGCTCGAGGCCGCTGTCCAATGTTGGACATGTATGGTGGAATTTGCGCATTTTCTACTGCGCACATCTGCTAATCATCTGTTCGCAAGCACACACATTGTGGAATATCCTAATGAACGATCCTACGGCATTTGTGTTTGATGCGATGTGCTCCTAACAGATCATCGGTGCCCCCGGCGCACGGTAAAGGCCCATGACCGTGTTTCGCCCGGTTGCGGGTTCAGCGGAATGAAGATGACCGACCGCGCCGGCAAAAGATGAAACATTGGCAGCCTTGGCCCCATCTGCGTCTTGCTCTGGCGCTGGCGATCGCGCCATCGTCATGGTCGGCCGTACGCGACGGATTCGCGCAGGCCCAGCGTTTTGACGGTTTCAACGTCATTGTGGCGCCGGGCCATCCCTTCGGCGGCGAGTCAGCCACACTTGCGCTCACGAACGCCAAACGGCTCGGCGCCCGCGCCGTCGCGATCGTTCCGTTCCTGTGGCAGTCGCGTCCGACAAGCCCCGGCATCGTCCGCGGCAAAGACATGAGCGATGACGAACTGCGCGCCGCGATTCGGGATGCCCATGCGCTCGGCTTGGCCGTTCTGGTCAAACCTCACGTCTGGGTTCCGAGCAGCTGGGCCGGGACAGTCGTCATGGCGTCGGAACAGGACTGGGAGGAGTGGTTCGCTAACTATCAGCGCGAATTGAGTCGCATTGCGCGCATCGCCGAGGACGAAAAGGCGGAGGCGCTCGCGATCGGCACCGAGCTCTCCCAAACGTCAACGCGGCCGGAATGGAACGACGTGATCTTCCGGACGCGGAGCGATTATTCCGGACGCTTGCTTTATGTCGCGCACAATGTCGAAGACGCCGAAGCGGTTCCTTTCTGGGGCCGGCTCGATGCAATCGGGGTATCGCTGTATCCGCCGCTCGGCGTCGACAGCGACCGCGATGGCCGACGGCGCACGATGGCTGTGATTGCAGACCGTCTCGACGCCCTTGCCGCCCGGATCGATAAACCCGTCATCGTCGCGGAGATCGGGCTACGCTCGGCCAAAGGCGCTGCGGCAAAACCGTGGGAAAGCGCCGAGGAAAGGGTGGCCGCACCCGATCCGACACTTCAGGCCGACGTGCTTTCCGATTGGCTCGTGGCGCTGCATCGGCCGGCGATCGGCGGCGTTCTGATCTGGCGCTGGCTCACCGATCCTGACGCCGGCGGTTTGAGCGACACCGATTTCACCGTGCAGGGAAAACCGGCGGAACATGTTCTGACGTGCGCATGGACGCAGAGCTGCTAGAGCACGATCTCCAAAAAAGTGGGAACCGCCTTTGGAGAACCTCGTGCTCAGACGTTCAACTGAACCGGATCATGATCTCGGGCGCGTTCATCAGAACTGATGCCAGACGCCGAAAATCGCCCCGTTCTCCTGCAAGGCGTTCAGGCCGGCATAAGTGGTGAAGCCGCCGCCCTGCACCGACCAGGTCGGAGTGATCTCATAGACCGCACTGAGCTGAAGCTTGTAATACTCATAGCTGCCGCCGAAAATTGAAAGCCCGGAGCCCTCGGAAACGACGTTGAAACTTTGCGCCAGCAACAGCCAGCGCGGCAACACCCTGACGCCGATCGTCGCGTCGGCGTGGAACTCGCTGGGATAGCCCGCGCTACGCACCCGTTCGGCGACCTCCACATCGAAGAAGGCAGGAAGCTCCCCGATCTTGAAATTGTGACCGAGGAGCAAGCGCAAATCGGCCTCGACGTCGGTGTAGCCGACGGCGGCGGGATTTGACGCGGCGGTGGTGCCCGGCACGCGCAACGTCGCCTGTCCGGAAAATACCCAGGTCGGGTCCACAACGAAGCCGTAGCGCGCTCCAAATTCGGTATAGCCGAGGCCGCTACGCGCCGCGCTCTCAGGCGCCGCAATGTCGATATGCTGAAGACCGGGATCAAGAATGGCGGTCAGACGATCGGTGACGCCATATTCGATGAGCAATTGCGCCTCATCTTTGTCGTAGCGCGGCGTGGAAGCGAGGCCACTGCCGTTGAAATAGGTGGTCGCGTCGTCGGCGGTGATGGTCGCGAACCACTGGCCGGTACCTTGCGGGAGCGTCCATGCGCCCGCCCGGGCGGCAGTCGGCACGGACCACAGTACGATGACGAGCCCAAGATAATATTTCAACACGCCTTACTCCACTCGATACAAGTCTCGCCTCGTTACCCTATTCAAATAAGTGCCGGCTTGGCTCCTTGTTGGAGCGCGTTCGCTCCCGAAACTCGATATCCGCTATTCCGGAGCGTGCTCTAGATCGTCAATGCCAGAACGCGATCGCCACCGGCGCCTGCCGCGTCCTTGACCTTGGCGATCGCACTGGTGAGCAGTTGGACGCGATCGACGGCACTCTTCATCCGCCCGGTGGTCGCCACCACGCTCGCGGTGACACAGCCGGACACGACCGAACCGGCATTCGGCAGATGCAGCTTCGCGATCGCCTTGCGTAACATCTCGCCGAGCTCGCGTGCGGAATTCGCGTCGAATTCGGGCGCGACCAGAATGATCATGCCGTTGCGGTATGACGCCGCCACGATCCCGATGGTTGCCGCGACACGCCGAACCGCGCGCGCCACCTCGGCGAGCACGCCACCCGCCACGGTCTCACCGTGGGCCGAACGGTATGCATCGAACCGGTCCAGTGTCAGCGCAAGGATCGAGATCAACTCGTCGGCCGCGCATCCGCAGCCCGCGGTGAGATAAACCTCTGCCACTTCGCCGACGAACAAACCAGTCGCTTCATCCATCCACAGGTCCGGGCGTCGGTCGCCCCAACTCGAGAGAAAGTGCAGCAACTCCTGCTCGCGCGCCTGCCGGCGATCGAGCTCCTGCTTGAGCTTCAGCGCGGCACGCACACGTGCGACCAACTCTACACGGTTGATCGGCTTGATAATGTAGTCCGTCGCGCCGGCTACGAAGGCGTTGTTGAGCGAGTCCATGCCGTGCAGCGCCGTCACCATGATGATGGGCAAGTCTGCGTGACGCGGATCACTCCGGATGCGTGCGCATGTTTCGACGCCGTCCATTTCCGGCATCACGATGTCGAGCAACGCCACATCGACGATCGGCTTTTCGTCAGCGGCCCGACCGAGGTCGAGAAGCTTGAGCGCCTTCGAACCCGAGGCGGCGGTCGCAATATCGGTATAGCCCGCGGACAACAGCGCGCCCTCGATTAGATCGCGAGAGTCTTCCGAATCGTCGATCACAAGTATTCGCATGACGCACCGTGTATTGGATTTACGAACGTCCGCCGTTCTTCGACGGACTTCGCCTCTTCATCCGATCAAGTTCCGTCCGCTTTTAATCGAGCAAACAGTCGCCAAGTGTTGTTTTGGTATATGACGCGATAACCAGGCGCGCCGTTTCGGAACAAGGATGGAAATGCCTTGTCGAGGCGGTCGCTGACGCCGACATCGCTCTGCGGATCCGGGACCGCGACGAACGGCGCGTCAATGCGGGCGAACAGCAACGCGAGCGCGAACGGCTCACTCTCCGGACCGAGGATCCCGCGCGCGCGGCCGCGTCCAAGCACGAAGGCCGGAGCGTTATCAACGTCGGCCAACACGCCGTCGCGCCCATTGGCGGCGCCACCAGCTGCAAGTGCATCGAGCCGCTCGTTACTGCCGCGCCCGGCGATCAGATGAAAATAGCTCAGTGTGACCGGATCAACGAGTACGAGGCTCATGAGACCGCCGAGCCATCCAAGCACAAGGAGTGCGACGGTGAGACCAAGGCGTTCGCGTGCCACGGGAATGCGAATGACGATGCCCGCTGCCAAAATCGGAGCAGCAACCACAAGCGCCGTTGGATCGCCGAAGAAGCCACTTAATACACTGAGAGCCGTTGCCGCGATTACGATGGCGGCGAAGACCACGCCCGGAACAACGAGCGGTCGCCGCCCATAGACGAGCGCGACCATGACCACCGCGAGCGGCGCGCCAATGGCGAGTGCAGCTCCCATCGCAAGGCTGGAGTCGAGGGTTAGGAAGCCGGAAAGCCCGTTGCCGAACACCCGCTCCACCGCCGCAGCCCAGATCGACAGGCTTTCGGCCGGAGACGCGAGGAAACTCCAGCCATCGCCCGGAAAGATCCAAGATACATAGCTGAAGGCGGCGACCGCGAAGAAGGTCGGAAAGACGAGCGCGATAACCACATTGAAGGCGGAACTGGCGACCAGCGCCGGACTGACCGTGAAAGCCAGGAACGGCACGGACGCGAAGGCGAATGCGGCGCCCAATGGATGGGAAAAGGCGAGCCCCATGAGCGCGATACCAACCGCCATCACTTCCGCCGTGCCGCTGCGCGCGCGCAAATCATAGAGCGCGAGGCACAGCATCAACAGAAATGCAGCGAGGAACATGTCGGAGGGGCCGGCGACCACCGCCCTGAGCAGGGCCGGATGAAATGCGACCAGCACCGTGGCAATGCCGGCGACGACTGTGGGGAAGCCGACTCTGCGGAACGACAGAAAGCAAAAAGCGGAAATGAACGCGAGCAAGCCGGCCGCCACCAGCGCCGGCGCCGGCGTGTCGGCAGGCGCCAGCCAGGCGACCAGCGTCGTGGTCAGAAATGGCAAGGTAGGATAGGCGGCCACGATTCGACCGATCGGTACTTGACCGTCGGCCGCGGTGCTGGCGCCCGCCCACAGCCGCAACGCGTCGTCGGCGATCAGCCCATGACGTACCGCGACGGCCGACAGCATCAGGATCGCCACGAAGGCGAACAAGGCGACCGGCGTCATCGTGAGCGTGCGGTTCATGTCGCGCCCTCCACGGCAGACAATTGCGCGGCGGCGTGCCGCGATACTCCATGCTCGGTTTTTTCCCAAAAATACGGGTCGCGGATAAGCTGCCAGAGTCCCCTATAGGCGGCGATCGAGATCAGGAGCCAGTAGGCGAACAGCGTGAAACTGAACGGAATGAGTTCAAGCCAGCCTCGCCTGATCGGCGCCAGCATAATCAGATAGGTAAAGGCGCCGTTGCCCGCGAGCAGATTAAAGAGGCAGAGGAACAGCAAAGGCTCGGGAAAGATCGGGTCGAAACTGGCAGCGGCCGCGACAAGCCAGATCACATAGAACAGCCAGAAGATTGGATTGAGCAGCCCCGCCAACACCGTTCCGCCGATGAAGAACACGAAGCCGAGAAAGCCGAGCGGTCCGGCGGTGCGGAGGAAATGCAGCGGCCGCCTGGTATGGACCAAGAGAGTCTGCATATAGCCCTTGATCCACCGCGATCGTTGGCGGATCCATTGCCGGGTGTGACAGCTCGCTTCCTCAAACGTCGTCGAATCGACCACGCCGACGCGATAGCCCTTTTGTCCGATCCGGATGCCGAGATCGGCATCCTCGGTCACGTTGAACGGATCCCAGGCGTGCAACTCGCGCAGAACGTCGGTGCGAAAATGATTGGACGTGCCGCCGAGCGGTATCGGCATGCCCATTCGCTCTAGGCCGGGCAGCACCTGATCGAACCACAGCGCATAGTCGAGCGTGAACATGCGCGTGAGCCAGTTTTCATTGACATTGTAGTAGCTCAGCCGGCATTGCAGGCAGGCCGTATTCGGCGGCGATCGACGAAACGTTGCCACAACCTTGCGGAGTTGGTCCGGCTCAGGTCGATCCTCAGCGTCGTAGATGACCAGATATTCTCCGCGCGCGAAGCGCAGCGCGAAATTGCAAGCTTTCGGCTTGGTCTGGGGCTCCGAGGCCGGGACGATGATGATTTCAAACACGCCCTCGAGGCCGAGATTTCGCGCCGCCGCGATTGTCTCGAGATCGCCGGCCTCGAGCACGATCTTGATGTCGAGCTTGCCGAGCGGGTAGTCGAGATTACGTAATGATTCCGCGAGTCGCGGCAACATCGCGGCCTCGCGGAACATCGGCACAAGGACCGTGAAGACCGGCAGATTTTCCGCATGCAGCGCGCGTGCCACGACTGCGATGGTCTCGTTGGCGTCCTCGGAACGGCGGCCGCCAACCGAAACCAGGATGCCCTTGAAGACGAAATTGCCAAGATAGTAAATGCTGATCGCGACGTTGAGTGCGATAAGCGTATCGAGGGGCGCCAAGGCGAGGCCTGCGAGAATCGCGCTGGCGAACAAATACGCCCCGATCATCTGCAGGGTCGTGAACACCGTGCGGGCGGACATTTGCGTATCGTACTCGGCAAGCTCGAATACCGCCTGATGCGACAAGGCGTCGGCGAATGCGGTCTGAACCGCAACGACGATGTCGAATTTCGAGACGACGACGAAGCCGATCTCGGGGCCCCAGCGGCCGCGTGCGAACAGGACCGTTTCGGGCCCCGGTTCCGCGGTGGCGATGAACAAACGCCCTTCGCTGTGCCGCCATGGCATGGTCAAGCGGGTTGCATAGACTTCGACGTCCGACGCGAGCAACAACCGGCTATCCGGCGGATCGCTGATCATATCCACGAACGGCAAGTCGAAATTTCGCGCGTAGGCTTCGTAGTACAGTCGCGGCTCGATCCAGTTGCGCGACAGCAGCGCATCGCCGAGTCGCACGTTCCACAGATTTGCCAGATCGACGGCCTCGTCGAGCTGTGCGAGGGTGATGATGTGCCGGCCGACGAGAAGATCGCCCAGCCCGCGGTCTGATGGCGACAGCGGCATGGCTCAATCGGGCGTTTTAGCGGAGCGGCGGCGGAACAGCCGCTGCAATGTCAGAAGCAGAGCCGCCGTCGCCAGCAGCCAAAGACCGCCGATGATCCATGAGCGGAAGCGTTCGGCAACGGTCAGCCACGACACCTCGTCCGGATAGGAAATCTTGACGACCGTGTCGCGCTCCGTCGACATCGCGAGTGCAACGCCCCCGGCATCGATGAAGGCAACGTCGCCGTGATCGAGATGAAGCTCGGCCGGAGCCGGCGCCGACCCGTCGGCCGACATCGGCTTGATCCAAAGGCCAGGATGATCATCCGCCGTCACGATCTGCGCGACGGCGCCGTTGAAGCCGCCGAGGTCGAGCAGCGTATGACCGGCGCGATCGGTCACGGCGACGCGCCCGCGGTCGAAGCGCACGCGCGGCGTCGAGCCCGCAGGCGGCAGGTCGCTCACGGCAATGAAAGGCTCCGCCGGCTCCGGCGCGTTGCCGGCGGCGATTAAATTGACTCTGAGCGGCGTGACGTTGGGCGATAATTCATTGGCGACTTCGGCGACCAATCCAAGCACGAGGTTCGGTTGATCGGCGGCGCTCGCCGGCAGCAAAAGCTCGAGCCCGTGCTCGAGACGAGGCGAAAGATCGGAAAAGTCGTGCGCGGCGCCGTCCGTGCTGGCGAGCACGAGCGATGACGATCCGAGCATCTGCGCCGGATAACCCTGCGGCTCGACCCGGCAGTCACCCTGCGGGCTGTCGCGTTGAACGACGGCCCGGATATTGGCGGTGGTACCGACAAGTCCATCCGGCAAGGTCAGATCGAGATGCGTCTTTTCGTTGGTTGCGGCAACCGTGCTGCCGAGTTGGCGCTCATTGACGAAAACGCTGACAACCGCCCTCTCGCCGGCGCCGTCGGGCGCCACCATGAGATCGAGCAAGAGCCGCGTCGGGCGCGTGCCGCTCGGAAGCCGGCGCGTATCGACGACTGCGATCAGATCGGCACGGCCATAGACGTTGGCCTGCGCCGGCGCCACCGCCAATTGGTCGAAACTCATCCGATCGGTCGGCAGCTCGGGCGGGACGGAATCGCCGACCGTCGCCGACGGAACGCCGCGCGTCACGGCCAACAACGGACTCGCGAACAAGCGGCCGGCACTGACCACATCAATGTCGGAGATTAAGAGCGCCGGCAAACCGCCGACCCGAACGGCTGCAAGCGAGCCAAACGACCGAAAGTCGCCGGCCAGTTTGGCGACTGGCGCGTCGACGACACTGATGGCATCAGCGAGCGGGCCGACCAGAACAATGCCTTGCTTCCAGCGGCTATCCGTGTCGCTTTTGCCCAGTTCCGCCAATGCGCCGTAGCCGTGGTAGAATGAGACGCGCCGTCCGCTCGAGATCAGGGAGCGGGCGACCGTAATGGCGGTTGCAATTTCGTTTGTCGCGGCGCGGCGGCCGGGCAGGATGATTGCAACGTCACGCGGCATCAGCGCGGCGGTCGTGGCCACTCCGAGCCCGCTGGCCCGATCGACGGCGATGTCGACGGCGGTCTTGGGATCGATCGTCAGAATGTCGCCGACGGAGCGCACGTCGATGCAGCGATCGAGCGTCGCGGCGCCGGAATAGAGAAATGAAAGCTTGAGATAGCCGTTCTTGGGCGCGACATTGCGCAACGGAATGCTGATTTCGCGACCGCGACTATTACCGTCGAGAGCAATGGCTGTCGCCGTGCGGTCGTTGACCTGCACTTCAAGATTGCGCCGCGCGTCGTGGGCGCTGACATCATCGATGATCAACACGAGGTCGCTCAACACCAGTCCGTCGCCCTCGGGCACCGGCACGAAAACGTCGCTGCGCCCACCCAGATTGGAAAAGCGCAAGCCGTTGACGAAACCGATATCGGCGAGCGAGACGTCGGCGATGAGGCCGTGCAACGGCGGAGTCGCCGCCGCAGGCCCGGGCGTTGGCGCGGGCGGCGACGTCACGGCCGGCAGCGCCGCGATGGGTCGTGGCGGGTGCACGTTGCGTGACGTGGGCGGCTTGATCGCCGCAAATTGCGGCGCGCGCGGAAGCTGTGAAGCTGGCGACGGTGGCTGATCGGGCAGAATTGAGGTTTGGGCGAAGCCCGCCGAGGGAAAGATTGCAGGAAAGAGCGCTACAGCGCAGCCGAACACGATCAAACTCCGCATTGAGAGAGTCATTGTGGCTCCCGGACTGAGTGGAAGGTTTGCAGTTCGTGCGAGGCGGCGTCGCGGAGTGCTTGGAGGCGCGCTTTGAACGCAAGCACTTCAGCGTCCGTTAGCCCGCGCTTATCGCGCTGGGGCGAACGTAAGACATCTTCGACGTCGTGAGCGGCGCGGCCCGTTGCTGGAAAGCCGACGGTCGAACCGATCCCGACGATGCCGTGCATGCAGCGGTAGCCCGCATCGACTACCGATTCGGCGCCGAGGAGCGCATCCGAAAGCTTCGGAATCGCCGCGTAGGCGTCTTCGATCTTGCCTTCCAATGTCGACACAAAACGGTGCCGAACGCGGGCGAGGCGGTCAGTATATGGATCTAACGTCATGCTGTCCCCACGGACAGCTCTATCTGAAATACAGTAGCAGGTTAATCGTTTGTCTGTGGAATGGTGAATCTATACTTATCTAGTACATATACTAATGACAGTTTATTTGTATCTCTGGCATTTCAATCAGTACAAGGAGTATTATTACTTAGGGCCGATCCGGACATTTATCGGGGAGGACTGAATCAAATCGGGCGCCTTGTTGGTCCTTTGTTTCGCCAAGGAGCACCCGATGTGGGCGCCTCAATCCCGCCAACCGCCCGCAACGGCCGGCACTTACGCGAGTGATCCGAGGAACGACCAACTCTCAGGACAACAATCAGTCGCGGCGCGCGACGGCGCGCACCGAGCGATCGCCGACGGGCGAACAAACAACCGAGAATGCCATGGCTGATCTGGTGGTAACCGCGGAGTCGGCGACCCCTACTCCAAATGCGAACCCTGAAACCCACGGCTGTCGACCGGCGGCCGGTTCGACACGATTGCCGCGCTGCGGCGAAGCGCGAGCTGTCGGATTTCAAGTTAGTTCGAGTGCGAGCTACTACGAGTGCAAGTCACTTCGAGCGCAAGTCACTTCGAGTGCAAGTCACTTCGAGTGCAAGTCACTTCGGGTGCAAGTCACTTCGAGTGAAGGCGCGTCAGCGACGCCTCGGGTCCCAAGGGGTACCGGATCGCATCTGCCAGTTTTAGCCATTCAGCCGCCATTTCGCGCTGAATAGCGCGCGACTCTGGATCAGTCGCTGCAGTCACCAGGTACGAACAATGTGCAGCGTAATGCGCGTAATCTTTATACCTGTCGTTCATCGGATTTGCCACGATCTGTGCCTCCGCGAATCACCGAATGGCGAATCTGGACGCATTGCAATGACAGGTCTGTCCAACATTGAACCTTGCTCGGGCCAAAAATCGAAACGTGGTTGTTGTCCTACTGCCGAGCAACATCGGCCTTGGAGAACGCGCTCCAAGGCCGATCTTTTCAAAGCTTCAATGGCTCCGGGCTCCGTAACCCGACACGTTGCCACCGGCATAGCCTGAGGTTTGCGATTGCGCGTAACCGCTGCCGTTTGAACTCGTTCCGGCATTCGATGTCGTGATGGCCGATGTGATGCCGCCACCGCCAAACCCGCCGGCGCCACCGAGACCTCGACCGCCGGCAATGGCCATCGAGCCGGATGAGCTGGTCCCGAAGCCGTTGGCGCTCCCGTAGGAATTGGACGTGCCTTGGGCACTGGACCAGATGTTAGTGGAGCCACCGCCGCTGGCGGAGAATTGCTGCGCCATAGCGGGGCCCGAGATGAAGAACCCGGCGGCAGCGGCGATGCAACATAGCGTTCTCATGCGATCTCCTTTGATGTGACGGACCGGATTTGGCTCGTCCCGAAGTCCCAGCCCGAACGCGTCAGACGTGGACTTGGGGTCGGGTCAGTTGATGTTCGAGGCCCGCGTGAACATGGCCTGCTCTTCCGGTGTGAACGGTTTCACTTGCGGGCTGGGGGCGAGTGTTTGCGCTTGCTCTTCATCCGCGAGTGGCTGCGCCGGCTCCGTCTCGGCGAACGACAGCGCCGGCGTGAAAGGGCCTCCGTCGCTGCGCCTGACTTCGCCGGGCGGGCTCGGACAGGGAGAACCGGCGCGATTCATTGCCACAGCCACGCGTTCGTCCTGGCACATCAGCGCCAGCGCCGCCTTCTGAAAGCCGAAGGCATAAAGCTGGCGCGCCAAGAGTCGGATGGTGCAGCCGGCGTCGACCACGGTACTGCCGAAGGTCAGACCGCCGCCCATCAGCGATATGCCGCCGGCCGCCGAGCCGAGACAGGTCTCGACGCCCGCGGCGGCGAGGCCGGGAGCGACCACGGTAGGCGTCGTAATCAGGCGGTTGGTTGAGCTCGGAGCGGGGTTGCTGATATCAACCGCTGACGACGCGCCGGATGTACTTCCCAAGCTTTGAGCGCACAGCGGTGTAGTAATCGTTAGTGTAAGTAGCACGATAAACAAACGCACGGCGCAAACTCCCACCAATAAAGTGATACGAATACTTCAAAGTTAAGAAGTATTTGCATTTAATTAACGTATCATAATGATTTTTGTTGTCTATTCGGAGAGTTGCTTAGAATTCGTAAATTAATATTAACTATAAACTCGATTACCTATACTGATCCGGCGGCAGCGTATTGGGGGCGCCTGCGCACCAAGCCTCGCCGCCATCGGGCGACAGCAAACAATCTGAAAGGCTTAGGTGCCAGCCTCTTAAGGGTCGTCGTCGTAGGCTTTGGCGTTGGCAGAATCTCGATCTTCGAGATCCCGACCGGATCAGGTGACATATTGAGCAACGAGAAAACCGCAGTGTCTATTCGGCGCGTAGTGCATACCGAACTGGAAGCTTGTGCGACGGCGATCAATCGCAGCGATAAGAAAGCAGCGTTGGATCTACTGACCGAAGCAACCGCCAAGTTGAAGCGCCTGGCGAGCGGCTTGATCGGACAATTCGGCTGATGTCCGGAGCCTGTGGCGTCGCCACCGCTGAGTCGACGCCCAGCGTTGGTTCGCCGTCAACGTCGGCCGCCGTCACGTGCAGCCTTTAGGCGACAATCGCGGGCTTCGGAATGCCGTCTCTCAGCAAGAGCGCGAACTGCTGCGGCAGCACCGGCCGGCTGAAATAATAGCCTTGCGCCTCCTCACACCGATAGGCGCGCAGAAACGCCAGTTCCTCCAACGTTTCCACGCCCTCCGCAATGACTCGTAGTTTGAGACCCCGGGCCATGCCGATGACCGCTTTGACAATCGTCGTGTCCTCGCCGGCGGTGCTGATCTGACGGATGAACGACTGGTCGATCTTGACTGCATCGACCGGAAATTTTTGCAGGTAGCTCAGACTAGAGTAACCCGTCCCGAAATCGTCCACCGCCACGCGTATACCGCGTTCGCGCAGAGTCTGGAGAATGTTTGCCGTCGCCGAGGTATGCTTCATCAGAACGCTCTCGGTCAGTTCCAGCTCGAGCGACCTCGGATCGATTCCCGTCTCGCCGATGATAGCGAACAGACGATCCAGAAAGCCTTGCTCCCGAAACTCCATCGCGGAGACGTTCACCGCCATGCTCATTGCCGGCAGGCCGGCATCCAGCCAGGCCCGGGCTTGTGTGCAGGCCTGACGAAGAACCCACGCACCGATCGGCAGAATGAGGCCGCTGTCCTCGGCGACCGGAATAAATTGCGCCGGCGGGATCGATCCCTGCGTTGGATGCGTCCAGCGCAGCAACGCTTCCGCACCGGTAATCGCCCCCGTCGCCAAATTGACCTTCGGCTGGTAGTAAACCGCGAATTCATGCCGTTCCAGGGCGCGCCTTAGGCCCTCTTCGATCGATTGCCTCTCCACCGCCCGGACGTTCATCGCCGGCTTGAAAAACTGAAAGCTCCGGCGCCCATTTTCCTTGGCCTGGTACATTGCCGTGTCCGCGTTCTTGACGAGCGTGTCGGCGTCCGAGCCATCGGTGGGATAGATGCTGATGCCGATACTTGCGGTGACGTGGAGATCGTGCTGGTCGACGAAATGAGACCTCGCCACCGCCTGCAGCATTCTTCGCGCCGTGATGGCCGCGTCTTCCGCGCGATCAATTTCCAGAAGCAAAATGACGAATTCGTCGCCGCCCTGCCGGCTGACGGAATCCGAGCCGCGTATGCATTTCACCAGACACGCAGCGATAGATTGCAGGAGCTTGTCGCCGGTCGGATGCCCGAGCGAATCGTTGATGTGCTTGAAGCCGTCCAAATCCAAGAACAGCACCGCGACGCTCTTCTTATGACGCGCCGCTAAGGCGATCGCCTGGCTGATACGGTCGTTCAGCAGCATCCGATTGGGCAGGCCGGTCAGAAAATCGTGCTCGGCAGAATGCGCCATCTGCTGCGCCATCGCTTGCGCCGTGCTCTCCATTTTCTTTCGCTCGATGGCATAGCGCAGCGCCCGCATCAGCCCGCGCGTCTCGATTTGGCCCTTGATGAGATAATCCTGCGCACCTTCTTGCAAGGCTTGCACGGCCACCGACTCGTCGTCCAACCCGGTGAGCACCACCAAGGGAACGCCGGGCGCGGCGGCGTGAGTGCGCCGTATCGCTTCCAGCCCTTGAGCGTCCGGTAAACCGAGGTCGAGTACGATGATATCAGCCGCACCGGCCCTGAGATAAGCCTCGGCCTCATGCATGTATGTCACGTGAACCACTTCAGTGTTGAACGCGATCTGCTCGTTCAGCATCTGGCGGAGCAAGCCGACGTCTCCGGCGTCATCTTCAATCAGGAGAACTGTTTTGATCGAATTCATGCTCCGCTGCTATGCGCCCGCGGCCGCTATCGCGGGCGACCAGTGATCGACAACGGCGGATTTCGGAATACCGTCTCTCAGCAAGAGCGCGAACTGCTGCGGCAGCACCGGCCGGCTGAAATAATAGCCTTGCGCCTCCTCACATCGATAGGCGCGCAGAAATGCCAGTTCCTCCAGCGATTCCACGCCCTCCGCAATGACCCGCAGCTTGAGACCCCGGGCCATGCCGATGACCGCTTTGATAATCGTTGCATCCTCGCCGGCGGTGCTGATCTGACGGATGAACGACTGGTCGATCTTGACGGCATCGACCGGAAACTTTCGCAGATAGCTCAGACTGGAGTAGCCCGTGCCGAAGTCATCGATAGCCACCCGAATTCCGCGTTCTCGCAGGGTCTGGAGGATATTCGCTGTCGACGCGGCGTGCTTTACGAGAACACTCTCGGTCAGCTCGAGCTCGAGCGACCTCGGATCGATTCCCGTCTCGCCGATGATAGCGAACAGACGATCCACAAAGCCTTGGTCCCGAAACTCCATCGCGGAGACATTCACCGCCATGCTCATTGCCGGCAGGCCGGCATCCAGCCAGGCCCGGGCTTGCGCGCACGCCTGACGAAGGACCCACGCACCGATTGGCAGAATGAGGCCACTGTCTTCGGCGACCGGAATAAATAGCGCTGGCGGGATCGATCCTTGCGTCGAATGAGTCCAGCGCAGCAGCGCTTCCGCGCCGGTGATCGCCCCAGTCGCCAAATTGACCTTCGGCTGATAGTGAACTGCGAATTCATGCCGTTCCAGGGCGCGCCGCAACCCCTCTTCGATCGATTGCCGCTCCACCGCCCGGACGTTCATCGCCGGCTTGAAAAACTGAAAGCTCTGGCGCCCATTTTCCTTGGCCTGATACATCGCGGTATCGGCGTTCTTGATGAGGGTCTGCGCATCGAGGCCGTCCTCGGGATAGACGCTCACGCCGATGCTCGTGGTGACGTACAGTTCGTGCTGCTCGATGGAATGAGGAAGCGCCACCGCCTGCAGCATTCTTCGCGCCGTAACGGCCGCATCTTCAGATTGCTCGACTTCCGAAAGCAGCACGACGAATTCGTCGCCACCCTGCCGGCTGACCGTGTCGGAGCCGCGCACGCAATCGTCCAGGCGGCTGGCGATGGATTGCAGAAGCTTGTCGCCGAGCGGATGCCCCAACGAATCGTTGATGTGTTTGAATCCATCCAGATCCAAAAACAGCACCGCGACGCTCTTCTTATGACGCGCCGCCAGGGCGATCGCCTGGCTGATGCGGTCGTTGAGCAGCATCCGATTGGGCAACCCGGTCAGAAAATCGTGCTCGGCCGAATGCGCCATCTGTTGCGCCATCGCCCGCGCCAGGCTCACGTCCCGAAAAACGATGACGGCTCCGGCCACTTGCCCCTCACCGTCGTGAATGGGGGCGACCGAATCTTCGACCGGAATTTCAAATCCATCCCGTCGCACCAGGATGGAGCCTGCCGGGAGGTGCACCGTTTGATCGCGGCGAACGGCCCTTTCCATCGGATTCGGAATAATCTCGCGCGTGGTGATGTCGAGGATTCGGAATACGTCGGGCATAGGCTGCCCGGCCGCCTCCTGCCACGACCAGCCGGTCAGTTTCTCCGCGACGAGGTTGAGAAAGGTGAGATTTCCCGCCAAGTCCGTGCAAGCCACGGCGTCGCCGATGCTATTGAGCGTCACTTGGGCGCGCTCCTTTTCCACGAACAGCGCGTCCTCGAGGGCCTTGCGCTCGATCGAATAGCGAAGTGCCCGCACCAGCCCGCGCGTAGTGCCGTAGCTATCGATTTGGTTCTTGACGAGATAGTCCTGCGCGCCTTCCTGCAGCGCTTCCGTCGCAAGCGACTCATCGTCCATTCCAGTCAGCACCACCAAGGGCACCCGTGGCGCGGCAGCGTGGGCGCGCCGTACCGCGGCCAGACCTTGTGCATCGGGCAAGCCGAGATCGAGCAAGACGATGTCAACCGCATTCTCTGCAAGGTACTGCTCCGCCTCGGACATCGACGTCTTGATGGTCAATTCCGTGCTGCCAGCGCCCTGCTCGTCGAACATCTCGCGCAGCAGACGGGCGTCTCCCGGATTATCTTCAATCAGAAGAACCCTATCGATGGATTTTCTGGTCATCCGCTTGGCGTCTTCTGCGGCAACCGGGTATTGGTCAGCCAGAAAGCGTTGATGCTCCTCACCATACCGACGAACGCATCCCACTGTGCCGGCTTTCTGAGATAGCAGTTTGCCTGGAGTCGGTAGCTGATCAATACGTCGCCGTCCGTCTCGGAACTGCTCAGAACGACAGTCGGAATCATTTTGAGTGCGTCGTCACTCTTGATTTGGGCGAGGACCTCCCGGCCGTTCATTTTCGGAAGATTCAAATCCAAAACGATCAGATCCGGCCGCGGGGCATCGATGTGCGCACCCTGCTTTCTTAGAAAAGCCATCGCCTCTATACCGTCGGAAGCCAGGTGCAGACGGATAGCGCTGTTGACATCGTGGAACGCTTCTCGCGCCAGCCGGACATCGCCGGGATTGTCTTCGACCAGGAGAACTTCCGGTGACCTACGCTGTTCGGGGACGGTACTCATAGATTCACGTCGTTGTTTACGGAAGCAAAGCGGAGGACCCAGGCGGATTGTGACGCCATCGATATCCTGCGATTTGGTCGGACGGGATTTTTCCTGCTCATCAGCTTTGTATCTGCTGCGTCAGTTTAACTTTTCTCACCCAGAAATCATTGATGCTCCGCACCAGCTCGTCGAACGCCTCCAGCTCCACGGGCTTGCTGAGGTAGCAGTTCGCCTGCAGTTCATAGCTTTTGAGAATATCGGCTTCAGCGCTGGACGTGGTCAGGATGACGGTGGGGATCAGTTTCAGGCTGTCGTCATCCTTGATTTTCGCGAGAACCTCGCGGCCGTCCATCTTTGGCAGGTTCAAATCCAGCAAGATCAGATCGGGGCGCGGAGAATGAGCGTATTTTCCTTCCTGCCTCAGGAAAGCCATTGCCTCTACGCCGTCGACGGTCGTGTGCAGCCGAATCGACTCGTCGGCGGAACGAAACGCTTCCAGGGTCAGCCGAGCGTCGCCCGGGCTATCTTCGACCAGAAGCACCTGTACGGGCATCGCGTCTTCTCCTTCAAATTTCACGGCGTCCTCTCGCTGTTTGCCAACGTAAACCGGAAGGTGGTTCCGTGCCCGAGCTCAGATTCGACGGCGATGCTGCCGCCGTGCCGTTCGACTATTTTCTTGCAAATAGCCAGCCCGATTCCCGTGCCACTAAACTCTTCGCGTTTGTGCAGGCGCTGAAACATCCCAAAGATCCTCTCGAAATATTGCGGGTCGATGCCGATGCCGTCGTCTTTCACCGCAAAAATCCATTTTTTGTCGCCGTTTTTGACGGCGGCAATGTGGACGTGGGGAATACCGGATTTCTGGTATTTGATGGCGTTGCCGACCAGGTTCTGAAACAGCTGCGTCAGCTGCATCTCGTCCGCCAGAACCGCCGGCAGGGGATCGTGGGTCACCAATGCTCCGCTGCCCTCGATGCTGCCACGCAAATTCGCAAGCGCGTGTCGCAGCGCATCCTCGCTGGAGGTGTGGCGCAGCGCTCTGCCTTTTGACGCGACGCGCGAATAGGTCAGCAGATCCTGGATCAGCCGCTGCATGCGGCTCGCCCCGTCCACGGCGAAGGCGATGAATTCGTCGGCTTCGGCGTCGAGTTTTCCCTTGTAGCGTCTGGACAAGAGCTGCGTGTAGCTGGCGACCATGCGCAGCGGCTCCTGCAAATCGTGCGACGCAATGTAGGCAAACTGTCCCAGTTCCTCGTTCGAACGGTTCAATTCGTCGACCTTCTGCAGGAGGACCACGGCGGCCTTCTTGCGCACGCTGATGTCGCGAATTGCCGCCGTTATCAGAATGCCCTCGGCATTTCGGAGCGGACTCAGCATCAACTCGATGGGAAATTCGCTGCCGTCTTTTCGCCGGGCAATGAGCTCGATGCCGGTGCCTATCTGCTGGGCGGACGCGTCCTCGGGCGAGCGCAAATCGTCCGCGATCAGGCGTTCCGCGAAGCCCACCGGAATGATGTTGGTGACTTTTTGTCCGAGGAGCTCGTCGCGGCGGTAGCCGAACTGTTTCTCGGCTTGGACGTTAACGAGGACGATCTCGCCACCTTGGTTCACCACCACCATGGCGTCCGGAGCCGCTTCCAACAGCCCGCGATACCGGCCTTCCATCTGCGCCAGATGCGTTTCCGCAGCCTTGCGCACGCTGATATCGCGGATCGCCGCGGTCACGAGAGTTCCTTCGGCGCTTTCCAATGGACTTAGCATCAGCTCGATCGGAAATTCGCCGCCATCTTTGCGCAGCCCGATGAGCTCGATTCCGGTGCCGATCTGCTGCGCGAGCGCGTCTTCCGTGGAGCGCAGATCGTCCGCGATCAGCCGTTCGGCGAAGCCCACCGGAATGATGTTGGTGACCTTCTGCCCAAGAAGCTCGTCCCGGCGGTAGCCGAATTGCTTCTCCGCCTGAAGGTTGAGGAGCGCGATGTCACCACCCTGGCTCACCACAACCATGGCGTCCGGAGCCGCCTCGAGCAGTCCGCGATACTTTCCTTCCATCTGCGCCAGATGCATTTCCGCAGCTTTACGCACGCTGATGTTTCGGATCGCCGCCGTCACCAGGGTTCCCTCGGCGCTGTTCAGCGGGCTCAGCATGATCTCGATCGGAAACTCGCCGCCGTCCTTGCGCCGTGCGATGAGCTCGATCCCGGTGCCGATCTGCTGCGCCGACGCGTCTTCCGCGGAGCGAAGATCGTCCGCGATCAGCCGTTCGGCGAAACCCTCCGGAATGATGTTGGTGACCTTCTGGCCGAGGAGTTCGTCGCGGTGATAGCCGAATTGCTTCTCCGCCTGGAGATTGAGAAGAACGATATCGCCGCCTTGGTTCACCACTACCATCGCATCCGGCGCTGCCTCGAGCAGTCCGCGGTATTTGCTCTCTATCTGCGCCAGGCGCCGTTCGTCGGTCTTGCGGGCGCTGATATTGCGAATTGCCGCCGTCACCAGGGTGCCTTCAGCACTCTCCAGCGGGCTCAGCATGATCTCGATCGGGAACTCCCCGCCATCCTTGCGCAGGCCGATGAGTTCGATCCCGGTCCCGATTTGCTGCGCCGACGCGTCTTCCGCGGAACGCAGATCGTCTGCAACCAGCCGTTCCGCAAAGCCCACCGGAATGATGTTCGTGACTTTCTGGCCGAGAAGCTCGTCGCGGCGGTAGCCAAACTGCTTCTCCGCCTGAACGTTCAAGAGAACGATCTCGCCGCCCTGGTTCACCACCACCATCGCGTCTGGCGCCGCCTCCAAGAGCCCGCGGTATTTAGTCTCCGACTCCGCGTTCTCGGTGAGATCGCGGCTGATGACGGTAAATCCGCGCAGAATGCCGGCGGCGTCCCGCGATGCCGTGAAGGTGGTGCGGACCTGCAGACGCGCGCCGTCTTTGCGCACGCGGACGCCATGTTCTTCGTACTGGCCGCTCGCAGCAGCCTCGCGCAATATTTCCTGCGGCCTGCCCAGCTTGATGTCGTCCGCCGTAAACAAACGAGAAAAATTTTGACCAGCGACCTCCTCGTAGGTGCAGCCGGACATTCGCTCCGCACCGGGATTCCAACTGCGAATCTCACCACCAGGCCCCAACATGAAGATCGCGTAGTCCTTGATCCCTTGAATGAGTGTCCGATATTTGCGCTCGCTTTCCTGCAGCGCGCCCTCCGCAATCTCGCGCCTTAAGTTGTCGCGCTGAACGATCCAGCCGGCGGCCACGGTTATCAGCAGTCCGAGGACGGTTCCGAGGATCAGAATAGCTTTGGTACGGCTCGTGTTTCGTTGCGTTTCCGCATCGCGCAGCACCAACAATCGGCGCTCTTCGTCCTGCATCTGCTGGACGATCGATTGATAAGCGACCATGATCTGCAGGCCGGGTCCGGCCCGAGCTGTGGTCACTTCGGGCAGAGTCTGGTGATTTCGGATCAAATCGATGTTTTTGTCCGCGAGCTCCAACCTCTGGGCGGTCAGCCGTTCGAGGTCTGGAATCCTGCGCTGTTGTACAGGGTTATCTACGGTCAAATCTCGGATGGCCACAGTATGCCGCTCGAGACTCGATCTGGCGGCACGGTAGCGCTCGAGATAGATTTCGTCCCTGACCAGGAGATACGCGCGGACGCTCGATGCGACGGTCTCCATTGCGAATTGCATGTCCTGAAGGTTTTCCAGAACGTCGTGGGTGTGCTCCACCCAGCGTTCGCTTTCACCCCGGACGGCGATGCTGCGATAGGCGAAACCACCCACGACGAGCAGGATGGCAACAGCGGAGCCGAACGCGAATTGCACCGTTCTATTTGTCGCGGACGCAGTCGTCATCGTGCACTCATTGCGTCTTTCGCGTTATCGCCCGCTCCGATATCGCGGATCGCGGCCGCCACCGGGGCGTTAGAGCTGACAACGCTCATCAGGCTTTCTCTAGTAATCGCGCAAAGGGCTTCGTCGGTTTTGCGCCGCATGACATGTGCGGCTTATATCTTTTGAGTGTCGTGCGGCGGCAACGCCGCGCCACTACACCACTTCCATATCTTGATCGTCATTTTTCTGTAGATGCCTAATTGCTTTCTTCAACACGGCAATTTCCGCCTGCAGCCTCGCCACTCGCCTGTCAGCGCCGGTGTCGCCCGTGTTTGCTTTTGCGGCCGCGTTGAAGGCGACACCTATCTCGTCGCCGTTGTGCCACCGCTTCTCTGCGTGAAAACTTTGCCCTTTGATCGGAATGTGCAAATCCAACAACTCACTCAAATCGATCGGCTTGCCAAATTGCAATCGTGCGCCGATATCTGAAATATCGCGAACAACGCAGTCGACTGCGGTTTCGCGGCCCTCGAAGTACACGAAGGCTCGCAGAAAGCATTTGCGCCGGGGCGCTTCTCTTTTTTCAATCACTTGTGACTCGCAAAGTCATGGCCTGTCGTACAAACGCTCGGAAGGCGCGGCGGTCTTACGTCCTTGTACTTACGTCGAGCTGCATTTTCGCTGTTCTGGTTATCGTGCGGTGACTGGACAGCGCTGATATCGACAATCACAGGGCGGATCCGAGCTGAGACATACTGAGGGAGGGCGAGATCGGCTGTCGCCTCAAGGGGCATAGGGAGCCGCCGACGCCGGCAGATAGCCGCGTACCGCGGCCGCAAGCGTCATCGGATTGAACGGCTTGGACAGAACGCCTTGAGCGCCGAGTGAGATGTATTGTGCGACCTCGTCGGTACGGGTCCGGGCGGTCAGAAACACCACCGGGATGCTGGCTGTTCGTGGGTTCTTGCGCAGGTTGGCGAGCGTTGTCGGCCCGTCCATGAGCGGCATCATCACATCCAGAAGGATGATTGCGGGCGACCACTCGGCGGCGGTCACCAGCGCATCCGCACCCGATGCGCAGGCGCGTATATTGAATTCCGGATCGAGACCGAGCGAGACGTCCACAACGTCGCGGATGTCCGGCTCGTCGTCCACCAGAAGAACGCGAATATCGGTCATACGACCTCCCTGAATACATTCGTTGTTCGGGACGCGAGGCGATCCCGCACAGTTGCCATGAGGCTGTCCATCGATGTGTGCGATTCGACCAGCGCCGCCGGTACTTGCGTATCCGACGCCAAGTTTGCGCCGTTGGCCGAGAATACGACGACCGGAATGACATGGCCCTTGCTGTCGCGCAGTTCTGGCAACAGATCCGGGTCGGCGCCCTTGGCGAGCGCTACATCCAGCACCGCAAGATCGAAGTCGCTCGTCTTCAGCGCGCGTTGCGCGTCCTCGATGGAATTGACCGTAACGACATCGCCGATTTCGCTGAGCGCACGCGCGACGGCATTGTCTTCATCGACATGAAGGATTCGCGGCCGCCTGCTCGCCTCCGGGCCGACGGGCTTGGCGAGGAGCCGCACCAGGCGATCGAAATCCACGGGCTTGTTCAGCCAATCCAGCACGCTGAGCTTGGTCGCCCTCGGATCGTCACGCCCGCTGCCTGCATCGCCGGATACGACGATGATGGGTGTGTCGTGATATTGCGGTAACGCACGCAAGCGCACGATCAGACTTACGCCGTCGCCGTCCGGCAGGTGTATATCCACCAGAATAGCGTGATAGAGAGTCGTCACCGCGCGCACCAGCGCATCGGCCGCGGAATAAGCGAAATCCGTCGCAAATCCGGCTTGCCTCAGCTGCTCCCGCAACGTGAGTGCCGTATCGAGATCGTCTTCACAGAGCAACAGCCGCGGCGCACCCGGTTTCGCTTGGCGATCGATGGCGAGGCTCGCCACATGATCCCAGCACGGCAACTCGACATGAAAGATCGTTCCGCCGCCGGGAGCATCGGCAAACCCCACTTCGCCACTGAGCCGGTCGACGATCTGCTTGACGATGCTCAGGCCGAGCCCCGTACCGCCCTTCTGCCGCGCAGCCCCGGCATCGGCCTGCGCGAATTTCTCGAAGATCAGCGGCTTGAAATCGACCGGAATGCCCGGGCCATGATCACGCACCGTAAGACGAACCGTGTCGGCGCTTTTCTCGACCGCGACCATCACCTCGTTATTCGCCGGCGAGAACTTGATGGCGTTTGAAAGCAAATTGGTGACGACCTGAAGCAACCGGTCAGGGTCGGCACGCACGTCGGCGGCAGCGCCGTGCGCATCGTCAAACCGGACCCGTACGCCGTACCCTTCGGCATATCCACGATTGGCCTCAATCGCCTGCGCCACCAGCGGCCGGACTTCGACACGATCGAAACTGAAAACCACCCGCCCCGCCTCCATCTTCTCGATGTCGAGAATGTCATTGACGAGCCGCACCAGGCGCTGGCTGTTGCTGTGCGCGATCGCCAGCAAACGGGCCATCGGCGGCGGCAGGCTACCGGCGGCGTTGCCCATCAGCAAGCCGAGCGACCCGGTGATCGACGTCAGCGGCGTACGCAACTCGTGGCTCACCGTCGAAACGAATTCGTCTTTCAACCGCTCCAGGCGCTTGCGCTCGGCGGCGTAGCGCAAAGCCCGAAGAATCCCGCGAACTTCGATCTGACCTTTGATGAGATAGTCTTGTGCGCCTTCTTGCAAAGCCTGTTCGGCCACCATTTCGTCGTCCAGACTAGTCAGGACCACGAGGGGCAAGCGCGGTGCTGCGGCATGGGCACGGCGGATCGCGCCAAGTCCTTGCGCATCGGGCAATCCCGGGTCGAGCAAAATAATGTCGACGACGTGCCGCACAAGATGCGCTTCGGCCGCGCTCATGCAATCGACGCTCGTCATTTCGGTATCGTGCTCGCCGTGTTCGTCGAACATCGCGCGAAGCAGGCGAACGTCTCCGGGATTATCTTCTATCAGCAAAATCGATTTGATCACTTTGGCGCCCATCAGCGTGATCCCTGTGCCGGCGGCGCGAAGTTCGTCGGCTGGAGGTCATCAATGCGGGCAGCCAAGCCCTTCGCGCGACCGCTCGCGTCGGATAGCGTCGATGGCACCTCCATCGATCACCGCTCGACACGACAACATTGCCGTATCAACATTTAACATTACAATAAATTGTTGGTTGGTTCGACGCGCACTTGCCTAAGTGGATATACGAGGTCGCAAACATGCGGATACTGATCCACAGAAAATATGCGTCACGTATTGTTGTGTGCACGGCGCCCGCTCAGTTGAATGACCGGAGCCGCGCTTTCACCTGATCCGCCGACGATTGGCCCGGAGAGCCCGCCGGTCGTCTTCCGCACATATCCGATTGCCTCGACGGAAGCGGCCGCCGCGACCTCAAACAGCAGCCATGTCGGCGCGTTAAGCTCCGGACGGCTCCGGCCCCTCGATCGCGTCCGCCGGCTGTTCGTAAAGAACGACGTTCAACAACGAGTTATGAATGCTGATATGACCGTTATAATCGATATAGCCGAGCCTGCGGAATTTGTTCATGAAAAACGTGACACGAGGCCGCGTTGTGCCGACCATCTGCGCAAGTGTTTGATGGTCGACGTTGGCTATCACGGTCTCCACACGACCGTCTCGTCCAAAATTCGCCAGCAAGAGAAGAATTCGCGCCAGGCGCCTTTCGCTGGAATTGAACAGGTGGTCGATCAGATCTTCCGTGAGGCGGACCGATCGCTTCAAAACGCACATGGCAAAGAATTCCGAGAATGCAACATCGTCGTGAATAGCGCGGACGATGGC
Source organism: Xanthobacteraceae bacterium (assembly GCA_049282655.1). GTDB lineage: Bacteria > Pseudomonadota > Alphaproteobacteria > Rhizobiales > Xanthobacteraceae > BOG-931. The sequence continues at coordinate 88,216 of JBAPUM010000133.1, forward strand.
GGCCTTTTCCAACCGCGTGACGACGCACTCCGTCATAGTCTTGACCGTCCACATTCGCAGCGGTTCACCGACCAGGCATCCTTCGCCGCAGAATTGGCCCGATTCAATTACCCCAATGACGGCTTCTTTGCCTTGCTGCGAAATGACCTTGATCTGGGCTTGACCTTTCTGAAAATAGAAAATGCAGTCGGCCGGATCTCCCTGCGTGTAGAGGACATGTTTGGCTGCATATTTGAACCCGACCACTCCGCCGTACTTGGCGGCAAATAGTGCGGGATCGAACGCAGGACCCGCGGCCCCGACGACCGCCTGACCGATTCTCGACATTAGTAATGTATCTCATTGCCTGAGGCGCTCCGCTGTTACAAGTTAGACAGCGCCTCGAAAATAATTGCGGATGGAACTTCAGAGATTGCGAGAAGATTCATCACCCGAGCGGCGGCTTACCTTGAGCTTCGCGCGATGATTTGATCGGAAGATGCGCGCGATGCGCGTCCCTCTCAATAACAAGCCTTAGACGGCGGACCATTTGCAGGTGGTCACCCGATTGAGCCCCTTATCCCGAATTGGTCTCGGACGGAATTCTGCGGTGGGCCCGCCTTCGGATTTTGATCATGGACCTCGGCCACCTGGTATAATTTTCGTCCTCGACATTTCGGACACAGCACCGAGAACTCGCGTGGCAGGCTCTTTGTGCTGAGCAAGGGAATTTCGAAAGAACACGTCGGGCACTTCACGCAAGTGCCGGTTTTACGATCGATGTTTCCAGCGGTTGCCACTGCCATTTGTGCCTTTGCATCTACGTCGGTCGGCTCCCCGCTCATTGTCGCTATGAGCCGTCCCGGTTACGTCGAGTTGCCCGAATCGATAAGCGGCGAATTCTGACGCCCATGCGTCATCGGGCTCCGGCGCGCTCAGCCCTGGCCACGGACAGCCGCTGACGAAAGTTTGCCGTCACGTCTATTGTGATGGGACGACCGCCGAAAATGACGACCGCGCCCGATCCCGCAATGCTCAATGCCTGTCACGCTTCGCTCCGCGGACCATTGCGGAGCCATTTACGCGACATGTTTCTGTTGTGACGCCGAGCCAAGTGGCCGGTTATTTTGCGTCCCGAAGTTTGGCGTGAGATTGGATAACGCCGCAGGGGGCAGTTTGTTCCCGTGCGGCTCACGGAGGGTCGTCGCAGAGGCCGCTCCGACTGCGGCGGCACGGCGATCTAACATCATGGCATAGAGCGAGTTAAGGCCGCCCCTGCGATTTTTCGTTCCGCAGCAACTCATTCGCCGGTGTCCTCGCCGAATAACCAGGAACGAAAAGGCTTTGGGATGAATCGGGCGGCTTTGCAGCGCCAGCGGGTGTGCCCGATCACCAATATGGCACACGTACCGCTGTGGACAATTTTGGACAGTTCGCATCGCGCGATGACGCTAGCGTCGAGCGTGAAGAAGGTGCTCCCCCCGTTTCAGCGTATTACGGAAGCCGGGGAGGTATGGAAGAGCAAGTTGATAGCCGGGCCGTTCGGACGGATCACTTTTTGGGGCGCTTTATCTGGGGACGATTTGAGGGCGAAAATTTGAGGGCAAACTTGGAACCGACAAGCTACCAAAAACCGACCGGGCCATCAGGCGCATTGGCATTCCCCGATAGGCCGCTCATCATAGACCTTGACGACGCAAGCGCGCTCGCCGAGGCGATCGTGGCTACCATACGCGATCCTCTCTTGGTCCTCGATCAGAACCTCCGAGTCGTGACCGCCAACCGCGCTTTCTATCGGACGTTCAGCACGGATCGTCCGGACATCCGCGGCCGCCTGGTGTACGGGCTGGGCGACGGGCAGTGGGATATCCCCGCGCTTCGGCTATTGCTCGAAGAGGTCGGATCCCAGCACGCCGTCATGGAGGGCTACGAAGTCGAGCAATTTCTTCCTCTCATCGGGCGACGCTCACTGCTCTTGAGCGCATATGAGGTTTTCAATCATAGAAATGTCGATAGGCTCATTCTTGTGGCGATCGATGACGTCACGGACCGCTGCGCCACCGAAAGCGTGATGGCGAGGCTTCTGCAACAGAAGGAAATTCTGCTGCAGGAGATGCAGCATCGCATCGCCAATTCCCTGCAGATCATCGCGAGCTTTCTGATGCTCAAAGCTCGGACCGCACAGTCCGAGGAGACCCGCCTGCATTTGCGCGACGCGCATGACAGGGTCATGTCCGTGGCCACCGTCCAGCAGCAGTTGCAAGTGTCGGGGCGCGGCGAGCAGGTCGAGCTCGGCCCTTATCTGTCCCGGCTGTGCGGCGCCCTAGCGGCCTCGATGATCGGCGACAGCCGCTCGCTCACTCTGAAAGTGGCGGCGGATGCCGCCACGGCAATATCGAGCGATGCGGTGAACATCGGCCTGATTATTACGGAGCTCGTGATCAACGCACTCAAGCACGGATTCCCGGACGGCCGCGGCGGCGAAATCCTGGTCAGTTACGAGGTCGACCGGTCCAACTGGCGTCTATCGGTGTCGGACAGCGGTGTCGGGTTGGAATTAACCAGCGACCGCCGCGGACGTACCGGCTTGGGGGCCAGTATCATCGAAGCGCTTGCGCATCAGCTCAAGGCCCGCGTCGAGATAACCAATCTATCGCCCGGCGTGGTCGTATCGATTGTCCACGCGGCATCATAAGGCGGAACAAGGCGCGGCTAACCGTCGAAAAACCTGAGCCTTACATGGTGGGGCCGGGAGGATTCGAGCCTCCAACCAAGCGGTTATGAGTGCCCTGCCTTACCCGAAAAAGTCAGTGATTATTGATATTTTCGCGCTTCTTCGATGACGACCGTTCATGTTTGGTTGCGGGGTTTCATTGGTTATCTTTTGGTTGAAGCTCGCGTCCAGCCAAAGCTTCGGCACGACTTTTGGTACGCCGACGCCGCTCGACAAGGCTCATACCGCAAGTAGCGTTAACCGGGGACCGGGAATGGCCGCGCCAACTGTCAACGGGTCATGCCGCTTGCGCGAGACCAAGATGCGACCAGATTGCTCCGAGCGAACGGACCAGATGCTCGATGTCCGCGTCGGTGTGGAACGGTGACGGTGTTATGCGCAATCTTTCAGTGCCACGCGGCACGGTAGGATAATTGATCGGTTGTATGTATACGTCGTACTCATCCAGCAGCATATCGCTGATGAGCTTGCATCGCACCGGGTCTCCCACCATCACGGGCACGATATGGCTCGGATTTTTCAAGCTCGGAATTCCCGTATCGTCGAGGCGGCGCCGAAGTGCGGAGACTCGGTCCTGGACGCGGGCGCGCGCCGCCGAGCTTTCCTTGAGAATACGAACACTCGTGAGTGCCCCCGCAGCCACATGCGGCGGCAGAGACGTCGTAAAAATAAATCCCGACGCGAAGCTGCGCACGAAGTCGCAGAGCGCTTTCGAAGCCGCGATATAGCCGCCCACGCCCCCAAAAGCCTTGGCCAGCGTGCCTTCGATGACGGTGAGGCGATCACTGAGACTTTCACGTTCGGCGATCCCGCCGCCGCGAGGCCCGTAGAGGCCCACCGCATGCACTTCATCGAGATAGGTCATGGCGCCGTGAGCTTCGGCGACGTCGCACAACTCGGCGATTGGTGCGATATCTCCATCCATCGAATAGACGGACTCGAAGGCGACGAGTTTCGGCGTATTTCGGTCTACATCGGCGAGCTTTCGATCGAGATCGGCGGGGTCGTTATGGGCGAAAATGAGAGTAGGCGCGCGGCTATGCCGGATTCCTTCTATCATCGAAGCATGGTTGCACGCATCCGATAATACGATACAGCCGGGAATACGCGCCGCGAGCGTTCCTAGCGCCGCCCAATTGGAGACATAACCGGACGTGAACAGCAGCGCGTCTTCCTTGCCGTGAAGATTGGCGAGCTCGCGCTCAAGCACCACATGGTAGTGGTTAGTCCCCGAGATATTGCGTGTTCCGCCAGCGCCTGCGCCACATCGGTCGATGGCTTCATGCATCGCCGCAAGCACGGCCGGGTGCTGTCCCATTCCCAAATAATCGTTGGAACACCAGACTGTCACATCCCGTCGGCCGCGCGCGCTGTGATACGTTGCGCGAGGGAAGCTTCCCGCATGTCGCTCGAGATCCGCGAAAACACGATAGCGTCCTTCCCTGCGCAGTCCGTCGAGCTGCTCACGGAAGTAGGACTCGTAATTCATTGACTTCTCCAATCGGTCGGCAATACCGGCGTGACTACACCGCATTGCACTGCTGGTTCGTTGTGGCGAAGGCGCTCGGCGAACGCCTGCCTGAATCGATCTTCAAGACTTTGTCGTGCGGTCAGCAAACATGGGGCTTCCTGCTTGACGGGATTGTCGATAGCGGCGTGACGTCTATCCGGACTCGTATCGCTCTGTGAGGCAGGAACATTTGCGCGCATGGCGTCACCGTGAACGGGGATTCGATGTTTATCGAGTCATGCTTCCGGTACTTTGGTTACGATACCTCGTGCTCTCGCATCCGAAGCCAAGGACGCCGTCTCTCGCGACCGCAATCCCCAGCTCCAAAGTGCGGCAATTGGCAGCGGCAGGACCATGAACCAATGCTCCAACAGGCCGAGCGCCATCAATGACGCGAGAAGCATCAAGCCGGTCGATTGGGACACGCTCGCGTCACCAGCGAGCGCCACGGTCACGAGAAGCGTTGTAAGCACCGTTGCGGCGGTAACCGTGAGAGTAAAGAATAAGCCGATCGGTTTGCGGGTAAAGAAGCTCGTGAGATAGCCCAATCGCGCCGGAAGGAACTCATGATTGAGCACCGGAACGCCAAAAAATAGATTGAGCTTCGCGCTCACGCGCATGGTCCAGAGGATAAGGAATGTCCACGTTCCGATCCGATTCTCTGCGGCCCAGGTGACGGCCATAATGGCGACGCCCGAGACGATGAGCGCGACTTCGTGATAGAGAATTGTCTCTATTGCCATCATCGCACGCCGCCATCCGATGCAGCCCTCGGGGCAGGCTTGATCGCGCGGGCCGGTGACAACGCCAGTCAGAAAGCCGAATTCCTGAGTTCCCCATAGCAATACAGCGCAGGTGAACGCGATGTAGGCCCCTGCGACGGTGGTGTCCCCGCCGCTCCGCGCCAGCCCATAAAGCGCCGCGGCGAAAAGAGTAACAGTCGCCAGAAGGCACCAAGGTGAACTCGAGTTGCGCCGTCCTACGATGTACAACACCACGCCGGTGCTGAACCACCAAAGGAACAAAGCGCAGAACGCTGCTACGGCCGGGTGAGAAAGTATTCTCATACTTGGGCTACCAGGCCGGAGCCAATGTGATTCGCTGTGGAAGCACGTTACCTTTAGCGGGCAGCAGAAGAAGTCTTGCAAAGGTTGCCGCCCCCGTAATGCCGAGACCAAGACGTTTGACTCGGCTCCAGACGCCACCCTTCTCCTTGGTGGCAGCGATTTCCTCGGCTATCCGCCACAACCGGTCGATACCAAGGCGGAAAGCGGGATTGTCCAGATCCAGGACGAGCGGAAAGACCTGTTGCGATATTTCCGAGGTGATGTGGAATACCGTGAAATCGTAGTCGGTAGGATCTAAGCCGATCGCCTTATGAAAGGCCGGTCGCATGTGATCGCGCACATACATCGTGGCGAACACGGCGAGCAGAAAAAACTTGATCCAGAGCTTGTTGCGGCCCGCGAGCAAAGCAGGATCTGCGCGCATCAGGAGTGCGAACGCCTCGCCGTGCCGGAATTCGTCGTTGCACCAGCGTTCGAACCACTTAAAGATCGGATGGAACTGCCGGTCCGGATGGCGCTCCAGTTGGCGATAGATGGTGATGTATCGCGCATAGCCTATTTTTTCAGACAGGTAGGTCGCGTAGAATATGAACTTAGGCTTGAAGTATGTGTATTTCTTCGCACGAGTGAGAAAACTCAAGTCAATGCCGACACCGATCTCCTTCAGTGCCTCATTGATGAATCCCGCGTGACGCGATTCGTCGCGGCTCATGTAACCGAATAACTCGCGGATATCCGGGTTCTGAATCTGCCTCTTGATCTCGGCATAAAGTACACAGCCGGAAAACTCGGCGGTTAGGGAGCTGACGAGAAAATCGACGAACTCGGTCCTTAATCCCTCCGGCAAGTTTGCAAGATCGAAATCGAAGGGATCGGTACGACGAAAATGCGCATTGTTGTAGTCGGCTCGCAGTTCGCCGATCATCGAGTCCCATTCCGAACGGACACGATCGACGTTGAGGCGATCCATCGCCGCAAAGTCGGTTGTGTAAAATCGCGGACTGAGCATCGTGTCGGATTGGGCGGCCGTCGTCGTCGCGTTGGGTCCGCCGCCACCTTCCATGGCAATCATTATGCCCTCCCGTCCGAAAAGCTCACTTCATAGAGCTCGGTCAGTTCAAGATAACCCCTAAGCCGCGCCAGCAACGCTCCCAGACGGCCCGCCCGGACGATCGTGGCGCGGCGATCGCAGACGATGCGTTCGCCGAACGCCACCCGGGTCGGCGCGCCGTGAACGATGACCCGATCCCCAGGACGGATCACTATTCCGTTGATCTCGACGTAGGCGTGCAGACTCTCCGGGCTTTGTTCCAGATCGACCGTGCAAGGACAGTCGATGGTCTGGCCCCCCAGCCAAGTGATCCTCATCGCGACGCACTCCGATCGTTGAGGAGCCGGGCGAACGCGGCAAAATTCGTCTGGCCGAAGGCGATCAGTTCTATGCGCTCGTGGGTCGCCGCATCTTCGATGGAAAGGCGGCCGTCGCTCCATCGCGTCAGCACAAAGGGCGGCGCTGATCCGACTTTTTCGCTTCTCCGCTCTCGTGCAAGGCCGCGCAGCACACCGCGGACAAAGCCGTTGGTTCCGGGAGCGAGGACGTCGACCATCCGGCCGGTTTCGGCTTCGTAAACCGCGACCCCGCCATCGGAACGATCTTCGAACCGCAATTCACGGCTCTGCACGACGTTGGCAGTCGGGGCTTGCGAGGTTCCGATGCCCGTCACGCGCGCAAAGCCGGTCGCCAGCAAACTGAGGCCCACCAGAGCGCCGGCGCCGAAGAGTGCGCCGCGCGGGAAACGCCGATCCTTGCTTGTTTGAGCCATCGAATCCCCCTGTTAGGCCGCTGCAACGGCGGTCTGCGCCGGGATCAGGACGCTTTCCGTCGTTGGCTTCTCTGCAATAGCCGAGGCCGTTGCGTTGGAGGCGGCTGCGACGGCTCGTCCGAGAATTTCGGAAACGTGCCGAGCGTCCGGGATCGAACGCAACATCGGCTGGGTCCGCGCCGCCCGCCACGGACGCACGTGCGGCCATAGCATCAAATAAGCCACGCGATCGTTGCCTGAGATTTGGATGGGAATGTCGCCGCTGCCGTCGGCGTAGGATCGCAGCGCCGCCGAAGCAATGACGCGGAACGGCAAGTTCAGCGTCATCGGCAGAGCGATCCCGAACTGCATGACGATGCGGCGGCTGGTGATGGTGTAGTGAGACGTAATGCTGGACAGCCATGCGAGCAGCAAAAGTAAGCCGCATGCCACACAGCACGGAACCAGAAGCCACAACACTGTCATTGCGATCGCGAGGGCCCCGTCGCCGGCCACCACGTCCAACCACAGCCGCCAAATGGCGAGCAAACCGAAATAGATCGCCACCTGACGGACCCGGAACGCGCGCAGTGCCAAGCCCGACCATTGCGGCCGGCCACGCCAAAGCACGGCCTCGCCCGCGGGAAGCGGTCCGGGCAGAGGTAATTTGGGCGCGAAGAGGCTCACAGCACAGGCCCCATGCGCGATGGCGTGGCGTAGAGTGTGCCGCCCGCGTAGTAACCGACGATCCGGTCCTCTTCGCGCTTGGTGACCTCGTTGGGATTCGCGATCGCCGGTACGTCGGCGAATTGCGATGCCAGAATAGAGCGTACATTGACGGTGCGATTACGGCCCCACACCCGCGCCATAGTCATCGGAAGGAGCGCGCTGCGCACACCGCTCGGCGTCGCGACGTCGACTTCCAGATAGCGGATAAGCGCTTCTGCTCGATCGATCCAGACATCCTTCACGGTACCGGCAGTCGCTCCGTCGGCGCCGATCACGGCCATCCCGCGGGGATCGGGATCGACCGGCCCGATGGAAAAATCCGGGAGTGCGCGCAGCGGGACGAGGATTGGCGCCCCGTCGGCGGCGTGTTCGGGCACATCTTCCCGATCGGCGTAAGACGCAGGCCCCACGCCGTCCTTCATCGGATCCCCGACGGGTTCCATCGGAGCTCCGGGCCAGGGCAGAAGCGGCACGACGGGCGCGTCGCGCCGATCCGCTTTTACATTCGGCACCGTCCGCGTCGATCCGTCCGCCATCAGAAAGGTTTTCGGGCTGGGCATGGCGGGGAAGCCTTCGACCGCGAGCCGTCCCGGACGATCGGATTCGAGTGGATAACCTTCGCGTTTGTCTTCGCGCCGCAGATAAAAGATAAGACCGGCGAAGAAGACCCAGAACGCATACAGCACTACTTGGGCCACATCGATGTAGCCGGTGATGGCGCCTGTCTGCATGACAACCTCCCGCTTTACTGGGCTAACCATGAAACTCTGCTAGGCCGAACTTTGGTGACGAGTGCGAGACCCGCCGGTGCGTGCGGCGCACCAGTGGACCGATCGCGACCAGTGTTGCGAACAACAATGCGATCTCGACGTGATAGACGAAGCTGTAACCGGTAGCCGGCATGTTCAGGCCTGGGCCGAGAAAGCCGTCGGATGCCAGGCTTGAAACGCACTCACGCAGTCCGGCGCCGAGTGCGATCGCGATTCCGGCTGCCGTCGCCTGCACCGCCCCCCATGCCCCGAGTACGAGGCCGCACCGCCCATCGCGCGCGAGTTGCATCGCCGCCGTCAAAGTTCCTACGGCGAACAGACCGCCGCCAAAGCCGATCAGTGCCGTACCGACGCGCAGCAAGGAGGGAGATAAGAGGGGTGCCGAAAATATAACGCAGGAGAAAGCGGCCACGCCGGCCAGAACTCCCAAAGCCGCAAGCTGATAGGCGTCGCCGCCTCGTCCGAGAGAGCGCGCTGCATGCGCAAAGCCCGCCAGGATGCCGATGGCGAACACGGCTGTAAGCACGGTCGTCTGACCAACCGTCAGATGAAGGATTTGGCCACCATAGGGTTCGAGAAGTATGTCCTGCATGGTGAAAGCCGCCGTACCGAGCGCGACGGTCACGAAAATGCGGGTCGAGTTCGTTTCGCGGCGGAATTCGCGCCAAGATTCTCGGAAACTCGGCCGGGACCCCTCTTTCGCAGTGCGCGCGGGATCGCGCGGTTCCTGCTTCCACAGAGCGGCAATATTCAACGCGATCGTTACGACCGCCGCGCCCTGCACAACCTGGATGAGGCGGAATTCGTGGAAATCGGCCAGAAGCTCGCCGAACACAAATCCGCTCGCCACCATGCCTAACAGCAGCATGACATAGAGAAATGCGACAACGCGCGGGCGCGCGTTTTCAGGCGCAAGATCGGTTGCGAGCGCGAGTCCCGCGGTCTGTGTTGTGTGCACGCCCGCGCCGACGAGCAAAAATGCAAGCGCAGCGGCCGCATTGCCGACCCAGGCGGGACCGTTCGCATCGCCCGACAAAACAATTAATGCAAAAGGCATGATGGCGAGGCCGCCAAACTGAAGCAGCGTGCCGAACCAGATATAAGGTACCCGTCTCCATCCGAGCGCCGAAAAGTGATTGTCGGAGCGAAACCCGATCATCGCGCGAAGCGGAGCGAAGATGAGCGGCAGCGAGACCATACAGGCGACCAGCCAGCTCGGAACGCCAAGCTCGACGATCATGACGCGATTGAGAGTGCCGTTGAGCAGAACGACGGCCATGCCGACGGACACCTGAAACAGAGACAGCCGAAGCAGGCGCTCGAGCGGAAGCTCCTCCGTCGCCGCGTCGGCGAACGGGAGATAGCGTATCCCGAGCTTCATCCAACCGCGCGCCAGACTGATCGTGACCGTCTTCATGAACGGACCAGCTCCAGGGCCTGCGACGTATAGAACCCATTGCGGACGCGGTGGCTGCGGCTGAGCTGCCAATCCTCGAGCTTCGGCGCCGTGGCGAGGAGACCGCAGATCTTTTTTTCGGAAATAGGCTCGATAGCGGGTGCTCTGTTGGCTTGTGGGAAGAACCGCCCGACGGCGTGCATCGCCGCCAGCGCCGGCGTGCGCGGCGCGAAGGTAAAAAGAATTGACCGCCGGGCTCGCACGGCAAGTCCCGCGATCGCCGCGACGGCGTCCTCGCTGCGGTAGTGGATCAGCGAATCCATGGCCACCACATGATCGAAAGCACCGAGCTCGGCGGCCAGCATGTCCCCCGCAACGAACCTGATATATCCACCGCCCCAGGTTTCCGGAGCGCGCGAGCGCGCGAGGCCGATAAGACGCGGCGACAGATCGACGGCGACGACTTCCGCGCCGCGGCGTGCCGCCTCGACGGCCAAAGCGCCCGTTCCGCAGCCGGCATCGAGAAGCCGTCGGCCGCGCATATCCCCCGGCAGCCAGCCGAGCAAGGTCCGCCGCATCTCATCACGTCCGCTGCGCACGGTGGCGCGAATGCGATTGACGGGGGCGTCCGACGTCAGACGCGACCAAGCCTCGATAGCCGTTCTATCGAAGTAATCTTCGATCTGGCCGCGACGTTCGACGTATGTGACGCTCGTCATCTATGCGATTCCAAATATCAGTCAAAGCCAAGAAGATCGAAGATGTCGCGGTCCTTGAGCGGCGCCGCTGACAGCGGCTCCGCGCCCGCCCACAGCGCGGCCGCAAGACGCAAATATTCGTTTTGCACCCGCTCGACCTCGGGCGACGGCTCCATCTCGAACAGCGTCGCTTTTTTGAGGCGGCTTTTGCGGAACACGTCGAGATCGGGAAATACCGCGAGTGTTTTGAGACCCGTCTTCGCGTTGTATTTGTCGAGTTGGTCGGTCGCGTCGCTGCGGTTGGCAATGACGCCGCCGAGCCGCACCGCGTAGTTACGCGACTTCGCCTGGATCGCCGCGACAATCCGATTCATGGCGAAAATCGAGTCGAAGTCGTTAGCCGCGACAATAATGCCGCGATCCGCGTGCTGCAGCGGCGCAGCGAAGCCGCCACAGACGACGTCGCCAAGCACGTCGAAGATCACGACGTCGGTGTCCTCGAGCAGATGATGCTCTTTAAGGAGTTTTACCGTCTGGCCGACGACATAACCGCCGCAACCGGTACCGGCCGGAGGACCGCCTGCTTCGACGCACATCACGCCGCCGTAGCCTTCGTAAACGAAATCCTCGGGCCGCAACTCTTCGGTGTGGAAGTTGACCGACTCAAGGGTGTCGATAACGGTCGGAACCAGCCGTTTCGTCAGGGTGAAGGTGGAATCGTGCTTGGGATCGCAGCCGATCTGCAGAACGCGCTTGCCAAGCCTGGTGAATGCGACCGACAGATTCGAAGATGTCGTGCTCTTTCCGATCCCGCCTTTGCCGTAAACGGAAAAGACCTTTGCATTCCCGATCGTGACGTTCGGATCCATCTGGACCTGAACGCTGCCATCGCCGTCGGCGCGGGAATGACTTGAAACGGCTCGTATCGCGACGTTCATGCTGCCACCCCGACTCCGACGCCCTCTATTCTGTCCTCGAGTTCTTCTCCGGCTCGGCGCAACACGTCGAGCGTCGCCTTGTCGGGCGACCAGTAACGGCGCTCGTGTGCCTCGATCAGACGGTTCGCGACCTTGGCGCAGGCCTTTGGATTAAGCGCGGCGAGGCGTTCGCGCATGTCCGGATCAAGCACGTAAATCTGGGTGAGTTGCTGGTATATCCACGGCGCCACCTGGCCGGTCGTCGCCGACCAGCCGAGCGTGTTGGTGATTTGAGCCTCAATCTGGCGCACACCCTCATAGCCGTGCGCGAGAAGCGCCTCGTACCAGTTCGGATTGAGCGCGCGCGTGCGAGTCTCCAGGGCGACCTGCTCGGCGAGCGTGCGCACCAGGCCGTCGCCGCGCGTCTGGTCGCCGATAAAGACGGTCGCTGCAGTGCCGCGGACGCGGCGGACAGCGCGGCTGATCCCACCGAGCGTGTCGAAATAGTGATCGACAGTGGTCACGCCAAGTTCGATCGAATCGAGATTTTGATAAGCAACGTCCACACTCTCGAGCAGATGGCTGAGCACCGTCTCCTGACGCGACGGCTTGCCATCGACGCCATAGGCGAAGCCCTTGCGCCGCACATAGGCGTCGGCGAGTTCGTCCTCGTCCTCCCAGCCGCCATGATCGATCAACTGGTTGACGTTTGCGCCGTATGCGCCGTCGGCGTTGCTGAAGACACGCAGCGCCGCTTGGTCGAGACCGCCGCCATGCTTTGCCTGGTAGGCGAGCGCATGTTTGCGCGGGAAGTTCATGTCGTCGGACTCGTCGGCATTCGCGGCCAGGAGCGCCGCCTCGGCGAGGAGTTTTGTTTGCAGCGGCAGGAGATCGCGGAAAATACCAGACAAGGTCATGATGACGTCGACCCGCGGCCGACCGAGCCGTTCCAACGGGATGAGGCTTGCGCCGGCCAATCGACCGTAACTGTCGTGACGGGGCTCGGCGCCGATGAGCCAGAGCGCTTGGGCGATGGGGCCGCCCTCGGTCTTCAGATTGTCGGTGCCCCAAAGCACCATGGCGACGGTTTCCGGAACCCCCAATCCTTCGCCGCGATAGCGCTGTAACAGCCGGTCGGCCTGGCGAGCACCGTCCTGGACCGCGAATGCGCTCGGAATGCGGAACGGATCAAAGCCGTGAAGGTTGCGTCCGGTCGGCAAGACGTCGGTGTTGCGAATGAGATCGCCGCCCGGCGCCGGACGCACATATCCACCATCCAACGCGTGGACGATCGACGGGGTCTCGTGATCTTCGCTGAGAAGGGTATCGAGCGCCGCGCGCGGGCCTGCATCGGTGATACCCGCGGCATCGAGCAGTTCCGCACGTTCGGCGAGGCTGGGAAGGCGTCCGATCACATGCAAACCATGCGGGATGAGCGTGTACTCCAGTTCCAGCACTGCAACGCGCAGGCGCTCGATTTCTTTTGTCTGGTCGCTGCTCCAAGCCGGCTCGGCGCTTGCCAACTCGACAGCCGCCGCCTGGGCTTGGATGAGGGTGGCGAGCGATGCGCGCTGCTGCAACTCGGCGTCCGGCTCCAGTGCACGCCATCGGTCCAGTGACGCCTTGAGGTCCACGAGGCCGCGATAAAGGCCAGCCTTGGCGACTGACGGGCTCAAATAGGAGATCAGAGTGGCGCCCGCACGACGTTTGGCCAGCATTCCCTCCGAAGGGTTGTTCGCCGCGTAGAGATAGAAGTTCGGCAAATCGCCAATGAGCCGATCGGGCCAACAATCGCCCGAGAGTCCCGCCTGCTTGCCCGGCATGAATTCTAGCGCACCGTGGGTGCCGAAATGGAGAACCGCGTGAGCGCCAAAGTCCTCGCGTATCCACCGATAAAAGGCGGTGAAGGCGTGGGTCGGCGCAAACCCTTTCTCGAACAAGAGCCGCATCGGATCGCCTTCGTATCCGAAGGCCGGCTGCACACCGACAAACACGTTACCGAACCGTTCGCCGAGCACAAAAAGACTTCCACCGTCGGTATTGTGCCGTCCAGGCGCCGGACCCCACTGACGCTCGACATCACCGAGCCAGCGTTCCCGCCGGACGTGATCGTCGGTTGGGATGCGCACCGCAACATTCGCATCGGCGCCATAGCGCGCGGCATTTCCTTCCAGGATCCGCGATCGCAACGCATCGACGGATTCGGGGACGTCGACGCGATAGCCCGCTTCCTTCAATGCCGTAAGGGTATGGTGCAGCGAAGCGTAGACCGAAAGATAGGCGGCGGTGCCGGTTCCTCCCGCATTCGGCGGAAAATTAAACAGCACAACAGCGATCTTGCGCTCGGCGCGAGCGGTACGGCGCAACATCACGAGCTTGGCGACGCGGGCGGCGAGCATCGCCGCCCGCTCGGGGTGAACGGACATGTCCCGGCGCCGGTCGTCCGCGGTAGCGGAAGACCGCCCGCCGAAGGTCATCGGCCAAATCGCGCCATCGAGTTCGGGAATTGCCACCATCATGGTGGCCTCGACGGGGGTCAGCCCGCGAGGATCGCCCTGCCAGTGCTGAAGGGTTTGGAATTCAACGGGATGCGCCGCGACGTAGGGCACGTCTAATCGCGACAGGATTTCTTCAGCGGCTTTGGCATCGTTGTAGGCTGGGCCGCCAACGAGCGAAAAACCCGTCAACGAAACGACCGCGTCCACGATCGCCCGGCTGCCCTTCATGAAGTAACGTTCGATGGCCGGCCGGGCATCGAGACCGCTGGCGAACGCCGGTATGACACGCAGCCCCTTGGCTTCCAGCGCCGCAATGACGCCGTCATAGTGAGCGCTATTCCCGGCGAGGGCATAGGACCGCAACACCAGCAAACCGACGACGCCATTCGCCCCCTTGCGCGGCAAGTGTTCCAACCGCTCGCACACGCGTTGCCGCGCACGCGGGTGATAGAGTCCGACATCCGGATATCGCTGCGGCGGCGAGGAGCGTATCCGGCCGCGCAAATGAGCGCGCGCTCCGTCGGCGTAGCGCTCGATCAGCATTCGAACAAGATTTGAGAGGTTCGCGTCCGATCCGGCGAGCCAGTATTGCAGCGAGAGGAAGTAAGCCCTGACATCCTGGGCCTTGCCTGGAATAAAACGCAGAAGCCGGGGCAATTGCCGCAGCATCTTCATCTGGCCTTGACCGCTCGAGCCGGCTCCGGAGCGGCTCCCGCGCATGCGCTTGAGCCAGCCGATCGCGCCGATGGCTTCTTCGCTCATACTGAATTTGCCAAGGCGTGTGAGCTTGACCACTTCCCCCGCGGACATGCTGCACAACATGGCGTCGCAACCGTCGCGGCGCGCTGCGAGCGCCGGCAGAACCGCGCGGATATGATCCTCGAGGAACAGCATCGTGGCGATGACGATGTTGCCGCGCCCGATATCGTCGAGACAACGCCTCAGCGCGGCCGGATCGCTGCCCCACTCGTCGGCCCCATGCACGTCGAATTCCAGGCCGGGTAGTTCTTGCCGCAGCATCGACCGCGCACGCGCCGCCGCGCTAGCCAGATGGCTATCCATCGTCACAATGACAACGCGGATCGGCGTCGGGTCAGCGACCGAAATGTGCTTTTGCATCGTACAAGGTCTCGATCGTGATCGTGGAAAGGCCCCGCTCCTGCGCGAAACGCTCGGTATTGCGGCGCGCTTTGCCGCGCACAAAAAACGGTATCTTGGACAGTTCCTTCTCGGCTTCCGGCGCCCATTCGGACATCGACGACGGCAATACAATCGCCGAAGCCAATGCCGCGCCCGAAGTGACCGTGTCGCGGGACGCCACAACGGTGGTCGAAAGATGTGACGGCACCGCGTCGCCGTGGAATTCTCGATCCTCACGGAACAGACCGATAAGATGTTCTTCGAGACCCATCATCAGAGGGTGTACGAAAGTATCGAAAATGACGTTCGCACCCTCAAAGCCCATCTGCGGCGAGTAGCGCGCGGGAAAGTCCTGAACATGCACCGGCGCGGAAATGACGGCGCAAGGAACGCCCAGACGCTTAGCGATGTGCCGCTCCATTTGGGTGCCTAGCACGAGCTCGGGCTGCAGGTCCGCGACCTTGGCTTCGACTTCGAGGTAATCGTCCGTGATGAGCGGTTCGACACCGTAGAGCTTGGCGGCTTCGCGAACTTCCCGTGCGAATTCGCGCGAATAGGTGCCGAGTCCAACCACTTTGAAGCCGAGCTCTGCGTGGGCGATCCGTGCCGCCGCAATCGCATGGGTGGCGTCGCCGAAAACGAACACCCGCTTGCCGGTGAGGTATGTCGAATCGACCGATCGTGAATACCAAGGCAGGCGAGACGCTTCCGTATCGAGAACGGAGGATGAATCGACGCCGGCAATTTGTGCAACTTCCGCAATGAACGCACGCGTGGCGCCCACGCCGATAGGAACAGTATTGACCGATGGCTGTTTGAAGGTCCGCTCCAGCCATTTCGCCGTCTGCATGGCGATTTCCGGATAGAGAACGATGTTGAAATCCGCCTCGCCGAGCCTGGCTAGATCCGCGGGCGTCGCTCCAAGCGGAGCGACCACGCTAATTGTGACGCCCATGCGATTAAGAAGAGCCGTTATTTCTTGGATGTCGTCGCGATGACGGAACCCAAGAGCGGTAGCACCGAGCAAATTGCAGCGCGGCACCTGCCCCGCTGGCCGCTTCGGTCGTTTAAAATCAGGTGGCGGCACGTGCGGCGCAGTCAGCGCCCGAACGATCTGATAGAATGTCTCGGACGCGCCCCAATTTTCCTTGCGCTGATAGGCCGGCAGTTCGAGCGGGATGACGGGAACCGGCAGTTTTAACGCACGCGCCAACCCGCCCGGATCGTCCTGGATCAACTCCGCGGTGCATGACGCTCCGACGATCATTGCGTCGGGACGGAACCGTTCGTACGCATCCCTGACCGAACTTTTAAAAAGTTCCGCCGTGTCGCTGCCGAGATCCCGGGCCTGGAAGGTGGTGTAGGTCACCGGCGGACGCCTGTCCCGGCGCTCGATCATGGTGAAGAGGATATCGGCATAGGTGTCGCCCTGAGGCGCATGCAACACGTAGTGCAAGCCCTTCATCGCGGTCGCGATACGCATCGCACCGACGTGCGGAGGACCTTCATATGTCCAAACAGTGAGTTGCATGGCTATGCCACCAACATCGCGCGGCGTATGAGCGGGCGCGCGAAAAGCTCGGCGAGATCGGCGGCCTGTTCGTAGCCCTGGATCGGGGTAAAGATCAGCTCGATGGACCACTTGGTGACGAAGCCTTCCGCCTCCAAAGGATTGGCGAGCCCGAGGCCGCAGACAACGAGATCGGGCCGCCCCGCGCGGCAACGATCGAGCTGCTTTTCCACATCCTGGCCCTCGCTGATAAGGACGCCGCGCGGGAGAAGCGCAAGCTCGGCCGCGAGGTGCCCCCCGTGGAGATAGGGCGTGCCGATTTCAACCAGCTCCATGCCGAGCTCCCGCGACAGGAAACGGGCAAGCGGAACCTCGATCTGCGAATCCGGAAAAAAGAAAACGCGTCGCCCGCAGAGAGCGCTGCGATGGCGATCGAGCGCGCGGCTTGCGCGTTCGCGCGCCGGCGCGGTGCACTCCTCGAATAACTTCGAATCGACATGAAACGCATCGGCCGCCGCACGCAACCACGCTGTGGTCCCTTCGACGCCGAGCGGAAAAGGAGCCGCCAGTCGCATCGCTCCGCGCTCTTCAAGCGCGCGCGCGGTGTCGGCGAGAAAGGGTTGCGCGAGCAAAAAGGACGCGCGCGGACCTATCGGGGGCAGGTCCGACGCGCGCCGAGGGGGAAGAAAGGACACCGGGCCAATGCCCAGTTCACGCAACAGCCGTTGAAGCTGATCCTCAACGACATCCGCAAGGGCGCCGACGATCAGCAATGATCGCTCGGCGTCGGGACGCTCCTGCGGAAGCTGGGGGACAAGCGCCGCGAGGCAAGCATCTTCACCCTGGGTGAAGGTTGTCTCGATGCCGCTGCCCGAATAGTTCAATACCCGTACGCGAGGTGAAAGATCCTGTGAAAGCCTGGCGGCGGCGCGCGATAGATCAAGCTTGATGACCTCCGACGGACAGGAGCCGACCAGGAACAGAAGCTTGATGTCCGGACGACGCTGCAATAATTCGCAGACGACACGATCGAGTTCCGCGTTTACGTCGGCGAGCCCGGCGAGATCGCGTTCGTCGATGATTGCTGTGGCGAACCGCGGCTCGGCAAAAATCATCACACCCGCAGCCGATTGGATCAGGTGGGCGCAGGTTCGCGAGCCGACAACAAGGAAAAACGCATCTTGAATCTTGCGATGCAGCCAGACGATGCCGGTTAGACCGCAAAAAACCTCGCGTTGCCCGCGCTGACGCAGGACCGGCCGCTCGCTCGCGGCTGGCGTCGCGGCACAGATCTTGGGGATCGCATTCATGACGCGAGCCCCATGGCCTCGGCGGCTACGGAGGGTCGCTGGCGACGCGCTGTGCGAAGTTTGAGCAAGAACTGCGTGGCATTGATTACGTAGGAGGCATAGGCCGCGAGTGCCAGCAGCATCAGATCATACGGCGATAATGCATGGGTGGCGAGCGCAGCCAAGTAGGCCGTGTGCAGCGCCAGGACGAGGATGCTGAACACGTCCTCCCAGAAGAACGGCCGTGCAAAGAGATAATAACCAAATACCTGCCGTTCCCAGATCGATCCCGTGATCATGATGGCGTAGAGCGCAATCGTTTTGACCACCACCGAGGCCGTCGCGAGCGCGAGGCCTTCGCCTGATGCCAGATAGCGGATCACGAGACAGAGGCTGACGAGAAAGACGAAGAACTGCACCGGCGCTAATACGGCCTGGACGATCGTCCACGGCGAAGCGTCGCGGCGGCGCCGTTCCTCTGCCGTGTAAAGCGACCAGGAGCCGGAGCTTGATCGCTCACTGTCCACGGCCGTCAATTGTCCACGACATGAATCGTAAAGTATATTTGACAAGACAATGCCGGAATGGTGCGATGCTACCCGGGCTTGGCGGGGCGTTATCGGAACCGGCCCCGGCGAGTCCGCCACAGTCACTGGGGGGACAGCGGGCGTTGGTTTCGGATGGCTCATCACTGGCGGGTCCGTCCACTAAGCCGAGCAGTAGAAGCCTAAGCCCGCGGTCCTAGAGTGTCAACAATATAAGACGTCAATTTGTATTGACGCTTGCCATGGTGAGGAACTAATCTTCTGGGGAGGTTAGAGCTATGTCAGACGTGCGAGAGCAATTGGGGCACCCGCGTTTGGTGAGTTCGCTGTCCACGGCCTACCGGGTGGAGCGGACCGTGATAGGCGGCCGCGCGCATTCCAAGCCGCGTGAGCCCGGCGATGGGCTTTCGGCGCTCCGGCGCACGATTGAAACCAGAGTGATCCCAAGTCTGGTGGTCGCTCACGCAAGGCCGTCAGCAACGGACACGGGGCTCACGGCGCAACCGGGCGACCCGGCGACAAACGAGATTGCCGCACTCGCTGAGCAGATGCTTGCCGCCGATACCGACGGCGCCGCTTTGCGCATCGATATGCTGCGCGATCAAGGACACGCCTTGGAGGATATCTATCTTTGGCTGTTCGCTCCGGCGGCCGGATACCTGCAACGGCTCTGGAGTCACGACCTGTGTGGCTTCGCCGAGGCGACGCTTGCATTGTGGCGACTGCAGCAGCTCCTGCGCAACTACAGCATCGAATTTCGCGCCGAGGGTGAGCGGCACGAGACCGGACGGCGGGCGTTGCTGGCACCGACACCACGCGAGAAGCACCAGCTCAGCTACGCGATGTTCTGTTTGGTATTAATGTCGGAGTTCTTTCGTCGCGATGGATGGGAGCCGTGGATCGAGCCCGAGCCCACGTCCAGGGAGTTCGGCGAGTCTATTCGCAATCAGTGGTTTGACGTGGTCGAGTTTCTCGTCAGCGGCGATAAGCACCTCGACGAACTTGCTTCCCGCATTCGGATGATTCGACGCGAGTCGCCGAATCGTTCAATCGGTGTCATGGTTCACGGTCAGGTTTTCATCGAGCATCCTGAATTGGTTTCGTTGGTGGGGGCCGATCTCACGGCAACGGACGCCAAGCAGGGGCCGATTCAGGCACAAAATTTAGTGGGCCTGGCGAGGCACCCCTAGCCGCATACAATAACAGCATTGGGGGCAACGCATGAAGGCCGGGCCGGTGGAATCGTTCGCACTGGAGGCTTGGGATTTACGTGAAGGCTTTCAAGGCCCCGACGCAATCATTGGGCGGTCTCAACGCAGAAACCGCCGCCAATGTCATCGAGACCGCCACCGACATCGCACTTGTCGTCGACGGTGACGGCGTGATTCAGGACGTCGCCTTCCAGCGAACCGACCTATCCGTGGAATTGGGCGGCTATGGAAAATGGCTCGGCAGGCCTTGGAGCGACACGGTCACCGCCGAAAGCAAGCCCAAGATCAACGCACTGCTGCAAGAAGCATCCACCAATAGGAAATCGGGCTGGCGCCAGTTGCATCATCAATCGATGAACGGCGGCGATGTACCGGTGCTGTATGCCACCGTCCGGCTCGGGCGTACCAATCGGTACGTCGCGCTTGGCCGCGATCTGCGTGACGTGGCGGAACTGCAGCGCAAGCTGATCGAAGCGCAAATGTCCATTGAGCGCGACTACGCCCGCTTGCGTCAGATCGAGGCGCGTTATCGTCTGCTGTTTCAGCTATCGCGGGAACCGGTATTGATTATCGACGCGAATAGCCACAAGACCATGGAAGCCAACCCGGCGGCCATCGAGTTGTTCGGCAACCCCGCCAAACGGATCATCGGGCGCAACTTCCCGGAAAGTTTCGATGCCGAGAGCAACGAACGTCTGCGTTTGCTGCTGAGCGACCTACGCGCCGGCGGACGAAGCACGGGCGACGTCCGCGCGCGCCTGACAAACAGCGATAAACATGTCGTTGTCACAGCCTCGTTGTTCCGTCAGGACGTAGCGTCGATGATATTAATCCGCCTTGCGCCAGCGACCGACAATCCGCTGCCCGGCATTCCGTCGGCCGGAGCGAAGCTCCTAAAACTCGCCGAATATGCGCCGGATGGGTTGGTCGTGACTGATCGTGACGCACGTATTGAATCCGCCAATGCGGCCTTTGCCGAAATGGCGCAATTGACCGGAGAAGACATCGCTCGCGGCGAAGCATTGGAGCGCTGGCTCGGCAGACCCGGCATCGACCTCAACATCTTGATCGCCAATCTCCGCCAGAACGAATCAATCCGCATGTTTGCGACCATACTTCGCGGCGAATACGGCGCCACGACTGACGTCGAGGTTTCTGCGGTACCGCTTCAGGATGATAACGCGCCCGGTTTCGGCTTCGCCATTCGCGATGTGGGAAGACGACTATCGCCGAATGCGCGCTCCGATCGCGAACTGCCGCGATCGGCCGATCAGTTGACCGAACTTATCGGCCGCGTTCCGCTCAAGGATTTGGTGCGCGAGACGACGGATGTTATCGAACGGCTCTGCATCGAGGCGGCGTTAAACCTGACCGGCGACAATCGCGCTTCGGCAGCCGAAATGCTCGGCGTCAGTCGGCAGAGTCTTTACGTGAAGCTCCGGCGTTTCGGACTTGCCGATGCGACGGACGAAAATGAAAGTACCCAACAGTAGAGTTTGTACCATGTCTGCGCCTCACCTCTCGACCGTCGTGGAATTGCTCAAGCCGATTACGTGGTTTCCCCCGATGTGGGCTTTCGGCTGCGGCGTGGTTTCATCGGGATTGCCCGATGGCTATCGCTGGACGGCGATCGCGGCCGGCGTGCTGCTCGCCGGTCCGATGGTGTGCGGAACCAGCCAGGCCGTGAATGATTGGTTCGATCGTCATGTCGATGCGATCAACGAGCCGGATCGGCCAATCCCCTCGGGCCGCATGCCGGGGCGCTGGGGCTTCTATATTGCGGTTGGCTGGACCGCTCTGTCGCTCGTTATCGCAACGGCGCTCGGTGTCTGGGGGTTCGCCGCGGCAGTTTTCGGCTTGGCGCTCGCCTGGGCCTATAGCGCGCCGCCGTTCCGGCTTAAGCGTAATGGCTGGTGGGGGAACGCTGCCGTCGGTCTCTGCTATGAGGGCTTGCCATGGTTTACGGGCGCGGCCGTGATGGCGGCTGCGCTGCCGGATTGGCGGGTCATCCTGCTTGCGCTTCTGTATAGCGTCGGCGCACACGGCATTATGACACTCAACGACTTCAAGTCGGTCGAAGGCGATACGCGCATGGGCATCGGTTCGCTTCCGGTACGCCTCGGCGTCGACAACGCCGCACGGCTGGCTTGCGCAGTGATGGCGGTACCGCAGGTGTTCGTGATCGCCATTCTGTTCACCTGGGGCAATCGGATCCATGCGGGGATCGTGGCAGTTCTGCTTGTCGTTCAGCTCGAACTGATGATGCGGCTACTGCGGAGTCCAAGGGAACGCGCGACGTGGTACAGCGCGACCGGAGTAACACTTTATGTCCTTGGCATGCTGGTCAGTGCCTTTGCCCTTCTTTCGAACGGTACAATGGGAATGGAACGACTACATGGGTAAGGGCCTGATCCGCGCCAAGCCATTTGCGCAGATGCGTTTTATTTCAAAAATATCGCTCATCTCACTGGGCGTAGTGTCCGCATGATCGCCGGGTCGCGGCAGCGTAGGAAGCCGATCATCATCGCCGCCTCAGCAGCTGCGGCAGTAGCCCTGCTGGGTGCGCTCATGACGGATCTCGGTCCGTGGTATGTCGGCTTGCGCAAACCGTACTGGCAACCGCCGGATTGGCTTTTTGGGCCGGCGTGGACACTGATATTCGGCCTTTGCGCGCTGTCGGGCTATCACGCGTGGCGCAACGCGCCAAACCGCGGCGGAAGAGACGGTGTAATCGCGCTGTTTGCTCTCAACGCTTTCCTAAACGTGCTGTGGAGCGCGCTGTTCTTTCGACTGAGACGACCGGACTGGGCGCTACCAGAAGCCGGGCTGCTATGGCTGTCGATCCTGCTGATGATCTTCGCATTATCGCGCTATTCGAAGACCGCAAGCGCTCTGCTTCTGCCCTATCTGGCATGGGTTTTGTTCGCTGCCGTTCTCAATTGGTCCGTAGTTCAACTCAACGCTCCCTTTGTCGGCCCGTGACAGCGCTTTTCGCCAATGGACGGATCGTCGATCTGATCCTCGCGTTGGTGGTGGCTGAGGCCGTTGTTCTATTGACGTACCGTTCCATCACCGGGCGTGGCCTTGGGGCCGCCGGCCTTGTCTGCAATTTGCTGGCCGGTTCATTCTTGCTACTGGCCCTGCGGAGTGCGCTGGTTGCGTCACCCTGGGCCTGGACGGCGGCGTGGCTTGCCGCCGCCCTGATCGCGCACATCGCGGATCTCGCGCAGCGGTGGCGGAGTTGACGCTATTTTTTTGGCGAGAACGTCGCCTCGTATGCGACAACATCCTTGCGCTGCTGCTCGTCGATGAGCTTGAATGTCATCAGCGAGTTCGCCGTCGCAAGATCGGCTTTGCCCTTATCGGTCAAGAATTTCTTCAGAAAAGCATTGGGATCGGCAATATATTGGACGATCAAATCCTCGCTCCAAACCAGGCCGTTTTGACCGGCGGCCTTCATCAGGGGGGAGTAATTGAAACCCTCATAGGTGCCGGCTGGACGGCCGATCACGTTATTTAAGACTGGCCCAATGAGGTTCTTGGCACCATCGCCTATGCGATGGCACAATTTGCATTGGTTGAAGATTTGCTCGCCTTTGGTCACGTCCTGTGCCGCAGCGTAACTGGCCGGCAAGACAACCACAGATGCAGCAAGTGCTGCGGTAACGAAGCCCTTCATGCGCGCAGTCCTCCTTCGGTTAGACAAACGACTAGAGCCTTGTTAAGTGTAATTGACACTCTATATATCAAATCTGATTGTCAACCGATCGACACGAACGATTGGCGTAAACTGCCCCGGGATCCGCCAATTTTATCTGCCTAAGAAACCATCAGCCTTGCCTAAACCTTTGACCCCGAGGGCATAATGTCTCACAAATCGGACGCACGCTTAATTGACATTGGCGCTAATCGTGTCCAAAAAACCCGTCAGGATATGAACCGCGGGGCTTCGATTCGCGCGCGGGATCCCGGGTTGACGGCTACGCATGTCATGACGACCGTACCTCATTCGCAGGCCGACGTGACGCTTCTTCTTGACGCCGAAGGAGTGATCCGCGAGGCGACATTCGCCAGTTCGCTTGCGGCAGAAAATCCCGGCTCGTGGCTCGGCAGACCTTGGGTCGAGACCGTCGAGAGCCTCGGCAATTCTAATGTCCAACGCATGCTCGACGATGCCAAGACGAACGGCATTTCGGCATTTCGGCAGGTAACCCAGCGATTTCCCAGCGGGCTCGAAGTCCCGATGGAGTACACGACGGTTCTCCTCGGCGGCAGAGCGGGAATGCTCGCCATCGGCAAGAACCTGCAGGCGGTCGCGGAACTGCAATCCCGTCTCATCGCCGCGCAACAGACCATGGAGCGCGACCACTGGAAACTGCGTGATGTTGAGACGCGCTACCGGCTGCTGTTTCAATCATCGAATGAGGCGGTGCTCATTCTAAAGGCCGCAAATTTGCGCATCGTCGAGGCCAATCCCGCCGCACTCAAGGCGTTGGAACTACAGCATCAGCCCCGCGACGGTGTGGCCGGCCAGGAATTCCTGTCTACGCTCTCGCCGCATGACCGCAGCGCGCTCCAGGCAATGTTGGCGCGGGTTCGCGAGCATGGCAAGGCGCCGGGCGTCATCGTTCACATCGGACAAGCGCGAAAATCATGGACGGTGCGCGCAACCCTCGTGACGTCGGAACCTTGGCCTGTATTTCTGCTGCAATTGGCAGACATGGGCAACGCACCGCCCGTTGCCACGCCAAGCGAAACGCCGTCAATTGACGACCTGATCGAGCACACACCCGACGGGTTCGTGGTGTTCAATCAGGATGGCTTGATCCTAAAGGTCAATCGGGCGTTTCTGGATCTTATTGAGGTCGGATCGAAGAGCCTCGTGATCGGCGAGCGCCTGTCGCGCTGGCTGTGGCGACCAGGAGCGGACGCTTCAGTGCTGCTTTCGCACGTCAATCGTAACCGTACCGTGCGGATGTTTTCCACCATCATCCACAGCGAGCTCGGCTCCGAGACTGAGGTGGAAATCTCGGCCGCGGGCGACCGGGCAACAGATTCGCAAACAATAGCCGCCGTCATTCGCGACGTCGGCCGAAGGCTCCAGAGCTCGCCGGGCAACGATTCGCTTCGCGAGTCTCTAGCTTCGATGAGCGAGCAGGTCGGCAAGACCCCATTGCGCAAACTCGTACGCAATACCGTAAGTGTGGTAGAACAACACTATGTAAAGGCGGCCCTTGAGCTGGCCGAAGGCAATCGGACGGCCGCAGCCGAAATACTTGGCTTGAGCCGCCAGAGCCTTTACGCCAAGCTCAACCGCTACGGCCTGGAAGGAGACGTGGACGCCGTTGCGATCAAGGGTGATTGATTCCGGGAGGATCTCACTTGGCCTCACGCCCATTGCCGATGCCCGCCTTTGGGCAGGCCGATCTTTCGAATTGCGAGCGGGAGCAGATCCAACTGCCCGGTTCGATCCAGCCGTACGGCGCACTATTGGTCGTGGGTGAGCCGGACTTTACCGTCATCCAAGCCAGCGCTAACGCACCGACGTTTCTAAGCCTCGACGGCCAGATCATCGGACAGAAACTCGAAGATATCCCCGGCAATCTCTGCGAACGCGTCAAGCCCCATCTCAGTCAACCGCTCCGCACGATACCCATTGCAGTGCGATGTCGTGTCGGCGCTCCCGGGCGGGATTATGATGGTCTCCTACACCGGCCGCCCGAAGGCGGATTAATCATCGAACTCGAACCTGCGGGACCGCCCGTCGATCTCTCTCGTCACGTCGAGACCGCCTTACAGACAATCCTCGGGGCCGCGTCGCTGCGGACGCTCTGCGACGAAGTCGCACGTATCTTCGAGGAGCTTACCGGTTATGACCGAGTCATGGTCTACCGCTTCGACGAAGAGGGTCACGGCGAGGTTTTCTCGGAACAGCGTAAGCCTGACCTCGAACCCTATCTGGGCAACCGGTATCCGGCTTCCGACATACCGCAAATCGCACGCCGGCTATATGAGCGCAATCGGGTCCGTCTTCTGGTGGACGTGGAATACGTTCCGTCACCGCTGACGCCTCGGCTATCGCCATTGACCGGGCACGATCTCGATATGTCGCTCTGCTTCCTGCGTAGCATGTCGCCAATCCACATGCAGTATCTCAAAAATATGGGCGTCTGCGCCACGCTCGTCGTTTCATTGGTGGTTGGCGGACGACTGTGGGGGCTGATCGCCTGTCACCACTATGTACCTCGGTTTGTCCATTTCGAGATTCGCGCGGTATGCGAACTGCTGGCGGAAGCTATCGGCACACGTATAGCGGCACTTGAGAGTTTCATCCAGGCACAGTCTGAATTGACCGTACGCCGAATTGAGCAACGCATGATCGAAGCGATCTCGCGCGACGGCGACTGGCGCAGCGCCCTGTTCGACGGCGCGCAATCCTTGCTGCAACCGGTCGGAGCGACGGGCGCGGCACTAATCTATGACGGTCAAATACTCAGCGCCGGTGAAGTCCCCGGTACGCAGGAGATACGCTCCATCGCGGCATGGCTTGATAAAAAACCGCGCGCGCCTGTCATCGCAACTGCCTCACTTGGTCTCGAAGACGAGGAGTTTTCTCCAATTACGGGGGTAGCCAGCGGGCTTGTTGCAACCCCGCTCTCGAGTCCCAGAGGCGACTATCTCATATGGTTCCGGCCGGAGCGAATTCGGACCGTCACATGGGGGGGCGACCCGTTCAAACCCGTCATCATTGGGAACGACCCATCCGAACTGTCGCCGCGCCGCTCGTTCGCACAATGGCATCAAATGGTCGAAGGAACGTCGGACCCGTGGACACCGTCTGACCTGACGGCGGCACGCCTTATCGGTGATTCGGTCGCCGACGTCGCCCTGCAGTTCCGCTCGGTAGGAATGCTCATCGCGCAAGATCAGCTTGAAAACGTAAGCCGTCAGGTACGCCTGTCGGATCAGCCTGTCGTTATCGCGGATGCCAACGGCCGGCTGCTACTGACCAATGAAGCATTCGAACGCATCATTCGACCGGGCCATCCGCATCTGACGCGAATCGACGACTTGCCGCAGTTCTTTGCCGATCCGGTCGATTTCCGGTCCAATATCTGGCGCATGCTCAAGGATGGCCGCGCCTGGCGTGGCGAGGTGAGCCTGGAAATGGATTCAGGCGCAACAAAGGTGCTGATGGTCCGGGCTGACCCGGTATTCTCGAGCCCGGAGCGAGTGCTCGGCTTCGTGCTGCTGTTCACCGATGTTACAGAGCGCAAATCCGCCGAGACGGCGCGCCGCCGGTTCCAGGAGGGTCTCATTGAACGGCCGCGCGTCGCGAGCGCCGGACTCGATTCAAACGACCACATTGTCTATCAGAACCTGCTGGCGTCGATCATCGAGAACGCCCAGCTTGCAGCCCTGGAAATCACGTATGGGGCCGAGACGACGCAAATGAAAGGAATGCTCGATAGTGTACGGACGTCGATTACGCGCAGCTCGGAGTTGCTGCAACATTTGATTTGGCATGCGAGCCGGACAGTCGGGGAAGACAAAACGCCGTGAACTCGATCTTCATTGTCCGGTGTCGCGGAGAATTTTTACAGATCATACACCGACTGCACTCGCCTCAAGCACCGCTTCAGAAACCGCGATATTGAGTTCGAAGGCCGCCACAGCTTCTCCGACTATCGTGTCCATATCGAAAATCGACGCCGGGTACTCGTCAACGGCACGACGGTAGTGCTTCTTGAAATCCTCAATTTCATCGATCAGTGGAAAATCATAGAAAGACAGTTCTTGCGGTCTTAGCCCCGGTGAGTTCATGAGCAAGCGCTTCAGAATCTGGCCGCCGCTCAGATCGCCGAAATAGCGGGTGTAGGCGTGCGCGACGAGGCGCGCGCCATTGCCCTCGGCGGCAATGGTGACGCGACGTTCGTATTCTGCCCCGGCGGGCAGCAGGGGGAGCGCTGAATTCCATTCGTGCCCAAAGAGCTCCGTAAGATCGGAGATGAGCGCCGGAGTTCGGTAAAGCTCCTGGAGCGCGATGGTGCGCATAGCTGGTAAGTGCCGGTGCGCATCGAGCCCCGTCTCGAGTGCCTGATAGGCCGGCAACAGGTTTCGCATGAGCAACGCGTACCCATATCGGCTCGCTGTGCCTCGCAGGAGGGAGGTCACGATGCCTGACCGCTCGGCCCGAGTGTGCAGTCCGTGCGTGCGATCACGCATCATTTGCGTGAGGGATCCATGCCCCGCGGCTGGCTTCGGCGCACCTACTTCAATTTCTGTATCGGCTGACCGGACCGTCATCCGAACATCTTTATCATGCCTTTTAAGATGCGGCCACCCGACCGCACTGCCGCTATCGCGTAGAACTCGGTGCTGCATCGGCACCGGCGAGTTCGGGATAATCCTTGAGCAAGCTCGCTCCGAACAGCGGCTTGTAAGCTCCCTGATGACAGGTGGCGCAATTGACCTTCGGACCATCGCCGAGCGGACCAAGCCTGTCATGAGGAAATTGGCTGGCCAGCGGATCTAAAAAGGCGGTGTTTAGGTCGCGCACCAAGCGGATGCCGTAATACGCCGTTGCGCGCGCTGGGGTGCTCTGATCCCAGTCCGTAAACGACCTGCTGCTGTGGCAGAACGTGCAGTTGACGCCGAGGGCTTCCGACATGTTGATCATCAGCGAATAGGTCCATTCGGTTTCCTTGATCGAGTGGCGGTTCCCCTCGGGAAGCGCCGACGTCGAAACGACACGCACGTCGCTACTCTGATCGAGGAACGGCGTAAGGGGGTCGAAAGGCAGCGACGTTCTGCCGTTTGCGGCGATCGGCCAGTTCTGATCGGTCCGGTCGCCGCCGGATCCCGGCGCGGTCGGGGGGCCACCGTTCCTGAACCAGACGTTGCTCGGAACCGGCTGACCGCGATGGCACGTGAAACACGTCACGCCGGTATCGGCGACGTGCTGTTTCCAGTCGCCGTTGATGTGCATCGTCATTTGCAACATGCGGCGGGCCACAACCTTCGTATAAAGCTTGTCAGACGATAGCGCCTCGCCGTCCGCATGACAGTAGGCACAGCCCTGATCAGGTGCCACCCACGCCGTGATATCCGTCATGAGACGGATAAACTCCGTGGAGTCGACATCTTTGAGGATCTGAACGTTTTGGAAAGACTGGCCGGCGGTCTGTCCCGAGGTATCCGGCCGCGGGGTGGATTGTGGAAGCTGATTCGCGGCTTGTTTGGCGGCGAGGTCCGCGGGATTATAGACCTCGAGCGATCCAGTGCCGCGATAGCCGCGCTGGATCAACTCGACGGGCGGGTGCTGAAAGGTGCCGACCGCGATGATCAGTCCGATGACGCACAGTATCGCCACGACCATCCGCGATCCAAAGGTTCCGAAGCTCATGGACGACCTCCTGTCAGTAGCGATGGATCGGCAACAGGAGGGAACGCTGCCGGATAGGACGGCGCAATCCCGTGTTTCACGCCCCAGAGGAACCAGTTGTCGACCACCGTACCGGTGAGCAGGATACCGATCCCGCCACAGAGCGGGCAAAGCACGGCGAACCACCACGCCCATCGATGAATCGACTCGACTGTCGCGTTGAAACCCATGGTCCAGCGCCAGAACAATGCAGCGCGCTCGGCGGCTGTTCCGCGATCGACGATCTGCTCAATCTCACGTTCACCGCCGAGACGACTGACAGCCAGGATAGTGGCTCCATGCATCGCGAAAAGCAGCGTCGATCCGTAAAGGAAAGCGATCGAGAGCATGTGGAAGGGGTTGTAGAACAGATTTCCGTAGCGGATCGAAAAGGCCGCGGTCCAATCCAAGTGCGGAAAAATCCCGAACGGAACGGCCTCTCCGAAACTCCCCATCAGCAACGGACGGATGAACCCGAGCACCAAATAAAGCCATATTGCCGCGGCGAAGGCCCACGCGACGTGCGTGCCCATTCCGAGAGCGCGCGCTCGGCGGTAGGTTCGCACCCACCACAGTAATATCGATATCGTGAGAAAAAGGCCTGCGATCTGCCACCATCCGCCTTCATTCAGCGGACAGATCATGCACAAGCCAGCGCTCGGCGGCGGCGGTTCAAGCGCAAGCCAAGGCAATTGCCGAATGAACTGGACGGGATCCCAGTTCACCGAAGCCCACATGTTCAGTCCGATCACTTCAAATGCCGCGAATCCGAACATCAGCGAGGCCACGCCCGTGAAGCCGAGATAAATCGGGCCGAGCTGCGCGTCTCCGATTTTGCCGAGCCAGTAGGAGAAGCCCCCCTTCCCCGCCCTGTTCCAGCTTCCGGTCTGTACCGGAATGCCGTCATAGATGGGTCCGCGAACCTGAACTTGCGTGAAGATATTTTGATACTCGGCCATGGCTGAGATCCTTTTGCGCTATTGCCAGATCGGAAGGTTGAGCCACCAGCCCCACCATTCCGGCCAACCGCGCGTCCAAAACGGCCCGCTGATGACAATGCAGATCGCGCTCCAGAATCCCGCCGAAAGGGCGAGGAATAATCCGAGCCGATGGATGCCAATGGTGCCGATCGAATAGCCCACAATGTCTCGGAAAATGGTGTTCTCATGTTCGGGGGTCTTGACCGGCTCGCCCGATTCCGGATTCAGCGCGGACAAGACGACCCCGCCATGAAGCGCCAACGCGAAAGTGGTCGTGAAAAAGAAACTGACCGCGATCATGTGGGCCGGGTTGTAGTGGAAGTGCAGGTACTGATAACCGACGTTCGATACCCAATCGAGATGACTCATGATGCCGTAGGGAAAGCCGTTGCCCCAAGCGCCGAGCAACAGCGGCCGGATCACGACAAGCGTGGCATAGGCGAAGATCGCGACGCCGAACGCGGCCGGCACATGCAAACCAATCCCGAGTTTGCGGCAGATCTCCACTTCACGCAGCGCCCACGAGATAAATGCACCGAGCGCGCAAATCGTAATGAGCTGCCAGAGGCCACCCTCCGCGAGCGGCGCAAGAGATAGCCCGTAACTCAAATCAGGCGGTGCGATGCTGATTTGCCAGATATTCCACGTTGGCCCGATCGCTGCGCCCCACACGATGAGCGCCGTACCGAGCGTGGCGAAGAAGATCGTCGTCACGCCGAAGAACCCGACATAGAAAGGACCCACCCAGAAGTCGAACAGATCGCCGCCAATCAGGGTGCCACCGCGCACGCGATATTTTCGTTCAAAGCTCAGCATCGCCATAATCGTATCCTCCTGCCGGGAGGTTGATCGGATTTCACAAAGAGAGAGAGAACGGGCGAAGTCGCTGAAACGAATTCGCCCGCTCCTAATGCACCTATTTTGGTGCAGGCATCGGCGACATTTGCGCCGCCGACGTCCTCGCCGCGTGAGGTCCATCCAGCCAGTTGAAACGGTCCGTGCTGAGAAGGATGAAGTGAATCAGCAGCGCCAAGCCGAACAAGAACGTAAATAAAGCGACCAACGTTCTGCGCGGATCGAACAGCAGCCACATGCGCCACATGTTTGCCTCCTCAGGATACGTAGGTCAGCATGGCGCTGGCCCAGTGCGTGACCGTTTCTAGGGCGCCGGTTTTGTAACCGCCGACTCCCGGAAGCCACGGCCGCCACATCCACGCGAGGATGTGTGCGACGATGGCAACAGCCAAGAAGCAAATGAAGCTTGTCATGAAAATGCTGTGAAACTCACGCGCTTCAGATTCCGTGAGTCCCGACAGCGACGGTCTAGGACTATCAGGCATAGTCACCTCCAGTTTTGGCCTCTCGGCCCGTTGCCGCAAAATCCGCGCGGCTTAACCGTCGTGACGAATTTCGCCGCGACGCGCTCTCCACCCGGACTCGCCGGGCGAATTCGTGCACTAACCCATGAACGACAGCTCGGTGAACGTGCCGGCATCCTCCCAAGCCCGCCCGACGAACCACCTATCGCCATCCGGCCCGAACCTGCGTGACCAGGTCCACGGCAGCAGTAGCGCTACGACTCCCGCCGCCAGGAGGCCGATGAAGGCCGCCAGGAAGATCAGATAATATTGAACCCGATCCGTGATCCGATGGTTTGCCCAGTCGTCGCCGCGGTCGCGTTGATCAGCCACGGGAATCTCCTTTTCGTGTCTTTGCAACCAAGAGGATTCGTACTCATGCCGCACGTCCTTGCGTGATCGCCAATTGAGCCTGCGAAACGCATATCGAGGTCACCCTGCGCCCGCCGCTACGTCGCGCCTCGCGTTCGGCGGCGTCGCGCAGAAGCTTGGCCGCCGAAATCCGCACCAGAACCGGTTGCGCTTCCACCATTTCATCGAGCACCACTTTTGCATCCTCGTCCCACGGCAGTTCGCTGTG
Organism: Xanthobacteraceae bacterium; assembly: GCA_049282655.1. GTDB lineage: Bacteria > Pseudomonadota > Alphaproteobacteria > Rhizobiales > Xanthobacteraceae > BOG-931. The sequence goes on from JBAPUM010000133.1 coordinate 120,353, forward strand.
CAGCCGCGCGGGCGTTGCCTCGACTTGGTCGAGCGACGAAGCGAGCGGAAGAATTTGAAACAGCGTGTCGAATAACGCGTTACATATTTCCTGTATGATGTAAGTGGCGCCGGAATATCCCATGAACGGCGTGCCGCTATGGCGACGGATGATGGCGCCGGGAAACGAAGCGGGGATATACGTCGCGCGCGAGCTTATCTCGGCGAGATACATGCGCTCGTTGTAACTGCCGAACATGACCAGCGGCGTCTTCTCGCGCACTGCTTGCCGCACCGCCTCGTTATCCGGCTTCACACCGGCGCGACGGGCGAATGAAAACGTGCAAGGAAGTCCCATTTCCTCTTCGAGGAAGTGCCGCACGCCGCGGGCATATGTTTCGTTGGCGACAATCGCAAAGCTCGCCGTGCCAAAAAAATCCTGCGTCACCGACCGCCACAGATCCCAGAGCGGCTTGATGGTGGTGTGCTTCTCGCGCTCAATGAACGGCTTCGGGTCAAGGCCAAGAAGCTCGCCAAGGGTGGAAAGAAATTTACTCGTCGAGTGCAGCCCGATCGGCGCCTGCAGATAGGGGCGTCCGAGCGCTTCGCACAGCATGCGCCCGAATTCCCGGTACATGCAGATGTTGACGTCGGCGTTGACAAGCTTGGTAACGTCGGCGAGATGGCTGCCGAGCGGGAACACCATGTTGACTTCAGCGCCGATGCCCTCAACGAGGCGCCGGATTTCCGCCAGATCGGAGCGCATGTTAAACGTGCCGTAGATCGGTCCGATGATATTGACGCGGGGCTTCTCGCCCTCTTTGCGCGGTTTGCGATCGGGGATCTTCTTCAGTCCGAATTCGCTCCACAGCCAATACAGGGCCCGATTGGCGCTTTGCCATTGATCCTCGTCGATCGTACGCGGCAGGAAGCGTTTGATGTTCGTGCCCTCGGGCGTGACGCCGCCGCCGATCATCTCGGCGATCGAGCCTGTCACGACGACGGCAGGAAGATCCGGATCGAGCGTGCTGTGCGCACGTTTCATCGATTGCTCGGTGCCCTTCTGACCGAGCTCTTCCTCCGCCAGGCCGGTGACCACGATCGGCAATTCGTGCGGCGGCAAACCGTCGGTGTAGTGCAACACCGACGTGACCGGGAGGTTCTCGCAGCCGACCGGTCCGTCGATAATCACCTGTAATCCCTTGATCGCCGTAAAGGCGTAGACGGAGCCCCAATATCCTCCGGCACGGTCGTGATCGAGGACCAGCATCACACCGGCTCCTCTTCCGCCTTGCGCGCCTTGGCCTGACGCTCGATCTGGCGTTTGTAGCGTTCACGGAATTCGATGCGATCCTTCGGCGTGTCTTCCCAGATGCCGGCAGCAAAACCTTCGCCAACGCCGGCAAAGAACTCTTTCATCCTGTCGAACCGCGGCTTACTTGCGATCGCTGTATTGATCACCTGGGCCAGAGAGCCCGCCCCGGCGACGCCGAAGAGCGGCCGCGCCGAAATCAGGTTCGTGAAATAGAGCGCCGGTATCGCCAGTGTCTTTGCGTGCTGCACGACCGGCGTCGTACCGATTGCGAGGTCGGGTTTGAATTCGTCGACCGCGGCGATGTCCTGCTCGAGCGACGCGCGGTATTGAACGCGCGCGCCCTTGCCCTCGAGCCATTGGCGATCGGCGTCGGACCAAGGTGTGCGCGGACAAGCGGTCGCGACGTAAGGAACATCGGCGCCGCTTTCGATAAGAAGCCGCGCGACGAGGAGCTCCGAACCTTCGTAGCCCGACAGCGTGATGCGTCCCTTGATCGGAGATTTCGCCAGCGCTCCGCGAATGGCGGGCAGGAACCGATTCTGCGCGGCCGCGATTTTCTCGCAGGAGACGCCACAGACCGTTCCCACCGCATCGAGCCAAGCTGCGGTGCCGTCATATCCCACCGGCGCCGAGCCGACGATGGTGCGGCCGGCGGCTTCAAACTCGCGTATCGAGGCCGTATAGAACGGATGGATGGCGGCGACCGCGGCGCAATCGAGCGCTGCGTAAAGCTCCCGCCATTCGCGCGTGGGCACCACGGGACCCGCGGAGAGTCCGAGCGGATCGAGCATCATCCCGATGCCGACCGGATCGGCCGGAAAGATTTCGCCGATCAGCGTTATCGCCGGTTTGTCACTGCGTTTCTCGCGCGGGGCCTGCACCGGACCGTGCTCGGCCTCCCGTCGTGCGTAAGCGAGCATGGCGCCAGCCAGGACGTCCTTCGCTTCCGCGTGGGTGGGAACGCCGAAGCCGGGAACATCGATGCCGATGATACGTACGCCGTTGATATCTTTGGGCAGCAGTTGCAGCGGTACGCCCGACGCCGTGGGCACGCACAGATTGATGATCACGACGGCGTCGTATAACGCCGGATCGGCGAGCTTGAAGACCGCTTCGCGGATATCCTCAAAAAGCTTTCCGGTTACCAGCGTTTCCGAATTGAACGGTACGTAGCCGACGGTGCGGCGCGCGCCGTAAAAATGCGACGTGAAGGTGAGTCCATAGACGCAGCAGGCGGAGCCGGAGAGAACCGTCGCGGTTCTACGCATACGAAGTCCAACGCGCAGCGAACCAAACGCCGGACACATGCTCTGCGGCTGGTCGTGCGGGCCGGCCGGATAATCCTTGGCGTAGCGCGCGAGCGTTTCGCTTTTGCCGGCCGCCGCCGCGGCCTTGCGCATTTCGCCTTTGCCGGCGTGGCAACCGAGACCGTCCTGCTGCGTCGCCACGATTTCGATCGGCTCTACTGCACTGCCGATGGGTGGCTGCGAAGCCGTAGGCGCAGCGATCGTGCTATCGTACACAACCTCGCTCGTCGTCAGGCTTGGCTCGGCGCTATGGTCTTCAAGAGCCATTCGACTATGCTCACACCGTGTCGTAGACGATTTCGAGCGAAGGTTTTTCCAACGTCGACTTGCCGCACATGTCCTCGATGGTCGCCGGGTCGAGTACGACGCCGCGTCCGACAACGTCGCTCTTGAACAATCCCAACAGCGCGTCGTGAGTGAGCGGCTTGGGCCGAACGGGAGGCGCCGAAGCCACGTTTTGCGCCAAGTGCTCGAAAAGCGGCGCCCAACGGTCGCCCGGTCGCCCGATGATCTGATAGTTTGCGCTCTTCCGGCGGATGTCGTCGTCAGCTGGTATGGCGGCAAGAACAGGAATACCGGAAGCCGCGGAAAATGCCGCCGCCTCTCCCGTGCCGTCATCTTTGTTGACGACCATGCCGGCGACGCCGACATTGCCGCCGAGCTTGCGAAAATACTCCACCGCCGAGCAAACATTGTTGGCGACGTAGAGCGATTGCAAATCGTTGGAGCCGACGACGATGACTTTCTGACACATGTCGCGAGCGATAGGTAGGCCGAAACCTCCGCAGACGACGTCGCCTAGAAAGTCGAGCAGGACGAAATCAAAGCCCCAATCATGGAACCCCAGCTTCTCGAGAAGCTCGAAACCGTGGATGATGCCGCGCCCGCCGCAGCCACGCCCGACTTCCGGGCCGCCGAGCTCCATGGCGAATACGCCATCGCGCTTGAAGCAGACGTCGCCGATTTTAACTTCGTCGCCGGCGAGCTTTTTCTTTGCCGAGGTCTCGATAATTGTCGGACAGGCGCGGCCTCCGAACAACAGCGATGTCGTATCGCTTTTTGGGTCGCAGCCGATCAACAGGACCTTCTTGCCCTGCTGCGCCATCATGTAAGACAGGTTGGCGAGCGTAAAGCTCTTACCAATACCGCCCTTGCCGTAGATGGCGATGATTTGCGTCGCCTTCGTAGCCTCGCCGGTTGCGACGGGATCTGGCTCGATCGCGGCTTCGGCGCGCAGATGCTCGGTTGGCGATATTTTTGCTAGAACGTTCATGAGCACGCACTCCAATCCAGGATCATTTTGAGACAGGCAGGATCGTCGAACGCGATCCCGTAGGCCGCGGCAGCGTGCCTTGCCGCGTGCCGATGGGTGATGAGGCCATCGAGCGACAGACGTCCGGTGTCGACGAGGTCGCGTACCGCGATCAGGTCGGACGGCCGCCACTCCGCGGCCACGCGTATACGGGCTTCGCGTATGAAGGCGGGTGGGAACGCAAAAGACAGCGGCTCGCTGTAAAAGCCCGCAAGCACGACCTCGCCGCCGGGAGCGAGCCGCGATATCAGCGCGTCAAGAAGATGGGAGTCGCCGCTGACGTCACATATGGCATGGCAGTCGGCGATCGAGTCATCGGCTGGGTCCACCACCGCGTAGCCGACGGCCCCGTCCATTCGCGCACGGTTGCGCTCCCAGACGACTGGCGCAGGACCGCCTGTGGCAACTGTCAGCCGAGCGAGCAACCGTCCGAGCACGCCATGACCGACGATGCGCTGGGGTTTTGTACTGCCCGACGCCGACATCGCGTGATAGGCGGTAGCGGCCAACGCTAACAGTATGCCGCGCTCGCCAAGTTGTGGATCGATAGGAACGAGCTTTGCCGCAGGCACGACGACGCGCGATGCGGCGGCGCCGAACAAACCACGGATTTCGCCGAAGCATCGTGCGCCCGGCACAAAGACGGTCTGCCCGACTCTGATGCCGGACAACTCCGGTGCGTGGGTTACGCGACCGACCGATTCATAGCCCGGAACAAGAGGATATCCCATGCCCGGAAAAGGCGGCATGCGCCCCGACCACAAAAGCCGCTCCGTTCCGGTACTCACGCCGCTCCACGAAATGTCGACAACCGCATCCGACTCCGTCGGCGGCGTCAAATCCAGCGTCCGGAGCACAAGTTGCTCCGGTTCCTTGAAGGTAACGGCTGTGGCCTGCATGGGGCCTCCGCGGTGTCAATATTACATGACACTCTATATTGTAAGAATATATTGACGAAACCGAATGTCAATAAGGCTTTGCAGTAATTGTGGGCTCAATGCACCGGACGGGCGATCACGGCGCTGCTCAGCATTGGACGTCGCATCGCAAGCGCGCGGCCGCCGTCGAACCCGGTTTCGCGCAACAAGGGCGCGAGGTCTGCAGCCGATCGCGCCTTACCGCTGCCCATCGCCAAGAGGTAGAAGCCGAAATAAGCATCCGCCACCGAATCCGTGGAGGCGGCTCCTGCCATCGGTTCGGCGATCAGCAGGACACCATCGTCCGGAAGCACGCTACGGACATTTCGCAGTAGCGCCGCTACATAGGCGTCGTCGTGGTCGTGGAGAATGCGAACCAGCGTAATGATGTCCGCTCCGCGCGGAAGCGGTTGGGTGAAAAAATCGCCGCCGAACAGGGCAGCCCGATCTACGAGGCCGGCGGTGGCGAGGCGCTTTCGCGCTAGTTCGACGACCGCAGGCAAATCATACAGCATGAGTCGCAGATCGGGCGCGCGCTTCGCGGCAGCGATCAGAAAAGCGCCTTCGCCACCACCGACATCGAGCAGGCACCGATGTCGGGCCAGCGGCCAGGCCTCAAGAACATCTTCCGCGATCAGCGCCTGCGACGCCGACATCAGCGAACTGTACTCCGCGACCTTTTCTCCATCGAGCGCGTCCGGTTTGTCGGCGAGTGCGTACGGCCAGTATTGCGACAGTGCGGTGGCCTGCTTTCCGCCGCGCAGCAGCGTCACCGGGTCGCGGAGATCGCTATAGAGGTGTGCGTGATGTTCAATCATCGCGGAAATGGCCGGATTGCCGAGCAGAGCCGCACCCAGCACGCCCAGCCCGAACCGCCCGCAGCCGCGGTTCTCCACGAGACGCAGCGACGTCGCAGCGTTCAACAACCTTGCGGTCGCCTTAGGCTTCAGCGCGAGCCTCCGGGACAATTCCGCGATGGTTTGAGGGTTTTCCGCAAGAATTTCGAAAAGGTGCAATTGCACACAGGCAAATAGAACTTGTGAGTAAACGAAGCCGGCACACAGATCAAACAGCGTTTGTGCGCGTTTATTGGCAATTTTTCGCGTAAACGGAAATCCTGCGGCCCATCGCTGGAAGCTCGGATCGGCCAATAAACGGTCGCGCCAAAGGAGCCAGCGGTCGCGCCAGGAGTCGCGCCAGCACAAATGAGGGCTCGCACGCGGCGCCTTTAACGCGAACCGAACGTGCTGGCCGCTCGCCGTCATCAAGCTGCGTCTTGCGCAAGCTTCTTTGGCATAAGTCGCTTAGCCTCGAGCAACATCAAAGACTCGAGGTCCGCGGCTCCGGGACAGTCGGGAATGGAGGCGATGGCCTCCGCGACGAGCTGTTGAAGCCGCTGTATGGCGCCGGACAGGCCAAGCTCCAAGACGGCGTTGGGACGCCCGAGCGCAGCGTCGCGTCCGACCGGTTTGCCCAGTTCATCGGAATCGCCGACGCTATCGCGAAGATCGTCGGCCACTTGATAAGCTTCGCCCAGTTTCTCGCCGAGCGTCCGCCACGGCTCGCCGTCACCGCCGGCAGCCGCGGCACCGGCAATCGCGGCAGCGGCGAAAAGCGCGCCGGTTTTAGAGCGATGATAATGCGCGATATCGACGTGCGGCTCGCACTCCCAAGCCTGGCCGGCGACGATACCGAACGGCACGCCGACCGAGCGAGAAACTGTCATCAACAGCTTGGCCAGACGCTGCGGCTGATGCGAAAAACGCCCCAGCGTCTGAAAGGCGAGCACGATCAGGGCATCCCCCGTCAGAATGGCGAGCGGCTCGCCGAAAGCCCGATGGACCGAGGATCGGCCGCGCCGCGTCGCCGCATTGTCGAAGCACGGAAGATCGTCGTGCACCAGCGACGCGCAATGCAGGAGCTCGATTGAGGTCGCGGCCGCGTCGCTCAATGTCGGTTCGTCGTCGCCGCAGGCTGCCGCAACTGCGAGGCACAATCGGGGCCGAACTCGCGCGCCGCGGGGGAACACTGCGTGCCGCATGGCCGCGGCGAGGCTCGGAGGGCAACCCGGCACTTCGGCCCGGCCGATCGCAGCTTGTAGGGCCTGCTCGATCCGGTTCACGGCATCCATCACGCCCTCTCTCAGTGTAAAATTTATTTGTCACCATCGGCTGTCATGTATTATAGACACATATTGAAAAAGCTCAACCTTTTTCTCGCGCGGTGCTGGAAATGCCGACTGAGCAGGTGATCGTCGTCGGCGCCGGAATCGGCGGCCTGGTCGCCGCCGTTCTGCTTTCGGCCCGCGGCGCTGCGGTAACTCTGGTTGAACGGAGCGCGGGGCCCGGCGGCAAAATGAGGCAAGCCGACGTCGCGGGGCGGCGCATCGACGTTGGGCCGACGGTGCTGACGATGCGGCATGTCTTCGAGGAAATATTCGACGCGGCCGGGGCATCGTTATCGGATTACGTGACATTGCGCCCGACCGAAATTCTGGCACGGCACGCCTGGAGCGCAAACGAGCGGCTCGACCTATTTACCGACATCGAACGCTCCGCGGACGCGATCGGTGCTTTTGCCGGCGCGGCCGAGGCGAATGGCTTTCGCGCGTTCTGCGATCGCGCGCAGCGAATCTACGATTCGCTCGACCTGACTTTTATCCGCGCGCAGCGGCCGAGCCTCAACACACTGGTCGCTTCGTTCGGCCTGCGCCGTTTGGGCGATCTCTGGCAGATCAGTCCGTTCATCAGTCTGTGGAAGACGCTGGGCGAACATTTCCGCGACCCGCGGTTGCGCCAATTATTCGGCCGCTACGCGACCTATTGCGGTTCCTCACCGTTCATGGCCCCCGCCACCCTCATGCTTGTAGCTCATGTCGAACGCGAAGGCGTGTGGCTGGTCGATGGCGGCATGTATCGGCTCGCCCAGGCACTCGCCACACTCGCCACCCGTGCCGGCGCGACACTGCGATACCGGTCGGAAGCGCGGGAAGTTATCGTCGACGGAGGACGCGTCGCCGGCGTCACGCTCGCCAACGGCGAGCGTATCAACGCCACGGCGGTGCTGGTCAACGCCGATACGGCGGCGATCAGCAGCGGCCAGTTCGGCCATGCCGTCGCCGATCTGGTGCCGGCCACGCCACGCGCGGCGCGATCGCTCTCCGCGGTCACCTGGGCGATGGTAACCCCGGCGCGCGGCTTTCCACTCGTCCGCCACAACGTGTTCTTTTCCGGCGATTACGCCGGCGAATTCGAACAACTCCGCCGCGGCCGGCTACCGGCGGAGCCAACCGTTTACGTGTGCGCGCAAGACCGGACCGACGTCGGTAAAAAGTCGGACGCCGACTGCACCGCGGCCGCGCTGCCTGAATCGCTTTTCTGTCTCGTCAACGCGCCACCGAACGGCGACGTGAGAAATATCGGAACTTCGGAGTTCAAACGATGCGAAGAGCGGACATTTGCCCTTCTGGAGCGTTGCGGTCTGCGCGTCGACCGGAGAAGCGAAAATACGGGGATGACGACGCCGCGAGATTTCGAGCGGCTCTATCCGGGGACCGGCGGGGCGCTTTATGGACCGGCTTCGCACGGATGGATGGCCTCGTTCCGGAGAGCGGGGTCACGCACGCGGATGCCGGGTCTCTATCTGGCGGGGGGCAGCGCGCATCCGGGTCCGGGGGTGCCAATGGCGGCGCTTTCCGGACGCTCGGCAGCGGAAGCAGTGATGGCGGATTTTGCTTCGATGCGCAGGTTCAGAGCGGCGACTATGTTTGGTGGTATATCGACGCGATAAGCGCTGATGGCCGGCACGGGCTTACGATCATCGCATTCATCGGCAGCGTATTTTCTCCGTATTATGCGTTCGCTCGCAGGCGCGGCCGGGGAGATCCGCTCAATCATTGCGCACTCAACGTAGCTTTATACAATGGCGGGCATAAACGCTGGTCGATGACCGAGCGCGGTCGCGATCGAGTGCACAGAACCGCCTCCTCGCTTGCGATCGGTCCAAGCATGCTGTCGTGGGACGGTGATGTCCTGACGATCCAGATCGAAGAGGTAACGGCACCGCTCCCCACCTCCTTGCGCGGCATCGTGCGGGTCTATCCCAAGGCGCTCGCAGGCCGGACGTTTTCTCTCGACGCGGCCGGCCGGCATCGCTGGCAACCGGTTGCGCCTTGTGCGCACGTCGAAGTGCTTATGTCGCAACCGAGCCTGCGCTGGCACGGCTCGGGCTATGTCGACAGCAACAGCGGCGACGAGCCGATCGAGGGCGCGTTCCAGTCGTGGACCTGGGCGCGCGCCGATCTGCGCAGCGGTACTGCGGTTCTCTACGATGTCGTCCCCCACAGCAGTGCGACCGGATCGGTGGCGCTCCTCTTCAACCCTGCCGGAAGCATTGAGGAGTTCGAGCCGCCGCCATCGGTCGACCTGCCGCCGACTCACTGGCATATTACGCGGCAAACCCGCGCCGACGACGCGCGCTCGGTTCGCGTCCTAAAAACGCTGGAAAGCGCCCCGTTCTACGCGCGCTCGCTCATCTCGACGCGGATATTGGGTCAGCAAGCTTTCGCCATGCACGAGAGTCTTTCACTCCAGCGCTTTCGTTCCCGATGGGTGCAGGCCATGCTGCCGTTTCGCATGCCGCGCACGTGGCGCTAGATCGCCGACCTGCCCAAAAGGAAGCTTTGATATTTGCCGAACCGCTTCAGGCCGACGAATCGCGGGAGTTGTCGGTCCGCTCACGCTCGTCCTTGCGCTTTCGGTCGAGCCTAAGTCCGACCAGTTCCATAATGCCCCACGCGAGGCCGAACATGAGAACGACACCGAATTCGATTAATCCAAGCCAGGGCGAACCGTCCATATCGAGGCCTTACCACTCGCGTCACGGCTTGCCGCCGCCTTCATTACGGGACACTGCTATCGAGTTGCCCGCGGCGTTCAAGCTGTTCGAAAAGGTCGATAAGCCAGACCATACGCCCCTCGAGGGCGACCAATGCGCCATCGCGCTTTTCGCTGCGCGAAGGACGCGGTGCCGGCGCTGCAACGACGGCGTCGATGAGATATTGCGCTTCCGCCAACGCCGGTACCTCCAGGCCTCGATTGGCGTTGGCCAGCACGGCAATCGACCGCGCGAGCAGCACGGCCTTGCGCCCGGACGACACCACGGCGCGGCGCGAAACGGAATCGCAGCCGCACCGCTCGATTTCACGGCCGATCTCTGCATAGAGCAGCCTTGCTGCATGGATGCCGGAGCGGCAGGCAAACGGCAAGCCGGCGATACCAACGCTCGATCGCGCGTAAAGAATGTCGGCTTCGTCAAGCAGTCGCTGCACGACCATGCCGAGTGCTTCGCTGTAAACGGGCCGGGCGAGCCAAGTCTGCGGCTCGATACCGACAGAGCGCAACCATTGCAGCGGCAAATAAAGTCGGCCTTCGCGCGCGTCCTCGCCGACATCGCGCGCGATATTGGTCAGTTGCATGGCAACGCCTAGGTCGCATGCGCGCGCCAGAAGCTGCGGTTTGCGCGCCCCCATGAGGATCGACATCATGGCGCCGACCGCGCCTGCGACGCGGACCGCGTAGGCTTTGAGCGCCGAAAAATCCTCGTAGCGGCGGCCCTCGACATCCCAGAGCAGTCCTTCAAGTAACGCTTCCGGCAATAACCGAGGAATGCCAAAGCGGTGAAGCACCTCGGCAAAAGCGCGGTCTGCCGCAACGGGGAATGGCCGCTGGTCGTAAGCGAGCGCCAGACGCTCCCTCAGGCGCGCAATCGCCGCTGTCTTGCCGCCGTCCTGATCGACAGCGTCATCGGCAAGCCGGCAAAAGGAATAAAGCGCAGTTGCTGGCTCGCTTACACGTCGTGGCAATACCCGGGAGGCCGCGGAAAATGTCCGCGATCCACCCCGAAGCATGGCGCGGCACTCTGCAAGATCCGCGGCGTAGTCAGTATCAAGCGAAGGCATTTGCATGAGGAGTTACCTTATCGAGGACGCGCGCGGACAACAGAACGCCAGGTAGCCCGGCTCCCGGATGAGTACCCGCGCCGACGAGATAAAGATTGGCGACATCTTCGCTTCGATTATGCGGCCGGAACCAGGCGCTCTGGGTCAGCTTCGGCTCGAGCCCGAACGCCGCACCGCGGAATGACAGCAGTCGATCCTGAAAGTCCTGCGGCGTCGTCACGCGCGACGTCACGATATTGGCCTCAAGATCCGGCAGCACCGTTTCACTAAGCCGGCGGGCCAGCGCGCGTCGGTATGGCTCCGCCTTTTCCCGCCAATCCACACCGGCGGCGAGGTGCGGGACGGGAGACAGCGCGTAGAAAGCATCGCAACCTTCGGGCGCAAGCGAGGAGTCGGTGGCGGTCGGGCGGTGCAGATACAGGCTGAAGTCGGATGCCAGCACCTTGCGGTCGAAAATATCGCTCAACAATTCGCGATAGCGCGGACCGAGCAGAATCGAGTGATGAGGCACGTCCGGATATTTACGCCGAGTTCCGAAATACCAGACGAACAGACTCATCGAATAGCTTGCGCGCTCGATGCGGCGATCGCTCCAACGACGGCGCGCTTTTGGCGGCAGCAGATAGCGATAGGTCCAGGCCGCGTCGGCGTTGGATATGACGATGTCGGCCGGGATCGTTTCTCCCGAGGCGAGCCGGGCGCCATTTGCGGCTCGATCTTTCAAGTTGATCGCCGTCACTTCCTCGCCGCAGCGGACGGTGCCGCCCTGCGACTCGATCAGCCCGACCAGCCCCTGCGCCAGCCTCCCGGTCCCTCCCATGGCAAAATGGACACCCCATTTGCGCTCGAGGAATGCAATCAGGCAATAGATCGACGTGGTGGTGAAAGGATTGCCGCCGATGAGCAACGGATGAAAGCTGAAGACCACCCGCAGACGCGGATCGCGGATGTAGGACGAGACTAATCCGTAAACGGTTTTGTAGCTCTCCAGACCGATCATCGAGGGGACGATCCGGGCCATGTCAGTCCATGAGGAGAACGGCTCGTCACCGAGCTTTTCGAAACCGATTTTGAAAATGGCCTCGCTCGCGCGCATCAGGGCTTCGTATCCCTCGACATCGGCCGGAGCAAAGCGCGCGACCTCTGCGCGCATGGCACCGGCATCGCCGCTGTAATCGAACACGGCGCCGTCGTCGAACCGGATTCGATAAAATGGCGAAATCGGCCGCAGTTCGACATCGTCCGCGAGCCTGCGACCGCATAGCTGCCAGAGTTCCTCGAACAAGAATGGCGCGGTGACGATCGTCGGGCCAGCGTCGAAGGTAAAGCCGTCCTGGCGATGGACGTAAGCGCGTCCACCGGGAGCATCGAGTTTTTCGACGACGGTCACCTGATAACCGCGCGCGCCGAGGCGAATAGCTGCGGCAAGGCCACCAAATCCACTCCCGATCACCACGGCCCGAGGGCGGCGCGGCCGCCGCGATCGGGGGTCGCCACCCAGGGCACCGAGGTCGGAGATCAATCGCGCCATGCCGGAGCCAGTGGTTTCGATGCCATCAGGAACGCGGGGTTACGGTCAGTGCGCACCAATCCCAACCAAGTGTCCCAGATCCTTGAAGAAGATTCGGACATGTTCGAGCGGCTTGGAGCGCACGAGTTCCTTGTTCATGTAGGCTTGCCAGGTAAGCTGCTGAACGTCCTTGTCCCTGCAAATGGCGACAAAGCGCTCGCGGCGCTTGTCGTTGCAATACCAAAAATATTGCATGATCCCGAGGATCAGAAAGACGCGGCCGTGCGCCTTCATGAAATTCTTGCGGGCCATTCTCAGAAATTTGCCATCGGCGCTGCTGAGCGATTGGTCGATAGCGTCGACTGCAAATCTGGCGCTTGCCATGGCGTAATAGATCCCCTCCCCCGAGGCCGGCGCCACGACGCCCGCAGCATCCCCAACAAGAATCACGTCGCGGCCGTTGTCCCAGGTTCGCAAAGGCTTCAGCGGAATCGGAGCGCCTTCGTGGCGGATCGTTTCCAGCGCGGCGAAACCGTTTCTTCGGCGCAGTTCGGACACGGCGTCGCGTAGATTAAATCCCTTGCGGGCGCTTCCGTTGCCGACGCTCATCGTCGTGCCGTGGGGAAACACCCAAGAATAGAAGTCGGGTGACATCCTGCCGTCGTAATAGACTTCGCAACGGGACTGGTCGTAGGAGGTCTTTTGGTCGCAGGAGGTATTTGCCTGCCGCGTCGCAGCGTCAGTCGGGGCTTTGACGATCTCGTGATAGGCGAAAACGAATTTGGCCTTCTTGGCGTTGCGCACGGCGATGCGGCCGACCGCCGAATTGGCGCCATCGGCGCCGACCACGATTCGCGCGCGCACGGTGTGATCGCCATCGCCGCTCGTCCGATAGCGAACAAGCGGGAGACCGTCATCGTCGCGCTGCAAGGCGAGGAATGTGCCGGTGCGGCGCGCAGCGCCGCTTTGGACCGCACGCTCACGCAGGAATTCGTCGAAGACTTCACGATTGACCATGCCCACAAAGCCATTGCCGATCGGCATGTCGACCTGGACACCTGAGGGCGAGATCATGCGGGCCGACGTGATCTTGGCGCACAAGAGATCGTCGGGGATATCGAAATCGCGGATCAGCCGAGGCGGAATGGCACCACCGCAGGGCTTTATCCGCCCCGCTCGATCGAGCAGCAGCACTGTGCGCCCGCGCATCGCAAGTTCGTGGGCGACCGTAGCCCCGGCAGGACCGCCGCCGACCACGGCAATATCGAACGTCTCCGTGCGGCTTGAGTCCATAATCCGGAACATTTCGAGTTCGCCACTCTAGAATGTAAACATAAATTGACATATAAAGTTGTCAATGTAATTTTAAGGCCGGGGGAGGGCGCGCAAGGTTGCCACCCATTTATCGATAATCCGCGCAATTTCGTTTGGACGCTCTTCGTGCGCCAGATGACCGAGACGGCGCACATATTCAATTTCAGCTGTCGGCAGACGCTCGCGCACACGGAACGCCTGTTCGGCCGGTATGGCACGATCGTCTCCGCAGGCCACGAGCAGCAAAGGCGTCTTTAGCTTTGGCAGATCGCGAAACAGCGGATCGAGATTCCAATTCGCCATCATCGTGAGAGCGGCGGCGACGTGGCCTGGATTGGAAACCAAGCGGCGGTAAAGCTCGATCCCTGCGTCGTCGATCACCGAGCCGGTATTGCGGATCAACCGCTCGACCGCTGGAAGATCCGATGCATGCCGTGCGAACAGGCGGGGCAACAGGGGATTGAGCGCGAAAAGCTTCGCCAGGGGTGAGAAGAACTGGGTGGCGAGGCCGCGGAATGGCATCAGTGCGCCGTTGAGACTGACCAACCCGCGCGGAGCGATGATGCCGTCGAGCGTCATGCGGATCATGATCGCCGCCCCGGCCGAATGTCCGACCACGAAAGCCGGCTGGAACGCCAATATGCGCAGCAGTTCGCCGATTTCACGCGCCATGCCGAAAAGCGAAAGACCGTCCGGCCGCGGCCGCTCGGTGAAGCCGTGTCCGGGCAGGTCGGGTGCGACGATGGTGAACTGGCGCGCCAGAAGCGGCTCAAGCAAACGCCATGAATGCGTCGATGCGCCGGTGCCGTGCAGCAGCAGGAGGACCGGGCCGCTTCCCATCTGCTGCACGTGCCAGCGTAAACCCGGCGCATCGACGAACCGGCTGGCCCGCCGGTTCGGCCAATCCGCTCCATCCCTGTCCCAGCAAAGCGCGCCCGATGACGAGTTGTGATCCGATCGCGTTACGGATGGGGATCGGGAAGATCGCGATGCTCGGAGCGACGACATGGCTGATCAATCGGCGCCGCGCTGCTGCAACTGTTGGAGAAAGCCATCGTAGGATCGAACCACGGAATCGAGCGCTTCGAAATGCGGGAGCGCTCCAGTCGGAAACGACTGCACGGTCCAATTTGGTCTCGATGCGAAACGAGGTGCCTTTGAATAGTCCGTGAAATCGCCGCGTACGCCATGCGCCATCCAAACCGGCATCGTGAGGGCTCGATAGATGGCCTGAATATTCCTGCTGAACAGATAGCCGCTGACGAACGTGTATGGCGCGTAGTGTGCGTCCGGCTGATGCGTGGTGAGATAATCGTATTCCAATAGTCCTTCGTCGATGGCTTTCGACCCCCATGTCTTATTGAGGAAGTAGCGGATGCTGGGCTTCGTAGTCAGGAGATCGAAAGCGTATCGGCCGGTGAAGTTCAGAACTTTGCGCAATCTCGGCATCGCGCGCGTTTCCTCGGGCGGAGCATTGTCCGGCGTCGTGCGGCTGAACCCCGTGGGACTAATCAGCGCCAGGCTGCGGAAGGCCAGCGGCTCTTCCGAGGCGCGGCGCGCCAAAAATTCCGCGGTAAGCGATAGCGCCAGCGCATCGATCGGCGACTTGCCATGGATCGACTGGATTTCGGCGACCATGGCGCTCACGGCGTCGGTCATAAGCCGCGGCGTGTAGCGGCGATCGCCACGTTCGGAAAAGCCGAAGCCGGGTAGATCGAACGCGTAGACGGACCGAGTGAGCCGGTAATGCTCGTAGAGTGGTCTTACCTCGTAGGCGGACCCCGCGGCGTTGACACTGTGAAGAAGGAGCAGCGGCGGCGCGCCCGCGCCCGGAGCCGCCGCATAATAGCTAAGACGGCCGACCTCGCTGCGGATATCGCATCGCCGACCCGACACTGCCGCGGGCAAACTCAGCCGGTGGGGAAAAAGCAAGGACGCAACCTCATCGATCGGTGCCGAACGGGAAAACACGAGCAAAAAACACGAGCATGGTTTGTGCAAAGAGAACCCGACAACCTCACTTCATCAGGCCGCTACGCGACAAAAGCCCGGCAGACTGGCCTATCGCGCCGACCGCCTGCACGGCCCGTGACAATCCGCGCGCATCCGCGTTAGGCAGCGCCAGATAGCGCGCTCCCATATTCGTCGCCAATCGTTCGGCAGAGCCGTGAGGATGCGGTGAGATGTCGACGAGCAGTACCCCAAGCCCGGCCGCGCGCAGCCTGTGGGCCGACGCGATCGCGTCGAGATCGGCCTGTTCGCGGCCGGGTTTGCCGTCCCGAGAGATATTTGCCCGGCCGTCGGTCAGAACGACGAGCGTCGGAGCATATCCCTTCCGGCGCAAGCCGTGCGCCAGATTTGTTGCGGCATCGAGCGCTGTAGCAATCGGCGTACCGCCGCCACCCGGCAGTGCGGTGAGCGAGCGCTTGGCGCGAGCGAGCGACCGTGTCGGCGGCAGGACCAGGTCCGCGTTCTTGCCGCGGAACGCGATCAACGCCACCTGATCGCGCCGGACGTAGCAATTCGCCAGCAGCAGTTCGACCGCGCCCTTGGCCTCGGCCAGGCGATGCAGCGCCGACGAGCCCGACGCATCAACGACGAAAATTGTTGCCGACGCGCTCCGACGCTTGAACTGCGTCAGGCGAAAATCGTCGCACCGAATATGCACCCCGCCGCGACCGGATTGCTCTCGTCGCAGCGACTGCCACGGCGCGGCCGCCCTTAGTGTCTCGACGATGTTCAGCCGTGCCCCCGCCTTAAGCTCGCCGCGCCGGGTCCCTGCCGGACTGCCGCGCTGCGCCGACCGACGCTGCGCGCCGGCCCGACCGAACGCGGCGTCCGATTTGCGGACGGCCGCGTCCGAGTGCAGCCGCGCCAGGACATCGGCCGGAATAGCGGCCCGCGTCGCCGCCACGACTATTTCTTGAAAAACACCATCCTCGGATGGCGCGGGATTGTTATCGGCCGCTTCCGAATCCGTGGAAGTGGAGCCGGGACTGCTATGTGGATCGGGCGTCTCGGATGCATCCCCAGTCGACGCCGCTTCCGCGGGCGGCAGCGTCGTGGCACGGGGTGCGAGCACGAGGCGGCTCGCGACCAGGGCATCTTCCCGGTTGACGTGATCGCGCCGCTCAAGAGCAGCATGAATGCGCGCAACCTTCATCGCCAGAATCGGAGCGCGAATCGACGCAATGCCGGCCGCGATCGCCGCATGGCAAAAGGCCCCAAGCATCGAGTCCTCCGCAACGACCGCGGGCAGAAGCGCGCGGGCCGCTGTGACCGCTTCGGCATCGAAGATC
Organism: Xanthobacteraceae bacterium; assembly: GCA_049282655.1. GTDB lineage: Bacteria > Pseudomonadota > Alphaproteobacteria > Rhizobiales > Xanthobacteraceae > BOG-931. The sequence continues at coordinate 137,264 of JBAPUM010000133.1, forward strand.
GTAGCGCCCACGCAAACATGCCTCGCCGCGTCGAGAACGAGATGGATAGCAAGGCGGTCCAGCAGCGCGGCAGGCGCCCGTTCGTCGTCGGTACCTTCGTCGAGCGCGAGGACGGCGAGATGAGATGCATTGCGCAATGCAAAGCCGTCCCGCTCAACGGCAACTTCCTTCCTGTCGAGCACAGAACACAGGCGCGCGGTCATCGCCGCGGTTAGGCGTTCCGCCATCGGCAGTACTAGAAAACCGCCATCGGCTTCCGCCAGGAGGCCACGCTCAAGCACGGGACGTCCGGATTGCAGCGTCATGGCGAGATCGAGGCCGCCGAGAAGCCTGCCGTCGGTAATGTGGAGCGGCAGGCGGCGGAACGGCGCGTCGGCCGGCAGCAAAGAGCGCACGCGCTGCATGAAAGGCTCGATGGCGGAACCATAGGTAGATCGCACCGCGATGCCGCCGAGCCCCGGTGGGTCGACCGCGAGGAGGCAAGCCGCCAGCGCCATGTCCTGCCCGGCGCTCCAGAATGCGGCGGTCATGGTCCAAACAACTCGGCTGTCGCGCGCTCCACGCGGCTGGTCGAGCCGGCCTCGTCGAGCGGGTCGCGCCGCAGCCGGTGGCGAAGCGCCGACGACGCGACGCGGCGCAGATGAGAATCATCGACTTTGTTTTTTCGATCGAGCGCCGCAAGCGCCCGCGCGGTGCGGATCAAGGTAAGCTCGCCGCGCAGCCCGTCGGTGCCAAGGCTCATGCATAGCCTGGCGGCATGCTCGCGGACGACGTCGGGAACGGTCACCGAACCGAGCCTGCGCTTCGCCGCCACGACATTCCGCCTGAGCTCTTCATCGGCAGATTTCCACTTCAGCAAAAAGCCAGCGGGATCGCGCTCGAATTCTTCCCGGCGCCGCACCACCTCGATGCGTAATTCGAGTTCAGCCGGTGTCTTCACTTCGACCGATAGCCCGAAGCGATCGAGAAGCTGCGGCCGGAGCTCGCCCTCCTCCGGATTGCCGGTCCCGATCAGCACGAAGCGGGCCGGGTGCCGGACGCTAAGACCCTCACGCTCGACGACGTTCTCGCCGGAGGCGGCAACATCGAGAAGCAGATCAACCAGATGATCTTCGAGAAGATTGACTTCGTCGATATAGAGAAAGCCGCGATTTGCCCGCGCCAGCAAACCGGGCTCGAACGCCTTGATGCCCCGCGACAGCGCCCGTTCGAGATCGAGCGCGCCTACAACACGGTCCTCGGTCGCGCCCAGCGGCAGGTCTACCACCGGCACCGGGATGAGCTGCGTCTTTAATCGTCCGTGGCTGGAGCGCTCGTGGCATTCCGAGCACATCGCCCCGTTGCCCGCCGGATCGCAATGATACCGGCAACCTTCCACGGTCTTCATTTCTGGGAGCAAAGCCGCCAAAGCGCGAACGGCAGTTGACTTGCCCGTGCCGCGCTCACCGAAAACCAGGACCCCGCCGATGCTCGGATCGATCGCCGAGACCAGGAGCGCGAGCTTCATCTCGTCTTGGCTGACGATCGCAGAGAATGGATACACCGCGCGCATGGACCTTCACACCGCCTTCGCCAGAAGTCCGGCTCCCGCCCTGCTCTTCAGTTCGGCGGCCGCGTCGGCGCCGAGCCGGGCGGCGTCGATAGCCGAGCCCGTTCGCCGCACCTCATAGGCAGCCAAGCCGTGGGGCTGCAGGATCATGCCGCGAAACGCGATACCCGTTTCCGAAACAACCGCATGTCCGGCGATCGGCGTGCGACATGAGCCGTCGAGCACCGCTAAAAAGGCGCGCTCAGCGGTCACGGCGACCGCCGTCGCAGGGTGATTGATCGCGGCGAGAAGCTCGCGGGTGCGCTCGTCATCTGCCCGCGCCTCGATCGCAATGGCGCCCTGGCCGACGGCCGGCAGGAATTCGTCGATCGAAAGCACCTGCGTCACCGTAGCGGTAAGGCCGAGCCGGATGAGGCCCGCCATACCGAGAATCGTGGCGTCGAGCTCACCGTCATCGATTTTGCGGAGCCGGCTATGCACGTTGCCGCGCAACGGCCGCACGGCGATGTCGGGGCGCATTCGCCTGACCTGGGCTTCTCGCCGCATCGATGCCGTGCCGAGCCTTGCCCCACGCGGCAGTTTCCGCACGGTGCCGCCATCGCGGGCGATGAGCGCGTCGCGCGCATCGCCGCGCTCCAGATAAGCGGCGATCGTTAATTCATGCGGCAGGACAGTCGGCATGTCCTTCGCCGAATGCACCGCGACATCGATCTCGCCCGCAGCGAGCGAAACCTCTATTTCCTTGGTGAAAAGGCCCTTGCCGCCGAGTTCGCTGAGCGGCCGATCCTGGATCCGATCGCCGGTCGTTTTAATGACTTTGATTGCAATATCGTCGTCGTCCAGTCCGCAGATCGCGGAGAGCTGCCGACAGACGGCGGCGGCCTGGGCGAGCGCAAGGGGGGACCCCCGCGTGCCGACGCACAACTTCGAATTTTTGGAAGCTGCCATCATGTCGTTTGATACCCGCGAACCCTGGCCAGCATTTGCTCGACATGCGCGATTGGCGTCTGGGGAAGAATGCCGTGCCCCAGGTTGAAGATGAACGGCGCGCCGCCAAAGGCAATCATCACATCGTCCACGGCGCGGTCGAGCGTTGCGCCGCCGGCCACCAACAAATCGGGATCGAGATTGCCTTGCACCGGCACGCGCGTCTGGATGTGCTCGGATACAAAACGCCGATCGATCGCGGTCTCGAGACTGACCGCATCGACGCCGGTCTCATCGACATAACGCGGGACCTTCTCGCCGGCCCCGCGTGGAAATCCGATGATCTTCGCACCTGGGCACTTTTCGCGTACTCGCCCAATCAGCCGCTTGGTCGGCTGCACACACCAGCGCTCGAATTCATCGGCGGGCAGCGCTCCAGCCCAGGTATCGAAAATCTGCACGCAGTCGGCGCCGGCCTGGAGCTGATGAACCAGATATCGCGCCGACACATCGACGATCTTGTCGATGAATCTGCCGAAGGCAATCGGCTCGCGCGCCGCAAGCTGCTTGGCGGGCATTTGATCAGGGGTTCCGCGGCCCGCAACCATGTAGGTAGCCAACGTCCACGGCGCGCCACAAAATCCGATCAAAGTGACATCATTCGGCAAACGCGCTTTGACGCGCCGGACAGTCTCGTAGATCGGCGCCAGGATAGCCTGGTCGGCATCCCGCCGCAGCAGGTTGAGCGCCGCCGCGTTCGTAAGCGGCGTGAGCCGGGGTCCCTCGCCCGCCATAAAGCGGACCGGCTGGCCGAGCGCATGCGGGATGACGAGAATGTCCGAGAAGAGAATTGCCGCGTCGAAGCCGAACCGCCGGATCGGCTGAAGCGTCGCTTCCGCTGCAAGTTCGGGATTGAAGCAAAGCTCGAGGAAGCCGCCCGCCCGCTCGCGCACGGCGCGGTACTCCGGCAGATAACGACCCGCTTGCCGCATCAGCCATACCGGGGGGACCCGCTCGCAACTCCCGGACAATACCCGCAGCAGCGGCTTGTCGGCCGACGCCTCGAAGGGCGGAGTCAAAACGGAACCGCGTGCCAACATGCGTCGTCCGCCATGGAAACCTGATGCAACAGGTTGCGACTCCTATGACCGATTGTCTACATAAATTTACACTAGTGCTGTAAATAGGGCCTGTCAAAGCGTCCTCGGAACGGCCGCCGCGACGGCACTTGGCGCAATTATTCCGGATGGTCCACGTGAAGTTTGTTCCCATCATCATTGTCGTTTTCGTTTTACTCGCAGTGTCGATTGGTCTGTGGCTGTGGACGCCGGACAAAAGCCGCAGCATTCTTCAGGCCAAATACCTCAACGCACCCGGCGACATCGTAGAGATCTTGGGCACGCATCTGCATGTTCGCGACAGCGGGGCGAAAACGTCGCCCGCGATCATTCTGCTGCACGGCTTTGGCTCGAGCCTGCAAACTTGGGATGCATGGGCATCAGTCCTGCAAAACGACCACAGGGTCGTCCGCTTCGACCTGCCGGGCTCCGGCCTCTCGGAGCCGGATCCGACCGGGGATTACACCGACGCGCGGACCCTGGCGTTGATCGGGGCGTTGATGGATCGGCTGCAGATCGATCAGGCCAGCGTCATCGGCAATTCTATTGGCGGCCGTATCGCGTGGAAATTCGCCGCCGAGTATCCGCAGCGAGTGCGGAAACTCGTTCTGATTTCGCCGGACGGTTTCGCAAGCGCCGGCTTTGGTTATGGCGACAAGCACACCGTCCCGGCCAGCATCAAACTGATGCGATATTTCCTGCCCAAAACGCTTGTTCGTCAATCGATCGCGTCAGCCTATGGCAATCCCTCCGCGCTTACGGAGGAAACCCTCGACCGCTACTACGACCTAATGCGGGCTCCTGGCGTGCGCCAGGCCATGATCGAACGCATGGAACAGACCGTTTTGCTGGACCCCGAACCGCTGCTGCGGAAGATTAGCGCGCCAACGCTTCTGGTCTGGGGCGAGAAGGATGCGCTGATACCCTTCGGCAACGCCGACGATTACTTGCGCGACATCCGTGATGCCCGGCTCGTCTCATTCCCGGAGCTGGGACATGTGCCACAAGAGGAGGCGCCCGCTTTGTCGGTGCAGCCTGTGCAATCGTTCCTCGCTCAGTAATCGACGTCGCCCTGCGCCGGTTAGTGCAGCTTCACATGCGGCTCGGTGCGCCGCGTCATGAAACGAGTGATGGTATCCAATGTCACGGTTAGTGGACCATGCAGCGCCGTCTCATGCATCTTGTAGAGCGACCGATACACCAGCCGGGCGACATAGCCCTCAACGAGCATACCTTTCCCGGCGACGAAGCCCATGAGACTGCCGATCGTGCTGAACTCGCCGAGCGAGACCAGCGATCCAAAATCACGATAGCGAAAGGGCTCGACGGGCTGACCGGACAATCGCCGTCTGATCTGCTTGAGCAGATGTGAAGCCTGCTGATGAGCCGCCTGAGCGCGGGGAGGAATCGGCTGCGACTTTCCTTCCTCGACCAGATAGGCGCAGTCTCCCATTGCGAATATGTTATCGTCGCTCGTTGTCTGCAACGTCGGCCGCACCACGAGCTGGCATGCCTTGCTGGTCTCGAGTCCATCGAGATTCCGCAGTACGTCCGGACCTCGGACGCCCGCCGCCCACACAACCAGCTCGGACGGCACGAATTGACCGTCGGCCAGCTGCACACCGTCCCGTTTCACCTCGGTGACGCGAGCGCCGGTGCGGACCTCGACGCCGAGCTCCCCGAGCAGCCTCGCGGTGGATTCCGATAAACGCCTTGGCAACATCGGCACGATGCGATCGGCGGCCTCGATCAAAGTGATCTTGATGTCCTTGTCGGGGTCGATCTTGTCGAGCCCGAAGGCGACGACGCCGCGTACGGTACGGTGTAGTTCCGCCGAAAGCTCGGTACCGGTCGCGCCAGCACCGATGATCGCGACGTGAAGCTGGCCCGGCCGAATCGGCTCGGTCTGCGTGTGTGCCAAAAGGCAAGCATTGATCAGACGGCGATTGAAACGCTGAGCCTGTTCCGGCGTATCGAGGCAGATGGCGTGTTCATTCACGCCGGGAGTGCCGAAATCGTTGCTCACGCTGCCGATCGCGATCACGAGCGTATCATAGCCGATCGATCGCTGCGGCGTGATCGGTCGACCCTCTTCATCGTTATTGGCGGCAAGGTGCACCAGCCGCCGTGTGCGATCGAGCCCCGTCATCTCACCGAACCGAAATCGAAAGCCGTGCCAATAGGCCTGCGCCAGATAGTCCAGCTCATGCCGTGATACGTCCATGCTGCCGGCCGCCACCTCGTGAAGCAGGGGCTTCCAAAGATGGGTGCGTGACCTCTCCACAAGCGCGACCTCGGCGCGTCGACGCCGGCCGAGCTTGTCGCCAAGGCGGGTGACAAGCTCAAGCCCTCCCGCTCCCCCGCCTACGACGACGATGCGGTGGAGCGTGTTCACCGCGGGATCGTGGTCGTCCGACTTAGAGCCTGTCATGACAGATCGTTCCGATGCGATAAATCGCTGCGCAAGATCGTTCGTCGTGTTGTGGTTTCTTGCCAGATTCCGAAGAACAGGACCATTTTCAGGTCAAGCCGCTGCCACCCGGACGTGCCAGTCACCGCCAATCATTCCGCCGCGACGCGTATCGAGCTTGCTCTCTGCGACAGATGCCGCACGGCCGCACCGACACCGGAGCCGGGCTCGAAAGCGAGCCCGACGTCGCGCATCGCGAGTTCGACGCCGCCTAGCGCTTGCAACACCATAATCTCGTTGAGCCAGCCGAGATGGCCGATACGGAACACCTTGCCGGCGACCTTGTTAAGCCCGGAGCCCAGAGACAAGCCGTAGCGGTGGTAGGCCGTCTTGATGACGTCATTGGCATCGAACGAGGCCGGCACGACCACCGCCGTTACCGTGTCGGAATACCATTCCGGTCCGTGCGCGCAATTGCGCAAGCCCCAGGCTTCGACCGCGACGCGGACTGCGCCGGCGAGCCGCTGGTGACGGGCGAAGACGTTCTCCAGGCCTTCTTCCAACAACATATCGATAGAGGCCCGCAACCCACGCAGCAAAGTAGCGGCAGGCGTGTAGGGAAAATATCCTTGTGCGTTGGCCTTGATCATGTCCGCGAAGTCGAAAAAACAGCGCGGCAGCTTTGCCGTGCGGCTCGCAGCAAGAGCCTTTTTGCTGACGCACACGATCGCCAGTCCGGTCGGCATCATGAAACCCTTTTGCGAGCCGGCGACGGCAACGTCAACGCCCCACTCTTCCATCCGAAAATCGATCGACGCAATCGAGCTGACGCCGTCGACGTACAACAGTGCGGGGTGGCCAAGATCGTCGAGGATCGCCCGCACGCCGGCAACGTTTGATGTCACCCCAGTCGCGGTTTCGTTGTGCGTGACCAGAACGGCTTTGATCTTATGCCGCTTATCCGCTTCGAGACGGGCTCGATATTGATCGAGCGGAAGCCCTTTGCCCCACTCGACCTCAATTGGATCGACCTCGAGCCCAAAACGCTGGCAAAGATCGACCCACAGCAACGAGAATTGGCCGAACACCGCTGCAAGCACACTGTCCCCCGGCGACAATGTATTGGCGATCGCCGCTTCCCAGCCGCCCGTTCCCGAGCCCGGAAAGACGAAAACCTGACCGGTTTCGGCCCGGAAGATTTTTTTCAGGTCGGCAAGCAAGGGGATCGTGAACTGGGGAAAATCGGGCGCACGGTGATCCTCCAACGCCACATCCATGGCTTGGCGAATGCGGAACGGCATGTTGCTCGGGCCGGGTACCGCAAGTCCTTTGAATCCTGGCATTCGGAGCCTCCCAGAGAGTGTCTTGATTTTTCGGGCGAACGCGAAACGCGCCCGCGATGAAGCGGAACGGCCCGGAAGTAGCATCAAGTTACGCAAAGGGGAGGCTTAATCTTGTATTTGTGTTATATGTTTGCAAACAAATCTTTAGATTATGTTGGATTGTTAATTTCGGACAGAAAGCCATGGCGAAGACCTTTGTCGGCCCGCAGCTTCGTCAACTGCGGCGAGAGCGAAAGCAGACCCAATCCGAGATGGCAAAAACGCTGGGCATAAGCGCCGGCTACGTGAACCTCTTGGAAAACAACCAGCGCAGTCTGTCGGTGCGGCTTTTGATGTCGCTCGCTGACTCCTACGGGGTCGACTGGCGGGACATCGTTCGCGACGAGACTTCCAGTCTGCTCTCCGAGCTACGCAACGCCATCCGAGATCCGATGTTTTCGGGGGGTGTACCGGACCTCGCGGAGCTACGCGCGGCCATCGATCATGCGCCGCGGCTGGTCGAACAATTTCTTCGCCTGTACGGCATCCATCGAACGACGATCGAACGCATCATGCGCCAAAGTACCGGCGGTATGTCCGAAGGACTACTGGCGACCTCGGCGGAGGCCGTGATCCATGATTTCTTCCGCGATCGATCGAACTATTTCCACGTCCTCGAGGTCGCTGCCGAGAAATTGCGGGCGGCGGCGTCCTGCGAAACCGACGACATCTACGCCGTTCTCAAGGCGCGGCTGCTCGACGAACACGGCATCCGCGTGAGACGGCGCCCAACCGAAGAAATGACCCAGACGCTTCGCGTCTATGATCGGGAAGGCCGCATAATTCACCTTTCGGAGGCGCTGGACCATTGCAATCAGGTATTTCAACTAGCCCACGTCCTCTGCCTCGTCGAATTGCAAAGCCTGCTCGACGAACTGACTACGGGCAGCGGGATCGACAGTCAGACGGGCCTTGCAAGGTGCCACGTCGAACTCGCCAATTATTTCGCTGCCGCATTCCTGATGCCGTATGAAACCTTCCTGCACACGGCGGAAAGCACGGCCTACGACATCGATCGCATCTCGGCGCGCTTCGCGGTGTCGTTCGAGCAAGCTTGCCATCGCCTAACCACACTGCAGCGACCTGGCGCCCAGGGCGTTCCGTTTTTCTTCCTGCGCGTCGACAAGGCCGGCAATGTGACAAAGCGCTTCAATTCCACCTCCTTCCACCTTGCCGAATATGGCGGCGCCTGCCCGGTCTGGAACATCCACATGGCATTCCGGACCCCGGGCGTCATTCTTCCGCAATTCGTAGAACTGCCCGACGGCGAACGGTTTTTTACGATCAGCAGAACGGCGGACCGGCCGGCTATCAATTTTCAAACCCAGGATCACCGCCTCGCGGTCGCACTGGGCTGCGAGCTGAAGTTCGCCAAAAAGCTTGGCTATGCGTCTCGCTATAATCTCGACGATCAGGACATGTTCAGCCGCATTGGCATCAACTGTCATCTCTGCCCCAGGCAGGCCTGTTCGCAGCGCGCCCACCAGCCTGTGTTCATGGAGCTGCCGCTCGACACAAGCCGGCGCGGTAATACCCGACATGAAAGCTGAGGTCGCGGGGTATTACTTTGGTTGCCGTCGGCGCGGCCGATTTTCATGGCCCGGATAATGCGACGTGTTGCGAGCGGGGCAATAGTCGGTGCCGATAACCGAACCGATCGTAGCGCTCGACGTGGACCGCCTCTGCGACTTCCCGATCGCTCTCTGCGAGCGTCGGATGAACATGTTTCGCGGGGAGCTGGGGATGAACTGCTGAGAAGGCTGCATTTGTGGACCCGATTGGAGTGGCCGCTAGTCTTACAGGTCGCGCTGGGATCTTCGTTCGACTAAAACGGCGGTGGGGACAGGCCAAAGCGTGCACAGGCGGCTCTGACCGTATTGGCGAGGAGGCATGCGATCGTCATTGGTCCGACACCGCCGGGCACAGGCGTGATTGCCTGAGCAACACTGCGCGCCTCCTCGAACGCGACATCACCCAAGATCTTTTGCCGACCGTCGCGCGTCACCCGATTGATGCCGATATCGATCACCGTCGCGCCGGGCTTGATCCAGTCTTTTCTCACGAATTCAGCTCGGCCGACGGCTGCAAACAATAGGTCGGCCTTGCGCGCGAGCACGGGCAGGTCCCTGCTTTTAGAGTGGGCCACCGTCACGGTCGCATTTTCTCCGAGAAGCAGCTGTGCCAACGGCTTGCCAACAATGGTGGAACGCCCGATCACCAGAGCGTCGAGACCCGCCAGAGAAAGATGGACCGACTTCGCCAACATAATGCAGGCCAAAGGCGTGCAAGGCGCGAGGGCCGGTTGGCCGACCGCAACGCGCCCAACGTTCAAGGGATGGAATCCGTCCACGTCCTTGGCGGGATCAATCGCAGCGATCACCGCATGGGAATCAATGTGAGGAGGCAATGGAAGTTGCACCAGAATGCCGTCCACATCGCGGTCTTCATTGAGACGGGCGATGAGAGCTAGCAGTTCGTATTGGCTTGCCGATGCCGGCAAGCGATGATCAATCGGGTGCATCCCGGTCTCGGCCAACATCTTCTTTTTGTTCGCGGTGTAGATTTCGCTTGGGGGATCGTCGCCCATCTGTATGACGGCGAGGCCGGGAATAATGTGGTGGCGTGCCGCAAGGTTGCGGACCTCTTTGGAAACGCGCGTGCGCAGATCGGCCGCCATGGCTTTTCCATCGATCAGATTCGCGGTCATGCTGAGATATCTCTGGTCCGCAAAACGCAGATCGCCGCCGTACCTTCCAGGCGATAACCATGCGCGTGCGCGGCATCAGAATCACTTCGCCGATCTGCCACGTCCCTCATCGTTATCGCCCATGTTCATTGTCTGTATTGCCAGTCGTCCACGTCGTCAGGTCAGACGTCGGCGGCGCGCCGATCACTTGACTTGGCCGACCTGCTCGGAAATTCTCGATGTTTCTTATGACCTGCCGCCAGACCGTCCGTATGGCTTCGATGCTGGCCCAGGCTACATGCGGCGTAACGATCACATTGGAATGATCGAGCACCGAAACTAGCGCGTTGTCCGGTCCGGGCGGCTCGCTAGTCAGGCAGTCGAACCCGATCCCCGAAATGAGACCGAGCTCGAGGGCCCTCACGAGATCTCGTTCGTCAACCAGCCCGCCACGGCCGCAATTGATTATCAACGGGCGCTTCTTCATCTGCCGAAATTCTGGAAGCGCCAGCATATTTCGGGTGCCGGCAAGCAAAGGGCAGTGCAACGTGATGACGTCTGCCGTCGCCAGGACTTCATCAAAGGGGGTATAAAGCGGACCGAGGCCGCAGACGCCCTTGTGAGCGGCGAACAGCGTTCGCATGCCGAACGCTTCACCCAACCTGGCGACCCGCTGTCCGATGACACCTTCGCCGAAAATGCCCAGGACCGAGCCCGCTAGTTCGTTGATAGGATGCGAGAAGAAGCAGAACTGATCTGCCTCCTGCCATTTTCCCGCGATCACATCCCTCCGGTAGCCTGCAAGCGACCGCCGCAGGGCAAGGATGAGCGCAAATGTATGCTCGGGCACCGAGTTGACTGCGTAACCTTGGACGTTTGAGATAATTATTCCGCGTTCGGTAATGGCGTCTATGTCGAAGGCGTCATAACCGGTCGCCGGAATCGCAATCATCTTGAGACGCGGCAGCTTCTCGATGCTGTCGCGTCGAATCGGCACCTTGTTCGATATCGCTATGTCGCAATCCTTCAGCCGTTCGACCACTTTTTCTGGTCTGGTGCGGTCGTGCTCGATCCATTCGTGCGCGAATGCTGGACGCTCCAGCTGCGCAAGCGGAGCCATGGTGCTGCGATCGAGGAAGACGATGCGGGTCATATAGAGCTATTGCAACTTGTCTGTGATCCCCGAATGATCACCGCGCGATGAAGTGATCGTCGGGGTCTGGCACCGCCAGTAATGGACTGCTACGCGGCTTTGATCGCAGCCGGCCGTCTTTCGCATGGCCTTCTCCTGATCAATAGTCTGTTCTGGCTTCATTATATCTCGTTGCGGCTTTTTTCGTCGTCCAACATGGCTTCCTAGTTGCGCTTAGGTTCCTATTCGCTCTACGGACTGGCCACGGCGTGACCGCGAAATATGAGCTTCCTCTGCAGCGGAAGAGATCATGGGCTTCGGCCGCGCAGACTTGTTTTTCGCGACAGTCGCGTCGACCGCCGCAACAGTTCGCTCGATCTGCGGATGCGTGATCCCGAATTGACCGCCAATAATCTGCACAAGCTTGTCGACACGCTCGATCATTGGTGCGCCCGCCGCTATAGCGCGTGCTACCGACGACGGCTGGTTCAGCCGTTCGGCGGCCGCCAGATACTTCTCGAATGCCACTAAATCACCCGGTTGCGCGCCGAGCCGCAGCACCATGGAGTCGACGCACGCATAGATCTCACGTGACAAGTCTGGATCGGAGTGGACTGCTTCACGGATCGAGACAGGAGCACCCCCAGTCACGCAACGGTAGTTGCCGGTAAGCAACATCGCCCACTTCGCGAATGGGACGAACAACGAGTCATGAACACGAATTTTCACCGGAACGTCGAGACCTTGGAGCCTCACGCTATCGATATCGTTGGCCAGTTTCGTCAGCATCTCATTGTGCACAGGCGAAGCGAAAACGGCCGCCTTGAAATTCGTTGGCAGGCTGACATGAAGAACGTTCGCGGGCTCTTCGCTTGGACGAAATGCCTGCGGGTCCGGGGAGCACAACGTCACCATCTGTGGATCAAACCGGTCCCAGACACGGGCATGCGAATATGCAACTTCGGCCGCATCGGCATCGATCGTCGGAATTCGTTTGAGATAGGGGAGAGGCGGCATATTCATGAGCGACAGGCAGGGGACCCTCGCTTCCGCAATGCCGGTGAGTAGCATCGCTACGTCGTGGTCGAGATATTGCGGTTCCTGCATGGCAAGCACGACGAGATCGTAGCCAGTCGGATCGACCTTCTCGGGTGTACTGGCGTCCAACCGCCCTGGCAGTTCGGCAGAACGGATTGAGCGACGCGATTGCTCGCCCTTCAAAACCAGATGGACATCGGTACCGTTCGCGTTGATGATTTCTGCGGTGACTGTGCGGCAGACCAAGGTAACGTCATGACCCGCCATCAGGCATTTCGTGCCAAAAAGTGATCCGTATGACGCTCCGAGGATCAGTATTCGGTAGGTCATCACCCCCCCTTGCGGTCTTTGTTCTACGGTCCTCGGAATGGGGCCGGATGGGTTAGCTGATAGTATCAACTTAAGTCAGCCTGCATTCCTTTTCGCGTTTTTGTGTTGCATGTTTACAAACATAACCACATCATCTGTTGTATTGTAACTTTGTTGGCCACAGTTTCGCTGAAGACGTTGTCGGCTTGCCACTGCGTGAGCCGCGGCCAAGGCGAAAGGGCGCGAGTTATGAAAAAGGCCGCTGTCGCGGAAATCCCCGATGCCGCCGCGCCCTAGCAAATATCGACAAGAGTAATTTGCATCGTCCAGTTTCCCAGCGTGGCGTAATTGGTCGGGTCGTAAGTCGCATACGCGAGCGCGCCGTACAGCAACGCCAGCAGAAACGCTGTGACGATGGAATCCTCGCGAAGGCCCGGAACAACGGCGAAAGCACGACTCCAACTGGATAGGCCAGATAGAATACGATGGCCGGTCCGCCCGCAGACTGGACAGCAATATGTCGCTGAGCACAGGCCGGTTGAGAATATTGGCCATTATGCTGAGCCAGCCGGCATCGGTGATACTGAATAGAACCAACAGGTAGAAGTAAGCGACCAAAACTCTCTCGAGGACCCGGGCGATCGGCGAAGGTTCTATTTGTCAATTCATTGGTCGAGCCAAAAATGCAAAACCCAAACGTCAAAAAAGCCAATGATTTCATGGTGGGCCCGGGAGGATTCGAACCTCCAACCAAGCGGTTATGAGCCGCTAGCTCTGACCATTGAGCTACGGGCCCGCACCATCCGCAACGCGCGGAGAGGCAAGGCAATAGACATTATATATAGCAGGAATTTCGCTAGCCCTGCCGGCTCAATAAGAACACCGCTTGTTCGCCGAACAGATTCCAGAACCACCACGGCATTTTCAGCCGTATCCGGCCGCCCCAGGCATTGAGCGCGACCGCCTGCTCCATCTTGGCGCCGACGGCGCGGCACAATTCGCGGAAATCCTTGATGCTGCAGAAATGGATGTTCGGCGTCTCCCACCAGGCATAGGGCAGATTGTCGGTATGCGGCATGTGGCCGCCGAAGAACAGTTGCAGGCGAATACGCCAATGGCCGAAATTCGGAAACGACACGATGCCGTGGCGGCCGATGCGGAGCATGTGCTCGAGCACGACGCGCGGCTGCCGCGTCGCCTGCAGCGTCTGCGACAGGATGACGAAGTCGAAGCCGTCGGCCGGATAGGCTTCAAGATCGGTGTCGGCGTCGCCCTGAACCACGGCGAGCCCCTTGGCGACGCATTCGTTGACGCCTTCGCGCGACAGTTCGATACCGCGGCCGTCGACGCCGCGCGTTTCCAGCAAGCGCAGCAATTCGCCGTCGCCGCAGCCGACGTCGAGTACACGGGCGCCGGGCTGCACCATGTCGGCGACCACCAGCAAGTCGATACGCGAGCCGCCCTGCCCGCGCGCCGCTCCCGCCATGGTGAGATCGTATTTGAGACGCGACAGCATCGTCACCTCGCCGGCAAGCCGCGCGATTTCGCGGCGCCCTCGAGAAAGCCGCGCACGATCGCCAAAAATTCCGGCTCGTCGAGCAGGAACGCGTCGTGGCCCTTGTCGGTCGTGATCTCGGCGAAGGAGACACGCGCGCCCGAGGCATTGAGCGCATGCACGATGGCGCGCGATTCCGCGGTCGGAAACAGCCAATCGCTGGTGAACGAGATCACGCAAAAACGCGTCGGGGTGCCGCGAAACGCGTTGGCGGCGACGCCGTCATAGTCGCCGGCAAGATCGAAATAATCCATCGCGCGCGTCAGATAGAGATAGGAATTGGCATCGAACCGTTCGACGAAGGTGATGCCCTGGTGCCGCAGATAAGATTCGACCTGAAAGTCGGCATCGAAGGAAAACGTCGGATTGTCGCGGTCCTGAAAGCGGCGGCCGAATTTGCGGTGCAGCGCGGCGTCGGAAAGATAGGTGATATGCGCGCCCATGCGCGCGACCGCGAGCCCGCGCCGCGGATTGGTGCCTTCGGCGAAATAGCGCCCGCCGCGCCACTCCGGATCGGCCATCACCGCCTGGCGGCCGACTTCGTGAAAGGCAATGTTCTGCGCCGAATGCCGCGTCGCCGCCGCGATCGGCAGCGATGCAAAAACGCGGTCGGGATAGCTCGCCGCCCATTGCAGCGCCTGCATGCCGCCCATCGATCCGCCTGCCACCGCGAACAAGGTCTCGATGCCGAGGTGATCGAGCAGCATCGCCTGGGCGCGGACCATGTCGCGCACCGTGATCACCGGAAACTCGAGGCCCCACGGCATGCCTGTCGCCGGATTGGTCGAGGCGGGGCCGGAACTTCCCATGCAGCCGCCAACGACATTCGGGCAGATGACAAAATAGCGCTCGGTATCGATCGGCCGGCCGGGACCCACCATGGTCTCCCACCAGCCGCCCTTGCCGGTCACCGGGTGATCGTTGACGACATGCTGGTCGCCGGTCAGCGCATGGCAGACCAGAATGGCGTTCGAGCGGTCGGCATTGAGAGCGCCGTAAGTCTGATAGGCGATCTGCAGCGGCGCGAAATCGACGCCGGCATCGAGCCGCAGCGGCTTGTTGGCCGGAAACCGCACCACCGGCGAATGCGGATCGTCCGCTTCGCGCGTGCGGTCGGCCAGATCGAGCGTGGCGCCGGCGTCGGCCATAAGTCTTTCCCGGACCGCCGCATTTCGCGGCGTCTTGCCGCCAGAAGAGCAGCCAAAGGGGCGTAAATAGGCCGCTGTGGCATGGAGTCAACGTTTTCTTTGATTTCGGCCTTAACGGCACCTATCAATCACCCGCACCGCCGGACCAAGACCATGCCGAAACCACCCCGCCATAAGGATGTCTCGCTTGCCGATTTGCGGCGCGAGATCGACCGCATCGATGAGGCCATGCATGCGCTTTTGCTCGAGCGCAGCGAGATCATCGATACCCTGATCGCGGTCAAGAAGACCGAGGAAACCGGTTCGGCCTTCCGCCCGGCGCGCGAGGCCGACATGATGCGGCGGCTGGTGGCGCGGCATCGCGGCACCCTGCCGCTGGAAACCGCCGAGACCATCTGGCGGGTCATTATTTCGACCTTCACCTATGTGCAGGCGCCGTTCTCGGTTCACGCCGATCTGTCGGCGGGCGACGCACTGATGCGCGATTCCGCGCGCTTTCATTTCGGTTTCACGGTGCCGTTCGTGCCGCATATCGGGGCGTCGAGCGTGGTCGAGGCGGTCACCGAATCCAAGGGCGATCTCGGGCTCATTCCGGCCTTCGCGGTCGCCGGCGCAGGACCCTGGTGGGCGGCGCTCGAATTTGCCGCGGCGCCGAAAATCATCGCCCGCCTGCCGTTCGTCGAGCGCGCCAATCACCCGGCCGCCTTGCCGGTCTTTGTGGTTTCCCGCGTCGCCGCCGACGCCATGGTGACCGAAACCGAGGTCTGGAGCATGCGGGTGTCGGGCTGGAGCGCCGCCGCGATCCACACCGTCGCGGCGCTGGCCGATGTCATCGCGGTGCCCGACCGCGCCTTCGACGGCGCCGCGCTTTTGGTGTCGGTCGAGCGTGGCGGCATCGGCGCGGTCGCCGACGCACTGGTCAAGATCGGGGCCTCGATCCGCTCCTCGGCCCTCGTCGGCAGTCACGCGACCCGCTATACGATCCCGTGAAATTTACGCCCCCTCAGCGGGAGCCGGAATCTGGAGAGAAATAGATAATGACTGCAACGCGTCCCATTCCCCGGCCGGGCGTGCTCGACATCGAGGCCTATGTGCCCGGCAAGAGCACCGCGCCGGGCGTCGCCAAGGTCTTCAAGCTGTCGTCGAACGAGACGCCGCTCGGGCCGAGCCCGCACGCGATCGCCGCCTACAAAGCCTGCGCCGATCATCTGGAAGACTATCCGGACGGCTCGGCGAGCGAGTTGCGCGAGGCGATCGGACGCGCCTTCGGACTCGACCCGGATCGCATCGTCTGCGGCGCCGGCTCCGACGATTTGCTGCATCTGTTGGCGCATGCCTATCTGGTCGACGGCGACGAAGCGATCCACACCACGCATGGCTTCCTGATCTATCCGATCGTCACGCTCGGCGCCGGCGCCAAGCCCGTGGTGGCGCCGGAGAAAGATTTCACCGCCGACGTCGATGCCATTCTCGATCGGGTGACGGCGAAGACCAAGATCGTCTTCCTCGCCAATCCCAATAATCCGACCGGCACCTGTCTCGCCTTCGACGAGGTGAAGCGGCTGCACCGCGGACTGCCGCCGCATGTGCTGCTGGTGCTCGACGCCGCCTACGCCGAATATGTCCGGCGCAACGACTACGAGGCCGGCATCGAGCTTGTCGCCACGTCCGAGAATGTCGTGATGTGCCGAACGTTCTCGAAGATCCATGGCCTCGCCGCGTTGCGGCTCGGCTGGATGTTCGGCCCGGCGCATATTGTCGATGCGGTCAACCGCATCCGCGGCCCGTTCAACCTCACCTCGTCCGCGATCGCTGCCGGCATCGCGGCCATCGAGGACATGGAGCACCAGGAACGCTCGCGCGAACACAACACGCATTGGCTCAACTGGCTGATGGCCGAGATCGGCAAGCTCGGACTGAAAGTGACTCCAAGTGTCGCCAATTTCGTGCTGGTCCACTTCCCGGAGACGAAAGGCCGCACCGCCAAGGACGCCGACACCTTCCTCACGGCGCGCGGACTCATTTTGCGCCAGACCACGGCCTATAAACTGCCGAATGCCTTGCGCATGACGGTCGGCACCGAGGAAGCCAATCGCCTCGTCGTCGCGGCACTCAAGGATTTTCTGGCGAAATCGTGAGCAAAGCCACACCGATCTTCAACCGTCTCGCGCTCGTTGGCACAGGCCTGATCGGTTCGTCGATCGCACGTGCGGCGCGGGCGCAGGGCACGGTTCGGGAAATCACGGCGAGCGCGCGTTCGGCGGCGACACGCCGGCGCGTCACGGAACTCGGCCTCGCCGACCAGGTGGCCGAAACCAATGCGGCGGCGGTCGCCGGCGCCGATCTCGTCATCGTCTGCGCCCCGGTCGGCGTCTGCGGCGAGATCGCGCGCGAGATCGCGCCGCATCTGCAAAAGGGCGCGGTCGTTTCCGACGTCGGTTCGGTGAAGGGCGCGATCCTGCGCGATATGGGCGTGCATCTGCCGGCGGACGTGCACTTCGTCCCGGCGCATCCGGTCGCCGGCACCGAAAATTCGGGACCCGATGCCGGTTTCGCCGAATTGTTTGTCGGGCGCTGGTGCATTCTCACGCCGCCCGAAGGCGCTGATCCGGCCGCAGTCGAGAAACTCGCCGCGTTCTGGCGCGCACTCGGCGCCAATGTCGAGCAGATGCCGGCCGAACATCACGATCTGGTGCTGGCGATCACAAGCCACCTGCCCCATCTCATCGCCTATACGATCGTCGGCACCGCCGACGAGCTTGGCGAGGTGACGCGCTCGGAGGTGCTGAAATTCTCCGCCGGCGGCTTCCGCGATTTCACCCGGATCGCCGCATCCGATCCGACGATGTGGCGCGACGTGTTCCTCGCCAACAAGGACGCGGTGCTGGAGATGCTCGGCACTTTCAGCGAAGATTTGGCGAAATTGACCCGCGCCATCCGCCGCGGCGACGGTGAAGCGCTATTCGATCATTTTACCCGGACGCGGGCGATCCGCCGCGGCATCGTCCAGATCGGCCAGGATTCCGCGGCGCCGGATTTCGGCCGCCCGCATCCGGACTTGCCGGTCGAACCGCTGCCGCGGCCCTATTCGGTTTCGGAAGATAACTGAGTTGTGCGGCGCTGAAAGCGATCAGTGTACTTTGACCGCCAGCGCTTCCGCCACGGCGTCGCGCAGGGTAGCCAGCGAAAACGGCTTCTGGATCACGTCGTGAATCAGCGCATCGAGACCGTGGGCGCGTTCGCGCTGGTCGGCAAAGCCGGTCATCAAGAGAACGGTCAGCTCGGGAAAGTCGCGCGCCGCGCTGAGCGCGAGCGCGATGCCATCCATGACCGGCATGCGGATATCGGTGAGCAACAGATCGAACCGTCCGGCCTCGCGTTGCAGCACATCGAGCGCTTCGCCGCCGTCGCAAGCGGTCTTGACCTCGTGACCGGCGGTCGACAGCGCCCGACCGCACATCTCACGCAATGCTTCTTCGTCCTCGGCAATCAGAATGCGGGCCATCATCGCGTTCCGTTCATGATGTCGTAGCGATTGAGAAAGCGGACCAGCACGTCGTGGGCGTCCGGCGGCGGGGAAGCGAGCCGGGTGCGGAAACTGACGGCCTCACCCGGCGGCAGCGTGGTGCGCGGGGGCGCTGCGGTCCACGAATAGATTTCCTGGTGCGCGGCGTTGCGCACCGCAAAGCGCAAATGCGGCACATCGGACATTTTGTGGCTGTCGTTGACGACGGCGCCTTCGACGACCAGGATCGGCACGTTTTCATGCTGCTCGGTCGACGTCGTGAGGTTGTCGAAATCCAATCCGCGCAGGTTCACCGGCAGGCCGATCGCGGCATAGAAAGATGCGGTTTGCGGCATCAGCCGGACGAAGTCCGTGCGCCAGCCGACCACAATCGCGTCAAGCACGATCAGCGCCAGGGTTACCGATTGCACCCGCGTCAACGACCAGCGCGACCAGCGGCCCGGATTGCCTCGGCGCCCGGCGCGGCGGGCGGCAAACTGCTCGACATTGTCGAGCGGTTCGACCTCGGCCGGGTTATCGAAAGCGCCGTCGGTTGCCGACGCAGGCGTGCGCGGCGGCTCGACGGCATCGAAATCGGCCGGCGCAATCGGCGGCGAATCCACCTCGGGGGCTTCGCCAAACGAGGGCTCTTCCGCAGCTTCGGCGGCCTCGGCGGCTGCCTCGACCGGCGCTTCGGCCGCCGCTTGGTCGGCCGACCATGCGTCAGCTGGGTCCGCGGGGACACGAGGCGGCTCGCCGGGCAAATCGGAGGTTCTCGCCTCGGCGGCCATTTCGGCAACGGCTTCGACGGCGCGGCGGACCGGCGCGAGCGCCTCGGCCGCCGCAATCAGCTTATCGGCATGGGAAAGCTCGGCCAGCCATATCGCTCGGCAGCGCACGCAACGCACCCGACGGCCGTCGGGCTTCAGGCTGGCCACGGCGACATCGTAGGATGTAGCGCAGTTCGGGCAAACGATCAGCATCGGCGAATCAGGGGCGTGGCACCGTTCAGGCGAGCCTAGCAGCCGAAGCGTTAACGGATTGGAAACCAACGACGGAAAGCCTGGATCGGCGCCGGGTGCTAAGTTCCCCGGATACGCGAATCAGGCCGTCGACCAAGCTTGCGGCCGGGGCTGGCCGGCCGGAAGGTTCGGCCTGAGGCTCAAGGTCAGGCGCGCGACCGCTGCGGAGGACCGTGTGATCCGGTTCGAGAATGTCGGCTTGCGCTATGGGCTCGGCCCCGAGGTTCTGCGCGACCTCAGCTTTCGCATCGATAGCCATTCATTCCAGTTCCTCACCGGGCCGTCCGGCGCCGGCAAGACCTCGCTGTTGCGGATGCTGTTCCTATCGCTCAAGCCGACCCGCGGCTTGATCTCCATGTTCGATCGCGACACCGCGGCTCTGAGCAAAGACGAGCGCGCGAAATTGCGCCGCCGCATCGGCATCGTGTTTCAGGATTTTCGTCTGCTCGATCACTTGACCACCTACGAGAACGTCGCCTTGCCGCTTCGCGTATTCGGCAAGGACGAATCCGCCTATCGCGCCGAGGTCGTCGAACTGTTGCATTGGGTGGGCTTGGGCGAACGGATGAGCGCACTGCCGCCGGTGCTGTCCGGCGGCGAGAAGCAGCGCGCCGCCATTGCGCGGGCGGTGATCGCGCGGCCGCAGCTTTTGCTCGCCGATGAGCCGACGGGTAATGTCGATCCCAGTCTCGGCCAGCGCCTGCTCCGCCTGTTCATCGAGCTGAATAAATTGGGCACCGCCGTCGTCATCGCCACTCACGACATTGCCCTGATGGACGAATACGATGCGCGCCGCCTGGTGCTCCATGAAGGACGCCTGCATGTCTATGATTGAATGTCGATGATTGAGCCGGCCGAGACATTGGCGGAGCCATGGGACAATGGTCACGCCGCGGCGGGCCGCATGCCGGTGCAGCGCACGCCGACGCCGATCGTGCCGAGCGACGCGCTCGCCGGCCGCTCGCTCGCCGCCGTGGTCGCGATCATGACCTTCCTCGCGGCGCTGACGACGGGAGCGGTGATGATGGTCGTCGGCGCCGCATCCGAGTGGCAGTCCGACGTCGGGCGCGAGGTGACAATTCAGGTCCGGCCGGTTTCCGGACGCGACATCGAGGCCGATGTGCGCTCAGCCGTCGAGCTCGCACGCTCGAGCCCCGGCATCACAGACGTGCGCCCCTTCACCAAGGCGGAATCCGAACAACTGGTCGAACCCTGGCTCGGCTCCGGTCTCGCGCTCGGTGAACTGCCGATCCCGCGGATGATCGTCGTCAAGCTCGCCTCGGGATCTGCGCCCGATTTCGCAAGCTTGCGCAGCGCACTCGCCGTCCGGGTGCCGAGCGCAAGCCTCGACGACCACCGCGGCTGGATCGATCGCATGCGCAGCATGGCGACGACCGCGGTTGCCGGCGGGCTGGCGATCCTGATGCTGGTCATCGCCGTAACGGTGCTCTCGGTCACTTTCGCCACACGCGGCGCCATGGCGATGAACCGCCCGATTGTCGAAGTCCTGCATTACGTGGGCGCGACCGACGCCTTCATCGCCAGCCAATTCCAGCGGCATTTTCTGCTGCTCGGCTTCAAGGGCGGCGCCGTCGGTGGCGGCGGCGCGCTCGTGTTGTTCGGCATCATGGCGGGCGTTAATGCCTGGGTCGCGGGGACGCCCGGTGGCGAGGAAGCCGCAGCGCTGTTCGGGAGTTCCTCGGTCGGGCTCGGCGGCTATCTGGCGATCTTCGGCCAAATCGTCCTGATGGCCGTGGTGACGGCCTTGACATCGCGCCATACCGTCGATGAGACCCTCAATGCGATCGAATGAGGACGGCAACAAATTGCACCGGCTGCGGCAATCGCCGCTATAATTTTGGCGGGTTTGCGGGCGATTCGGGCGTGGTGCTGCGGTTCTTGGTATCCGGCAATCCAACGGCAAATTTGCAGGGGAGCGCGACGGACGCGCGCGGCGATGCTCAGCCTCAGGTCCGCGGTCAGAACGCGGCGTATCAGGTCGGCCGGCCTGAAGCTCGCCGGATTAGGCATTGTCCTGCTGCTCGCGGGATTTGCCTTTTTCATCTGGCTTCTTCCCGGCGAAGAGGCCATCAATCAGAATGCCGACGGCATCGTGGTGCTGACCGGCGGTACGTCGCGCGTCAACGATGCGCTTGAACTTCTCGCCTCCGGCCACGGAAAAAGATTGCTGATCACCGGCGTCTATCCCGGCACCACGATGGGCGATCTCGCGCATCAAGTGGTCGACTACAACCGGCTATTGTCGTGCTGCGTCGACCTCGACTATTCCGCGCTCAACACGCTCGGCAACGCGGTGCAGGCGCGGCGCTGGGCACAGCAGCACGATTTTCATTCGCTGATTGTCGTCACATCGTCCTATCACATGCCGCGCGCGCTCGCCGAGCTCGCCCATCAGCTTCCCGATGCGGTTTTGATCCCGTTCCCGGTGGTGTCGGATCGCCTGCGCATCGAGCCCTGGTGGTCGAACGGCGCAACCACCAAGCTGGTCGTCTCGGAATATCTCAAATACATTGCCGCGAAGCTGCGCATGCGGCTCGATAGTTTTGTGGAAACCAGCGAATTACGCGCGGGCGTCATTCCGGCAGTATAATCGCGGCAAGCGCATTATCGCGAAAACCCATTCGCCGGTTTCCGGTGAAGACTTCCGAACAGGCGGCCTGTGTCCCCATCAATATCCATCATCGTCCGTTCGATCCTGTTCAACGCGCTGTTTTACGCGAACCTCATCTGTTTTTTCGTGTTCTCGTTGCCGAGCCTGCTGCTGCCGCGGCGCTACGCACGCGCGTGCATCCGCGCCTGCGCGCTGGTGACGCTGTGGCTGTTGCGAACCGTCTGCGGCATCGGCGCGGAATTTCGCGGCATCGGGAAATTGCCGAAAACGGCTTGCATCATCGCCTGCAAACATCAGTCGGCCTGGGAGACTTTTGGGCTTTTCGCCGTGCTCGATGCGCCGGTCTTTATCCTCAAACGCGAGTTGATGTGGGTGCCGTTCTTCGGCTGGTATGCTTGGAAAGCGGGTTACATTGCGGTCGACCGCAGCGCCGGGCTCGCAGCGCTGACGGGGATGACGACGCGCGCCAAATCAGCCCTCGCGGACGGTTATCAGCTCGTCATTTTCCCCGAAGGCACGCGGCGGCCGCCGGGCGCGGCTCCGGATTACAAGCCCGGCATCGCTCATCTTTACGGCAAGGCGGGCGTGCCCTGCGTTCCCATCGCGCTCAATTCGGGCCTGCATTGGCCGCGGCGATCGCTGCTGCGTCCACCCGGCACGATCATTCTCGAAATACTGGATCCGATCGCGCCGGGCCTCGACAGAGCAACCTTCCTGACGCGGCTTCAGGACACTATCGAGGACGCGACCGCGCGCTTGATCAGGAGCGAGTGATCGGAACCGTGCAAGTCCGATCACGGGTTGCTTACGCCTGCCTCGTGCACGCCCTTCAATTGTTCGGCGAGACGATGCAATTCGCTTTCGCGATAGCCGAGCCCCTCGAGCGCGCGCACCGTTTCCAGCACATAGTCGCGGTTGGCGCCGGACCGGCCGTGGCCCTGGCGCACGTGATGCAAGCTCTCGGCGAGCGTCAGCCGGCCGGCATATTGGGTGTGACTGCGGTCGACCGTGTAGCACAAGGCGCGCACGCGCCGGCGCGGCTGATCCTCGAGCTCGATCCGCCGCATGATCTCGAGATAGACCGATGTCACCTGCTCGCGCGCACGCAAATAGGCGATGGTCTCGGCGCGGGCCGCGGCGGCGACCCGATAGGCAATGCCGCGGCACATGCCGCCGCGATCGAGCCCGAGCACCAAGCCGGGCCGCTCCGGCGTGCCGCGATGCACGAAGGAAAAGACGCAAAGCGCCCGATGCAGGCCGATGAGCCGGGCCGAGACCTGTTCCAGATAGGCAAAGCCGGGCCGCCACATCAGCGAGCCATAGCCGAACACCCACAGGTCCCCGGTTTCGTGCTCGGCGCTTGTATTCATCGGCCCTCGTCGGCTGCTAATCTTGCGATTCGTAAAGCGGCTTGCGCCCGCCTAACAGGATGAGATTGGCGGCACAATGGCGCCGTCTTGACGGTTCATAGCGGGACAATGGCAGGCGAATCTCCGCTCAGCATGATGCGCACCGCTCCGGCACGCAGGCGCTCGCCCGAGCCGCGCCGCGGCCGGCTGCGCCGGGTTTTTGTGCCGCTCGCGGCCGTCATTGTGATCGGGCTCGGCTGGTGCTGGCTGTGGTACTACGCGGCCGCGATCGCGGAGCGCGCCGAAGCCGGCTGGATCGAACGCGAGGCGGCGCTCGGCCGTGTCTATGCTTGCGGCAGCCAGGAGATCGGCGGCTTTCCGTTCAGCATCGCGAGCCGCTGCAAAGAGGCCGCCGCCCGGTTCAACAATAACCAGCCGCCGTTCGACGTGCGGGCGACCGGCGTCACCTTCTCCGCCGAGGTGTTTCGGCCGACGCTGCTCAACGGCGAGATTACCGGCCCGGTGACGCTCGCCAATCCGGGCGGGGCGCCGGTCTTTGTCGTCAACTGGACGCGCGCGCGCTTGAGCCTGCTGGGCTTGCCGCCGGAGCCGGAGCGCATTGCCGTGTCGTTGCAGGCACCGCAGCTCGATCGCGTCTCGGGCCCCGCGAGCGGCATGATTTTCAAGGCTGACAGCGTCGAATTCGACGGCCGCATCGTCCAGGGCACGGCCCGCGACAACCCGGTGATCGAGGCGACCGGCCATTTCGTCGGCGCCATGGCGCCGACCTTCCATCCGCTCCTCGGAGCCCCGCTGCAAGGCGACATCGATGCGGTCATGCGCGGCTTCAAGGATTTCGCGCCGAAGCCGTGGCCGGTGCTGTTCCGTGAGATGCAGTCAGCAGGCGGCGGCATCGAGATCAGATCGCTGCGTATCGAGCGCCCCGACGCGACCATCATCGGCAGCGGAACATTGACCCTAAACGGCCACGGCAGGCTCGACGGCTTGATCACCGTCGCCATCGCCGGCATCGACAACATCGTGCCGCTGCTCGGCATCGATCAATTGATCGGGCAAGGCATCGACCGGCTCACCGGCGGCAGCGGATCGCCGGAACAAGGGCTCGGCACGCTCGACCGCCTGTTGCCCGGACTGAGCGGCGTCGTCCGCGACAACGCCGCGAGCGGCGTGATCAGCAACATCAAAAAAATGGGCCAGCCGACCGAGATCGACAAAAAGCCCGCGATCGCGCTGCCGCTGCGCGTCGACGACGGCGTCATCTATCTCGGCCTCATTCCGGTCGGCGTGGTGCCGGCGCTGTTTTGAGACGACGGCGTAGCCTCTTTTCCGTCATCCTGAGGTGCGAGCGGAGCGAGCCTCGAAGGATGCCGGCCGAGGCGCTGGGGCCGTCGCCCTTCGAGGCCAGCGCTTCGCGCAGGCACCTCAGGATGACGGATAACAACCAAGCGCCATCGTTCTCGCGACGCGACCGCGCCCGAGTCGTTACGGCATCATTTCAAAAATCCTCCGGCGGAGCCTGATCGCGTCATGCCTTGACCGGCGGTGGGGCCGGTCTTCGGCTCAATCAAGCTCCGACACGTAGCCCGGATTGGGCGGAGCCCAATCCGGGAAGACCTCGACGCTTCAACTCCGATTCCGGCTTTCACTTCGTTCAAGCCGGGCTATGAAACCAACAAAACAATAAAGGCAAGCGGAACGCCGGCAGGCGCGTAGTCCAACCTCCGCGCCATACGGGCGCGGCTCGCGCGAAGCGTCGCGCGCTCGCCTTCCGGCGTCCCACCACGGCACTTGCGGCAGCGAGCCAACGCCGCCGCTCAGATCCAGACGCACTTCCTGGGACGCGGCTAAGGAGCGGGCGTTATCCGCCCCCGCCTGTCCCAGTCCAGCGGCGAAGCCGCAGACCGGTCATGATGCCGGCCGGGCGTATCCCCGGAACCGCCCGGGAGAGGAGGTGACGAGCCCCCGCCCGCGGGAACCGCTCTCGCCCCGCCAGCCGGTGTCGCCGGCTGGCGTCCTTTACGGGAGCGAGATGAGGGGGGTGTAACTGCAATAGAGACAAATGTCAATGACCGTCACGGCAACGAGGACAGTCTTTTCAGTCGTCCTGCGCAGGCTTGACCCATGACGTGGCGGTGGCCCCGGTCGGATTCGGCAGTAAATGCACTGTCAGCGTAATCCCGTCCCTCCCAAACGCCGCACAGCCTTTAGCTCTGGCGCTTCCGCACTATACGTATTGGGTGACCCCATGGGTCTATATCCAAGTTGTCATAGAGACTAATTCCGAACAGTCGTTCGCCCGGTTCAGCAAGACTACTTCCCGAACAATATCCAGAAAGAGAAAGCTCTACGGCTTTCTCGCCAGACGAGATCATCCTTGTGATGTCTGCGAAGTCATTCATTTCAAATACCCAAATTGACCGCACTTCAAAAGGCGGTTCGCCGAACGGATGGCTTTCTTTGCTGATATTGGGAATGGGAGGAGGATCTCCAGAAATCAATGGATCATTCACGTTGTATCGGTTCAGAGCGAATTTCATATTCCAATTTCGAACCTCACACAGCGGCCGTGCCAAAAGCCCGCATGACGGCCGGAGCGAAGCCATACCCATCATCGGACTGCGAGGCTGCATGATGGGTTTCGCAAGGGCTCAACCCATCCTACGACGGCTTAGTACGCGCTCAGCAAATCAATCTTGGCATTGGCGAGGATCAAGCGCCTGGCGAGGATCGCCGCCAGATTGCGGGCGATCTGTTCGGCGATGCGCGGGCGTTCCTCTCTGAAGCGGTTGAATTCGGCGAGCGGCAATTCCAGGCACGTAACGGCGGTGTCGGCCCAGACATCGGCGGTGCGCGGCTCGCCGAGCAGTGTCATTTCCCCGAACGCCATGCCTTCGTCGAGGCTTGTCAGCCGCACGCCGCTCGACAGTTTCACGCTGACCTTGCCGCTCCGTAGAAAAAACAGCGACGAGGCCGCTTCGCCTGCGGCGATAATGCGCTCCCCGGTCTGGTAACTGCGTCCTGTGCCGAGCTTGGTGAGCTCGGCGAGTTCGTCTGCCGTGAGGCCCGCCAGCAGCGCCTGTTCGGTGAGATCGGCCGTGTTCGTCGCCGGCAGATGCCCGCCGTTGCGAAGGATGATCTGATCTTCGGCCCACTCGATGGCCTCATCCAGCAAAGGCACAACACGCAGCTTGCCGATGTCGGCAATGAGCGGCTCGAGCCTCCCCCAGATCGCCGATGCGGGCTCGATGCCGGCAAGGATCGCGGTTGCCGGTCCGAGACAGAGGTGACGAAAGGTCTCGGCCAGCAGCAAAGCCGCGGCGGGCGTGATGGATGCCACGCGGCGAAAATCGAGAACCATGAATTGCGACGTTTTCTCGGCCAGGCGCCGTGAGACGTAGTCGATCGTCGCGAAGGTCAGCGCGCCAACGAGCTCGATGACACGGGCGTCGTCGTGATGCGCTTCGAGGATCGCTTGGTCGCGCGGCTTGCGCGCCCGGCGCGAACTGATGCCGCCGATGTCGTAATCGGCGATGACCGAGGTGTGCACGTCGCCGGTGCGGTTGAGCATATGCAGATCGAAATGCGTCGACAGCGCCTCGCATATCTTCAATCCGCGCACGCTGTTGCCGTGCGAATCGAGCGGCGGCGAATAGGAGCCAAGCCCGATCTGCCCCGGAAGCGCCGCGACGATGCCGCCGCCGACGCCGCTCTTCGCCGGCATGCCAACGCGATAGACCCACTCGCCGGCATAATCGTACATGCCCGACGTGGTCATCACCGACAGCGTGCGGGCCACCGTATAATGCGTCATGACCCGCGCGCCGGTCACCGGGTTCACGCCGTTGTTGGCAAGGGTCGCCGCCATGATAGCGAGATCGCGCGCGGTGACGAGGATCGAGCACTGGCGAAAATAGACGTCGAGGACGGTGCCGACGTCGCCTTCGACCACGTCGTAGTTGCGCAGCAGATAGGCGATGGCGCGGTTGCGATCGCCAGTCTCGCGCTCGGAGGCGAATACCGCCTCGTCGACGCCGAGGTCGCGGCCGGCAAAACTCCCCAACGCCGCGCGGATGCACTCGAAGGCGCCGTAGCCTTTCGCCTGATGGATCAGGCCGGAGCAGGCGATCGCGCCGGAATTCACCATCGGATTGAACGGGCGATTATCCGGACGCAGCCGGATCGAGTTGAAGGCGTCGCCGCTCGGTTCGACCCCGACGACGGCCTCGACGCGCTCGGCGCCGAGCAATTCAAGCGCCAGCGCAAACACGAAAGGTTTTGAAATCGACTGGATGGTGAAGGGCACCGCGCTGTCGCCCACTTCGTAGACGTGGCCGTCCATCATGGCGAGGGCGACGCCGAAGTGGCGCGGATCGGCTTTCTTCAGTTCCGGGATGTAGTCGGCGACGGCGCCGCTATGGTCCGCGCGAAAATCGACATGGCTCCGCAACAGAAAGCGGTAGAGCGGCGATACGGCCGCCTGCGCGGAAACACTGCCGGCATTTTTCGGGTTAGGTGAACGCATCGAATTTTGGTACCAACGATAGGAACGGAAGCAACTTTTAAATTACGCCAAGCGAAAAGCCCATCAAAAAGAACACCGCGAAGGATTATCGGTGCCCTCACCCAAGCCCACTCCCATCTTCGACGGTCACAACGACGTTTTGTTGCGGCTCGACCGGCACGGCGGCGCTGACCCGGTCGCGGCCTTCCTGCAAGGCGAGGAGAAAGGGCATCTCGATCTGCCCAAGGCGCTCAAGGGCGGGTTTGCCGGCGGGCTGTTTGCGATGTTCGTGCCTTCGCCGAAACGGAAAGACAATGCCGGCAGCGAAGCCACGCCGCAAACAAGCGGCAGCGTCATCGGCAGCGATCCGGCCCCCCCCGAGCTCGATGCCGCGGAGGCCCAGCGCGTCACTTTCGCGATGGCGGCGCTCCTCTTCCGCATCGAGCGAGAGTCGCAAGGGCGCTTGCGCGTCTGCCGCAATGCCCGCGACATCGACGGCTGCCTCACGGACGGCGCCGTGGCGGCGGTGCTGCATATCGAGGGCGCGGAATGCATCGACGCCAATTTCGAGTTGTTGGACGTGCTGTATCAAGCCGGCCTGCGCTCGCTCGGCCCGGTGTGGAGCCGGCCGAACAGTTTTGGGTACGGCGTCCCGTTCCGTTTGCCGTCGTCGCCCGATACCGGGCCGGGCCTCACCGATCTCGGCAAGGCGCTGATCGGCGCCTGCAATGCCTTGCGCATCCTGATCGATCTGTCGCATCTGAACGAACGCGGCTTCTGGGACGTCGCCGCCATCAGCAAGGCGCCGCTCGTCGTCAGCCATTCCAACGCGCACGCGATCAGCCCGCATTCGCGCAATCTGACCGACCGGCAATTGGCGGCGATCCGCGAAACCGACGGCCTCGTCGGCGTCAACTTTGCCACCGCCTTTTTGCGCCCGGACGGCCGCCACGACAAGGACACGCCCGCCGACCTGATCGTGCAGCATGCCGAATATCTGCTCGAACATCTGGGCGAGGATGGCGTCGGGCTCGGCTCCGATTTCGACGGCGCCGTCATCCCGGCCGAGCTCGGCAATGCCGGCGGATTGCAAATCCTGGTCGAGGCGATGCGCAAGCACGGCTTCGGCGAGCCGCTGATCGAGAAATTATGCTTTCGCAATTGGCTCCGCGTCTTGGCGCGGACCTGGGGGAACAGCGCTTAGCCCGGCGATTTGAGACCGCCGGCGCGCTACGGAGCGCCGAATTGCGGCTCGCGCGGTCGGCAAACCGATGCTAGCGTCGCGTTTCCAAATAAAAACGAAACTGGAGGAAGACGAATGGCTCGCATAGCAATCCTGGACCGCGCCGATATGAACGCCGAACAGGCGCGTGTCTATGATGACGCCAAGCAATCGAGCGGCATCGTGGGCGGGCCGTTTTACGCCTATATCCGATTGCCGAAATTGTTCGAGGCCTGCCAGAACTTGCGCGCCGCTCTGTCGTCCGGCCCGTTGTCGGAGCGCGAGCAGCAGATCGTCAATCTTGTCGTCGCCCGGCACTGGAATGCGCGCTACCCGTGGTTCGCCCAGGTCCGGCGCTCGCTCGCCATCGGCATCGACCAGGCGATCATCGACGCGATCAATCTCCATGGTACGCCGACGCTTGCCGAAGCGCGCGAGCGCACCTGCCTCGTGGTGGCGCGCGAACTTCTCGCCAGCAAGGGCCTCAGCGACGACACCTATGCGGCCGCGGAAAAGACCATGGGATTGGAGAGTCTCGTGGCGCTGATTGCTTCGACCGGCAGTTTCTCGATGACCTGCATGACCGCCAATACGTTCGCGGTCGATCCGCCGGCCGCGAACCCGACGCCGCTCGCTTAGAGCATCATCCCACAGGAGTGCGTAGCCTTGCCGACCATCGATGCGCAGCTGCATGCCTATGAGCGCAATCACCCCGGCCGGCCGTGGCATGCCGTCTTGACGGGACCGCCCGAGGTCACGGGCGACCAGACGGTTGCGATGATGGATCAAGTCGGCGTCGACGGCGCGATCCTGATTTCGGCGTTCACGATGTACCGCTACGACGCGAGCTATGCGCTCGAAGTGTACAAGCGCCATCCCGGCCGCTTCGCGCTCATCAAGCCGGTCGATCCCGCCAACCCGGCGGTCGGCGACGTCATCGCCGATTGGAAGCGCACGGCGGGTGCGGTCGGCGTTCGCATGCTGCTGGTGCGCGGCGGCTATACGGAAGACCCCGCCGATCCGGGGCTCAATCGCGTGCTGGCGGAGGCAAGACGCTTATCCATTCCGGTCAATCTGCATATCGCCGGACGGCTCGACCAAGGAATCGAGCTGATCCGCCGCAATCCCGATACGCAGATCATTGTCGATCATCTTGGCCTCGTTCAGCCGCACGAGCCGCCGGTGCCGGCTGAGCCGTGGGCCGATCTGCCGCAGGTGCTGACGCTCGCAAAACTTGCCAACGTCACGATCAAGATCACCGGCGCCTGCACGCTGTCGCGCGAGCCCTTCCCCTATAACGACATCTGGGATCCGGTCTGCCGCCTCATCGACGCCTTCGGCATCGACCGTTGTCTATGGGGGACGGATTGGACCCGCGCCGTGAAATTCCTCACTTTCGCGCAAGGTGTCGAGGCATTCCGCATGACGGACCGCATCTCGGAACCCGACAAGATCAAGCTGATGGGCGGCAACGTCGCGCGCGTCTACGGCTGGTCGCCGCAGGTCGCGGCCGCGAGCTGATCACCGCGCTACGCTTGCTGGGCTTGCCGAACGAGATCGAGCATCGCGCGAACCGCCACCGGATAGCCCTTGGCGCCGAGGCCGATGATGATGGCGGTGGCGACCTTCGACACATAGGAATTGTGATAATAGGCCTCGCGCTTGTGAACGTTCGAAATGTGCAACTCGATGATCGGTCCCGGAAACATTTTGAGCGCATCGAACAGTGCGAGCGAGGTGAAGGTGTAGGCGGCCGGATTGATGATGATGCCGCTGCCATTGTCGATCGCCTCGTGGACCCACTCGATCAATTGGGTCTCGCTGTTGGTCTGGCGAAACTCGATGGGCGCGTCCTTGGCTTCGGCCCGGCACAACGCCTCGACATCGGCGAGCGTCGTCGTGCCGTAGATATGCGGTTCGCGGGTGCCGAGCCGATTGAGGTTCGGGCCGTTGAGCACGTAGATCGGTTTAGCCATGAGGTTCCTCTCGCTAGCATTGATCGAGACGAGTGCCGGCGGCGCCGGTCAGCGCTTTTGCCCCGCGTGCCATCCGACCTGCGCATCCGGCACGGAATCGGTCGAAGCGAAATACGGCTTGATGTCGAGAAGCGGCGTGTTGTCGAGGCAGTCGAGGCCGACGACGGAGAGCTTGCTGCCGTCGATGCGCACGAGGCGCGCCACCGAAACCGCGATCGGATTGGGCCGCGCTGGCGAGCGCAGCGCAAACGTGCCGCGATGCTCGGCGTAGTGGCGCGGCGACTGCAGCACGAGATCGCGCCGCGCTTGGTCCATCCAATAGAGCAGCACGACGTGGCTGACGGTTTCGAGGCCTGAAAGTCCCGCGGCCCAGCGCGGGTCGAGTTCGACGGTGCAGACGGCGTCGGAACCGCGCGCGTTCTTCGGGCACTCCTCGCGCCGCCGCCACGGCGTGCGGATGCGGCCGATATAATAGAGTGAGGCATCGAAGCGGGCCGGAAGTTCGGCCGCGATTTCACCCGGGCGCAGGCCCGCGTCATCGCCGGGCGGCGCCTCTTCGGCGAGCGGATCGGGTTTGGCGGGTTCGGCCATAAGCGCAAAATGGCATGCACATTTGGCCGCCGCCAGCGCAGCCGACGGGCTTGAAAGCGGCGGCCCACGGGGCCCCAATGGGACCCGTCCCATTTCATCTTGCCTGCCATCATTTAATCACATAAAGATATCTTTATGTGGAAACCCAAGCTTTGCCCGCAGCCGCCGAGCACCGCCGTCCGATGACATCTGAGCCGCTGAGTTTCACCGAACTGACCGCAACGCTGAAATCGGCCGGGGAATCGACCCGACTCCGCATCCTGGCGCTGCTTTCGGAAGCCGAATTGACGGTCTCCGACCTCACCGAAATCCTGCGCCAGTCCCAGCCGCGGCTGTCGCGGCATCTGCGGCTGCTCGCCGAAGCGGGCCTGGTCGAGCGCTTCCGCGAAGGATCGTGGGCCTTCTTCCGAATGGGCGAGCGCGGCAGCGGCGCCGACATCGCCCGCGCGCTGATCGGCCGGCTCGATCCTGCGGATTCGACCATCGTGCGCGACCGCGAGCGGCTCGCCGCGGTACGCGCGACACGGGTGGCGGCGGCGCAAAACTATTTCCGCCGCCATGCCGCGCAATGGGATCGCATCCGCGAGCTCCATGTCGCCGACGCCGCCGTCGAGGAAGCGATCCGCACGGCGCTTGCCGACAAGCCGATCCGCGCGCTGCTCGATCTCGGCACCGGCACCGGCCGCATGCTCGAACTGTTCGCGCCCGATATCGAGCGCGGGCTCGGCCTCGATCTCTCGCTCGACATGCTGGCGCTGGCGCGGGCGCGGCTCGACCGCGCCGGGCTGAAACATTGCAGCGTCCGCCACGGCGACATCTACGACCTCGCGCTGCCGCGCGACGGTTTCGACGCCGTCATCATCCATCAGGTGTTGCACTTCCTCGACGACAGCGCGCGCGCCATCCGCGAGGCGACGCGGGTATTGCGGCCCGGCGGCCGGCTGCTGGTCGTCGACTTCGCGCCGCATGATCTCGAATTCTTGCGTGAGGAGCACGCGCATCGGCGCCTCGGCTTTGCGGCCGAGACGGTGACGCAATGGCTCGAGACCTGCGGGCTCGACGTGCTGGGGCAACAGACGCTGCCGCCCGGACCCGAGGGCAAGATCGCGGTGTCGCTTTGGCTCGCGCGCGATCCTCGCATCGTGTTGGCGCAGCCCCAAAAATCCGACAAGACGCGCGAGGTGGCGTGATGAGCGCAACGCGGGCGAGCCGTTATGTGAACGGCGGCGGGCGGCCAGGCCTCCATGTCTCGTTCGAATTCTTTCCGCCGAAGACCGCGGAGATGGAGCAATCGCTCTGGGAATCGATTGGACGCTTGGCGCCGCTGAAGCCTAATTTCGTCTCGGTGACCTACGGGGCCGGCGGCTCGACGCGCGAGCGCACGCACGCCACGGTGAAGCGCATTCTCGCCGAAACGCTGCTGACGCCCGCGGCGCATCTGACCTGCGTCGGCGCCACCAAAGCCGATGTCGATGGCGTGATCGCGGCTTATGCGGCAGCCGGCGTGCGCCACATCGTGGCGTTGCGCGGCGATCCGCTCGGCGGCGTCGGCGAACGCTACGCGCCGCATCCGGACGGTTACAGCAACGCCGCCGATCTCGTCGCCGGCATCAAGCGGATCGCCGACATCGAGGTTTCGGTTTCGGCCTATCCGGAAAAACATCCCGACAGTCCGTCGGTCGCAGCCGACATCGACATGCTAAAGGCCAAGGTCGATGCCGGCGCGACGCGCGCGATGACGCAGTTCTTTTTCGAGAACAGCCTCTATTTCCGCTATCTCGACCGCGTCCGCTCGGCCGGCATCGACATCCCGATCGTGCCCGGCCTCTTGCCGGTGCAGAATTTCAAGCAGACCAAGAATTTCGCCGCCCGCACCGGCGCCTCGGTGCCGGATTGGCTTGCCGAGCGCTTCGACGGCCTCGACTACGATCCGGCCACCCGCAAACTGATCGCGGCGGCCGTCGCCGCCGAGCAGGTAATCGACCTCGTCGATCACGGCGTCACCGATTTTCATTTTTACACCATGAACCGCGCCGATCTTGTGTACGCGATCTGTCACCTGTTGGGGCTGCGGCCGGATCACGAACTCCCCGCCGCTGTTCCCGAGAAAGAGCGTGCGTAGAACGATGAATAAGTCCGTGCCTCAGTCCAATTCCGAAACCGCGCTGCGGCGGCTGGCGGCCGAGCGCATCCTGGTGCTCGACGGCGCCATGGGGACGATGATCCAGGCGCTGCGGCTCGACGAAGAGGAATTTCGCGGCGCGCGCTTCGATGCCTGGAACCGCGAAGTCCGCGGCAACAACGATCTGCTCAATATCACGCAGCAGGACGCGATCCGCTCGATCCACCTCGCCTATTTCCGCGCCGGCGCCGATATCGTCTCGACCAATACTTTTTCCTCGACCCGCATCGCGCAGGCCGATTACGGCATGGTCGAGATCGCCTATGAGCTCAACGCCGAAGGCGCGCGGCTTGCCCGCGAGGCGGCGCGCATTGCGCAGGACGAGGACGGCCGCGAGCGTTTCGTCGCCGGCGCGCTCGGGCCGACCAATCGCACCGCGTCGATCTCGCCGGACGTCTCAAACCCGGGCTTTCGCGCCATCACTTTCGACGAATTGCGCATCGCCTATACGGAGCAGGTGCGCGGGCTCCTCGACGGCGGCGTCGACACGCTGTTGATCGAAACCATTTTCGACACGCTCAACGCCAAGGCCGCGATCTACGCCATCGCCGACGAGCTCGCCGCGCGCGGCGTGAGCGTACCGGTGATGATTTCCGGCACCATCACCGACCGCTCGGGAAGACTATTGTCCGGGCAGACGCCGGAAGCGTTCTGGAACTCGATCACCCATGCGGTGCCGCTCTCGATCGGGCTTAATTGCGCGCTCGGCGCCACGGAGATGCGCGCCCATGTCGCCGAATTGTCGCGCGTCGCCGACACGCTGATCTGCGCCTATCCGAATGCCGGGCTGCCCAACGAATTCGGCCATTACGACGAAGGGCCGGAGGCGATGGCGGCGCTGCTCGGCGAATTCGCCGATGCGGGCCTCGTCAACATCGTCGGCGGCTGCTGCGGCACGACGCCCGATCATATCCGCGCCATCGCCCGCGCCGTCGCCGGCAAGGCACCGCGCACGATCCCCGCGATCCCGCCGCGGCTGCGGCTTTCCGGGCTCGAAGCCTTCACGCTGACGCCGGAGATTCCCTTCGTCAATGTCGGCGAGCGCACCAATGTCACCGGCTCGGCGCGCTTCCGCAAGCTCGTCACCGCGGGCGATTATCCGGCAGCGCTCGCGGTCGCGCGCGACCAGGTCGAGAACGGCGCGCAGATCATTGACATCAATATGGACGAAGGTCTGCTCGATTCCGAGAAGGCCATGGTCACGTTCCTCAATCTGATCGCGGCCGAGCCCGACATCGCCCGCGTGCCGGTGATGATCGATTCGTCAAAGTTCTCGGTGATCGAGGCCGGGCTGAAATGCGTACAAGGCAAGGCGGTGGTCAATTCGATCTCGCTCAAGGAGGGCGAGGATGCCTTCATCCGTCACGCCGAAACGGTGCGCCGCTATGGCGCGGCCGTCGTCGTGATGGCCTTCGACGAAACCGGCCAGGCCGACACGCTCGAGCGCAAATGCTCCATCGCCAAGCGCGCCTACGACATTCTGACGAAGCGCATCGGCTTTCCGCCCCAGGACATCATCATCGACCCGAATATATTCGCGGTCGCGACCGGGATGGAGGAGCACAACGGCTACGGCATAGCCTTTATCGAAGCGACGCGCTGGATCAGGGCGAACCTGCCGCACTCCCATATTTCCGGCGGCGTCTCCAATCTGTCGTTCTCGTTCCGCGGCAACGAAGCCGTGCGCGAGGCGATGCATTCGGTGTTCCTCTATCACGCCATCACGGCCGGCATGGACATGGGCATCGTCAATGCCGGCCAGATGGCGGTCTATGACGATCTCGATGCCGAATTGCGCGAGGCCTGCGAGGACGTGGTGCTCAACAAGCGTCCCGACGCCTCAGAGCGGCTGTTGGCGCTCGCCGACCGTCATCGCGGCCATGGCAAGGAAAAAAAGGAAGCCGATCTCGCCTGGCGCGACTGGCCGGTGGCAAAGCGCCTGTCACATGCGCTGGTGCACGGCATCACCGACTTCATCGAGACCGACGTCGAGGAAGCGCGACGGGAGGCGCCGCGTCCGCTTGCGGTGATCGAAGGGCCGCTGATGGACGGCATGAATATCGTCGGCGACCTGTTCGGCTCGGGCCGCATGTTTTTGCCGCAAGTGGTCAAGTCGGCGCGGGTGATGAAGCAGGCCGTCGCCTATCTGATGCCCTATATGGAACAGGACCGCGATGGCCGCGAGCACAAGTCCACCAACGGCACCA
Source organism: Xanthobacteraceae bacterium (assembly GCA_049282655.1). Taxonomy (GTDB): domain Bacteria; phylum Pseudomonadota; class Alphaproteobacteria; order Rhizobiales; family Xanthobacteraceae; genus BOG-931. The sequence continues at coordinate 173,726 of JBAPUM010000133.1, forward strand.
TCGTGATGGCGACCGTCAAGGGCGACGTGCACGATATCGGCAAGAACATCGTCGGCGTCGTGCTCCAGTGCAACAATTACGAGGTGATCGATCTCGGCGTCATGGTGCCGGCGGAAAAGATCCTGCAGGCCGCCCTCGCCGAACAGGCCGACATCATCGGATTGTCGGGCCTGATCACGCCGTCGCTCGACGAAATGTGCCATGTCGCGGCCGAGATGGAGCGGCAAGGTTTTGACCTGCCGCTTCTGATCGGCGGCGCCACCACAAGCCGCGTCCACACCGCGGTGAAGATCCATCCCAATTACCGGCGCGGCCAGGCGCTCTATGTCACCGATGCGAGCCGCGCGGTGGGAGTGGTCGCTTCGCTATTGTCGGGCGAGACCAAGGCCGGCGTCGTCACCGAAGCGCGCGCCGAATACGCGCGGATCGCGGCAGCCCATGCCCGCGGCGAAGAGAATAAGCAGCGGATGTCGCTCAGCGCGGCGCGCGCCAACGCGCTGAAGCTGAACTGGTCCGGCAATTACCGGCCGCCGGTGCCGCGCGCGCTCGGAACCCGCAGCGTCACCGACGTCTCGATTGCCGAACTCGTCGACTATATCGACTGGTCGCCGTTCTTCGCCACCTGGGAGCTCACCGGCAAATATCCGGCGATCCTCACCGATGCCACCGTCGGCGAGGCGGCGCGCAATCTGTTTGCCGATGCGCAAGCGATGCTGCGGCAGATGATTGCCGAACAATGGTTGCATCTGCGCGCAGTGATCGGCTTCTGGCCGGCGAATAGCGACGGCGACGATATTGCGGTCTTTGCCGACGAAGGGCGCAGCGCGCCGATCGCTATGCTGCACACGCTGCGCCAGCAGCTTAACCGCCGCGAAGGCCGCGCCAATGTGGCGCTGGCCGATTTCGTGGCGCCGCGCGCGAGCAATCTTGCCGACTATATCGGCGCCTTCGCGGTGACGGCGGGCATCGGCGAGGAGGCGGTGGCCGAGCGATTCAAGCGCGCCAACGACGATTACTCGGCGATCATGGCCAAGGCTTTGGCGGATCGCCTGGCCGAAGCACTCGCCGAACGCATGCATCAGCGCGTGCGCAAAGAGTTTTGGGCCTATGCGCCCGACGAGACGCTCGGCCCACGCGAAATCATTGCCGAGCAATATCGCGGCATCCGACCGGCGCCGGGTTATCCGGCGCAGCCCGACCATACCGAGAAGGCAACGCTATTCGATCTCCTCGGCGGCGAAGGCGCCACCGGCATCAAGCTGACCGAGAGCTTTGCGATGTGGCCCGGCGCCTCGGTCTGCGGCGTCTATTTCAGCCACCCGGAAAGCTATTACTTCGGCGTCGGCAAGATCGAGCGCGACCAGGTCGAGGATTACGCCAAGCGCAAGGGCCAGAGTTTTGCCGAGGCCGAGAAATGGCTGGCGCCGATCCTCAATTACGATCCGCTGGCCGCGGCGCGGAGCGCGGCGGAGTGATGGCGGTCAATTGCAGTCCGTGATATCCCTCGCCGCGCGGTGGGAACGACACGGAGTAACGCATTGGCTCGACTTTTGGTGATGTACAAAACGCCGCAAGATACGGCGGCCTTCGACAAGCATTATGCGGAAAAACACATTCCGCTGGCCAAAAAGATTCCCGGCCTGAGACAATACGCGGTCAGTAACGGCGCAGTGGCGACACCGGCGGGGCCGTCGGGATATCACCTCGTCGCCGTCCTGCAATTTGACGACATGGCGGCGATCCAGAAGGCCTTCGCGAGTGCCGAAGGCCAGGCCGCCGCGGCCGACGTCCAGACCTTCGCCACGGGCGGCGCCGACATGTTCATCTTCGACAGCAAAGACGTTTAAGCTCAAGCGATCTTGCGCGCGATCGCCTGTTCCAAGAACAGCGCGGCCTCCAGCGTCGCCCGGTCGCGGCCGAAGCGGCCGACGATTTGCGCGCCGAGCGGCAGGCCGTTGTCGCTCAGGCCCGGGACGTTGACGCAAGGCGCGCCCATCAGCGTCCACAGCCGGTTGAACATAGGGTTGCCGGTCGTCTCAAAGCCATGCGGCGCGGCACCCGGCGCCGACGGCGTCAGGATCACGTCGTGCTCCGCCATGGCGTCGGCGAGCACTTGCCGGGCGCGGCTCGCGGTGCGGCGGGCGGCGTCGTATTGCTCCGCGGTGATGGCCGCTGAGCGGTCGAGGTTCTCCCGCAATCGCTTATCGACCAGATCACGATGCCGATCGTATTCGAAGGCAAAGGCGCGAAAAGTTTCGTAATCCTGGATGACGATTTGCGCGGCGAAAGCCTCTTCCATCAGCGGCGGCAGAGCGAGCTCGGTGACGTTCGCGCCGGACGCTTGCGCGATCCGCGCCGCGGTCTCGACCGCCTTCTGCATGGCGGGTGTTGCCTGCGGCCATAGATGGCTGCGGGCGAAGGCGATGCGCGGCGCCGAAGGCGCGGCGCGATCGACGCGCAGATCGCGCTCGAGGATGACGGCCGCCGCGTAAGCGACATCGGCCACGCCTTTGCCGAACAGGCCGGCGGTGTCGAGATGCCACGACACGTCTTTGATGCCGACAGTCGGGATCAACCGATAGGACGGTTTGAAACCGGTGACGCCGCAAAACGCCGCGGGGCGGATGACGGACCCCGCTGTCTGCGTGCCGAAGGCAAGCGGAATCATGCCGGCTGCGACGGCAGCAGCCGAGCCCGCGGACGATCCGCCCGGCGTATGCGCGAGATTGTGCGGATTGCGCGTCACCGACGGCACCTGCGTTGCCATTTCGGTCGTCACCATCTTGCCGATGACCACGCCGCCGGCGCGCCGTGTCAGCACCACCGTGGTTGCGTCCGCGCGCGGCCGATAACCGGCATAGATCGGCGAGCCGTATTGGGTCGGAAAGTCCGCCGTATCGAAAATGTCCTTGAACCCGACCGGCAAGCCGCGCAACGGGGTGGACGCAAGCCGCGGTTCGTCGGCGGCGCGGCGCGCGGCGTCGAGATCGAGCGTCACGAAAGCGCGAATCTCCGGCTCGCGCGCGGCGATCGCCTCGGCGCATAGCTCGACGACGGCGCGGGGCTTTAGGTCGCCGGCCTCGATGCGGCGGGCAAGATCGAGCGCTGACAGCATCAGATCGGCTCGGCGGTGCCGCGCTCGATCAACGCGGCGATGCCCACGGCCAGGCGGCGGACCGTCGGAAAGGCAAGTAGCCCGACTACCGACGCGACCGGCCAGCCGATGCCGAAGGCGCTCAGCCAGCGGTGCACGAAATCGGCGCGGAAACCGATATTGGTGAAGGTCACGACGGCGCTGACGACGAAGACCACGAGCCCTGTGGCCAGAATCGGAAAAATGTACTTGGCCTTGCCTTCCATGATCTCCTCCCCGGCCCGATGTGGCCCGAAAGGGGAGCCCGGATCAAGGGCTGCCGATCATGGTTAACGAACTCCTTATGCGCGTGACGCCGAGGCTGCATCGAGCGGCAGCATTGAGCAGTCCTTAACGGGATTGCTTGCATTGTCGGCGGATGACGCGCGGAGTTCGCTGGTATCTCGTCAGCTCCCTCGTCCTCGTCGCTCTCTTCGCTCTCGCCGGCTGCAGCCATTATCTGCTCGCCGAGCGCGAACCGTGGCGGCACGAGGCGGAACTCGCCTGTCTTAATTCAGGCGCGGTGAAAGAGACGCCGGAGCGCGTGCGCATCTCGGCGATCAACGGATCCGGCGCCTGCGGCATCGATTATCCGATCAAGGTCTCGGCGCTGGGCGACAGCGCGCCGATGTCCTACGACGACGAGCCGGTGCGGCCGCCCGGAGCGGTGCCGACCGGCGCGATGCCGCCAAATTGGCAGAGCAGCGCGCCTTATCCGGCGCCGGCAAGCGTGACGCCGTCAAAGCCGACCCAGTCGAGCACGCTGCCGCCGCTGCAATCAGCGCCGCAATCTTATCCGGCCTATCCGGCCGCGCCTCGATCCTATCCGACGGCGCAAGCCGGGCAGCCTTTGTCGCTCAATCCGCCGGGACTGCCGCCGCCCGATGATGACGAGGACCTCGGCATCCCCGGCGGCCCGCCGCATCCTTATTATGGTGGGCCCGCGAGCGTTCCATCGGCGCCGCAGTCATACCCGCCACCGTCCTACCCGCCACCGTCCTACCCGCCTCCGTCTTATCCGCCGCCTTCCTATCCGTCCGCGCGCGGCGAAGTCCCTCCGCTCGGACCTCCCGCAGCCCCGATGGTCACCGCCGCTGCCGGGCCGGTCGAAGTCCAGCCGCCGGCGACGCTTGCATGCCCGATCGTCTCCGCGCTCGATCAGTGGATCAACAATGCGGTGCAGCCGGCGGCGCAGCGCTGGTTCCGCCAGCCGGTCGTCGAGATCAAACAAATCTCGGCCTATTCGTGCCGCGGCATGAACGGCAATCCCAACGCGCATATTTCCGAGCACGCCTTCGGCAATGCGCTCGACGTCGCCGAATTCGATCTCGCCGATGGCCACAAGGTCTCGGTGCAATATGGCTGGAAGGGCTCGCCGGAGGAGCAGGGATTTCTGCACGACGTGCAGCTTGCCGCCTGCAACGATTTCACCACCGTCTTGGCGCCGGGCGCCAATGTCTATCACTACAATCACATCCACGTCGATCTGATGCGGCACTATGACGGCCGCCACATCTGCGAACCGTCGGCGATCCCGGGCGAGGTCGCGGCGGTGCGGGCGCGCTCGCAATTCGCCGCGCAGCATGGCGGCGAGCATTATGGCGACGGCGTCACCGGCTCGATCAAGACCAAAGCACAGGCCCACCCGCTCGGCTATTCCGGCGAAGACGACGATCGCCTGCCCGAGGCCGTGGCGGGGGATGATTAGATCCCCGTTCATTCCCGCTTAAGCGGGAATCCAGTTGCGGAAACTCCGAACAGCTGGGGCCCCGCTTTCCGCCTGCGTGCTCCGCACTTCGGCGGACTCATACCCGCCGAAGCTCGCTCAGCGAGCGTAGGCGGGTCGGGGGGACGAGCGGCCAATTAATGACCGCTCGCTTCCATCTGCTGCAGCACCGCGGCGCTCGGCCAGCAATCGACCTTCAGCCCGTTCTTCTTCTGATAATCGCCCAGCGCCGCGCGGGTCAGCATGCCGGCCTTGCCGTCGATCTTGTCGTGGTAATAGCCGCGCGCGGTGAGGATCTGCTGCATCCTGTCGAGATCGGCGGTGGGTAATTGCGCGACCTTGGCCCAAGGCGTCTCGAAGGATGCCGTCTGCGGCCGTGGATCGGTGATGCGGTCGGCAAGATGGCCGACGAACAGCACATAGAGATCGGAAAAATTATACTCTTTGATCACGAAGTAATTTTTGGTGGCGAGAAACGACGGGCCGTAAAGTCCCGCGGGCTGCAATAGCGACGCCGGCTGTTCGCGCTCGGCGGGCGCGATGGCGCGGCCATAGGCCGGTACATAGCCGTGCTTGAGCCAGTCGCCGACCGGCTGCGTGTATGACGGCACGCCGATGGTGCAATCGACATTCGCCGGCGGGTGCACCTCATAGGCCCAGGGCACGCCGCGCTGCCAGCCTTTGTCGAGCAATTGCCTGGCGGCAGACGCGAGCGCATCCGGCACTGACTTCCAGATATCGGCATGGCCGTCGCCGTCGAAATCGACGGCGTATTTCAAATAATCCGACGGCATGAATTGCGTGAGCCCCATGGCGCCGGCCCATGAGCTCTTCATCTCGGCGAGTGCGACGTCGCCGCGTTCGAGGATTTTCAGCGCCAACAGAAACTCTTCCTGGAATTTTTCCTTGCGCTTGCCGAGGTAAGCCTGCGTCGCCAGGACACGGATCGCGCTCTTGGTATCGGCGGCGCGGCCGTAATCGGTTTCGCGGCCGAAGATGGCGAGGATGATGGAAGGCGGCACGCCGAATTGGCGCTCGATGGCAGTGAGCGGCGCGCGATACTGGTCGAGGAGCTTGCGGCCCTGTACCGCTAGATTTTCGATCGCCGGCTGTTTGATGTAGTCGGCCGGCGTCTGTACGAATTCCGGCTGACCGGACGGCGGCCGTTCCGGCCGTCCGGGCAGTACGAGATCGGGC
>JBAPUM010000134.1:0-5373 GCA_049282655.1 Xanthobacteraceae bacterium
CTCGGTGGCGCAGCAAAGCGTGATCATGCACAAGAACGGCGCCAAGATTCAGCTCTGGGACAATCTGAAGGGCACCTTCATAAAAACGAAGCCGAAGGCGCCGCCGGCGGAGTAGCGTTTCGTAGGGTGGGTTGAGCGCAGCGAAACCCACCGTAGGGCCTCGCGGGAAAGTGATGGGTTTCGCTTTGCTCTACCCATCCTACCGCGCGCTAATTTCAGAATTATGAGGGCGTGAGTTTACGCCTTCGGCTGATAGCCATAATCGCTGAGGCGCTTTCGGGCCTTGTCGACTTCCTCAGTCTGAAACAGTGGGTGCCATTGTTTGTTCTCAACCACCAAAGCCTCAACCGTAAGATCTAATCTGGCTCGTTCGTATAGGTGCGTGTAGCCGTCAGACGGCTTTGGTTGATTGATGAGATATCGCGCTGTCTCAAGGCCACCACGGGCGGTAACCAATTGCAAGAAGATGTTTGCGTTATATTTGGCCTCCGCTTTCGCTCGCCGGTAGATGTCGAACATGGCAAGGTCGAACTGCGTCTCTAATCTTTGCATGCTGGGTTCCTTAGCACTCCACCACCGCCACATGCCCCTGCTTGCCGTAATCGAGCAGGGCGCGATCGCGCGTCACAAGCGTTGCGCCGAGTTCGCGCGCCGTCGCCGCGATGATGCGGTCGGTCGGATCCTTCGGCGGCTTCCCGGGCAGATAGGATGACGCGATCAGCAAGTCCGGCGACAGGTCGGCAAGCCTCACGCCCGGCGCGTCGAACAGGTTGGCGAACCAGCGCTCCGGTCTGATCAGCAATTGCAGCCGCCCGCGCGAAGCCAACATGCCGATTTCCCAGGCGCTGATTGGCGAGATGTAGGTGAGGCCTCCGCCTTCACTCGTAGCGCGCAGCTTTTCGACCGCCGCCGTCGTCAACCGAGCCTTCCCGGTCATAAAGATGAGGGTGCAGGTATCGAGAATGAGCGGCTGCACTCACTCTTCCCGCTTTTCGGGGCCGTATTCCGCGTCGAGCCGGTCCGCCCATTCCGGATCGGCCGGCTGGGTGAGATCGGTGCCCGGCATGATGCGAATGAGGCCCTGCATCGCGCCATAGAGCGGATGAAACGGCTTCTCGCTCACGGATGGCGTCCCTTCATCCGCGCCCCTTGACCCCCGGACGCGGCGGAAGACAAGTTTACGCGCCGGCATGTCGACTTGCTCGCTTTCAAAACCGGCATCGAGCCAAACCTTCGTCATCACACTGTTGCGCGGATTGTTGCTCCACCACGGCCGATGCTTTTGCGCCGAGGCCGGCAGCTTCACGCCGGTAATCTTTTCGATTTCGCCGAACGTGATCGGGACGCGTTCGCCGCGCTGGCGCTTGAGGTAGTCGCCGAGAGCGCTGTATTTCGACATGAATAGGTGCCTTAGTGAGTACCTATTTATGTACCTATAATTATAGGTACTGTCAAGCCAATCCGGTCAGCCGCAGGCTGAGCACGCGCAACCTTTTGCGTGCGCGCGCGTCATAGGCCTGCGGGTTTGCGCGCGACGGTGAGAGCCCGTTGTAAAACTGGCCGGAATGTCGGTCGAGTTCTTCCGCGACCGCGAGGTTGAGGATCGCGGCCGCCCCCTCCTCGACGCTGCTGATCGGCGTCGCGCCGGCCTCGCGCACCATGGTGGTCGCCATATAGGTCGCCGGATGCAGGCAGTTCGCCGTCGCCCTCGCCGGATCGAGCTCACGCGCGAGATCGAAGGTGAACATGATCTGGGCGAGCTTGCTTTGGGTATAGGCGCGCGAGCCTGAGTAGCCGCGGCTCAGCATGACATCGTCGAAGTCGATCGGGTGTTGGCCAAGCGACGAAACATTGACGATGCGGGCGCCGCGTTTCAAGAGCGGCAGCAGGAGCCTCGTCAGCAGGAATCCGGCGAGATAATTGACCGCGAAGCGCAACTCGTGGCCGTCTTGGCTCGTCTGCCGGCTCCCGGCAGCGCCGCCCGAGCCGATCCCGGCATTGTTGATGAGCACATCGAGCCGGCCGCAGTCGCGCTCGACGGCCTCGGCGAGGCGACGCACCTCGGCGAGCGAGGAAAAATCCGCAGGCAGGAAGATAGCCGAGCCGCGGCCCGAGGCCCGGATCTCCTCAAGCAATAATTCACCGCGACGGCGGTCGCGCCCGTGGATCAAGACGCGCGCGCCCTGATCGGCCAACCGGCGCGCCACGACCCGGCCGACGCCGTCGGTCGAGCCTGTGACCAGGATGGTTTTGTCTTCGAGGTTCATGATTCAGCACTCGCGGCGCAGGCGCGTCGGCAAAATCCTAGACACGCGGTGCCCGCGCGGCAATGTTGCGGTGGATTATTTTGCTGGCTCGGCCCTCTTGCGCGCGCGAGGGGTAGAGCCCCTTTGTTACTTACCTAAAGTGTTCATTTTAGATCCGCAGATGAAACGACTGGAGGAGGACTCTCTAGCGAACTGAGCACGTCAGTCGCATCAGCGACGGCATCCGGCGGGACTACGACACGCCGTACCATTTCGATTATTCGCTTGCCGTTCAAAGCCGGGTAAACCAGCGCTTGGTCTAGGGTTGCAGCCATGTTGATGCCGTTCGAGACCTGCCGGCTAAAGAATTCGGGGTCGATCTCCAGAAAGCGTTGGCGTTCATCTAGGGTTGGCACGTGAAGTACTTCTACATACGAGCCGTCCGGATTGTTTATCCGAAAGCTGCAAGCCACACGCCATTCGCGTTCTCGGTAAAATTCCAGCGCTTTATCGGAGCGGGTGTCGTCAGTGGGATGGAAGAAATTGAGGAGCGTATCGGCGCCAACACTCAGGTCTTTCCAAGGCGTAACAGCATGGCCCATCGCACGTAAGAAGTTTTTGGACTCATCACGATTAATCGTGAAGCTGCCGCGTCCTTCGGGGCTGCCGGCGAAGCCTACGGTAAACTGAAAGCTGTCGGGCACGGGCGTGGTGCCGTGGAGAATTCCATCCAATCCAGCCATGCGGTTGACTACAGCGCGGAGGTCCGTCGCGATGGCCAGGAGCGCAGTGCCCATGGCGCTGCCGTCCCTTAGCTCGGCGCTAGGCTGAGGGACGTAGAAGACGGGAATTGCGCCCAGTCGGCGGACAGCGTCGACCTCAAACTCCAGACTAAAATGACCGAACTTTTCCGAATGCCCGGTAAGTTCGTTGGGACTGAGTTCGGTGAAGCACACGCGCTTTTGTAATACCGGAAGAACACGCGGCCTGCCGGTTGCAGTGGGCTGGGTCCATTCGATGAATTGCGGCGTCAGCAGCAGGCCGAAATCACGGATGGACGCCAGAATTTTGCAGCCCTTCGCATTCTCCGCCTGGGTAGATGCTCCGCGGCGCGGAAAACTGTGATAAAAAAATCGCTGATTAATTGATTGATTCATGGGCGTATTATACCCGAGCGTCGGGCAGGAAACGGAATGCATTATTTCATCGATGAAGCGCAGCAAACGTAGCCCGGATGAGCGCGGTAGGATGGGTTGAGCCCTTGCGAAACCCATCATTCAACCTCTCCGCCCAATGATGGGTATCGCTTCGCTCCACCCATCCTACGTGCTACACCCGCCCAAGTTGCCTGACAGCACCTTACAATCGTCAACGAAACCCGCTACCATTGTACCCTCTTGCCAGCCGCTTGCCGAAAAAGCGGCGCAGCTTATGGGGGACATCACATGATCAAGGGTCGCATCGCCTTAGGGTTCGCTTTAGTCGCAGCGCTTTTCATCGCCCCAGCTCTTTTCATCGCCGATGGCGCCAACGCAGCGCACAAGGCGGCGCCCAAGACTGCGCCCCCGATCAACGCCTGCAAAGGCGGCACCGGCTGCGCCGCCTCGACCTGTCCGACCTCGATCACCGCCGCGCAGGCGACGGTGCCGCTCGACGCTTGCCCGTTCGAGGGCGAGAGCCAGAGCGCGGTCGACATCTTCTCCTGGAACGAGTTCATCGCCTTCAACTGGCCGGCCACGCCGACCTGCATGGCCGACACCAAGAAGTCGATCCTCAACATCAAGCTCGGCAATCAGGGACCGGTGGTCTGGCAGACGCAGATGGACTCCGACGACGTCTTCGTCGCGTCCGGACAGAGCCCGGCGGCGTGGTGCAACGGCAAATCGATCGCGGCTCTGTTCGCCAAACAGCCGATCGAGCTGCCGCACCCGGCGCAGCTGGCGGCGGCGCCGCAAACGCTCGATCACCTGGCGAGCGTCATCTCGCAGCCGACCGACGTCAAAGCCGTCGGCGGCGTGGTCACCGATCAGGCCGGGCGGTGGCTGCGCTACGAGCGGCTGATGAACCAGCCCGAATTGAACGCGATCGTCGGCAACAAATGGTACCAGCTCAGCGTGCTCAATGCGCTGACGACGCTCACGCTGCCCACCGGCGCGATCGAATTCAAAGCGGCGTGGAAAATCCTCAACGGCCCCGAAATCAAAAGCGGCCGCTACTACACGACCCAGGCCATCGTCTACAACACGCCGCAAGACGCCAAGAGTCCCGGCCCCAATCCGGTGACGCTCGGGCTCGTCGGCCTGCACGTCATTCACAAGACGCCGACGCAGGGCGGCTTCTTCTGGTCGACCTTCGAGCAGGTCGACAACGACTCCGTGTTCATCAATCCGCACAAAGGCGGGCCCTACAACACGCAAACCGCCGCGCAGCCCTATGTCGAGCTCAACCCGAACGCCACGCCCATCAACGCGCCGGTCCAGATCCAGCGGACCAACAAGATCGCGGCCGACCCGACGCTGAATGCCTATTACCAGAAACTCCTGCACGGGTCGGTGTTCGCCAATTATCGCCTGGTCTCGACCCAGTGGCAGACCGGCGGCGCGCCGCAAGGCACGCCGCCGAACGTCGCCAATATCGTGATCGAGACCTATGTGCAGGACGCAGCATCCAAGGCTTCGGCGCTGAGCACCCTTCCGGCCAGCTTCTTTCCGCCGGCGAAGCCCGGACTTCCCGCCTTCGGCCCGACGCCGCCATCGGGCTGCCTCGGCTGCCACATCAATGCGACCGCGGCGAACGGCACGACGGTCACCGACCACAGCTTCCTGTTTTTGGAGGCGCAGTAGCTCGGGGACGGCTCCGATGATTTTTCCGTCACCCTGAGGTGCGAGCGCAGCGAGCCTCGAAGGGTGCGGCCGAGGCGCTGGGGCCGATCTCCTTCGAGGCTCGGCCTGCGGCCGAGCACCTCAGGATGACGGAAAAAGGTTGTCACTATTTATAGGACCAATGCTTGACAACCGTCTCCGTTTCAGTTACATATCCCCCGTATCTCGCTCGTGAAGGACGCCGCCGGGGAGGGTACTCTCCGGCGGTTGGGGCGAGTGCGGTGCCTGCGGGCGGGGCCATACAC
>JBAPUM010000135.1:0-3134 GCA_049282655.1 Xanthobacteraceae bacterium
CTGAGAACAAGGGGATCCAATCGCGGTGCCATCGCCAACTCCATTGCTGCTTCCAGCATGCTCTGGCGCGGCAACGCGACTCTACCGTGAATCTATTGTGGCGAACTTCTGACTCGGGACACTAGCACCAACGCAACATTCAAAGTTTCGCTTGCAGCGCGCGCACGAAATCGCCGAGGCCGACCTGCCTCTCGCGCTTGAGCCGCTCGGCGGCCAGGATCGCTTTCACTTCAGCGAAAGCTTCCGCCCTGTCGCGATTGACGATGACATAATCGTATTCCGGCCAATGGCTCATCTCGCCCGCGGCCTTGGCCATGCGCGAGACAATAACCGCCCGCGAATCCTGAGCCCGGGTTTTGAGACGCCGTTCCAATTCCATCGCCGTCGGCGGCAGAATGAAGACGCTGACGAGATCGTCACGCGCCTTCTCGCGCAGCTGCTGCGTACCCTGCCAATCGATGTCGAATAAAACATCGCGGCCGGCCCGGAGCGCGTCGTCGACCGGCTTACGTGGCGTGCCGTAGTGATGGCCGAACACCTCGGCCCATTCCAGAAGCTCGCCGTCCTTGACCATGGCGTCGAAGCGGCCGCGATCGATGAAATGATAATCGCGGCCATTGATCTCGCCGCGCCGCTTCGGACGCGTGGTTACCGATATCGACAAATTGACCCGGCGATCGGCGCGGAGCAGCATCCGGGTCAGCGTCGTCTTTCCGGCGCCCGACGGCGACGACAAGACAAACATCAGGCCGCGCCGCGCCACCTTTTTCCGATTCCGCCCCGCGCGCGCCATTCGCCAAGCCCCTATTCGACGTTCTGCACCTGCTCGCGGAACTGTTCGACCGCGGCTTTCAGCTCGAGCCCGATATTGGTGAGTTCGACGTCATTGGCCTTGGCGCAAAGCGTGTTGGCCTCGCGGTTGAATTCCTGCGCCAGAAAATCGAGCCGGCGGCCGATGGCGCCGCCCTGCTCGATCAGATGCCGCGCTTGCGCAACATGGGCGGCGAGACGATCGAGTTCTTCGCGCACGTCGGCCTTGGTCGCGATCATGATCGCTTCCTGGTGCAGTCGGTCCGGATCGAAGCGCTCGGACTGGGCAAGCAACACAGCCACTTGCTCGGCAAGCCTGGCGCGTATCGCTTCGGGCCTGCGGCCGGGCGCCCGGTCGGCGCGCTCGGCAAGCGCCGATATCTCCTGCAATCGCGCGGAAAGCACGCGCGCAAGGGCTGCGCCTTCATGGCGACGCATCTCGCCGAGCGCGCTCATCGCCTCGGCGAAGCCCGCGACGGCCGCAGCCTCGGCGCTCCGCCGCTCTTCCTCGCGCTCCTCGGTATCGCCGATTTCGATCACGCCTTTGAGCGAAAGCAAGCCATCGAGCGACGGCGGCGACGCATTGATCTTGGGCGCAAGCTCGCGCATCGTCGCCAAGATCGCCTCGAGAACCGCGGTATTGACGCGCACGGAAGGCAGCGCACCGCTACGCTCGACCGTCAGATTGGCCTGGATCGATCCGCGCGTCACTCTTTCGGCAGCGCCTGTGCGCACCGGCACCTCGATGGCATCCCAGCCGGGCGGCAAGCGCAGCCGCACATCCAAGCCTTTGCCGTTGACCGATTTGATCTCCCAAGCCCAGGCATACGGACCGCACACGCCGTGACCGCGAGCAAAGCCGGTCATGCTCGATAATGCCATCGACTGAAATCCCCGGAATCAATTGAAGAATTATTCGCTTCGAACTTAGCGGCGGCCCGCCACGGTCACAAGTGCACCGCTCAGTGGTTCGCTTGCGCGTGCGGTTTGGCGGCGCCGCGCAACGGCGGCGGCGATGCCGCGGCCGGCGCCGGCGAATTCGGCGCCGGCGTATTTGCAGCAGGCTCGGCTGTCACCTGGTCGTCGAGCGGCACCTGATCCTTCTGATCGGTCTGGATCAAACGCAGCCGCGCGACATTTTTTTGATGCTGCTCGTAGGTTTCGGCAAAGGCATGGCCGCCGCTGCCGTCGGCTACGAAATAAAGCTCACGGGTCCGTGCCGGATTGGCCGCCGCTTCAAGCGAGGCGCGGCCGGGATTGGCGATCGGGCCCGGCGGCAAGCCTTCGATGAGATAGGTGTTGTAAGGCGTCGGTTGGGTGATCTCGCTTTTCAAGATCGGCCGGCCGAGCGTGCCTTTGCCGCCGACCAGCCCGTAGATGATGGTCGGGTCCGACTGCAGCTTCATTTTCTGCTTCAGCCGATTGAGAAACACGGCGGCGACGCGCGTGCGCTCCTCGGGCTTGCCGGTTTCCTTCTCGACGATGGAGGCGAGAACGACAAGCTGATCCGGCGTCTTGAGCGGCAGGTCGGGCGAACGATGTTCCCAAACGTCATGCACCAGCCGTTGCTGCGCCTGTTGCATGCGCTCGACCATCTGCTCGCGAGTTACGCCGCGCGTAAAATTATAGGTATCGGGCAACAGCGTACCCTCGCGCGGAGTTTCCTTGATGTCGCCTGTCAGCACGTCGTCCTGCGTCAGCCGGGCGACGATCTGCTGCGAGGTGAGGCCTTCCGGGACACTCACCTGATGCGCCACCACCTTGCCCTCGACCATGGTCGCGACCACATCGCGCAGGCTCGAATGCGCCTTGAACTGGTACTCGCCGGCCTTGAGATCCTCGCGCGCTTTGAGCACCAGAACGCCGCCGACAAAGACCCACGGCTGATCGATGACACCTTCACGGCTCAGAACATCGGCGATGTCGCGCATCCCCGATCCGCGCGGAATATTGACGATGCGATCCTCCGCCAGCGGACCCGGCGCCTCGAAGCGCTGGTTGCCGACGAACAAAACGACACCGGCGCCAACGGCGATCAGCACGAAGAGGCTGATGACTGCGTTGCCGATGACGACCAGGGGATGCCGCGCGCCGGCCGAGCGGCGGGTCGGCAAATCAACTGTGTCGGGCTCGATGGCGGTTCGCGGACTGCGCGGCGTGATCGGCTTGGACGGTGCGCGGTTGGCATTCGCCGACGCCGCATCGTTGCCATTGGTCGGTCGCCCCGGCGGTGGGGGAGACGCAGCGCTCGCGGCCGGCGGCGCCTTGGCAGGATCGCGCGCGGTTGGCGCGGCGGCGGCGGCCGGCACGGTCGGGGCTTTTGT
>JBAPUM010000136.1:0-134438 GCA_049282655.1 Xanthobacteraceae bacterium
CGCGATTTCCTGCCTTGGCGCTTTTCCGACGCCGGCCGCCCGCGTGTGTCGATTGATCCGCGATTGCCGGCGTCCGAAAACCTGCACATGAACTGCCTCGTGCACTGCAAACGCCCGTCAAAAGTAAGTGGGGACTATTTGTGGACGTGTGATAGTCCGTTATGGTATCGATCAAAGCTTATTGAGTACTGCCGACAAAACGGCGACCTTCCGAAATCGCCGCTATCGCATTTGGGAGCCAAAAGGTGCCATCGGTAGGCACAATCTGCATTCGAAAATCTGGTCGTATCCAAGCCGTCGGTACTCTTGCGTTCCGAAGCCTGGGTGGTGGGTCCCCGATTCTATCCGTCTGTTTTGATTGTATAACTTATGAGGTCCGGGTCATGTCTGCGGCTGAGAAAGGCCCCATTCCGTTTACCAGCAGTCCACCTAATCGACTTTTACTGGCCCCCCCGCGTCGACCATGGGCGACCCCTTATGTAATTCTTGAATCGATATCGGTTGGTTCATCGAAGACGTTCCACACACAATCGGAGTCCCATAATTTCACGACTTTCAATAACGCCATTTCGTAGATGTTTTCGGGTACGCCGTGCATGCGGCTCGTGATCCACCACCTGGCGGCCATCGACTAGAATCAGGACCGTCCTCGAGTTCCGGACTTTTCTTTGCGCGGAATCGGCCTCATCTGCCCTCCCGCTCCTTTCCCTAGATGCCGTCATCCCACCTTTCGCCCATCCGAGCCAGCGCCGAACATATCTCCCAAGTAGGGGAGCCTTGCGTCGCTCCCCGCCCTTGCTCATAAAGTCGGGTTGCCTGTTCGACGAATTTCGCGATTGTCGCTTGCGCCAGTTGCAGAACGGCTGCGCCGAAGCGATAACCCAGAAAATCAAACCCTCTTTCGATCTTGCCTATAAACGTCTTGTCGGGATGCTTTTCGAGGCGGAGCGCGGATAGTACCTCATTGACCGCCCTGACAGCGCCACGCAGCTTGGCGCGGGTCGGCGCGAGCACCAGATGTCCGCGCTTGCCGGGTAATCGCGTCGGGCGCGGCACAACCATTCAAAGGCCGCGTTCAACACATCATCGGAGAGCAGCCGCGCGAGACAGGCATCACGCATTGCCATGCGTCCTTGTATGTCGCTAATAACCAACTGGCTAATTAGGAAAGGCCACAGCGCCTCATGAGCGGCATCTGCGGGATATTTCGATTTGACGGCGGCCCGGTCGAGGCGCGCGATCTAGACCGCCAGATAACGCGGCTCGCGCATCTCGGTCCCGACCGGATGCGGACATGGTGCGCCGGGTCGGTCGGCCTCGGCAATCTGACGATGCGCGTTACGCACGAGGACCAATTCGACGTTCAGCCGCTGCACGATGCCGGGCTTACGCTCGTCGCCGATCTGCGGCTCGACAATCGCGAGGAACTTGCTCAGGCGCTGGCGATCAGTGTCTCGGCGCTGTCCGATATGCCGGATAGCGCACTGCTGTTTGCGGCCTACAAGAAGTGGGGTGCAGATTGCGTTCAGCGTTTGATCGGCGATTTTGCCTTCGCCGTGTGGGATAGCGATAAGAAAACGCTGACGCTGGGGCGCGACCACATGGGCCAGCGCCATGTGTTCTACCACCAAGGGAAAGGCTTCTTTACCTTCGCCTCGGAGATCAAGGGGCTGTGGGCGCTGCCGGAAGTGCCGCGCGCGCTGTTGGAAGATCGCGTTGCGCAATCATTGCTGTTAGACCAGCCGACCGACATTGGCGCAACGACCTTCCAAGGCATCCGCGCCATTCCCGGCGGCACGATGACGACGATAGCGGCGGACGGCGAAATCACTTCACGCCGTTATTGGGAGCCGCACGCCGATCCGGCCCATGAGGGCCGCGACGAAGCCTATTACATCGAGACCTATCGCAAGGTCCTGACCGAAGCGGTCGAGTGCCGGCTGCGCCGCGCTACCACACCGGCTGGGCTGTTGATGGGCGGCGGCTTCGACTCCAGCGCCATCTGCGCGTTGGCGGGTCCGGTGGTGACCGCGCAGGGGCGCAAGTTCATCGCGGTGTCGTCGGTGATGCCGGAAGATTATCGCGGCACTATCAAGCACGCGCGCAAGTGGGTCGAAATGTGCCGCCGCCACATGCCGCATCTCGGCGTGCGCTATGTCACCCGCGAGGGCCTCGACATCTTCACCGGAATGGAAAAGGCGTTTCTCGCCACCGGCGACCGACACAGTCCCAACGGTTACACGACCCGGGCGATATTTGCCGAGATCGCCAAGTCCGGCGCGCGCATCGTGATGGACGGTCATGGCGGCGACTACACGGTCAATCCGCGCGGCCAGAACTTTCTCATCCGGCTTCTGCGCAAGGGACAATTCCGCCGCTTCGGCTCGGAGTTCACGGCCATGCGGCGACACTTGCACCTGGGCGTGAAGCAGAACTTGGTCCGCAATGTATTGTTGCAGCTTGTGCCCGCCTCGTGGATGCAGGTCTGGATGCGCCAACGCAGCGGTCTTGCCCTGTTCGGCCCGACCCTGCCGCTGTCGCGGCAGGTGATCGAGGGCCGGAGCAAAAGTGCGCGTTCTCGATTTGCGCGCCGGGCCGGCGATAGCCAGCGCGTCGGCATGGAACGCGTGCTCCGTTCGCAGCAGAACTTCCCGGCCCAAGGCTACTCGGTCCCCGCCGCCGCCCATGGCCTCGAATTTACCCAGCCGTTCCACGACAAGCGGGTGGTCGAGTTTGGCCTCGCCATCCCAGAGGAACTTTATGTCAAGAACGGCAAGATGCGCTATCTGGCACGCGCCGCGCTTAAGGATTTGTACCCGCCCGAATACCAGGACCGTCCGCCCGGCAACGACGATCTCGGCCCGGACTTCCTGATGATGGCGAAACGCATCGAGCCGCGCATGCTGGCAGAAATCGACCGTATGGAAAAGGCTGGCAAGCTCTCAAATTATTTCGACTTCCCGCGTATGCGGGCGATGCTGACGCGCCGCACCATCGAGCAGCACGCCTCGGGCAACGAATACGACACGCGCCAAGCGCAGCTTGCCTTCTTGGCTGCGCGCTACATCGAATGGTTCAGGGGCGATAACGCCTGAAGGCCAGCAGCCGAATGCTGCGATGCACACTCCGCGACCGGGTTGGGTCATTCGCCACCTTGGCGGTCACCGGCTGGGGCGGCAGCTATGCCCCGCATAGCGGACAATTCGGTGCATTCGGCTAGAACTGTCACGCTGGCCGCGACCACGTCGCGTTCGATTCGACTTTGATCCCTGCCGGTTCATTCGGTCTTTGTTTGGGAAGTAGCTAGCTCCCGGCGCCCGCGTTCAAACCGTCAACGCTGCGCTCTCGCATGCCCCATAGTGGGGACGTGGTGCGGCCACGAGGGCGCCGACGTGCTGCTGCGGCTTCGCTCACGGCTCCCAGAACGTTTGGCGTACGCCGCTACCGAAATTGCTACCGAACCCCATAGCACGGAGAGGGAAGGAAACGGACGGCGAACGACGAAATGACCGAAATTGCATTACAGAATGGGACCCTTAGGAACCAGCGGGCGTCCATCAAGATGGCTTCAATAGAATTAGGAAACCGCTGCTCTATCCGGCTGAGCTACGGGACCAATTGAGGAATTTCAATTCTAGGTACTTTCCAGGTACCAATTTCAAACCCTTTTCCGTTCACGTAACATTCCTGTGTATAGCATGCCATGCCTTTGGTATTTTTTTGGTTGCGTATCCTTCAGTTTAAGCCAGAGTGAACGCATGGGGCGTGGTGCAGAAGGCTGTGATGCATTGCGATCGGCGCTGGTTCGGCAATTTTTCCAGTAACGCTTGTCCGTCTTTCCCTTTGTGAACCATCGCCGACGTTTGCGGTAGCGCGTGGGGCATCATGTCAGAGGTAGAGCAGATTTCGTTACTCATCGGCGAGATTTACGACGCCGCGCTCGACCCAACCCAGTGGCCTCGCGTGCAATTGCGTATCTGCGAATTTGTTCACGGCCATGCTTCGACACTTTACTGGCAGGATTCGGTTCGCCAGACCGGCAACGTTTATTATCAGGTCGGCATTTCTTCGGACTATGAGCGTCGCTATTTCGAGAAATATATTGCTATGAATCCTCTTTATCCGGCACTCACCTTTTTTGAGGTCGGCGGGATACATACAGTTATCGATGTTCTCCCCGTTGAAGAGATGCGGAGAACGCTTTTTTACAAGGAATGGTTACGACCGCAAGGCCTCCTGGACGTCGCATTCTCGAATCTTGAGAAATCCATCACCAGCTCTGTCGTTTTCACCATCGTCCGCCAAGAACGCGACGGCGTGGTTGACGATGAGATGCTTAGGTGCCTTCGGCTGATCATGCCGCACATTCGCCGGGCCGCGCTCATTGGTAAAACCATCGACCTTAAGACGATGGAGTCGGCAAGCATGGCCGATTCCTTGGACGGGATCGACGCCGGCGTGTTCATCGTCGATGCGAGTGCGCACATCGCTCACGCCAATACCAGTGGGCTCGCTATGTTGACCGATGGCTCACTCCTGCGGAGTAAGGACGGAAAACTCGCCGTGAATGATGCGGACGCCGGTCGCGTACTGCACAGCTTCTTCGCGGCGGCCAGCAACGGCGATGCGGCCGTCGGCGCCAGGGGCATTGCGGTGCCGCTGATGGCGCGGCACGGCGAACGCTACATCGCCCATGCGTTACCGCTGACATCGGGGGCCCGGCAACGGGCTGGTATCGCTTATGCCGCGACTACTGCTGTCTTCGTGTGCAAAACCGCACTTAACTTGTGGTCGCCGATGGAAACTGTCGCAAGACTCTACAAGCTTACTCCGAGCGAGGCTCGTATCATGCTTGCACTCGTCGAGGTTGGCGGCGTGCCGGTCGTGTCCGATGCGCTTGGGATATCCAAGGCAACCGTAAAAACCCATTTGAATAACGTGTTCGCCAAGACCGGCACTCATCGACAGACCGATCTCGTGAAGCTCATCGCTGGCTATATGAATCCTTTGATCTAGCGCCGGCTTTTTATGATAAGCCATGCCGATGTCGTTTTGGTACAAGGGCACACCATGGCCAAAATATTCGCCGGCTCCGTTATTTTTGTCGTTATTGGTATGGTCGCAACAGCGTCCGTGAGTACAAAGGCAACAGCCGGCTCGGGCGGTGGTACAGGAAAAATCAGTCTTCACGCCATGGGCATACCAAAGAAAGTCAACTCGGCCTCGCCGAGCCTGTACAATGGCCCACCCGCCAAGCGGCGCAATACAAATGGCAGGATTAAATATTGACCGACCGTGGCGCGACCTAAGCTGAATATCGTGAGGCCGCGATCAAGGCCGAATACGCCCGGGCTGAACTTGCCCTCGGGCCGCAACCACAAGCGGTGAGATTTGGGACGCCGCAAGACGGCGCAAGACCATGAGATCGTTGACTTGCCGTCCGATCCGCCCAATGCTGGTCGAGGCAGCAGTTCGCGGTCGATCTCGATGACGGCAGTCCGATAGATTCGCCGGTCACACTATCGAAGTGGCCTAGTCGTCGCCTCGTCTCCGCAGCAGCACGCGGAGCGTCGTGACGGGGCGGATGATGGCTGAGCTTGCAGACCTCTCGGCGCTGATCGGAGACATCTACGATGCGGCACTCGATTCGTCATCGTGGCCGGCCGTTCTGAAGAAGGTCTGCGATTATCTGGGCGGTTATTGCGCCTATATGTTCGTACAGGACAACTTCATCAAGGCCTCAAACATCGTTTATTCCTGGACCGAGAATCCCGCTTTTCACGATTCCTATCTCACCAAATATGCCAGGATCAATCCGGCATTTCCCACCATGCTGCTGTTCAAAGTCGGGGAAGTCATCGCCAGCAACGACGTGGTTCCAGATCCGCAATTGCAGAAGACGCGCTTCTACAAAGAATGGCTTGCACCGCAGGGCTACGTCGATTGCGTTGGCATGGTTCTGGAAAAGTCGCCGGCGAGTTGCGCGGTGTTTGTTGTTTTCCGGGACCAACGCGGCGGCAGGATTGACGAAACGGCGCGCGAACGCATGGCGCTTCTGGTGCCGCATATTCGCCGCGCAGTCCTCATAGGCAAAACCCTCGACCAGAAAAGCGTCAGTGCAGCGGACCTCGCCGATACACTCGACGCCGTAGCGGCCGCCATTTATCTTGTCAATGCAGACGGACGCATGGTGCACGCCAACCGCAGCGGCGCGGCGCTGCTCGCCCAGGACGATCTGCTTTGTGCCGTTGGCGGCCGCCTGCTGCCCCACAATCCGACGGTCGCCCGCATCCTGTCTGAAGCACTCGCCGCTGCCAATCTCGACGGCGACCTCAATCTTGGTGCCAAAGGCACCGCTGTTCCGCTGACCGCACGACACGGCGAGCACTATGTGGCCCATGTGCTGCCGCTCAACTCCGGGACCAGGCGCCGGACAGGCGACGCCCACGCTGCTAGCGCGGCGCTGTTCGTCCACAAGGCGACCCTGAACGTCAGCTCTCAACCCGAAGTCATCGCCAAGGCCTACGGTCTCACGCCAAGCGAGCTCACGGTCCTGTTCACAATGACAGACGCCCCGGGTGTTCGGGACATCGCAAAGATACTCGGGCTGTCGCAAGCGACCATCAAAACTCACCTGCACAATCTGTATGGGAAGACCGGAACGAAACGACAGTCCGAACTCATGAAGCTTATCGCGGCGTTCTCGAGCCCGCTCGCCTAAATTCAAGGCATCCCTTCTCAACCGTTCGGTTGATGCGCCAGCTTCGGCGCTCTGCCTAAACTGGCGGTTGGGGTGGTACCTTGAGATCATACCGCGATCGCGTTTCCGTCACGGCAGGGTGGCGTGTCCTTAAGGCCAGTGCCCGTATTTTGCTGGTAGCCGCATCGACGATTTGCGCCTCCTTTGCTCCGGCCTATGCCGGCTGTTCGGCAAGCGATCTGGCGAGCGCGATCGGGACGCTCATTTCAAAATTTCCCGCTGGATGTCTCGACGACCCGGAATTCGTCATCGCTTTGCCCTATGTCATCGGCATTCTTCAACTGCCGAACGGCCAGGGCGCAACGATCTGCAGCGCTATCGAAGCCGCCGGCGGCGATCTCAGCAAGGCCAATACATTATTATCCAAGTCCGGAATTTCCAATGTCAACGCGCTGTCCGATGTCAGTAGCCTGCTGAGCGATGCGGCCGATGCGGCGAACATTGCGTCTTGTGCCTGTCAAACCGCCGAAGATCCGGGTTGGCCATCTTTCTTTGCGCAATTCGATAATTGTCTGCAGCAGTTGTTCTGCACCGCCGACAATGATTGCACCGGATCGTCCGTCAACATCCAACAGATCGATTGCGAAATAAGCCCTTGCCCGCCTGGCTCTTTCAATCAGCTTTATAACTGCGGCGGCACCTCGCAAAACCCGATCCTGGGCATCTGGGGCCCTTCTCCCGAAGCGGGGAGCATGTCCGGCGCGCCGGTTACGTACCAGGGAACGGCAGCAGGCGTGGTGGTCACGCAGACCCAACCCGGCTATAGCGCGACGGGGGCCCAGACAGTTTACGAATGCTTCTGCCCCTATCCGATGCAGATCGGATGGTCGAATGCCGTCAGCAATACCGGCACCCAGACCATCAACTACCCATATCTGACTTGCACCTGTCCCGCCGGCACGACGGCCGCCAGTGCACCCGGTACGTCGACGCCTGCCTGCCTCTGCGACAGCGGCCCCTTAAAGGGCCAGGCCGCCCCCACCAGCGGTGAATGTCCGGCGTCAGGGACCTCCGGCTGTCCCGCGGGCGAGATCGAATCCGCCGGCAAATGTGTCGCGAGCTGCCCGGCCGGTGAAGAAGCGAGCGACGGCAAGTGCGTCGCCAGCGGTTGTTCGGATCCGACCAAAATCCAGCTCGCCAACGGCTCATGCTGCGATCCTGCACAAGCGAGTTCATGCGGCACGTGTTGTCCCAGCGGCCAAAGACCTGACCCCGCGACGGGAAACTGCGTCTCTCCGCGCCAACCGCCAAATTTGCGGTAACGCGCCATGCTGGGCCGCGGCGATTTTCTGCTCCATGTCGGCAACAGCGCGCGCGGCGTGGCGGCGATCGCGATTGCGTTCGGAGTTAGCCTTGGCGGAAGCGCTTTGGCGCAGCAGGCGATCCTTGCGCCCGGCAATGCGGCCGTCACAGGCTTTTCCGGCGCGTCTCCGCCGGCTCAGATCGCACCCGGCATCGATCCCGGCGAACTGACGTTCATCGACGGAGGCGGACCGTCGCTGCGCATCGTCGATCTGCAGCTCATGGGCGGGCCTCCGGCCGCCCAGTTGGTCGGCGCACCGAAACCCTATACCTGGCTCGCCAATCAGATCGGCCAGGTTTTTGGCGTCGTCGCCGACGATGCCACGCCGCCCAACATTTACCTTGCGGCGACCTCAGCCTATGGCCTGCCGATCGTCGCGCCCGGACCCGACGGGCAGCCGATGCACATTAAGGTCGGTGCGCCGAATGCGACCTTCATGCCGGGCTTGTGGGGCCCGGGCGGCGGGCCGGGATCGATCTGGAAGATCGACGGCACAACCGGCCAAGTGACGCTCTTTGCCAATGTGGTGCTGGGGAGCAGAACGAATTCCGGTGCGGCGCTGGGTGGCTTGGCGTTCGATCCGGATTCGAAATCTCTTTTTGTCTCCGACCGCGAAACCGGGTTCATTCATCGCTTCGCAATGAACGGTCGCGAACTCGGCCGTTATGGGCATGGCGTCACCGGACGCCAGGCTTTAGGAATGCCGCCGGCTCATTGGGATGTGCCGCAGCGAATCGACATCACCTCCCCGCAATTCGACAGCGAACAGCCCGCGACCTGGAACTATGCGGTGCCCGAGCGCCGCGTCTACGGGCTCGCCGTTTACCAGCACCGTCTGTACTACGCGATAGCCGATGGTCTGCAGATTTGGTCGGTCGGCCTGCAAGCCGACGGCTCGTTCGATACCGACGCGGTGATCGAATTCGTGGTGCCGCCCGCCGCCGGTCCGACCGAAATTTCGAAGATCACTTTTGACGAGCAAGGCCGCATGTATCTCGCGGAGCGGCCGGCACCCACCGGCGCTTACGACTTCGAAGCCCTGACCCAGCCGGGTGTCGGCCGCGTGCTGCGCTACGCCTTGGTGAGCCCGGTCGGACCGCGGGTCTGGCAAGGACTGCCTGACAGTTACGCAATCGGATTTCCGCTTGCCCTGCACAACGGCAATGGCGGCGCTGCAATCGGCTATCGCTACGACACCAGCGGGAATCTCTCATCGCAATCGTGCGGCGGGTTCCTGTGGTCGACCGGCGAAGATCTGCGCGATTCGTCCGACACCGCCCTGGCGCAATGGCTCGAAAAAACCGGGCCGCTCAATGTCAACGGATTGCAAGGCAATGCAACGTGGAGCATCGACGATACGCCGCCGCTTTACGCTTATTTCGTCGCCTATGGCGATGAGATCGGCGACGCCGGATCGCGAGGCTACATGGGTGACGTCGCTATAGTGCCGACATGCGCTCCGACAGTTCCCGGCCAAAGCACATTCTTGCCTCTCCCGTCTGGCGGTCAGCCGACAGTGATCCCTCCGACACCGCTGCCCAATATACCTGCCGTGCCGCCCAATACACCGCCCAACACGCCACCGCCGCCACCAAACACGCCACCGTCGGCTTCTTGTCCGTCCGGCAATTGTCCGACCGGCACGCCCGTCCTGTGCTTGCCGGGCCAGGGCAGAAATAGCGCAGGGACCTGCGGAACATGCACACGCCCCAGCGTGCGGGTTGGCGATCAATGTTGCTCGCCGGCAGACCTCGCACCGGGCGGTCGGTGCGTTAAAAACAATCCCGGTTGCGCGGCGGGAGAAACCCCTGTCGGCCCGAGCAACGCTTGCTGCCCCAGTGGGCAGACTTACAGCGGCAGCAACGGCGCTCAGGCGTGCTGTCTTTCCGGCCACGTTGCCAACGGTCAATGCTTGCCGCCGCCGCCGACAAACCCGGACTGTTCGCCAGGATCAACCAGTCCGCAATGCTGCAGCAAAGGCTACGTGTCTACGGGGAAATCGTGCTGCCTTGCCGGACAGATGACATCGGCCGGCACCTGCTGTCCCAGCGGCCAGATGCCAGGCGGCGCCAATAAGAACCAATGTATCCCGATCGTTCATATCCCGGTTGGGCCGCAGTGCTGCGCCGCCGGTCAGATCCCTGCCAAAGGCGGCACCTGTTGCCCGGCCGCCAACGTGACGACAGGCGGCGCTTGTTGTTCAGGGCCGGTCGATCCGAGGAACCGCTCGACATGCCCCGCCATCACTCATCCCACCCCGGCATGCGCTCCCGGCTACACCAAGATGCCGGATGGCAGCTGCTGCAATAATCGTTCGGTCGGCTCCGACGGCAAGTCCTGCGGCGTCGGACAGCCGCAATCTTGTGCGCCCGGTCAGTTCCTTGACAGCAGCGGCGTTTGCCAAACCATTCCGATATCGGCTTGTCCGCCCGGTCGAGCGCACAACTCCGATGGCACTTGCATGCCGAGCCAGACGACTGCGTGTCCGGCCGGCGAGGAACGCGACCGCGATGGAGTATGCGTGGCGGCCCGACAAACCGCCTGCCTATCAGGCGAGGTGCGAAACGCCAGGGGTGAATGCGTTTTGGTCGGACCGCCGCCCAGTATCGTCGGTCGCGTGGCTCACCCTAATCCGAGCGGACCGCCAAGACCCCCCTTCGTCCTGCGCCAACGCGGCGGGTTAACCGCGACCCCGCGGGCTCCGGTCTTCCGTGCCCCAACCGGCGGTCGCAATATTTTTCATCATTAGCGTCAACAGGCGCGACGGAACAAGCATGCAGAAATGGAGAAGCCCGTGAGACCGATCAAACTTGCAACGACAGCGATCTTTGGCGGATTTATTCTGCTCGCGCCCTGCCTGGCACAAGCGCAAGAGGTGCGCGGCGAGATCGAGCAGATCATCAAAGATTAC
Organism: Xanthobacteraceae bacterium; assembly: GCA_049282655.1. Lineage (GTDB taxonomy): Bacteria > Pseudomonadota > Alphaproteobacteria > Rhizobiales > Xanthobacteraceae > BOG-931. The sequence continues at coordinate 10,975 of JBAPUM010000136.1, forward strand.
CTTGCGGCGCATCCCGACGAAGTCGGAGAAATCGTCAAAACCTATTTGATAAAGCACCCGGCAGCGGTCGGAGAAATCCTGGTCGAAGTGCTCAAGCATCGCGCCACGCTCGATACCAATGTCAAAACCGGCACCGAACGGGGCAGCGCGATCTCCAGCAATGCGGAGACGCTGTTCTCTTCGCCGCACCAGGTCACGCTCGGCAATCCCCATGGCGACGCGACGCTCGTCGAATTCTTCGATTACAACTGCGGCTACTGCAAGCGCGCGCTGCCCGACATGCTTACTTTGATCAAGAATGATCCGAAATTGAAGATCGTGCTCAAGGAGTTTCCCATTCTGGGTCCCGGCTCGAACGATGCCGCCCGTGTCGCCATTGCGGTTCGCATGCAGGATGCCAACGGGCAGAAATACTTGGCGTTTCATCAAGAGTTGCTTGGCGGTCCGGGCCAAGCGGGCAAGGAAAAAGCGCTCGCGGCGGCGAAAGATCAGGGCCTCGATATGCCGCGAATCGAGCACGACATGGACAGCGACGAAGCCGGCGCCACGCTCGACGAGGATTTGAAGCTTGCCGGCGCGCTCGGCATTACCGGAACGCCCGGATACGTGATCGGCAAAAACGTTGTTCTGGGTGCGGTCGGTATCGCGAGCCTTAAGGGTGATATCGATGCCACGCGGGCACCGGCGGCAAATTGAGGAGAAGGCTTGCCCGGCGGGCTCGCCTACATGACGCCGACCCGAGGCGGATAAGGGCGTCGCTTCCGGGCCGTCACCGCAAACCAGGACTTTTAATCCTCATATTGAAAGAGGAAGGCCAGAATGCAGCCAGCCGTATGGCATGTCATGAGTCTCGCTGGTATTGCCGGTTTTTTCTGGGGTGCGGTACTTTATGAACTCATCCGCAAAAATTGGCGCCGTGCACTCCTAGCTCTATTTTGCGCATGCGCCATCTCATTCGCTGCGTATCTTGCGGCACTGCATTTTTAGATTGCGCACTGCGTCGCACGTTTCTGAATTGATCGAGATCGACTTGCTGAAACGGGGGGCAAACACGGACTGCGAGTTCAACAATGAAGTGTCGGCGAAAATGATGTTTGGCCATCAAAGACGACGCGTTGCAGCACTAAGCCTGATCGCGGCAGCTGCGATAATCGTGGGCTCGAGCATTGCGAAAGGCGACGACCCGAATGCGAACCGAGCTTGTAGCAGCTTAAGCGCGCCCCAGGGTTCGTGCCCGCAAATCGCGACGGTCTCACCGTGTCCCGGTCGGATGACGGCCGACGGACTTGCCTGCTGCGCGCCGGGTTCAACGCCGACCGGCGATGACACCTGTAAGATGCCGGGCGGACGCCTCGCGGCGTCCTGTCCGCTCGCCCAACTGACGACATTCGGCTTGTGTTGTCCGTCGTTCTCAAGCCCGCAATCCGATGGTACATGCCGGCCGGCCAATGGATCGTCATCAGCGTCGGCCTGTCCGCTCAATCAGCTCAACCAAAGTAGCCTGTCATGCTGTCCGGCTGGTCAGGAGCCACAAACCGACGGCTCGTGCGCGGCCCCCACGTGTCCCGGCCCGATAACGGCCGACGGGCGTGCCTGTTGCGCGCCGGGTTCGACGCCAACCGGCGATGACACTTGCCAGTTGCCGGGCGGCAGCCTGGCGGCGTCCTGTCCGCTCGCGCAACTGACGTATTCCGGCACCTGCTGCCCCCCGTCCTCGACCCCCCAATCCGACGGCACCTGCCAGCCGCACAATGGATCGTCATCGGCGTCGGCGTGCCCACTCGGCCAGCTCGACAAGGGTGGACTGACGTGTTGCCCGTTCGGCCAGGTGCCGCAAGCCAACGGTTCATGCCAGCTCAATGCGCCGACCCCGACGTGTCCAACCGGTTTCACACTTAACAATAAAGGCCAATGCCTGGCCGCCCTCGTTTGTCCTGGCTTCAATCAACCGCTCAATGGCGTCGGCCAGTGCTGCTCCCCGGGAGCACAATATGTGACGACGAGCGAATCTGGACAACCAGTGTGTGGGGCGGTCCTCTCGAGTTTATATGGATGTCCTTTAAATGTTCCGGCATCGTCGTGTAGTTGCTCTGTGTCTGGGCTTGCGGCGGTTTGCTCCGGGCCGGTAACATCCGGTACGCCAACGACACCGACTTGCCCTCCTGGCGCCACCTTGGGAACCGTCGGGGACGGAACGTATTCGTGCGTCGAAACTGGTCTAGAGCCTTCCTGTCCCTCGCCTTATGCCATCTTCCTCGACACTTGCGTGCTGCCCGATTGTCCTGGTGGCGGATCGAGAAATCCCGACGGCAATTGTGTCCCGGCAAAATCCTCGTCGCCTTCGACGTCTTCAACGCCGCTCCCGCCTTCCCCGCTGCCGCCCGCTCCGCCGGTGCCGGGGTGCTACCCCGGCTACACGCTTAGCAACGGCACTTGCATACGTACGACCACAGTGTGTGCGCAGGGTGAGGTGCTCGGTCCGAATGGCACGTGTCATTGCCCGATCGGGGCGAGCATGGGACCCACCGGCGTCTGCCAGTGCCCCGGCGGCGATCTCGCCAACGGCCAAAGGTGCCCCCCGGCGGAAAAACCCTGTCCGGCGGGACGAGAGACATCCACACACCAATGCTGCCCCCCCGGCATGGGGCCCGGTCCTTCTGGCACCACCTGCGTATCGCCGCCGGCCCGTTGCCCGCCCGGACAAGTGCCCGGCCCTTCTGACACCTGCGTGATACCCCCGGCGCGTTGTCCGGCCAACGAGGTGCGCAATCCCGACGGCAGCTGTGCATGTCCGGCTGGGCGGGTTGCTGGTCCTGATAACACCTGCTTGCTGCCACCAGTGGAAACGCTGACACCGCCGACGCCACAGCAAAGACTGCCGATACTGCCGACGCCATGCCCGAACGGCGAACCACGCAACGCCGCCGGCGGATGCGGTTTAAGCTCTACAACTACAACTCCTTGTCAGCGCGGTGAAGTACGCAATGCCGACGGCGTTTGCGGGCCGCCAACAACTAGTTGTCAGGCCGGTGAGGAACCCAACGGCACTGGCGGTTGCGTGCCGATGAGGCAAACGACTTGCCCGTCCGGCGAAACCATGGGCCCCCACGGATGCCAGAAACCGCTACAACAAACCACAACCTGCCCGGCCGGCGAGGTGCGCGCGGATCGCGGCTGTGAGAAAGAATCGACGAAGCCGAAGAACACAATAGTGACACCGCTAAAAGTGGTGACGCCGCCGCCAAGGAAAACAGTGACGTCGCCGAAGGTATTGGTGACGCCGCCGAAGATACTGACGCCCTGGAGGCCGACACGGAAAAGTATCGGTCATTAACTGCCGCGCCTGTGAAAGGCGCCAGAGCATGATCCGGAAAAGTGGAATCCGGTTTTCCGAAAAGATCATGCTCAAACAAAATGCTAGAGGCTGATCTTCCCTCGATAGCCGCCGCTGGCACGTGACGCGAAAAGGGCCGGCTCTCACGCTTCATCCAATCTAAGCAGCGCGTGCCTATGCGCAGGTATGTTTAGGAAACCGCTGCTCTATCCGGCTGAGCTACGGGACCTGCGTGACGTTCGATATCTTAGGCCATAACCTGTGGTCAACGGCCTGGGCGCACGACGAGCCTGCACAACTGTTGCGCGACGCCCGCCTCTTCGGTGATTATGATTTTCGGCACCGTGCAGCACGGCTGACTCGATCCGATCCCTGCGCTGCAGTTTATGGTGTGTGCATCGGGGGTGCTCATGGAAACGTGGATGATTGCCGGGATCGTTTTGCTTGGCGCAATCTCGCTGGTATTTCTGAACTGGTATTTGATTAAAATCCCCAAGGAAGCCAGCCTTCAAGGCATTACCGATCCAAAACAGATTGCCAAATTTCGCAATTCCCAGACGTCGGGACCCATACAGCTGATCGGCGGGACTGCCGTTCTTTTGACGTTTGTCTGGACCGTTTTAAGTGGCGGCATAACGCTTCGCCAAACCGCGGTCCAATCGGCGAACCAGCAATTCATCGATGCATCGAAGCTTGCAGCGGACGATTCACCCGCGTTGAGCGCTGCCGGCGACTATGCATTTGCGAAGCTGGTTCGGGCCTATCCGGACTATTGCCCGACGATTACGAACATACTGACCAATCAGATCGCCACATACACGTCCGATCTGAATCCTTATCACACCGTCATGGGGACCCTGGCCCCTCATGTGCCAGGCAACATAGCCGCCGCCGTAGCGGTCTTGGGATCGACACCGCTCTGCGTTCCCTCCCTGCAATTGACCGATGGCTATATGGCTGGAGCGAGCTTTAGCCCATCACAGTCCTTCCAGGGTGCGCATCTGGAAAATTCCTGGCTGTTTGGAAGCTATATGGGTTGGGCGAATTTGAATTCGGCAAAATTCGATGGAGCCCACATGTCCGATGCGGACGCGCTTGGCGGCGGATCGGAGCTTTCAGAGAAAGAGCAAACCGACAGTGCTTGGAAGTACAGCAGGTTTCACTTTCTAGTGAATTTCGAACATGCGATGCTGCGCAAAGCTTCCTTCTTGAACACTTCCGTCGAAGGAGCCGTATTCACGGCGGCCGATCTCTACTGCACGGATTTCAGCAATACACGGATCAGCCGAGCCGACTTTACCGGCGCACAGCACCTCAAGAGCATCGTTCTGACGAACGCCTGTTATGACCCAAACGATCCGCCACAGGGGTTGGATCAAAGCCAACTTGACGCGATACGCAGTCAACGGAATGATTGCTCGGCGCCGCTGGTAGAGATTCATACGACGACCTGCTGGTGATTGCCTTGGCGTCTTCTGCGGCAGCGCCGCGGTGCGTGCCGCCTCCACTCGGACCGATGATGAATTGGGGAGTCGGCGCTCTAGCCGGGATTTTGGCAGTTACCATGGCGACGTGCGGGGGTATTCGAGCCCTCGCCCAGAATCGGCCGAATGCCGACCCCTGCGGCAGCGCCGAGACCGCCCACGCCACCGTGAGCCGCGTCGTCGACGGCCGCACTTTCGTGCTCGACGACGGCCGCGAAGTGCGGCTTGCGGGGATCGAGGTGCCGTCTCTGCCACAGTCGCAGGACGCCGCTGCAGCATCGGGGGCCGCAGCCGCGAAAGACGCCCTCAACGCGCTCGCGGGCGGCGACCAGGTCCTGCTCCGCCAAGCCGAATTCCCCTCCGACCGCTACGGGCGCATCGTCGCTTATGTCTATACTTTGCGTGACGGCGACGAATTATTCGTGCAGGGCGAACTCGTCGCCGCTGGCTTCGCCCAAGTCGGCGATCGCATCGGCAGCCGAACCTGCGCCACGGAACTCCTCGGCCGCGCGCGCGCCGCCCGGACCGCCAAGCTTGGCCTGTGGGCCGATCCCGACTATAATGTTGTCAACGCCGAGACCCCTACGGATGTACTGGCGCGTCGTGGCCGATTTGCGCTGGTTGAGGGCGAAGTGGTGTCCGTGCGTGAAAGCGGGTCGACGATCTACCTGAACTTTGGGCGGCGCTGGTCCGAGGATTTTGCAGTTACGATCCTGAAACGAAACGAGCGCAATTTCGCTGCGGTGGGGCTCGATTTGAAGGGCCTCGAGGGCAGGCGCGTTCTCGTCCGCGGCTTCATCGAGGCGCGCGGCAGAACGGGCGACGGAGCGGCGGGGACAGTTTGGGCCAGTCCGCGCATGGAGGCCGAACGGCCGGGACAGATCGAGACCTTGGATCGCGATTAAATCGCGGGGCTTAGGTCGGCGGGTCTTGGAGTGACTGGTGGGACGGGGACGAGCGGCAATCGCGGTCTATCGGCTTAGCCGGCGCATCGGCTATGCGGGCTTCGCTTTGGCGGCGCTGGCATTGGCGGCCTGTACCGCCGCGCCGCCGTCAGGCGCGCCGCAGACTTCTCTCGCCGCACCCATGAAGCAGGCCGACGCGACGGGCATGTCGCCCGCGGTCCTGCGCGAGCACCAGCGCATCCTCGGCGCCTATGGGGGCGTCTATAACGACCCGCGCCTGCAGGCGATGATCGAGCAGATGGTCGAGCGCCTAGTCGCAGCGTCGGAACGGCCGGACCTGCACTACAAAGTCACGATGCTCAATTCGAAATCGGTCAACGCCTTCGCGTTGCCGACCGGTCAGCTTTACGTCACGCGCGGCCTGATCGCCTTGGCCAACGACGATTCCGAGCTCGCCTCGGTGCTGGCGCATGAGATGGGCCATGTGATCGCCCGCCACGCTGAGATCCGCGAAGAGCAGGCGCGCCAAGCCGACCTTGTCAGCCGCGTCGTCACCGACGTGGTCACCGATCCGGCGGCGGGCGCCTTGGCACTCGCCAAATCGAAGCTCGCGCTGGCGAGCTTCTCGCGCGCCCAGGAATTCGAGGCCGACGGTATTGGCGTCGGCATCGCCGCGCGCGCCGGTTACGACCCCTATGGCGCGGTTCGCTTCCTCACCTCGATGGAGCACAATTCCGAAATGAAGCCGGAGCAGTCCGGCGCCATCAATCCGAGCGCGCCCGACTTTCTGTCGTCGCACCCGGCGACGCCCGAGCGCATCACCAACGCGCTCGCCAACGCGCGTCAATACCGGGCGCCGGCGACCGACGGGGGTACGGATTTCGCGCGGGCGAAGGCCGCCTATCTGTCCGACATCGACGGCATTGTCTATGGCGAGGACCCGAGCGAGGGTTTTGTGCGCGGCCGGCGCTTCCTGCATCCGAAGCTCGGCTTCACTTTCACTGCGCCTGACGGCTTTGCACTCGACAATACCGCCCAAGCGGTGCTCGGCATCAAGCGCGGCGGCGGCGAGGCGCTGCGGCTCGACGTGGTGCGGGTGCCGGCCGAACAGACGCTCGCCGAATATCTGACCTCGGGCTGGATCGAGAATATCGACCCTGCGACCGTCGAAGACGTCACCATCAACGGCTTCCCAGGCGCCAGTGGCGTCGCCAAAGGCGACCAGTGGGATTTTCGGCTTTACGCCATCCGCTTCGGCAGCGACGTTTATCGCTTTATCTTTGCCGCCAAGCACCGCACGCCCGAGGTCGATCGTGCCTTTCGTGAATCGATCGGCACATTTCGGCGCATGAGCCTGGCCGAGATCGAGGATGCCAAGCCGCTACGGCTGCAGCTCGTCACGGTCGGACCGGGCGACACGGTGGATAAATTGGCGGGACGGATGGCGGTTGCCGACCGCGCCGTCGAGCGTTTCCGGGTGCTAAACGGCCTCGATCCCGGCGATCGGCTCAAGCCTGGGAGCGAGGTCAAGATCGTCGTCGAATAAAACGACGGCGCCCGGCTAGTTTTGTTTGCGCTGCAACATGTTCAAGAATGGAATAACTTAATTCCAGCATGAACTGTTTGACCTATTCTCTCTGTAAGTCCGCTCCGCTATGATTGGTGCAACACTAAACGGCCGGGGGACAATCGGCCGTCTGGCGTTGGGGGAGCACAAGCATGCGGATCGTCAAAGCGGCGTTACCCGTCGTCGTGGCCTTTGCCGTCATGTCACTCGCGACCGCCGTGCTGTGGCTGGTCAGGCTCGAAGCTGTGGGGCCGCAGCATCTCGTTTTCTTCTATCTGCTGCCGACTGCGCTAATGGCGGTGCTCTACGGCACCCGGATGGCGGTGTTGTGCGCGCTGGCGGCCACGGTCTGCGCCGCCTTTTTCCTCTACGACCCGCTCTACAGCGTCTATGTCGAAAAGCCCGTGGAAATGGGCGAGCTACTGTGCTTTGCGGGGCTCGCTTTGATCGGCTCGAAATGCACAGCCGATCTGTTGCGGCCGGTCGTCAATCTTTCGCAGCACAACGTCGCGAAAGAATAATTCTGGGCTCAGAATTCCGACGCGAGCTGATCCAGTCCCATCACGTGGACGAGGTTGCGCACTTCCTCTTTTTGCTCGGCGTTAAAACTCATGATCAGCGGGCTCGCCGCGGATTTGAGACCTTGCACCGCGTTGGGATCGACCGCCGCACTCTGTATTTCTGAAGCGCTGCGTTCATGCACCGGCTGCCCGTGCGCATAGCTCATGTTGCGGAGCGCGGCTTCGACGGCGGGCCACATCTGTTCCTGGTCGGGCGTCAGATTAAGTCGCGTTTTGATGCTCGCGATCTGCGCATCGTTGAGCATGTAACCCGGCCGATTGGCGACGGTGCGATGGATGGCCGGTGCAACCGACCTGGATTCACCCGCACTTGGCGGGAAGGCCGCAACGGCCTTGGCCCCTCGCTGGAGCTTCGGCTGTACCGGGGCTGCCACCTCGGGCGCGGGCGGCATTGCGCCACCGTCTAGGGCCGCGATCTTTGCCGGCGTTTGCCGATTGGCTTGCAAGGCCGACGTCGTGGCCGCTTGCGCCTCGGCTGGCGGCGCCATGGGCTCGGGGTTCAACAGCGCGAGTTCGGCAAGATCCGTCGTGCGCCGCGTCGCGGCCGCAGCGATGCGCGCGCTTGCGGGATTTGCAGAGGCATCCGTCATTGCGGGAAAGCGCACGGCAACGATTTCGGCCGCCGACGGCTCGACCGTACGCAACGCGGTCGTGTTCAGACCGCCGAACAGGTAGCCGAAGCTGCCCGCAGCCAGGATCTGGATGATACGGATTCGGACGGAGCCGCTTCGATGTTGCAGGCCGCGCTTAAGCGCCTTGTTTCGCCGCATCCGGCACCCCCATGCGATTCCCAAATTACGCGGCCTAACTCCTTTCAAATGAAGCTTAATTTATGGCTAAGCAGCGACCGTGACGCGTCGTGAGCGCACTCGCCGAGGCCGGAACAAGCGGGCCGGATAGCAAAAAGGCCCGGTGCTGCCACCGGGCCTTTCGAATCTTGCAACGGCTGAGGGTTATTACGCCGCCTCTTCCTCGACGACCGGCTCGTCTTCGGCTTCGGCTTCCGGCTTCGGACCACGACGCGGTCCCTTGGCCAGTGCGCCCTCGATTTCCTTGACCGCCTCGGTCTCGGTCACGCGCTGCACCGCCGCGACCTCGCGCGACAGCCGGTCAAGTGCCGCCTCGTAGAGCTGGCGCTCCGAATAAGACTGTTCCGGCTGGGTGTCGGATCGATAGAGGTCGCGCACGACCTCGGCGATGGCGACGATATCGCCGGAATTGATCTTGGCCTCGTATTCCTGGGCACGGCGCGACCACATCGTGCGCTTGACCCGCGCCCGGCCCTTGAGCGTCTCGATCGCCCGCTTGACCATGGTCGACTCGGCGAGCTTGCGCATGCCGACGGACGTGACCTTCGAGGTCGGCACCCGGAGCGTCATCTTGTCCTTGACGAAATTAATGACGAACAGCTCCAGCCGCGCGCCCGCAACCTCCTGCTCCTCGATGGCGATGATCTGACCGACGCCGTGAGCTGGATAAACAATGAATTCCTGAGTCTTGAAGCCTTGTCGTTGGGTAGTCTTCTTCACATTCATTCCCAAAGTACTTGCTCCTTCCGCCTCCGGCTTACGCCGATGCGCGGGCTTTGCCACGCTGACCCGGCTACGGGTCATCGCTCGCGTGGACTGTGATGGCCTCCGGCTCGCGCGGGAGGAGGGTTTGGTTGTCTTCCGGCTCATGCCGGCCGCACTTTTCTTTGAACGACGACGAGTTTTCTCTGCCACTGCTCTCGCGTGGAAATCACGCCTCTATTGACGGTTCCTCGGGAACCCTCCGAAAAAATATGCTCCCGGCCGGGAGCAGCGCTTCGGGGGTGTTTTTCATTGTATCTGCGCTATATAACACATTTTCAGCTAAAATCAAAGCGTTATGACCCTGCGAAAGCGTCGCATCTGGGTTGCCGCGGGCAGAATTCTTAACGATAGTTAATATCCGCAACCGGAAATTTCTTCAACACACAGAGCCCGTGTAGGTAGAAAAACATACCCGCGGAACCGCGAAATCCACCCAACGGGCAGAAGGTTAGTCGCCACTGCCCGGCTTGTCAGAAAAATGCTCTTCGAACTTATTGGCGACGCCTTCCCACGCCTTGGCGTCGGCCGGCGGTGTCTTTTTCGCCGTTATATTGGGCCACGCCTTGGCATATTCGGCGTTGATCGAAAGCCACTTTTCCACGCCCGGCTCGGTGTCCGGCTTGATGGCGTCGACTGGGCATTCAGGTTCGCACACCCCACAATCGATGCACTCATCCGGGTGGATGACCAGCATGTTCTCGCCCTCGTAAAAGCAATCCACGGGGCAGACTTCGACGCAGTCCATGTATTTGCATTTGATGCAATTGTCGTTGACGATATAGGTCATCTGCACACTCTGAACGGGCTTTTGCGAGCCCATGCTCCTAACGTATGGGTGGGGTGCACGCAAGAAGGGCGAGCCAAGCTGTCCCGCGGCGAGCCGGCCGGCGCCGGCGCTAGTCAAGCGCCTCGTAGAGCGCGGCCGCGGTTCCGGCGGGACCACGCTGCTCGACAAATCCGGTTACCTTCAACACCCGGACGCCGCCGTCGAGCGCAACCGTTATCACATCGCCGCTGCGCACCATGCGCCCGGGCGCATCGACGCGGGCGCCGTTGACGCGGACGTAGCCGGCGCCCGCAAGCGCTGCCGCCGCCTCCCGCGTGCGCACCACCCGGGCATGCCACAGCCACCGGTCGATGCGCTGGCGATTAGCCTCCGCGTTCAATCAGCCGCGCTCCTTGGCGTTGGCTTCAAGTTGGGCTTTCAGCGCCGCGAGCTTGGCGAACGGCGAATTCGGGTCCGGCGCCTTCTCGCGCCGCTCAAACCGCGCCGGGCGGGCCGTCACGCGTTCGCGGTCGCGCTGCGGCCGGTCGGCGCCATGTCGTTCGCCACTATGTCGCTCGCCACCATGTCTTTCGCCGCCGTGCCGCTCGCCAGCATGACGTTCGGCGCCGTGTCTCTCGCCACTATGTCTCTCGCCACCATGGCGGCGGCGATGGCGCGGATGCCGTGTCTCTTTGGCCGGCTCCGCGACCGTGCCCGGCGCGGCCTCGACTATTGGCGTCGTCGTGGCCTCTCCGACTGGCGCTGCCGCCACCCCGGTTTCGTCGGAGCGCGGTGCCGGTGGCTCTGCACCCCGGCCTCTCCGCATATCCCTGCCAGTTCCTTGACGCTCCGGGCGCGGCCGACGCCGTCCTTCCGGACGGCCCTCGCGCCGTCCCGGCCGCCAGACCTCGATCAGCACGGGCTCCTCGGCGACCGGCGAGACCGCCGCTTCAGCCGATGTTGCGGCTTCGACCTCGCTTCCGGAAACGACGGCTTCTACAGACGAAGCCGCCGGCATGACGGGCTCGGCGGCCGGTTCGGCCATCGATTCGGGTTCCGCCGCCCAATCCGGCTTCACTTCATCGTGAGAATAGGCGGCGGAGCCTTCCGCGGCTACCTCCGATGCGACTGCGTCGGTCGCGACCGCAACCAGATCAACATTTTCGGGTGTGGCCGGCGCGTCCGCGGCGGATTCGATCACAACCTCCCCACCCTCGGCCAGTGTGGGCGGAGGCGCAGGCGCCGCTGCGGGCACCGGCTCGGGCGGCTTGGGGCGCTGCTCCATGCGGTAGCCGAGCGCGCGCAAGATAGACGCGAAATCCTCGCCCGACGCGCCGGTCAATGATGTCATCGTATTGACGACGGTAAAGCCGCCACCGGGGAAGGCGCCCGGTGGCTTTGTCCCGGTGGCGCCCTCGCGCCAGGAGAGCGCGGGTCTGATCAGATCGGCGAGTCGCTCAAGAATATCGACGCGGAGCGCGCGCTCGCCGCAGACGCGATAGCCGGCGGTGCGATAGAGCGTGTCGTCGATTTCTCGATCGACCGGAATCGAGGTGCGGCCGCTGCCGGCGAGATGCAAGACATCGTCGAGGCCCTTGATAGGTGTCTCGGCCTGGTTCTGCGCGTGGCGCAAGGCCCAAAGCTGCGCCGCAAGACGGCGCGGCGCAGGCTTCAGCAACACCGGCAGATAGATGTTATAGGCGCCGAAGCGAACACCGTATTTGCGCAATGTCGCGCGTGACGGCTGGTCCAGGCCTTTGACCTCTTCGGCGACGCGCTGACGGTCGAGCACGCCGAGCGCTTCGATCAATTGGAAGGCGACGCCGCGCGCGATCCCGGTCACGTCCTCGGCCGCGCCCAATTCGGACAAGGGTCCAAGGAGCTTGGCGATATGCGCTTTGACGAAGCGATCGAGCCGCTCCTCGACCGCATCGCGCGGCGCGCCGGTCAGATGCTCGTCGGCGATGACGCGCAGCCGCGGCCGCAACACCTCGTCGCCGGCGTAAAGCTTGCCAACCGCGGCGCCGGTCCAGCGCAGCGTGCCGTCGGCGGCGAGCACGAATTGTTCGTCGGGCGCTTCGGCTAGCCGCGTCGCGCGCTGCGCGATTTCGCCCGCGAGAGCCTTCTGCGCGGCGTTTTGCAACGCCTTCGCCTCCGAACCTCCCGATGATGCATCCGGCAAAAACACAAAGCCGTCGAGGCGGCCGATGACGTGGCCTTCGACCACGACTTCGCCGGTCTTGTTGAACTCGGGTTCCAGAGTCGCGTTCTCACGCAATCGCCGCATCAGCACGCTGGTGCGGCGATCGACGAAACGCTCGGTGAGCCGCTCATGCAAGGCATCCGACAGCCGATCCTCGACGCCGCGCGTGACACCCTGCCAGTGTTCGGGTTCGGCGAGCCAGTCCGGGCGGTTGGCAACGAACGTCCAGGTCCGGATATGGGCGATCCGCGCCGACAGCGTATCGATATCGCCATCGGTGCGATCGGCCTGCGCGACTTGCTGGGCAAACCAGTCGGTCGCGATCCTGCCCTCGCGCTGCAAATAGCCGAACAGCGTGACCACGAGCTCGGCATGGTTGGCCGGCGCGATCTTGCGGTAATCGGGCAGCTGACAGACGTCCCAGAGCCGCTCCACGTCGGCAGGGCTCCCGATCATGTTGCGGACCTCGGTGTCGCGCGCCGCATGATCGAGCACCAGGATATCCTCGGCGACCGGCGCGCGCGCGAGCGCGGCCTCGGTGGGCGCCGCGGCGAGCGTCGCCTGCAGGCCTCCGACCGAGGAGAAGTCGAGATCGCTATTGCGCCACTGCACGAGCTTCACCGGCTCGAAATTGTGCGATTCGAGGGCTTGAACGAGCTCGGGTTCAAACGGCGGGCAGCGCCCGCTGGTGCCGAACGTGCCGTCGCGCATGGCGCGGCCGGCGCGGCCGGCGATCTGGGCCATTTCGGAGGGGCTGAGCTTGCGGAACTGGTAGCCGTCGAATTTGCGGTCCGACGCAAAGGCGATGTGGTCGACGTCGAGGTTCAACCCCATGCCGATGGCGTCGGTCGCCACCATGTAGTCGACCTGGCCCGATTGATAGAGCTCGACCTGAGCGTTGCGGGTGCGCGGCGACAATACCCCGAGTACCACCGCGGCGCCGCCGCGCTGGCGGCGGATCAATTCGGCGATGGCGTAAACTTCATCGGCCGAAAACGCGACGATGGCGGAACGCCGTGGCAGCCGCGTCAGCTTCTTCTCGCCGGAGAAAGTGAGCTGCGACAGACGCGGCCGGCTGACGATGCTGGCGCCTGGGAGCAGCCGTTCGACGATCGGCTTCATGGTCGCGGCGCCGAGCACGAGCGTTTCCTCGCGGCCGCGCCTATTCAGCATGCGATCGGTAAAGACGTGACCGCGTTCGAAATCGGCGGCGAGCTGAATCTCGTCGACCGCAACGAACGCGACATCGAGATCTCGCGGCATCGCCTCGACGGTCGCGACCCAATATCGTGGATTAGGCGGCTTGATCTTTTCTTCGCCAGTCACGAGCGCTACGGCCTCGGCGCCGACCCGCTCGACGGCCTTGTTGTAGACCTCGCGGGCCAGGAGCCGCAGCGGCAGCCCGATCAAGCCCGACGAATGGGCCAGCATCCGCTCAATGGCGAGATGGGTCTTCCCGGTATTGGTCGGACCGAGAACGGCCGTGACGCCTGCGCCGCGGGCGCGATGATCACGGTTGGCAGGTGGCGAGAATGAAATCGGCATTACGGGCCCGGCATTGACACGACAAAGCAACGAACGAGGCGCTTCTGTATCACAATGTGACGCTGGAAAGCCCTGTGCTTAAGATGTGGAACGAGTCTGGAACGAATCACGGCCGAATCGGCGACTCTCGCCGTGTGCGCGTTCGTTCACTGCGATATATGGAGCGAGGACGGCGCTCCTATACCACATCGGGTGGAATCGATGGCCAGCGGCCGTCGCCTTGGCGCCAAAATAATTAACGCGCTCGACGATCACGATTCCGCGCTGAGTCAAGGGCCACCTGCCTGTGGATAACGGGGAAGCCGCGTGCAACATCGGTCCGCCACGCGGCCGGTGCGGGTGCTCATTGGGTCTTCACAGCCGGATGCGACGGTGGCGTGACCGATACGAATTCGGTGGCCTGCAACAGTCCGACCCCGAGCGGCGTAGGCATCGAGAAGCGGAACGGCACCAAGACGCGGGTGCCGGAAATCGGCGCCAGCCATACTTCGGCGTCGCGCAGTTCGATCAAATATCTGATCGCAGGCCGGTTCGGCACGAAACCGGAAATCGGCGTGAAATAGACCGCGCAGACGACCGCCGGGCCGGCATAGCCCCGCTCCGCCTTGACCGTTTCCATGCGCTTGAATTCACTGTGCAAATCGTAGCGCACGCGGCCGTCGAACACGGCGACCTTGCGGTTACAGGCCTCCGGTGCGACCGGATCGCCATCGCCGGCCACCCGGTTGAGCATCGACGTCATCGGATCGGAAACGCCGCGGCGGTCCGCGTCGGTCACCGGGATGCGGTCGGGCACCGGCGGCAGCGGCGGCTCGACCGCATAATCCGTTACATTGCCGCCGGTGAGCGCAATGCGGACGTCGTCGACCTTGCGATCGTAAGTGATGGTCGCGCCATAGCTGGTCGGGATCGGCTGGCCGGCATGGACGGTGCCATGCACGGCGCTGGTGCCCTGAGCGCCAGTGAAAAACTTGATAATCCCGGTTGTCGCACCGCTGGCCGCAACTGTGTATTGATCGTCGGAAATCTCGACCATCCAATTGCCGCGGCCGATCGGGATGCCGGAGATGGTGGCGGTATAGACCGCCTCAAGTCGCCCCTCCTCGGCCGGCGCTTTGGCGGACACCGGAGCGGACTGAACCGCCGCCTGTCGGGTGGCGTCACCCGCCTTGGCCACAGCCACGATCAAAAAGCCCGCGCCGGCCAACAGCACCGCAGCCAGCACGGCGATGCCGGCACGGCGGACGGCGAGCATCGATAAGCCTAAGCGGGACAAGGGTTTTGCTCAAAACACCGCGGTGAGATCGGCGCCATTGTTTTGTCGGAGAATGCGTCCTTTGTGTGGTTCGAGTGCTATCCGCAAACCACCCGCCGCAACAATAGCGAAATCCGATCCGGGGAGGGTATTCTGTCTGCGGCTTGACGCTCGGGAAGGCCGCTACTATAGCTCCGCGCCAACCCCTTTACCGTCGGAGAGGCGCCGCTCGACGTCCCGGGATCGGCGCGGCATTTCGGCGAGCTTTGAAGCCTAAGGATTTCGAACCATGTCATGGCGTTGCGAGCTGACCGGAAAGACGCACCAAGTCGGGAACCGCGTCAGCCATTCCAACCGCAAGACCAAGCGGCGGTTTATGCCCAATTTGCTCAATGTCACGCTGCTGTCGGATTCGCTCGGCCGCAAAGTACGCTTGCGGATTTCGGCCAATGCGCTGAAGACCGTCGATCATCGCGGCGGGTTCGACGCGTTCTTGCTGAAGGCCAAAGACACCGAACTGTCGGATCGTGCGCTCGAGCTCAAGCGCCAAGTCGTGAAGAAACGCGCCGCCGCAGCGGCGTAATTCGGCGGACGCTTCGGACCGCTATTCCTTGGAGATTTTCTCCAGGATCGGTTGCCAGGTCTGCTGCTGCTTATCGACAAATGCTTGAACCTCGTCGGCCGTCATCGCCGGACGCGTATAACTGCCGGTAGCGGCGAGCCGCTTCTTCAAATCCGCGTCGGCGAGGACCTTGTTCATATCGGCGTTGATCTTGCCGATGACCGGCGTGGGTGTGCCGACCGGCGCCACGACGGCGATCCATCCGGCGGCGGAAAAATCCGGGATGGTTTCCGCAACGGTCGGCAGATCCGGAAATTCGGGCAGGCGCTGCGGTGAAGCAACCGCTATCAACTTGACCTGCCCGGCTTTCACCGCCCCGATAATTCCCGAATAGCCTTCGATGATCATGGAGACGCGACCGGCCGCCACGTCGCCGAGTGCCGACGCCGGCCCGCGCGTATAGGGAACGGAGAGAAGCTTGATATCGGCCCGCGCCTGCAGCAGTTCGCCGGTGAGGTGCGTCATCCGGCCGATGCCGGTGAGCGCAATCGAGATTTTGCCGGGATCTTTTTTAGCGCGATCGATGAGCTGCGGCAGCGTGGCGATGCCGAGCGCGGGGTCAACCGCGACGAACATCGGCTGCTCGGCAATGAAGCCGATGGGAAGGAAATCGCGCGGCAGCTTGATCGGCAAATTGGGCGCGACCGTCGGCAAAGCCACAAAGGTCGAGAGCGCGGGACCAAATAGCGTGTAGCCGTCGGCCGGAACCTCGGAGGCAAATCGTGCCGCCACACTGCCATTGGCGCCTGGATGGTTGACCACCACGACCTGCTGGCCCCAGATTTTGCCGAGCCCCTCGGCCAGAAAGCGTGTGGCGACATCCGGGCTGGCGCCGGCTGCCGCATCCGAAATGATCGTCACGGTATTGTTGGGGTAGTTGACGGATTGGGCGGAAGCGCCCGCCGTGACCGAGACTATCGCCCCACACAGGCCAGCAAAGCGCAACCAGCAGCCGCGGTTCTTCATTCGTCTCCCCTGATCGCCAATTTTTGCTTTTTTATTACCGGACGAACGAACCCCCGGCCTATGCTTTTACCCGGCGCGGTCTCGTCGGACGCGCGTGCTCTTGCGCCCCATTCTCTTCGAACAATTCGGCGAGCTTCTCGGTCATCACGCCGCCGAGCTCTTCGGCGTCGACGATGGTGACGGCGCGCCGGTAGTAGCGCGTCACGTCGTGGCCGATGCCGATGGCGATCAATTCGACCGGCGACCGCGTCTCGATGTCCTCGATGATCCAGCGCAAATGGCGCTCGAGGTAGTTGCCGGGATTGACCGAGAGCGTTGAATCGTCGACCGGCGCACCATCCGAAATCATCATCAGGATCTTGCGCGATTCCGGCCGCGCCAGAAGCCGCTTATGCGCCCAGTCGAGCGCCTCGCCGTCGATATTTTCCTTGAGCAGCCCCTCGCGCATCATCAGGCCGAGATTTTTGCGCGCCCGCCGCCACGGCGCGTCCGCCGCCTTGTAGATGATGTGGCGCAGATCGTTGAGCCGGCCGGGATTGGGCGGCTTGCCTTGGGCAAGCCAGGATTCGCGCGATTGCCCGCCCTTCCAGGCCCGCGTGGTGAAGCCGAGGATTTCGACCTTGACGCCGCAGCGTTCCAGCGTGCGCGCCAGGATGTCGGCGCAGGTGGCCGCGACGGTGATCGGCCGGCCGCGCATCGAACCTGAATTGTCGAGAAGGAGCGTCACCACGGTGTCGCGGAAGTCGGTGTCCTTCTCGCGCTTGAACGACAAGGGATGCATCGGATCGACGATAATGCGCGGCAGCCGCGACGGATCGAGCAAGCCCTCTTCGAGATCGAATTCCCAGGCGCGGTTCTGCTGCGCCAACAACAGCCGCTGCAGGCGGTTGGCGAGCCGCGCCACGACGCCCTGCAAATGCGACAGTTGCTTGTCGAGATAGCCGCGCAAGCGATCGAGCTCTTCGGGCTCGCACAATTCCTCAGCGCCCACCGTCTCGTCGAATTTCGCCGTGAAGGGGCGGTAATCCGGACCGCGTGGCTCGTTGCGCTGGTTGCGCGGCCGCCATGGCTCGGCGGCGGTTTCGGAATCGCCCATCTCGGCGTCGTCGGCCATTTCAGCGGACGGCGCATCGACGGCTTCGGACGCGCTGTCCGGCAATTCGTCGGCGGAGGCTTCCGCTTCCGCGCTCGTCTGATCGCTTTCGGCGGCGTCCGACGCTTCGCCGTCCTCGCCCGATTCGTCCTTCTGGTTTTCGTCTTCGCCCTCGTCGCCTTCGTCCTCGTCGGAATCGCTCGACCGGTCCTCGCCCATGTCGAGCGAATCGAGCAGGTCATGCACCACGTCGCCGAAACGCCGCTGATCGTTGAGCACGCGTTCGAGCCGATCGAGGCTGCGGCCGGCGCGCTCCTCGATCAAAGGCCGCCACAGATCGACGAGCTTGCGCGCGGTGGGCGGTGGCGTCTCGCCGGTCAACCGCTCGCGCACCATCATGGCGAGCGCCTCCTCGATCGGCGCGTCGGCGCGGTCGGTAATGTCGTCGAATTTGCCGCGATGAAAACGGTCATCCAGCATCGCGGCGAGATTTTTCGCCACCCCACCCATGCGGCGGGCGCCGATCGCCTCGACGCGAGCTTGCTCGACGGCCTCGAACACCGCGCGCGCCTGCTGGCCGCCGGGCGCGAGCTTCCGGTGGACCGACGGATCGTGACAAGCAAGCCGCAGCGCGATCGAGTCGGCATGGCCGCGCACGATCGCGGCTTCGCGTTCGTTCAGCCGCCGCGGCGGCTCCGGCAGGCGCGCCTTGCCGCCGACCAGGCCGGGCCGCTCCGAGGCGAAGCTCACTTCGAGATCGCCCTTGCCGGATATAGCGCGCAGGCAGACGCCGACCGCGCGCTTGAACGGCTCGGTCGGCGCTTCCTTGCCGGAACTTTTGGGTTTGATATTCGAGCTCATCGCTCCTCGTGGCCCCCGTCATCTCCCGGCGAGCGGGAGAAGCGATGTTCAGGATAAAGCCACGTTCACCGCCGATTCCGGCAACTCCTGCCCGAAGCAGCGCTGGTAGAACTCCGCGACCAGCGGCCGTTCCAGCTCGTCGCATTTGTTGACGAAAGTGAGCCGGAAGGCGAAGCCGACATCGTTGAAGATCTCGGAATTCTCCGCCCAGATAATCACCGTGCGCGGGCTCATCACCGTCGAGATATCGCCGTTCATGAAAGCATTGCGGGTCAGATCGGCGACCCGCACCATCTTGCCGACAATGTCGCGTCCCTCGGCGTTCTGGAAGTGCTTGGCCTTGGCGAGCACGATCTCGACCTCGTTATCGTGCGGCAGATAATTTAGCGTGGTGACGATCGACCAGCGGTCCATCTGACCCTGGTTGATCTGCTGGGTGCCGTGATAGAGGCCGGAAGTGTCGCCGAGGCCAACGGTGTTCGCGGTGGCGAACAGCCGGAACGCCGGATGCGGCTTGATCACCTTGTTCTGGTCGAGCAGCGTCAGCCGCCCGGACGATTCCAGCACGCGCTGAATGACGAACATCACATCGGGCCGGCCGGCGTCGTATTCGTCGAAGCAGAGCGCGACATTGTTCTGCAGCGCCCAGGGCAAAATACCGTCGCGGAATTCGGTGACCTGCATGCCCTCGCGGATCACGATGGCATCCTTGCCGATCAGATCGACGCGGCTGATATGGCTGTCAAGATTGACCCGCACGCAGGGCCAATTGAGCCGCGCCGCGACCTGCTCGATATGGGTCGATTTGCCGGTGCCATGATAGCCGGTGACGATGACGCGGCGGTTCCGGGCGAACCCGGCGAGAATGGCGAGCGTGGTCGGCTTGTCGAAGCGATAGTCGGGATCGGTGTCGGGGACGTGTTCGTTCGGCTCCGAATAGGCCGGCACTTCGAGATCGCTATCGATCCCGAATAGCTGGCGAATAGAAACCTTCATATCCGGCAAGCCGGACGGCGTATCTTTTGCGAGAGTCATTGCTCCTCCGTGGCCTCGGCCAGCTTTGGCAAGACCTTGCTTTGACAAGACCTTGCTTTGACAAGACCTTGGGCAGGTCCGAGGCGGAATTCAGCGGTCACCGGCGGCCGGATACGGGCTACATGTAGCAGAAAGGCGCAAGCCTATGAAAGCCCAGGGCCGCGGAGCCCCCTATCAGCAGAGGCCCGCCGATTTCAGGTAATTATAGGCGGCAATTATCTCGCGCAACTGGGCTTCCGAGGCCCGGTCTCCGCCATTCGCGTCCGGATGATGCCGTTTCACCAACATCTTGAATTTAGACTTGATATCGGCGCGCTCGGCGTCCGGTTCAAGGCCGAGCACATCAAGCGCCCGGCGCTGGGCGTTGAAGATTTTGCGCTGTTCGGGCGCGGTCTGTGCATGGCCGCTATGCTGGTCGCCAGCCTCGCCGAACAGCGAAAACGGATCGTGCGCCGGCCCCTCGGCGCCGGGAAATGTCTTGCGGGCACGCTTGGCGGCGCGTTTGCCGCCGATCGAGCCCATCTTCCAGGTAGGACGGTGTCCGGTAATGGCATCCTTCTGGTATTTGGCGACCGCATCATCGTCCATTCCGGCGAAGAAATTGTAAGTGCTGTTGTATTCGCGCACGTGCTCGAGACAGAACTGCCAATATTCGGAGGCGCGCAGCCGGCCTTTCGGCGCGCGATGCGTAGCCGGCGCGTTGCACTTCGGCCACTGACAGGCCGGAAGGTCAGTGCGCAAACGGCGATCCTGATCGGGCTTGACCCTGATCCCGTCGAACAGCGGCGAATTCGATCTCATATTTGCGATTATGCGGTTGGCTCGATGGCAGCTTCAAGACTTGACAGAATTAAAAGCTCACACCGCGTTGTATGGTGTTAATGCTTCGCTCTCGTTAATCCGCCAGGCCGAGGGAGCGGCAAGCCGTATCGCCTCGAGGATTACAAGATGGGAATGCAGGATATCATCACGACGAAGCTGATGGCTGCTTTCGCACCTGAGAGCCTGCATGTCGAGGACGAATCGCATCTCCATCAGGGCCATGCCGGCCACCGCCCCGGCGGCGAGAGCCATTACCGACTCTATATCGTAGCGGAAGCCTTCCGCGGGAAGAGCCGGCTCGAACGCCATCGCATGATCAATGCGGCGCTGGCGAACGAGTTGAAGGCTCGCGTCCACGCGCTCGCGATCCACGCGCAAGCGCCGGGGGAGAGTTGATCAGGAATCGCTGTGTTGATCCGCGTCCGCAAGCTGCGGCGTCGGCTCAGCCGCCTTGAGGAGCCCCACCAGATCGAGGCGGTGCGTGAACATTGCGAGCTTGCCGTCGGCGGTGCGCGGCCATTCGGCCTGCGGCCGGTCCCAATAAAGCTCGACGCCATTGCGGTCGGGATCGCTAAGATAGAGCGCCTCGCTGACGCCATGGTCGGAGGCGCCGTCGAGCGGAATGTCGGCCTCGATCAACCGGCGCAATGCGTCGGCGAGCGCGGCGCGGGTCGGATAGAGCACGGCGAGGTGATAGAGGCCGGTGGTGCCGGGCGACGGCGGCGAGCCGCCGCGGCTTTCCCAGGTGTTGAGCCCGATGTGGTGGTGATAGCCGCCGGCCGAGATGAAAGCCGCCTGCGATCCGATGCGCTGCATGAGTTCAAAGCCGAGCACGCCGCAATAAAAGGCAAGCGCAAGGTCGAGATCGGCGACCTTCAGATGCACGTGTCCGATGCGGACCCCGGCATTGATCGGCGCGGCAGCCGCGTCGCCATTCGCTGCGATGTTGGTCTGGCCAGCCATGCCCCGCATTTTTCCTCTCAGAGATGCCTAACAATAAATGCGATCCAGGGGCAGTTTTCGCAAGGTGTACGGCAGGATTCGATCAGATTGCCGATCAGCTCGCTTTCTCGATCGCCCTCTGCGTCACTTTGCGGGCGAGCGGCGCCACGCGCAATGCGGTGATGCGGTTGCGATTTTTGCGCAAGACCTGAAAGCGAAAGCCGTGGAAGATGAAGCTCTGTCCCGGCTCCGGGATTGAGCGTGCCCCGTGGATGACCACGCCGGCGATCGTCGTCGCCTCGTCGTCGGGAATATTCCAATCCATCGCCCGGTTGAGATCGCGTATCGGCACCGCACCGTCGACATTGACGGAACCGTCCGGCAACACACGCACGCCGGGAACCGCGACATCGTGCTCGTCGGTGATGTCGCCGACGATCTCCTCCACAATGTCCTCCAGCGTCACAAGCCCTTCGAGTTCGCCGTATTCGTCGACGACGAGCGCCAACGCCGTCTTGCGGGCGCGGAACGCTTTGAGCTGTTCGTAGAGTGGCGTCGTGTCCGGTACGAACCATGGCGGCGTCGCCAGCGACATGATGTCGACCTTGGCGGCATCGCCACCCGCCGCATGCAGCGCACGCAGCAGATTCTTGGCGTGCAGCACGCCGATAACGTTGTCGGGCGAGCCGCGCCACATCGGCAGCCGGGTAACCGGAGCGGCGAGAATGGCATCGACGATATCCTGCGGCGGCTCGTCGGCGTCGAGCATCAGCATCTTGGTGCGGTGGACCATCACGTCGGAGACCGCGAGGTCGCGCAGATCGAGCAAGCCGCCCATCATGTCGCGGTCGAGCTTTTCCACGACGCCCGCGCGATGCATCAGATCGACGGCGCCACGCAGTTCCTCGCTCGGCGACAGGATCGAATGGATCGCGCCGAGCGGCATGCCGAGGCCGCGCAGCATGATCCGCACCAGCCACTCCACGGCCCGCAAGAGCGGCGCAAACCAGCGCACCGTGCGGTCGACCGGCTGCGCCACCAGAAGCGCCATGCGATCGGGGGCGTTGAAGGCGGCGGTCTTCGGCAGTACTTCGGCGAGAATGAAAATCAGCAGCGTCATGACGATGGCGGCGTAGATCTCGCCGGCGCTGCCGAAATAGGCGAGCAACAACCCGGTCGCCAAAGTGGAGGCGGCGATATTGGTGAAGTTGTTGGCAAACAGAATCGCGCCGAGCAGCCGTTCGCGGGTCGCCATCAGGCGGTTGACGATGCCGGCGTCGCGGTTGCCTTGCTTTTCCAGCCGCGCCATGGCGGCGCGCGACGACGCCGTCAGCGCCGTCTCGCTCGCCGAGAAGAACGCCGAAATCAGCAGACAGATCACGACCGCCAGGACGGTCAGCCAGTCGATACCGCTCATCGCTCCGCAAGCTTCTCTGCGAGAAACGCACGCACGGCGCCAGCATCGACGCCCGCCTCGATGAAGGCCTGACCGATGCCGCGCACCAGAATGAATGTAAGCATCCCGCGCTTCACTTTCTTGTCTTGCGCAATCAGCCCCATCAATTGGTCGAGGCTCGGTCGCGGGCCGGGAATGTCGCCGATCCGCGTCGGCAGACCGACGTCGGCCAGATGCTTCACGGCACGCGCCGCTTCGGCCTCGGGCAACAGGCCTTGCCGCGCGGAGAAAGCGAACGCGAGCGCCATGCCGGCGGCAACGGCCTCGCCATGCAACAGCCGTTCGGAGAAGCCGCACGCCGCTTCGAGCGCATGGCCGAAAGTGTGGCCGAGATTGAGCAGCGCCCGCTCACCGGTTTCCCGCTCGTCGCGGGAGACAATGCCAGCCTTGCCGCGGCAGGCTACCGCGATGGCGTGCTCGCGCGCATGACTCTTGGAGGTTTCGCCGCCGGCAAAGATTTCGCGCCAATTGGCCTCGAGCCAGGCAAAGAACGCGGCATCGCCGAGCAGGCCGAATTTGGCGAGCTCGGCATAGCCGGCGCGGAATTCGCGTACCGGCAGGGTGTCGAGCACGGCCGTATCGGCGAGCACCAGGATCGGCTGATGGAAGGCGCCGATCAGATTCTTGCCCAGCGGCGAATCGATCGCGGTCTTGCCGCCGACCGACGAATCGACCTGGGCCAATAACGTGGTCGGCACCTGCACGTAATCGAGACCGCGCCGCGTCACCGCTGCCGCAAAGCCGGCGAGATCGCCGATGACGCCGCCGCCGAGCGCAACCACGAGATCGTCGCGCTCGATATGCGAAGCGATGATGGCCTCGCAGACCTGTTCGAACACGCGATAGGATTTCGACGCTTCGCCGGGCGCGACGACGATGCTGTTCGTCGCCACCTGCGCCTGATCCAGTGCAGCTCGAGCAGTGCCGAGATGATGCCGCGCGACGTTTTCGTCGGTGACGATGAAGACCTTGGCGCCAGGCCGCAGCGCCGTGATGCGTGCGCCGAGCGACGCCAAGACGCCGCGGCCGATGACGATGTCGTAGCTGCGCGTGCCGAGCACAACCGCGACGGTGGTGACGTCGTTGCGGATCGGCGCCGTCATAATTCGGCCTTTCGATGCGGGGGCGCGCCGAGAAAGCCGGCCACACCGTCGACGATTTCGGTCACGATCGCTTCGTGCGGCACTTCGCGCGACTGCACCGTAAGATCGGCCTGCGCGTAGAACAGCTCGCGCTCGACCAACAGCTGGCGCAAGGTCGCGGCGGGATCCGCGGTCTGCAGCATCGGCCGGTCGTTCTTGCGCTTGCTGATGCGTTTCATCAGCACCTCGAAATCGGCGTTGAGCCAGATCGAGACGCCCTTTTCTTTGATGGCGGAGCGGGTGTCCGCGTTGATCACGGCGCCGCCGCCGGTCGCCAGCACCTGCGGACCGCCGTCGAGCAGACGCGCGATCACGCGGGCTTCGCCGCTGCGGAAACTCTCTTCGCCGTGGCGGGCAAAAATGTCGGCGATCGACATGCCGGCAGCCTTTTCGATTTCCGCATCGGCGTCGACAAAAGGCACGCCGAGACGGGCGCCGAGGCGACGGCCGATGGAGGATTTGCCGACCCCCATCATGCCGACGAGCACGAGCGAGCGCCGGCCGAGCAGGGGCAGGATCGCGGCCGCCGATAGCGGCGCGCTGGCATCGTTATATGTAGCAATATCAACCATTTACACTAAAGCTCACAACCGGCCGCGATGGCTCGTCCCGGCTCTCGGGCTGCTCTGGCGCACCGGCAGAATGCCTTACTAGATCAAATACATGAACACTTGCCAGTGTCGGCCGAACATGATCGTACTCGCTCCGTTCATCGGCACCAATGGGAAGAGCGCGGGCACCAAACGATGCCGAGCCTGCTCCGATTGCTCACTGTCATCGCGTTGATCTGCGGGCTGGTCTATGCCGGCCTCTACGCGCTTGCGCATTTCGTCCATCCGAAGCCGCGCGAGATCAGCGTCACCATACCGCCCGACAAATTCTTCAAGGACCGCTGAGGAACCACGATGGCACGCGCGGCGGCAAAATGGGGGACTGGCGCGGCGCAAACGGACGAGCGGCTCACCGCGCTTTATCTCGACATGCTGGCGGCGGAACGCGGCGCCGGAGCAAATACGCTCGCCGCCTATCGCCGCGACCTCGAAGATTTTTCGCTCTTTCTCAAAACCGCCGGCCGCACGATCGTCAAGGCAAACACCGACGACCTGCGCGCTTATCTCGGCGAACTGTCGCGGCGCGGCTTCCGGGTGACGACGCAAGCGCGGCGGCTTTCGGCCATGCGCCAGCTCTATCGCTTTCTCTACGCCGAAGGCCATCGCGGCGACGACCCCGCCGCCGTGCTCGAAGGGCCGAAACGCGAGCGCGCGCTGCCGAAGACGCTGACGCTCGCCGAAGTCGACGAACTGTTGCGCGCGGCCGGCCAATCCGATCCGGCGGCGCCACTGCCGGCGCGGCTGCGCGCGGCGCGGCTTCTCTGCCTCGTCGAGGTGCTCTACGCGACCGGATTGCGGGTGTCAGAGCTGGTCAGCCTGCCGATATCGGCTGCCCGCAAGGACGCTCGCGTCATCATCGTGCGCGGCAAGGGCAACAAAGAGCGCATGGTGCCGCTCAACGATGCGGCCAAGCGCGCGATGGCGGATTATCTTGCGCTGATGAGCCAATTGGAGCACGACACATCGTCGAAGTGGCTGTTCCCGTCATTCGGCGACAGCGGCCACCTTACCCGTCAGCATTTCGCCCGCGAACTCAAGGCGCTCGCCGGAGCCGCGGGGCTGAGCGCGGTTCGCTTGAGCCCACACGTGCTGCGCCACGCCTTCGCCAGCCACCTTTTGCACAACGGCGCCGATCTGCGTGTCGTCCAGACGCTGCTCGGTCACGCCGATATTTCAACGACCCAGATCTATACCCATGTATTGGAAGAGCGCCTGAAAAGCCTGGTCCGCGACCTCCACCCGCTGGGGCAAGGGTAATCCGTTAGGATCCATAGGGATATTTTCGGGCTTCCTTGACTTCCCCACGCTTCGGGGGCGAGTTTGCCGCCGCCACGGCACCGGCCGTCCATCCGTTCGATACAAATTGACCAGAGCGATGCGCAGTTATCTCGATTTTGAAAAGCCCGTGGCCGAGCTTGAGGCCAAGGTCGAGGAATTGCGCGCGCTGCACAGCGATGGCGATGCGATCGCGGGCGAGATCAGCCGCATCGAAGGCAAAGCGGTACAAACTCTCAAGGAACTCTATGCCGGCCTGACGCCCTGGCAGAAGACCCAAGTGGCTCGCCATCCGCAACGGCCGCATTGCCTCGATTACATTGCGGCGCTGATCGCCGATTTCGTGCCGCTCGCCGGCGACCGCAAGTACGGCGAGGACGAAGCCATCGTCGGCGGATTCGGCCGCTTCCGCGACGAGACCGTCTGCGTGATCGGGCACGAAAAAGGGTCCGATACCGATAGCCGCCTCAAGCATAATTTCGGCATGGCGCGGCCCGAGGGCTACCGCAAGGCGGCGCGGCTGATGATGATGGCGGATCATTTCGAGGTGCCGGTGATCGCGCTGATCGACACCGCCGGCGCCTATCCGGGCATCGGCGCCGAGGAACGCGGCCAGGCCGAGGCCATCGCGCGCTCGACGGGAACTTGTCTCGCCATCGGCGTGCCCAACGTCGCCGCCATCATCGGCGAGGGCGGCTCCGGCGGCGCCATCGCGATTGCGACCGCCAATCGCGTCTTGATGCTCGAGCACGCGATCTACAGCGTGATTTCGCCCGAGGGCGCGGCATCGATCCTGTGGCGCGACACCGCGAAAGCGCAGGACGCGGCATCGAGCATGAAAATCACCGCCCAGGATCTGGTGCGCTTCGGGGTCGTCGATGCGATCGTGCCCGAACCCACCGGGGGCGCACATCGCGATCCGGCGGCCGCGGTCGCCGCTGTCGGCGAGGCGATCGGCAGCGCGCTCGCCGAAATGCGCGACCTCGACCGCTCCACGGTTGTCCGTCTGCGGCGTGAAAAGTTCTTGGCCATCGGACGGACGCTGAGTTGACAGCGAAGTTGCGGGCGCCGGAGTGCCCTGACTTTCCGCCACAATCTCGCCGCGATTAAACTCGCCGGACGGCTTAGCCAGTCAAATGGCTGGATTTAATGGCCCAATTTGGCGATAATTTACCATTCATTTAATGCGTAGGTGGTCAACCGGACTGCAGTCGGCCGGTTGCCTTGCGAAAGCCACCTCTTATGGGTAACGATTAGGCGAGTGGTGGCACGGGGATGGTTCATCTGTCGGGGAACATTACCCTAATCCGCGCCTGTATCGTCCGCGCATTGGCGTTCTGCGCGATCAGGTCGCGTGTTGTTCTGACATCGGTCGGACTTGCCGGTGCGCTTACGCTTGCCGGCTGCTACAGCGACGACGGCTATCAGCTACCGACCCGGGCGATGAAAGAATTATCGCCGGAAATGATTTCGCTGCTTACGCAGAAGAACATGCCGAAGGATTCGCCGATCCTGATCCGCGTGTTCAAAGAGGAATCCGAGCTCGAAGTCTGGAAGCAGGATACCACCGGGCAGTATCAGCTGTTGAAGGTTTATCCGATCTGCCGCTGGTCGGGCGAACTCGGCCCCAAGAAAGTCGAGGGCGACCGCCAGGCGCCGGAGGGCTTCTATTCGATCACGCCGGGCTTGATGAATCCCAATTCCAATTATTACCTCGCCATCAATATCGGCTTCCCCAACGCCTACGACAAAGCGAACGGCTATAGCGGCGCATTTCTGATGATTCACGGCGATTGTTCGTCGCGCGGTTGTTACGCCATGACTGACGAGCAGATCGGCGAAATCTATTCGCTGGCCCGTGAAGCGTTTCTCGGCGGCGAGAAAACTTTCCAGATCCAGGCCTATCCGTTCCGCCTGACGCCGGCGAACCTCGCCCGTCACCGCACCAATCCGAATATGGATTTCTGGAAGATGCTCAAGGAGGGCAACGACCACTTCTTGGTGACGCATCTCGAACCCAAGGTCGACGTCTGCGAGCGCCACTACGTGTTCGACGCGCAGCCGCCGGCGGGTTCCACGAAGCCGCTCGTCTTCACGCCGAGCGGCCATTGCCCGGCCTACGAAGTGCCGCAGGAGATCGCCGGACCGGCGCTTGAGAAACAGAAGAACGACGACTTCCAGCTCGCGCAAATGGTCAAGGAGAACGTTCCGGTCGCACCGGTCGTGATGGGAACCGACGGCGGCATGAACAGCTTCTTCGTCGGCAAACTCGAGGTCACCCAGCCGGTGCAGGACAATGAAGGCCGGCTGCACGCGCCGCCGATCCATCCCGGGATGCCGCCCCCCACCCTGAGCGGCCCGCGTGAGGATCCCCAAGCGGGAACTGCTGTCGCCTCCAGCGCGAGCACGTCACGCGGCCTGTTCGGCAATCTGTTCGACTCCAAGCCGAGCGCGCCGCAGAGCCAAGCGCCGCAGGCTCAAGTCGCGTCCGCAGCACCGAGCAATGACAGCCATTCGAGCTTCTTCGGCAATCTATTCAAACCGAAAAACACGGCCGCTCAAGAAGCGCCCGCCCCGCAAGGAACTGTTCTTGCCGGCTTGAGCCCGACACCCAAACCCGCGAAAACCGAAACCGCGAGAGCGGAAGCGCCGAAGCTTGAGCAACAGAGGCCGGAACCGCAGAAGCCGGAGCCGCAACAAGCAAGCGCGCCGCAAAAGCCTGCGCCGCAGATCGCGCAAGCGCCGAGGCCCAAACTGCAACAGCCGCAGCAAGACGCCGCCGCCACGCCACAGCCGGTTAACACCGGTAGTCTGATCAGGGGTGCGCAGCCGGTGGTACCAGTCGGCTCGTTCGACGGCCGCTGGGCGGGACTGCAGTAATCAGGAATCGGCAGTCGGCAAGCAGAACTCGCTCCTGCGCGGTCTGGATTGTCGGCCTTTATCTACTGATCCCTGTCAGACGTATTTCCCGTGGCAGTGTTTGAATTTCTTGCCTGAGCCGCAGGGACAGACTTCGTTGCGGCCAACTTTGCCCCAGCTTTGCGGATCCTTCGGGTCCCGCGCCGAGGCCTGCGGCACTGGCGCTTGGGGAAGGCGCGGCTGTGCTTGAGCCGCGGGAGCGGCACCGGGTGCCGCCGGTCGATTGCCGATGCCACGGCCGGTACTGTCGCTACCAATACTATCACTCCCGATACCATGGCGCGCCAACGTCTCCGCGCCGGCCATCGCCAGCGCCATCTCGTCCTCGCCGGTCATCGGATCGGCCTTGTGCGCCGACATGGCGGGCAGCGCCTCGGGCTGTTGCGGCGGCGCCGCCTGAATCTCGACACGCATCAATTGCGCCGTCACCGCTTCGCGCAGGCTCTGGCTCATCGCTTCGAACAGGCTGAAGGATTCCGCCTTGTATTCGTTGAGCGGATCGCGCTGGCCGTAGCCGCGCAAGCCGATCACCTGGCGCAGGTGATCGAGCATAACGAGATGCTCGCGCCAGAGATGGTCGAGAGTTTGCAGCAGGATCGACTTTTCGACATAGCGGATGACGTCGGGGCCCCATTGCGCGACTTTGGCCGCCATATGCTCGTCGGCACGCCGCTCGACGCGGCTGAAGATCTCCTCGTCGGCGATGCCCTCTTCCTTGGCCCATTCGTCGACCGGCAGATCGAGACCGAGCACGCGCTTGAGCTCTTCACGCAAGCCCACCGCGTCCCATTGTTCCGGGTAGGCGTTCTCCGGCACGTGCTTGGCGACCAGATCGTCGATTACGTTGTGGCGCATATCGGCGACCACCTCGCCGACGGTCTGCTCCTGCATCCATTCGACGCGCTGATCGAAGATCACCTTGCGCTGATCGTTCATGACATTGTCGAACTTCAGAATGTTCTTGCGGATGTCGAAATTGCGCGCCTCGACCTTCTGCTGCGCTTTTTCCAGCGCTTTGTTGATCCAGGGATGGATGATCGCTTCGTTTTCCTTGAGCCCGAGCTTGGTCAGCATGCCGTCGAGCTTGTCGGTGCCGAAGATGCGCATCAGGTCGTCTTCGAGCGACAGGAAGAATTTGGAGTGGCCAGGATCGCCCTGCCGGCCGGAACGGCCACGCAGCTGATTGTCGATGCGGCGGCTTTCGTGCCGCTCGGTGCCGAGCACGTAGAGCCCGCCGGCGGCGAGCGCCTTTTCCTTCAGGCGCGCAACCTGGGCGCGGATTTCGGCCGCCCGCGGCGACTTATCGCGCTCACCCCAATCCTCGACGTGGGCCAATTCCTGGCGGATGCGCATATCGGCATTGCCGCCGAGCTGAATGTCGGTGCCGCGGCCGGCCATGTTGGTGGCAATCGTGATGGCGCCGGGCACGCCGGCCTGGGCCACGATATAGGCCTCCTGCTCGTGATAACGCGCATTGAGAATGGCGAATACCTTGGCCTTGGAGGCGCCTTCGTCGCCGGAATAGAGCGCCGCAAACGCGTTGGGGTCGGCAAAGTCGTGTTGCTCCCAACCGTGCTGGCGCAGCATTTCGGCAAGCTGCTCGGATTTCTCGATCGAGGTGGTGCCGACCAGCACCGGCTGGCCGCGCGTCTTGCAGTCCTCGATCAAGGTCAGGACGGCGCGGAATTTCTCCACCGAGGTGCGATAGACCTCGTCGTCGTCGTCGAGGCGCACCATCGGCCGGTTGGTAGGAATTTCCAGCACTTCCAGATTGTAGATGTCCTGGAATTCCTCAGCCTCGGTGAGCGCCGAGCCGGTCATGCCGGAAAGCTTCTCGTACATCCGGAAATAATTCTGGAACGTGATCGAGGCCAGCGTCTGGTTCTCCGGCTGGATCGGCTGATGCTCCTTGGCTTCGAGCGCCTGGTGCAGTCCTTCCGAATAGCGCCGGCCCGGCATCATGCGGCCGGTGAACTCGTCGATGATGACGACCTCGCCGTTGCGCACGATGTAGTCCTTGTCGCGCTGGAACAGCTTATGGGCGCGTAGGCCCTGATTGATGTGATGCACGACCGAGACGTTCTCGACGTCGTAGAGCGAATCCGACTTCAGAAGACCGGCATCCTTCAGCTGCTGCTCCATCTTGCTCATGCCGATTTCGCTGAGATTGACCGAGCGCTGCTTCTCGTCGAGCTCGTAGTCGGCCTTGTCCAGACTGGGAATGAACTTGTCGATGGTGTTGTAGAATTCGGAGCGGTCGTCGAGCGGACCGGAAATGATCAGCGGCGTGCGCGCCTCGTCGATCAGGATGGAGTCGACTTCGTCGACGATGGCGTAGGTGTGGCCGCGCTGCACCATGTCCTCGAGCCGATATTTCATATTGTCGCGCAGATAGTCGAAGCCGAGCTCGTTATTGGTGCCGTAGGTGACGTCGCAGTCGTATTGCTTCTTGCGTTCCTCGTCCTGCAACCCGTGCACGATGACGCCGACGGTGAGGCCCAAGAATTTATAGATCTGCCCCATCCATTCGGCATCGCGTTTGGCGAGGTAGTCGTTGACGGTGACGACATGCACGCCGCGGCCGGCGAGCGCATTGAGGTAGACCGGAAGCGTGGCGACCAGCGTCTTGCCTTCGCCGGTCTTCATCTCGGCGATCCTGCCTTCGTGCAGCACCATGCCGCCGATCATCTGGACGTCGAAATGCCGCTGGCTGAGCGTGCGCTTGGCGGCCTCGCGCACGGTGGCGAAGGCCGGCACCAGGATGTCGTCGAGCGTCTGGCCCGCGGCAAGCGCTTTCTTGAAGTCCTCGGTGCGGGCGCGCAACGCCTCATCGGACAGCGCCTGCAATTCGTTTTCGAGCGCGTTAATCTCCTCGACCCGCGGACGATAGGCCCGGATCCGGCGATCATTGGAGGAACCGAACAGCTTACGGGCGACTGCGCCGATCATCGCGTCTTCATCCTTCTCGATTTCGGGCTTGCCGCCATGGTTCTATGAAGGCCTGACCAAGCACGATCTTCGTCCGAACGTCGGTCTCCCGATCATGCTGTTCGCTTCCGTCCAGGCTTGGTGTGGGTGAAGCGTGTCAACCAGCGGAAAATGCGGCGCTATTTGGGCTTCTGCAAGGCGACCGAACGGCCCCAATTACGCTGGACAGATAAGAGGGGGTGAGTTTCCTGTCAATGCGACGGGAAGGCGGCGTTACGGTTCACGCGCTCGTCAGGCGGCGGCCCGATTCTGCCATTGCCAAGGCCGGACTATTCGGCGAGTGTCCGCGCCGATTTCGGCCCCCTCGTTTCGGGTCCGATGACCGGCAATAACCTGGCGCTTGGCGCCACTCCAAAGGACCGCGTTAATGGCCTCCAACCGTCCGCCCCTTACCCGCGCGCTCGGCGCACTGGCGCTTGCTGCCTTCCTTGCCGCGCCGATCGCGGCCCTCGCCCAAGACAAGCCGAAAGATCAAGACTCCGATCCGGTGATCGCCCGCGCCAATGGCGTCGAGATCAGGCAGAGCGACCTCGCGCTCGCCGCGGAAGAAATCGGCACCAATATGCCGCAAATGCCGCCAGACCAGAAGCGCCAATATCTCGTCACCTATCTGGCCGACATCGTCGTGCTGGCGCAGACCGCCGAGCAGCAGAAGCTCGCCGACAATGATGACGTGAAACATCGCATCCAGTTCGAGCGCAACAAAGTGCTGATGGAAACGCTGCTGCAAAAGGCCGGCGAGGCCGCGCAGACCGACGATGCGATGCACAAAGTTTATGACGACGCCATCAAGCAGATGCCTCCCGAGGAGGAAGTTCACGCCCGTCACATTCTGGTTCCGACCGAAGACGAAGCCAAGGCGATCGAGGCCGAGTTGAAGAAGGGCGCGGATTTCGCGACGCTGGCCAAGGAGAAATCCAAGGACCCGGGTGCAGCGGACGGCGGCGATCTCGGCTATTTCACCAAGGATCAGATGGTGGCCGAATTCTCCGACGTCGCCTTCAAGCTCGACAAGGGCCAGGTTTCCGATCCGGTGAAGACGCAATTCGGCTGGCACATCATCAAGGTCGAGGACAAGCGGACCAAGCCGACCCCGACTTTTGATGAAGTAAAGAGCCAGATCTCGACTTATGTCGCGCACCGCGCGCAGGCCGAACTCGTCGACAAATTGCGCAAAACCGCCACCATCGAGCGCCTCGACCAGCCGCCGGCTCCGGCCGATCCGTCGACGCTCAATCCGGCCGCACCGGCGAAGAAGTAGGCCGAATTGCACTTGCATGGAACGCAAAAAACCTGTCATTCCGGCCGAGCGTAGCGAGAGCCGGAATCGATAGCCCCTAACCCTCGCGGTCGGACCGAGAGCGCCGTGGGTATAGATTCCGGGCTCGCGAGCGTCGCTCGCGCCCCGGATGATGCATGTCCACGACCATTTCCCCCCTCGCCCCGAAATCAATCCCGCACCTGCCGGCGGTTGCCGGTGTGCGCTTTTCGACCGCGGCCGCCGGCATCCGCTACCGCGACCGCACCGACGTCATGCTGGCGCTGTTCGACGAAGGCACCAGCGTTGCGGGAGTCTTCACCCGTTCCAAATGCCCCTCGGCGCCGGTCGAATGGTGCCGCGCGAGGGTAAAGGGCGCGCGGGCGCGCGCGCTGGTCGTCAATTCCGGCAATGCCAACGCCTTTACGGGCAAAAACGGCCGCGCTGCCTGCGCGCTGACCGCCAAGCTCGCCGCCGCCGCAGCCGGCTGCAAAACGACCGAAGTATTCCTCGCGTCGACCGGCGTGATTGGCGAACCGCTGCCGGCGGAGGCCTTCGACGGCGTCATGGCGAAGCTCGTGGCGGCAGCCGCGCCCGATGCTTACGAGGAAGCCGCGCGCGCGATCATGACCACCGACACGTTCCCGAAGCTCGCCACCGCGCGAGCCCGCATCGCCGGCACCGAAGTCACCATCAACGGCTTTGCCAAGGGCGCCGGCATGATCGCGCCCGACATGGCGACGATGCTCGCCTTCGTCTTCACCGATGCGCCGATCGCGGCGCCGGTGCTGCAAGCGTTGTTGCGCGAGGGCGTCGTCGACACCTTCAACGCCGTCACCATCGACGGCGACACCTCGACCTCGGACACGCTGCTGGCCTTTGCCACCGGCGGCGCCAAGACGGCGCCGCGCATCACACGTGCCCATGATCCGCGCCTCGTGCCGTTCCGTAAGGCGTTCGACGCCGTACTCGCCGACCTCGCCGAGCAGGTCGCGCGCGACGGCGAAGGCGCGCGCAAACTGGTCGAGATCACGGTGGAGGGCGCGGTATCGAAGGCGTCGGCGCGCCGGATTGCGCTGTCGATCGCCAATTCGCCGCTGGTGAAGACTGCGATCGCCGGCGAGGACGCCAATTGGGGCCGCGTCGTCATGGCGGTCGGCAAAGCCGGCGAGCCCGCCGACCGCGACCGGCTGTCGATCTGGTTCAACGGCATCCGCGTCGCCCACAAGGGTGCGCGCGATCCCGGTTATGACGAGGCGGAAGCTTCGGCGGCGATGAAAAAGCCGGAGATCGCGCTCAAAGTCGGACTCGGCCTCGGCAAGGGCCGCGACCGCGTGTTGACCTGCGACCTGACCAAAGAATACGTCGCGATCAACGGCGATTATCGAAGCTGAGGACGGTCGGATGGCACCGAAGCATATTCACACCTCGGTGCTCGATATTGTCTACGAAGAAAGCGGCTCAGCCGACGGCGTGCCGGTCTTTCTCATGCACGGCTGGCCCTACGATCCGCGCTGCTACGATGCGGTCGTCCCGCCGCTTACTGCGGCCGGCTGCCGGGTTATCGTGCCCTTTCTGCGCGGCTTCGGCATGACGCGTTTTCTGTCGGGCGACACGCCGCGCTCGGGGCAGCAGGCTGCGCTGGGCAATGATTTGCGCGAACTGATGGATGCGCTGTCGATCGACCACACGCTCCTCGCCGGCTACGACTGGGGTGGTCGCGCGGCTTGCATTGTCGCGGCACTGTGGCCGGAGCGCGTGCGCGGGCTAGTTACCGTCAACGGCTACAATCTGCAGAACATCCCGGCCTCGGCCGAGCCCGCGCCCCCGGCGCAGGAGCATCGCCTCTGGTATCAGTATTATTTTCACAGCGAACGCGGCCGCGCCGGGCTCGAGAAGAACCGCCGCGCGTTAGCCCGCCTGCTCTGGACCTTGTGGTCGCCGCTTTGGGCGTTCGACGACGCCACTTTCGAGCGGAGCGCCGCCTCGTTCGACAATCCCGATTTCGTCGCGGTGACGATCCAGTCCTACCGCCATCGCTACGGCTATGCGGCGGGTGATCCCGCCTTGGACGACATCGAACGCCGGCTTGCCGCCCAGCCGAGAATCTCGGTCCCGACCATCGCGCTCCAGGGCGAAGCCGACGGCGTGCACCCGCCCGCCTCCTCGCAACACCACGCCGATTTCTTCACTGGGCCGTATCGACGCCGCCTGCTGTCGGGGATCGGACACAACCCGCCGCAGGAAGCCCCGCAAGCCTTCGCGGATGCAGTCCTTGAGCTGATCGGCAAAAAATAGCCTTAGCCTTTCGTTAACCAGCGCGGCGATTGCGCCGACGGATGCGACCGCATTGAATATGCCTTTACCGAAGCCTCTCTAGACTGGGACCGGACCGTGAGTGTCAGACTTGTCCTCGTTGCCGCTTGCGCACTCATCGATCCCGACGGCCGGGTGCTGATCGCGCAGCGTCCGCCGGGCAAGTCGATGGCCGGTCTGTGGGAGTTTCCCGGCGGCAAAATCGAGCCGGGCGAACGGCCGGAACAGAGCTTGATCCGCGAACTGGAGGAGGAACTGGGCATCGTCGTCAAAGCGGAATGCCTCGCACCGCTGACCTTCGCGAGCCATTCCTATCCCGACTTCCACTTGCTGATGCCGCTTTATGTCTGCCGGCGCTGGCAAGGCTTTGTCGAAGCGCGGGAACGGCAGGCGCTCAAATGGGTGCGGCCGAACGAGTTGCACAACTATCCGATGCCGCCTGCCGACGAACCGCTGATATCGCACCTGACGACACTGTTGTGATCCGAATGCCAGAAGGCCCAAAGACCATGTCGAAGTCTCACAAGCTCACGATCGTCGTCACGCTCCGGCGATTCATCCGGGGCGAGAGCGGCGCCACTTCGATCGAATACGCGATGATCGCCTCGGGCATCGCCGTCGTCCTCGCCGCCTCGATCACGAGCCTTGGGACCAACGTCAAAGGCCTTTTCACCAGCGTCTCCACGGCGCTGAAATGATGCTTGGCATTAGGCGATCGCCCTGAGTTTGGGATTGATGGAGGCCAGCAGTCCTTTGAGTTCCGCCGCGGGTCGCGGCGGACTGAACAGGTAGCCTTGCACTTCCGTACATCCTTCCAATTTCAATTGCTTGAATTGCGCGGGCGTTTCCACCCCCTCGGCAGTCGTCGCGATGCCGAGCCCGCTGCCCATGGCGATCACAGCTCGCACGATGGCAAGGCTGTCGCTGTGCTCCGACATGTCGCAAATGAACGATCGATCGATTTTTATTTTATCGAAGGGAAACTTGCGTAGATAACTGAGCGAGGAATACCCCGTACCGAAATCGTCCATCGAAATTCTTACTCCTAATTCGCGTAATTCCTGGAGCACGGCCAGCGTCCCATCACCCTCCTGCAACAAAACGGATTCGGTAATTTCCAATTCCAGGCGGTTCGGCGATAACCCGGATGCCGCGAGCGCCGCCACGACCGACGGCAATAGACCTTTCTTCTGAAATTGTATCGGCGACAGGTTGACGGCGACCTTCACCCGGCTTGGCCAGGTGGCGGCCTCCGCACAGGCTTGCCGCAACACCCAGTCTCCCAGTGGAACGATGAGACCGGATTCTTCGGCGATAGGGATGAAATCGAGCGGTGCGACCATGCCGCGCTCCGGATGGCGCCAGCGAATAAGCGCCTCGAAACCTGTGACATATTCCGTCTGCATGTCGACCAACGGCTGATAGAACAGCTCGAATTCGCCATTGGCCAGCGCCTTGCGCAGATCGATTTCAAGTGTCCGGCGCGCCTGCATGCGCGCGTCCATTTCCGGCTCGAAAAAGCGATAAAGACCGCGACCCTCGGCCTTGGCCCGATAGAGCGCCGTATCGGCGTTCTTCAGAAGCTGGTCGGGATCGGCCCCGTCGTCCGGCGCGAGCGCAATCCCGATGCTCACTTCGACCGTAACCTGATGACCGGCAAGCTCATAGGGTGCGCCGATTACCTCGATGAGACGGGAGGCCAGCGCCGTCGCATCCCTCGGTTGGGAGGCGCCCACTTGCATGACCGCAAACTCATCGCCGCCGAGGCGGGCGACCTTGTCGGCGTCTCGAATGCAATGGCGCAACCGCTCTGCGACCGACTTGAGCAGAAGATCGCCGATCGGGTGGCCGTGCGTATCATTTACGTCCTTGAAGCGATCGAGATCGAGACAGAACACGGCCAGATTTTCTCCCTGCTTTGGCCGCGCCAGGGTCTGCCGCAACTGCTCGAAAAGCTGCACTCGGTTGGGCACATCGGTCAGCGCATCGTGGTGCGCCATATATTCGATCTTCGCCTCCGCTCTTCGCCGTTCGGTGATGTCTTCATGGGTGGCAACCCAGCCGCCCGCGGCCATGGGCGAAGTCGTCACCAACACCTCACGTCCGTCCGCCGCCTCGAGCACCGCGGTCGTGACCTTGCCCTGCTCCAGCTTGGCCCTGATTTCGGCATGGAACTGCGCTGGGTCTTTATTCAAAAAATCGCCGATTGCTGCTCGGCACCGAAGGACGTCCAGCAAGGAGCAGCCCGGCTTGACCGTATCGCGCGACAATTTGTACATCTCGATATAATTGTCGTTGCAAACGACGAGCCGTTCCGCCGCATCGAACATCACCAACCCTTGCGACATATTGTTGATGGCAGTATCGAGCCGCTGTTTTTCCAGCGCCAGCCTTTGCATCGATAGATTATAGGCCCGCGCCTGTTGTCGCACGATCAGCAAGATCATGATCGCGACCGTCACAGCCGCCAAAGCGCCCGCGCCGAGCCAGACGTTTGTTTCCTTTTGCCAAATCGCCAATGCGGCGGCAGTGTCTATGGCAACCGATAATACAAGCGGAAAATGAGCGAGACGGTGAGCCGCCAGCAGACGATCTTTACCGCCAAGATGTCCGACGAAGCGAATTGCGCCGCTTTCGTCGTCGCCGACAGCAGCGATGGTGGAGTTGAGCTTTTTTCCGAGGGCGGACTCGATTTGCGGAAACCGCGTCAGCATGACGCCGTCATTGCGAACCAAGGTGATTGAACTGCCCTCCCCAAGCGAAATGGCGGCGAAAAGCTTCTCGAAGTAGGATAGCTCGACGGCTCCTAGAACGAGACCCAGAAAATCGCCATTGGCAGCCGTAACCCTGCGGGCGAAAAAAATCGTCCATGCACCGTCGGTGCGGTTATGCCATGGCTCGCTGATGAACGACGTCACCCGCGGATCGGACTTGGGCGTTTGGAAGAAAGTCCGATCGGCGACGCTGATGTTCGGCCCCGGCCAGAAGCGCGAGAAATTGATAAGTCTGCCGTCGGCATTGATGAGGGAAATGGCGTAGATTTGCGGCAGGCCGCTGGTGCTGGCCTTGAGCATCTGGTGCACGTCTTCGCTCGACATTCGGCGCGCATAGTCCTCGCTCGAGGTAATTCCGAGTGACTGGATCGCGTCGATAATGCTGCTTTGAACCAGATCAACGCCCTGAAACGTTCGATCCATCTGCTCGGAAAGTATCAGGGCTGTGTTCTTGAGCTCGCGCTCACTTTCATGCAGGGCGCGATTGCGAAGATTGCCGACCATGATCGCGGTACCGACCACGATCGCTGCAATCAGCATTGCACCGCAGAGGATGAGATAACGGATAGGACGACTGCGCCACGCCGCCGTCCCGGAAACAGCGCCAAAGCAAATTTGGCTGAGTAATGCTTGCGGCACGCTTTTACTCCGGTAATGGCGGATCGCGGTCACGCGTGTCCGCCACTGCAGTGCGACAATGAGGTTTGGGCGAGGCGTAGCTGCGCCTCAGGCTAGTAGCCGGCGCGGGCCGTTTGGCCACTCGCTACATTAGTCCGCAGTCACTAAATCGCGATGCTACCTGACAACGCGCAACGTCGCGATTAGACCGCTTGTGATCGGGCTTTCCATGAACATAGTTACGATGAGATGAAACAATCTGCGTATTACTACCGAGGCTGCGGCATATGCGATATTGAGATCGAGTGTCGACGGGGCCGGAACCGGTACGGCGCTAGCGGCCGGGCTTCTCGCCCGTGGATATCTCATTGGTGCCGAGCGCGTCGGCGAGACGCGCTTTTGCCGAGCCGGGCTTCAGCGGCTGCTGCTGGCTCGGATCCGGCGCCCAGCCCGATAGCCAGACGATCTCAAAGGTCGCGCGTAGCCGCCCATCCGCATCGGAAAACTGCTCGCCGTAGATCTCCGCCGCGCGCATGAGCGTCTGCCGCCGCAGCGGCGTGCGGCGGCGATCAAAAAGCGCATTGGTTGCGCCCATGCGCCGTAGATCGTGCATCAGCCTGAAGATGGAATCGTAACGCACCGTGACGCGGTCAACGTCGGTCACCGGCAGAGCGAATCCGGCGCGCTGTAACAAAGCGCCGAGTTCACGCAGATCGGCAAAGGGCGCCACGCGTGGCGAAACACCGCCTTCGATATCGCTTTCGGCCGCCGCAAAGGCCTGGCGCAACTCGGTCAGCGTCTCGCCACCGAGTAGCGCCGCGACGAACAGGCCGTCGGGCTTGAGTGCGCGGCGAATTTGCACAAGCGTGCCCGGCAGATCGTTGACGTGATGAAGTGCCAGCGCTGAAATGACGAGATCGAGCGCGCCGTCGCGAAACGGCAGCGCCTCCTCGTCGGCGGCGACAAAGGGAGGCGAGCGAGGAAGCGCATCGGCCGCCACGATGGTGCCGATCGAGCCGAGGCGAGCCAGCGCCGTCCGCACCGCCTCGCCCGGCGTGCCGAGGTCAATGGCCAGATCGAAGCGGCGCAGCACGGGGACGAGCCGGTCGGCAAAATCCTCGGCCACGCGATCGAGCAAAAAACTCGCCGGACCCAAACTCGCGGCGCGCCGCCGGCGCCTGCGCAGCAGCGCCCGGTCGAAAACTATCGGACTTTGCGCTATCGGGCCTTCGACCATTGATCAGCCAATTTTGGATAAGTCATATCTGGGCCAGCAGCAGCTCGGACCGCCTCCCGCGTCGGCGATGACATTTTCCTCATACAGCAGTAGCGTGGAGCCATGCCCGCATTGTCCGGCATAAGCCTGCCCTTACCCGTCAAGCGCGCCACAGGCGCGGTCCGCACGGTATTGCGCGCCGTGCTCGATCTCGCTTTGCCACAGCTCTGCCCGTCGTGCCGCGACCCGATTGAAGGCCGCGGCTTATGTCCGGCGTGCTGGTCGAAATTGTCCTTCATCACCCGCCCCTATTGCGAGCGGCTCGGCATTCCCTTCGTCTATGACCCGGGTCCTGGCATTCTGTCCATGGAAGCGATCGCCGACCCTCCGGCCTATCAGCGCGCCCGCGCCGCCGTGCGTTTCGACGAGGTGGCCCGCGCACTGGTCCACAGCCTCAAATATAGCGACCGACTCGACCTCGCCCCGATGATGGGACGTTGGATCAGCCACGCCGGACGCGACATCCTCGCCGAAGCCGATGCGCTCGTCCCGGTGCCGCTGCATTGGCGCCGGCTGTGGGCGCGGCGCTTCAATCAGTCGGCCATGCTGGCATCCGCGATCTCGGCAGAAAGCCAGGTCCCGATCGCCGCCGGAGCCCTCAAGCGCGTCAAGCCGACCGCCCAGCAGGTCGGTCTGTCGCGCACCGAGCGCGCGTCGAACGTTCAGGGCGCCTTCCGCGTCCCCGAGAGCGGCAAAGCCCTGGTGGCGGGCCGCCGTCTCGTCCTCGTCGACGATGTGCTGACATCGGGGGCCACCGTCGAGGGCTGCGCCCGAGCGCTGTTGCGCGCCGGCGCCGCCAATGTGGATGTGCTGGTTTTCGCCAGGGTTGCCCAGCCGGTGCGAACGTCCATATAAATGGACTGCTGACAACTGCGACGCATCGTGAAATCGCCTGCAGACCCCGATCATGGCCACAATCGATATCTATACTATTCGCTACTGCCCCTATTGCCACGATGCGAAGGAACTGCTGTCCCGCAAGGGCGTAGAATTTCATGAAATCGATGCTTCGGGGAACCGGGACTTACGCAACGAAATGATTCAGCGTTCTCATGGCCGCAGCACGTTTCCGCAGATCTTCATCGGCGCGAACCATGTGGGCGGCTGTGACGATCTTTATGCGCTCGAGGAGGCGGGCGGCCTCGACCCGTTGCTGGCGGAAGCCAAAGCGCCTGTGAAGGGACCGACGCCATGAGCGCGAGCAAAAATTCGGCCTTCAAGGTCGGCCTGATCCAGATGCGGTCGGGCCTCGAGCCGGAGCGTAATCTTACCGACGCCTTGGCGCTGATCGGCGAGGCCAAACAGGCCGGCGCGGACTACGTGTTGACGCCGGAAATGACCAACATCCTGGCGCTCAAGCGCGAGCATCTGTTCGCCAAAATCGTCGCCGAGGAAAACGATCCGACGCTCGCCGCCATGCGCGAGACCGCGCGCAAGCTCGGCATCTACGTGCATATCGGTTCGATCGCGATCAAGGCGTCGCATGACAAAGCCTGGAACCGCTCCTTCCTGATCGACCGCAAGGGCGATTTGATCGCCCGCTACGACAAGGTCCATATGTTCGATGTCGATCTCGCGGGCGGCGAGAGCTATCGCGAATCCAATAATTACCGTGCCGGCGAACTCGCCGTCGTCGCCGATCTGCCCTGGGGCCGGCTCGGCATGACGATCTGCTACGACCTGCGCTTTCCGGCGCTGTACCGGGCGCTGGCCGAAGCCGGCGCTTCATTTCTCGCCATACCGGCGGCGTTTACGCGACAGACCGGCGAAGCGCACTGGCATGTGTTGCAGCGGGCGCGGGCCATCGAGAATGGCTGTTTCGTCCTCGCCGCCGCGCAGGGCGGCC
The DNA here is from genome assembly GCA_049282655.1 of Xanthobacteraceae bacterium. Taxonomy (GTDB): domain Bacteria; phylum Pseudomonadota; class Alphaproteobacteria; order Rhizobiales; family Xanthobacteraceae; genus BOG-931. The sequence goes on from JBAPUM010000136.1 coordinate 53,009, forward strand.
GGCACGAGAACGGCCGCGACACTTACGGCCATTCGCTTGTGGTCGATCCCTGGGGCCGCATCATCGCCGAGGGCGGTACCGAGCCGGGCGTTGTGATCGCCGAAATCGATCCGGCCGAGGTGGCCACGGCGCGCGGCCGCGTGCCGTCGCTCAATCATGGCCGGCGCTTCGAACTGGTCGAGCCCATGGCGGAGCCGACTCATCTTCACGCCGTGCGGGAAACGATATGATCCGCTACGCGCTCAATTGCGAGAACGGCCACACATTCGAGAGCTGGTTCCAGAACTCTGCCGCCTACGACAAGCAGGCCAAGCGGGCGCTGATCAATTGCCCGGTCTGCAACTCCACGAAAGTGGAGAAGGCGATTATGGCGCCGAGCCTGGCACAGAGTTTGGCGCAAAGCCCGACGTCGCATCCGGCCGACAGCGCCCCGCAGCCGCCGACGCCGCACCCAAATCCGGCGCCGCCACCACCGCTGCAGCCCGCCCCGGTGCCGCCGATCCCGCCCAAGACGCCGGTCGCCATGATGTCGCCGGTCGAGCGCGAACTGCGGCAAAAGCTCAAGGAGTTGCGCGACCACATCACCAAGAACGCGAATTATGTGGGGACGAAATTCCCCGAAGAGGCGCGCAAGATTCACTATGGCGAAACCGAGCGCCGCTCGATTTACGGCGAAGCTTCGCCTGACGAGGCCAAGGAATTGCACGAGGAAGGCATCGAATTCCATCCGATCCCGGTCCTGCCGGACGATCAGAATTAATGCGCCAGGATCAACAGCACCACGCCGGCAACGACCAGCACCATCCCGATCGCCTCGCGGCCGCTCGTCTTCTGACCGAAGGCAAAGCGCGAGATGATCTGCGCGAACAGCACTTCGACGAGCGCGAGCGTGCGCACGCTGGCCGCGGTCGCGAGCGCGAAGGCGAGAAACCAGAACTGCGAAGCGAACGCGCCCATGAAGCCGGCGAACAGCGAACGTTTCCAGACGCCCATGATAGCGGGCATGACGGCAGGCGCCCGCACCAGCAGATAGGCCGATAGCATCGCCGTCGTAATGATCAAGCCGACCGCGAGCGTAAAGGTCGCCGACATCATGTAGTTCGGCAGGCCGAGATTGAGAATGCCGCCGCGATAGCCGATCGCGGACAGGGCGAACATGCCGCCCGAAGCGAGACCGATCAACGTCGGCCGCATTCCCCCGACCATGCCGCCCGGCTTGGTCGACGTGACGACGACGCCTGTGGTGGCCACCAGGATCGCGATCATCATCGGCAAGGTGACCACGTCGCCGAGGAAAATCAGGCCGAATATCGCAACCTGGATCGGCTCGGTCTTGATGTAGGCGATGGTGACGACGAAGGAGCGCTCGCCCATCGCCACCAGCATCAGCGCGGTCGCGGCGATTTGCGCTGCCGAGCCGCCGCAGACCCAGAGCCAGAAGGTCCATGCCGGGTGCGGTAGCGGCGCACCGGTCCACAGCATCAAGGCGGCGAGAAAGAGTAGCGCGAAGGGAAAGCCGAACAGGAAGCGGACGTGGGTCGCACCGAGCGTACCGAGACTCCCAGTGAGCTCGCGCTGCATCGCATTACGCACCGTCTGGGCAGCGGCCGCGATAATGGTGAAGACGATCCAGAACCAGGGATATGCGGTCACGCGAGCATCACGCCGCCTTCTCGGCGACCAGCATGTAATTGACGTCCATATCGGATGACAGCTGCCAGCGGTCGGCCAGCAGATTGTAAATCACGCCGGTCTGATCGGCGACCGTAAGCCCGCTCTGTTGCAGCGCGATTTCGAGCTCGTTCGGCGTCACGAACTTGTCCCATTGATGGGTGCCGCGCGGCAGCCAACGCAGAATGTATTCGGCGCCGACGATGGCCAGCGCAAAGCTTTTGACGGTGCGATTGAGCGTGGCGACGAACAAAAAGCCGCCGGGCTTCACCATCCCGGCAATGACGTCGACGAACAGGCGCAGATCGGCGACGTGTTCGACCACCTCCATGGCCAGCACGACGTCGAAGCTCTCGCCGGCCGCCGCGAGCGCCTCGGCGCTGGTGTTGCGGTAATCGACCGCGAGCCCAGCCTCGGCCGCGTGGCGCTGCGCGACCGCGATATTGCTGTCGGACGGATCGGCACCGACCACGACGGCGCCCAGCCGCGCCAGCGGCTCAGCGAGAATTCCGCCGCCGCAGCCGATGTCGAGAATGCGAAGGCCAGCGAGACTGTCGAGCCGACTAGCGTCACGCTCGAAATGAGCGGCGGCGCGATCGCGGATATAGCCGAGACGGACCGGATTGAACTTATGCAGCGCCGCCATCGGCCCGCGTGGGTCCCACCATCGTCCCGCGAGCCGCGAAAATCGGGCGATTTCGTCCTGGTCGATGGTCGCGGCCGATGGTGAATGCTGAGCCATGATGCTTCCGGCGGTATCCCGGCGTCACTCTGGCCACGGCTGGGCGACGCATTCAAGGGGCAGATTCCGGGGCCGGTCTGTAAGCCGATTGCGGGCTGCGGCCCACATGTCGATTTAGGCGTTATGACACGTTGCACTCGCCAACGCGCTGAAGGAGGATAGCCGCAAAACGGCGTCGAGCCGTGCACCATGGGGGAGAACGCAATGCTGAAATTCTTATGTGGTCTATCCGGCTTGGCGCTGGCGCTATTCGGCACCGGCTCGGCCAGCGCCGAAGATACCGTCAAGATCGGGATCATCAACGAATATTCCGGCCAGTTCGCCGACACCGGCGCGCAGATCGACAATGGCATCAAGCTCTATATCAAGCAGCATGGCGACACCGTCGCGGGCAAGAAGATCGAGCTCATCCGCAAGGATACCGGCGGCATCGCGCCCGACGTCTCCAAGCGCCTGGCGCAGGAACTTGTGGTCCGCGACAATGCCGATATCTTCGCCGGCTTCTCGCTGACTCCCAACGCGCTCGCGGCCGCCGACATTTCGGCGGAGGCCAAGAAGTTCATGGTGGTGATGAACGCCGCCACCGCGATCATCACCACGAAGTCCCCCTATATCGCCCGCACCTCATCGACCACGCCGCAATTGAACTACACGCTCGGCGTCTGGGCTGCGAAGCACGGGCTGAAGAAGATCTACAGCATGGTGTCCGACTACGGGCCCGGCATCGATGCCGAAACCTGGTTCCAGACCGGCTTCAAGGAGGGCGGCGGCGAGATCGTCGGCTCGGTCCGCTTTCCAGTCGCCAATCCGGATTTCTCCGCCTTCATCCAGGCCGCGAAGGACGCCAATCCGGACGGCATCTACATCTGGATCCCGGGCGGCGCGCAGCCGGCAGCGGTCGGCAAGGCGCTGGCGGAGCGCGGCGTCGATCTCAACAAGATCAAGGTGCTGGGTCAGGACGCGCTCGGCGCCGATACCGCACTGCAGAGCATGGGCGATGCGGCGCTCGGGCTGATCACCGTCGCCGACTATGACCGCACCCATGATTCCGCCCTGAACAAAGAATTCGTCAAAGCCTTCAACGACGAATTCCACCGCAACCCCGACTTTTTCGCCGTCGGCGGCTATGACGGCGCACGCCTGATCTACGAGGCGCTGCAGAAGACCGGCGGCAAGGCGGACGGCGATTCGCTTATCGCCGCGGCCAAAGGCCTGTCCTGGGAAAGCCCGCGCGGACCGATTTCGATCGATCCGGAGACCCGCGACATCGTCCAGACCGTCTATATCCGCCGCGTCGAAAAGGGCCCCGACGGCTTGTACGATCACGAAATCGACAGCGTCCCCGCCGTCAAGGATCCGTTCAAGGCGCGCATGGCGAAGTGACGCTCCGTTAGCAGCACCGTAGGCCAGCGACCATGCCCCCTGTTTTCGGCGTTCTGTTCGATGGGGTGGCCTACGGGATGCTGCTGTTTCTGCTCTCGGTCGGGCTGTCGGTGACGCTCGGGATGATGAACTTCGTCAACCTGGCGCATTGCAGCTTTGCGATGCTCGGCGGCTACGTCACCGTCACGCTGATGAGCGTATTCGGCTGGCCGTTTTTCGCCACTCTGCCGGCCGCTTTCGCCGCCGCCGCCGCTGCGAGCGTCGTGTTGGAACGCATCCTGTTCCGGCGCTTCTATCACGCCAACGAGCTCGAACAATGCCTGCTGACCATCGGCATCGTCTTCGTCTCGATCGCGGCCGCGGCCTATTTCTTCGGAACGACCGATCAGCCGGTGCAACTGCCCGCCTATCTGCACACGTCGATCAATTTCGCGGGACTTAATCTTTCAGTCTACCGGATGTTCCTCACCGGCGTCGCCGTGCTGATCACGCTTATGCTCGTCGCCACCATCGAAAACACGCGTTTCGGCGCGCAGGTACGCGCCGCGGTAAACAATCAGCGCATGGCGCGCGGGCTTGGCATCAATGTAGACCGCTTGTTCGCGATCACTTTTGCGCTCGGCAGCGGTCTTGCCGGTCTCGGCGGCGCGCTCGCCATCGACTTGGTCGGGCTCGATCCGTCCTTTGCGCTGACCTACCTGATCTACGTGCTGATCGTGGTGTCGGTCGGCGGCTTGGGTTCGATCGCGGGCTCCTTCGCCGCAGCCATGCTGCTCGGCGTCAGCGACGTCGCCGGCAAATACTACGTTCCCGCCACCGGCTCCTTTCTGATCTACCTGGTGATGATCGTGTTGTTGATGCTGCGGCCGGCCGGCATCTTCGGGAGGCGCTAGGCGTGACGAGTGAGACGATCGCCAGTCCGATTTCTCCCATTCAGTACCTCAACGCCCAGTTCCGCTGGCGCTGGAGCGAGATCGCGTTTTGGCTGGCGACCTTGTTGCCGCCGCTTCTGACGCCGAACTATCTCGGGCTGGCAAGTCAGATCGCGATCACCGGCCTTTTCGCTCTGTCGCTCGACTTGATCCTCGGCTTCTCCGGCATCGTCTCGCTCGGCCACGCCGCCTATTTCGGCATCGGCGCCTATACGGCGGGGCTGTTGTCGAAATGGGGTTGGGGCGAGCCGCTTACCGGCCTCCTTATTGCGGCGATCGCCGCCGGCCTATTCGGCTATCTGACGAGTTTCATCATCGCGCGATTCCGCCATCTTGCGCTCATCATGATCACGCTCGGCTTGGGCTTGGTACTGCAGGCGGCCGCCAACAGCGCGAGCTCCATCACTGGCGGCTTCGACGGCTTGCAAGGCGTCCACACCTGGCCGATTTTCGGCCGAATTCATTTCGATTTGTGGGGCTACACCGCCTACGGTTACGCGCTCGCCGGTTTGTTCCTGATCTTTCTGATCTCGCGGCGGCTCATTCATTCTCCCTTCGGTCTGGCGCTGCGCGGCATCCGCGAGAACGGCCAGCGCATGCCCGCCATCGGCGCGCCGACGCGCCGGCATATCCGGACCGTCTACACCATCGCCGCCATCATCGCCGGCATCGCCGGCGCCATGCTGACGCAAACCACCGAAACCGTGTCGCTCGAAGTTTTGGGCTTTCAGCGCTCGGCCGACGTCCTGGTGATGCTGATCCTCGGCGGCACCGGGCGGCTTTATGGCGGCCTTGTCGGCGCCGCGGTCTACATGATCGCGCGCGATCAGTTTTCGGGCCTCAATCCGCAATATTGGTATTTCTGGATCGGTCTTCTGCTCATCGCGGTGGTGACCTTCCTGCCGAACGGCATACTCGGCGGTCTTTCGCTCTTTGCCCGGCGTCTGAAGGCGTGGTCATGAGCGAAACCGCTCTGGCGACGCGCGGACTGTACAAGAGCTTCGGCTCGCTCGTGGTGGCGGCCGATATCGAGATTGATCTGCCCGCCGGCGGACGCTACGCGCTGATCGGCCCGAACGGCGCCGGCAAGACCACGCTCATTAATCTGATGACCGGCATGCTACGGCCGGACTCAGGCCGCATCCTGCTTGGCGACACCGACATCACCGCGCTCGAGCCCGACGAGCGGGTACGGCGCGGGCTTGTCCGCACCTTTCAGATCAATTCGCTGTTTCCGCATTTGACCGCGCTCGAATCGGTGACGCTCGCAGTCTGCGAGCGCCGCCGCGTCGCCGAGACCTGGTGGCGCAAGCTTACCGCCTATCGGGACGAAATCGACGAGGCCTATGACATTCTGGCCGCGCTGACGCTTGGGCCGGTGTGCCATCGTCCGACCCGCGAATTGGCCTACGGCCAACAGCGCCTGCTCGAGATCGCACTGGCGTTGGCGGCGAAACCTAAAGTGTTGCTGCTCGATGAGCCCGCTGCGGGGGTGCCGCGCGACGAAAGCAAGGACCTGTTCGCCGCCATCGCGGGCTTGTCGCGCGATATCACGGTGCTGTTCATCGAGCACGACATGGACCTCGTGTTCCGCTTTGCCTCACGCGTCATCGTCATGGTCAGCGGCCGCATTCTGGTCGAAGGAACGCCGCAACAAATTGCCGCGGACCCGCAGGTGCGCGCGGTTTATCTCGGCAAGACTCGTCCAGGCAGCCGCGAAGGAACGGCCGCATGACCGCGCCGCTCTTGAGCCTGCATGATATTCGCGCCGGTTACGGCTCGGGCGTAGTGCTCGATGGCGTGTCGCTCGATGTACCGGAGCGCGGCAGTCTTGCCCTGCTCGGGCGCAATGGCGTCGGCAAATCGACGCTGCTCATGACCATCATGGGCTATACGCGGGTCGAACGCGGCAGCGTGTGCTGGCGCGGCGAGGATGTGACCTCGCGGCCGCCGCATCAACGGGCGCGCGCCGGCATCGGCTGGGTGGCTCAAGAGCGCGAGATTTTTTCATCGCTCACGGTGGAGGAGAACCTTACGGTCGCGGCGCGCGCCGGCCGCTGGGACCTGCCAGCGGTGTATGAACTGTTTCCGCGACTTGCCGAACGGCGGAAGAATTTCGGCAACCAGCTCTCCGGCGGCGAGCAGCAGATGCTGGCGATCGCGCGCGCGCTGATGACCAATCCTGCGCTGCTCCTGCTCGATGAACCGCTGGAAGGCCTGGCGCCGATCGTCGTCGAGGAACTCGCCGCGGCAATCGCACGGATGACGAAGGAAAACGCCAATGCGTTCATCCTGGTCGAGCAGCATGTCGAACTCGCGCTGCCGCTGACGCAGAACGCCATCGTGATCGAGCGGGGCCAAGTCGTGCACAGGGGGCCGTCGGCCGAGCTGCTCGCCGATCACGCGACGCTCGATCGGCTCGTCGGGCTGCGGCTCGCCGAGGCTTGACGAACTCACGCCGTTAGCTCCGTCAGAAGCCGATGCCGATCCCGACCCGGCCGGCATTGGATGCCGATGTCTGCTTGAGGAGCGGCGCGCGAGGCGCCGCGGCACTCGCCTGAGCCTCGGGCCGGGCCGCCGGCTGCGGCTGCTTTTGCGCGATGACGACGCATTGGTCGCCCTGGGCGGTCTTTCCGGCCGGACATGTGAGCGGGCAAACCCGCGACGATTGTTTTTTCAGTTCGGCGACGAAAGCGTCGGTAACCTCTACGTTGCCGGCGGTTTTGGCGCCGCGGGCGTTTTCATAGCCCTGGATCGCGGCTGTCGTCTGCGTGCCGGGCGCGCCATCGGCGGCACCGGAATAACAACCGAGCCGGGACAATTCCTGCTGCGCCACACGCAAGCGATCACGACCGGTGACGTCCGGCGCAGGGTTTGCGGGCTCGATTGCCGCCACTTGCTCCTTCGCCGGGGTCGCGGCCGGCGGCAACGCTTGTGGAGCTTCTGGTGGCGACTTTGCCGCTTGCGTCGCGACGGCCGCGGCCGGTGGCGCACTTTCAGCCGACGGCTCAGCCGGTTTCGCTGGCTCGGCTGCAGCGACGGCAATTTGAGCAGCATCCGGCGCCGGTACCGCAGTCGCCGCGTCGGCCACCGTCAATTTCGCGATCTGCACCCGGGCGCGGTCGGCGAAAGGCCCGGTCGGATGCTGGTTGACGAACACTTGCCAGGCCCGAGCCGTGCCGATTCTCTCGACCAGGTCGTAATCCCGCTCGTCGCCTCCCACCTCCGCGTTTTGGCTCGTCAGATCGACGATCGAGATGTTGCCGCCGCCGAGCGAGCCATAGACGAACGGTTCTTGCTTGTTGCTGGTATTCTTGAGCACTTCGTCGCGGACGCGTCCGAACGCCAGGCGGATATCGAGCCCCGGCACGAACAGATTGTCCAACAATGCGACGGTGAACGGGCTATGCTCGCCATTGCCATCTTCGGCAATCGAGCCCGGCTTCGCCGCATAGGCTATCAAAGTATTGATTGTCGTCGGCTCGGCGGCGCTCAGCCCGGCATCGGAGCCTCGCAACGCTTGCGCGTGCGCCTCGTGTTTTCCGGCCATCTGAAACGGCTTGTCGCGGCAAGCATCGAGAATGACGATGCGCAACTCTTTGGCTCCGTCGACGGATTCGACGATCCGCTCGAGCGAGACGGCCTCGTCTTCGGCGTCGCGATCGTTGGCGAGCTTGGCGTCTACCGGGATCAGATAATTGCTCCCTTGGACGTCGATGCCGTGTCCGGAATAATACACCACAGCGATATCGGAATCGGCTGCGGCATCCTCGAACTGGCGGACCGCACGCTTGAACTCCACAATTCCCGCGTCAGGCTCGACGGTGACGACCTCAAACCCGCTTTTCTGAAACATGGCCGCGATGGCCTTGGCATCTCTTGCCGGATTGGCGAGCGGCGCGGCATGTTGATAGGCGGAATTGCCGACCACCAAGGCCACGTGTTTGCCGGCAAGGGCCGGCTGCGACGCGATGGGGGTGGCGAGAAATCCAAGCGCCAGAGCGGCGAGCGGGAGAACGATCCTCTTCATTAGATCATACCTCCCCGCATCGCCGTCGCGGCGTGCCCTAACAAAATACCTGCGATGAAAGCGGATGGTCCCGAACCCGCAAAGCAAATTACCATTTCGAGGCGGACCGAACAATCACCAGCGGGATGATTCCTGCGTCCGAGCCGCGGTTTAATTCGCCGCTACCGCGAGTGCCGCCGGCATCCGGATGTTGTCCGCTTTGGTGAGTTGTTCGAGCTCTTGCCAGAGTTTGGGCGGGATCGGAATGCCGGATTGGCGGCGCTGCGCTTCCGTGCGGCTGGAGCGCTCGCCCGGCAAGAAGATTTCATCGAAGCCCGCCTGTCGCGGCAGCGTCTTGATGATGGCGGCGAGCGTGTCGGCATCATGGGTGAAATCGGCAACCGGACGGAACGCGGCGATATCGACGGCAATGATCGCCGTGTTGGCGGTATGCCGCGTCCGTTTCTCCGGACCGAGCGCGCGCGCCTGGACCGGCGCCGCCGCCAGCACGCTCGCCAGCATTTCGAACATCAGGCCAAGGCCGGAGCCTTTGGGTCCGCCGAGCGGCAGCAGGATCTCGGCTGCTTTCGGATCGGTGGTGGCTTCCCCCGCGGCGGTCAGCACGGTGCCTTCGGGAAGCGGCTGTCCGCTCGCGCGCGATTGCAGTATCTTGCCATTCGAGATTGTGCTCGATGCCATATCGAGGACGATCGGCCCTTTGCCGCTCGGCACCGCCATCGCGATCGGCGAGGTGCCGAGGCTCGCGACGCGGGCGCCGTGATAAGCCATCAAGGTTTGCCCGCCGCCCATCAGGATGGCGGCGCAGTCGCGTTCGGCGATCCATTGCGCGTAGCGCCCGATGGCCCCGGTATGCGTCGCCCGGCGGACGAGGCCGTAGCAGACGCCGGCCGCTTTGGCCCGCTCGACCGCAAGCGCTGCGCCGGCCATGCAGGCCACGGGCCCAAAGCCGTGGCCGGCATCAAGGATGAAAGTCGCGGCACGGTCGTGAACCAGTTGCGGCTCGGCCTTCGGATCGATCTCGCCTTTCGCGATCAGGCTGAGATAGCGCGGCAAGCGCGATACGCCGTGGCCGTCGACGCCGCGCAGATTGGCCCAGACCAGGCCGTCGGCAACGGCGTCGGCGCCCTGTGGGCTGGCGCCGCGGGCGACGAGCGTATCGCGGATGAAACGCGCCAGCTCTGCGTGGCTGATTTTAATTCCGCTCACCTTTTGCTCCCCTCGTGGATTTTGTCGGTGGCCCGTCCGAGCCTAGCGACGTCCAGGGACAGGGCCGGTGCGCCCCGTGATTTCGCTACGCTCATCCGGCCTCCGACGCCGCGCTACGTCGCCACAGCGGGGAAATAGGTATCGAGCCAGCCGCGCAGCACGCCCCAGACGCGCTTGGAATTCTCCGCGAACAGGAAGTGATCGAGCCCGCTAAACAGATGCAACTCGGTCGGTTGCCCGGCGCGCTTGAACATTTCGATCGATTGTTCGGTCGGCGTCACGGAATCGTTCGCCGCGTGAATGAGCAATAGCGGGCGAGGCGCGATCTGCCCCACCACCTCCTCGGCGCGGAAGTCGAACATGCTCTGCGCCGTCTCGGCGGGGAAAACTTCGACCGAATTGGGCGCCAGCATGCCGACCTTCTGCCGCTCCAGATTTTCGCGGACATGATTGGGGATCGGCACGATGTCGTAGCGCGGCACCATCAGCGACTCGCCGGTATGGCCGCGATAAGCGCGGCCGTCGTCGAGCATTTTGGTGAATTTCGCCCAGGCTTCCGGCGTCGCATGCTGGCCGCGGAATTTGCGCTCGCCGTGGCCCCAGCCACCGTTCGAGATGACCGCCGCGAGCTGGGGGTTGGTGCCGCCGGCATAGACCGCGACCGCGCCGCCGAAGCTCGACCCGATGGCGCCGATGCGATCGGGATCGACGGCAGGGTGGCGCGCCAGAAACGATAGTGCATTGCCCAGATCCTCGACCTGCTCGAGACAGATGACACGGCCGAAATCGCCCTCGCTCTTGCCGCAGCCGCGCATGTCGAAGCGCAGCGTCACATAGCCGAATTCGCTGAGCACGCGCGTCGGCGCCAGCACGTTCTGGCTTTCGCAATTCGAGCCGAACCCGTGCAGCACCAGAAACGCCGCGCGGCGCTTCGACGGCGGCAGTCCGTCCGGCACGCCCAATACGCCATGCAGGCGCAAGCCCGCGGATTGAAAACTGACAACTTCTTCTTTCATGATGTGCGAGACGACCCTCTCTCCCCAGGAAGCCGACGAGCGTAACGAGATCCAGCATCGGACCGGCGACGATCGAACGGCGCGATCGATCTCAAGTACAGGAAGTTCGGCGAGCGGCGCAAGCGCGCGCGTAAATAGCCCTGAGGAGGCCGGCCCGGACTATTTTCACTCGTACCGATCTTCGCCGAGGTCGAAGGTGCGGACCCCTTCGAGCCGGTCCGGCAGTTCGAGCACCTCGGGATTGGCCAAGGTGTGCCGGGCATTGCTATAGCCGCTGAGCCAGTGCTCCTCCATCGTGCGGCGGGAGAATTCGAAATCCTTGGCGATGCCCTCATAGGCTCTGGTGCGATAGATCAGGTGTACGATATTGCAGACTTTGTCGTCCGCTGCCTGCTCCAATATCTTCACCTCTTCGCTGTCGCGCAGCTCCGGCGGAAGCCGCGCGATCAGCTTGGCGCCGGCAACTCGAAGCTTCTGGGTTTTCTTGTATTGTTCGGTCGCGGCGCGATTGCGGCTCGAATACACGATTTCCTTTTGCCGCACTTCGACTTCGATCAGGTCCTCCGGAACCTCGCCGCGCGCATTCCAAAGATCGACCTGAAACGCCAGCGTGTCGCGGCGCGGCCGCCACTCCAGCACCCATTGCAGCGGCGTGTTGGAGACGAGGCCGCCGTCCCAATAATGCCTGCCGTCGATCTCGGTGGCCGGAAAGCCCGGCGGCAACGAGCCGCTCGCCATGATATGCTCGGGGCCGATGCGATGCGTCGTCGTGTCGAAATAAGTGAAGTCGCCGCTGCGGATGTCTACCGCGCCGACACTAAAGCGCATTGCGCCGGCGTTGATCCGATCGAAGTCGACGAGGCGATCCAGCGTCGTCCGCAACGGCGAGTTATCGTAGTAACTCGCTTTGGCGGCGGTCCTGGGCGGCCAAAATACTGGGGGCGGCATGCGCGGAAAGAAGAAATTCGGGGCTCCGAACAGCAAAACACTCCAGGCACGGGCCTGGTTGACGAACTGATGGTTCATTTCATCTTTCAGCTCGACCGATTTGACGTAAGGAATTCCAAGCGGTGAGGCGCTGACGGTCTCCCAAAATTCACGCAGGCGGTCGACCCGGCGCTCCGGCGGATTGCCGGCGATGATTGCCGCGTTGATCGCGCCGATGGAAATGCCCGCCACCCAGTCCGGGTGAAGGTCGGCCTCGGCCAAGGCCTGATAGACGCCGGCTTGATACGAGCCGAGCGCGCCGCCGCCCTGCAGCAGGAGCGCAATCTGTTCGAACGGCGTTCGTCGATTAGGCATCGCTTGGCCCCTCCGCGACCGCCATCAGCCTACGTCGCTCGCTCCCGTCGCCGCAAGAGATCGCGGCGCTTGGGTTTACTCAGTCACGTGCCCCCGACCGGGCGCGGTGGTCGCCGACGGCCACCGCTCATGCGTGAGCGGTACCAGCATTTTGACGGCAAGACCCTTGCGTGAATAGGTCCTCGTCACTTCGCCGTTGAGTTGGCGGGCGATGACGAGATCGATCAGCCGCGAGCCGAAACCGGTCCGTCGGGGCCGCCGGGTCGGCGGCCCATTCTTCTCGATCCAATCCAGCATCAGCGTCATGCCGCGCTCGGTGCGGTTCGCCGACCACCGCAGCTCAAGCTGCCCCTTTGGGCGCGACAGGCTGCCGTGCTTGATCGCATTGGCGGCAAGCTCGTGCAGCGCCGCACTTAAATTGAACACCGGGTCCGGCTCGAGATCGATATTTGGGCCGTCGAGCGACGCCCGTTCGATATAGGGCCCGATGACGACGCTCAACAGCTCCATGATCGGGATCGATTGCCAGCCGCTTTCGGTGATCAGGCGGTGAGCGTTTGCCAATGCCAGCACGCGCGCCTGATATTTGGTGGTGAGATCCGCGATGCTTTTCGACGTTTTGGCGGTCTGCGAAAACAGCGCCAGCAATTGGGAAAACAGATTGCCTGAACGATGGCGCATGTCACGAATCATCAATTCGTGACGCTGTTCGAGCTGACGGCGCTGGATGGCGCCGGCGAGAAGATTACCGGCGGCGGCAAGGAACGAAATGTCCTGCGCGCCGAATTCCCGCGGGCGCGCCGCGCAGACACCGAGGATGCCGTAGGCGCGGCCGTCACGGCCGGCGATCGTCACATTGATGCCGCTCGTGCAGTGATGATCCCGCAAATAGGACGCGACCTCGAACCGCGTTTCACTGGCGAAATCCGCGATCACGATCGGCGCGCCGCTGTTCAGGGTGAAGCGGGCGAATGTCCCCGGCTCCGACGTCGTCAACACCGTGCCGACAAGATTTGTCTTCCAACCGAAGCCGGCGCGCAGCAAAAGCTCGCCGGAGCCCGGCAGCAGTTCCAGTATCTTGACGAAATCAACCGACAGCGTGACCGCGACCGTGCTGACCGCATCGTTGAGAAGTCGATCGAGATCGGGCTCGACCAGCGCCCGCTCGCCGAGTTGCGCCAGCGCTTCTTGCTGTTTGGCGCGGCTACGCAGTTCGTCTTCGAGATTGACATGGTCCGATTTGCGGTACGCGTCCGGCGCCGACCGGGCGACCGGTTCGTCTGATGGGGGCTTGGTAATGTCGGGCATACGCTGATCCGCCCTGTCCATGCCTCCACCCCCTCGCCTCACGCGCCTTTATCCCAAAGATCGGCATTCGCTGGCGCGAAAGTAAGAGGCCGAAGGGCGAGCCACCTTGGGCCTGGGAGGGATGCCAGACGGCCGGCGGGCTCGCCTCGCCATCATAGTTATCCCGAGGAAAGAGCTAGTAGACCCTCGTCGGAGAGCGGCTCTGCGCCGTACCGGCGATCTGCGTTGTCGTCGCAGGACCGCTGGCGCCGGCAATGGTTCCGCCCAGGCTCTGTTCAACGGCAACGCGGCGGCCACGGTCGGTAGCGGCTTGCCCCTGATTGTTAGGCAGCACCACGACCTTCGCTCCCAGGCTGACGCGCTGATAAAGATCGATCACATCCGAGTTTTGCAGGCGGATGCAGCCGCTCGACACGTGCTTGCCGATCGTGGTCGGATCATTGGTGCCGTGAATGCGGTAGTCGGTATTGCCGAGATACATCGCGCGGGCGCCGAGGGGATTGCCGGGACCGCCGCCGACCCACCGCGGCAGATAGGGTTGGCGCGCGACCATTTCGGCAGGCGGAATCCAATCCGGCCATTCAGCCTTGCGCACGATTGTCTGTGTGCCCGACCAGGTAAATCCTTCGCGGCCGACGCCGATGCCGTAGCGCATCGCTTTGCCGCCGCCTAGCGTCAGGTAAAGATAGGTGTGTGGAGTATCGACAATGATGGTGCCTGCTGGCTCGTTGCTCGGATAATCCACCACTTGCCGCTGCAGTTGCGCCGGCAATTCATCGGCTGTGACGTCGCCCGACTGATCGTCTTGGGCTGCGTTTTGAGGTGCGTATTGTGGGAACGACGGTTCATTGGTCGGCAGATAAGAAAGTGATTGCGCAGACACTGTGCCGCCCGAGACCAAAAGAATTCCAGCAAACAGAAATACGCTACAGAGCAGCCGCGATCGCTTCTTTTCTGACATGACACACTCCCGTGCTGAACGCCGTACTCATCGCTTAAATGTCGGTAGGGCCGGAAGGTTCCCCGCGACGGCGGGACAGCACCCAGAGAGGGCCGGTGAGAACAAAGCCTATCGGAGTCCGGCACACTCCGCGTGGCGCACCACCGCCGTTAATAAAAAAACAGTCCTTCGTGAGACGCGCCGAAGAGCGAAACGGTTCAAATCGCCGGCTTCGCGGACTGTCCCAGAAAACAAATAACGATGGATCGCTAAGTGGCGCAACGCCCGAAATAATAGGCGAGGCGCGGCGACGCGACCGGGGAGAAGGCGCTGTCGCATCCGACCGGGACATCCTTGGGCATGCCCGATCCCTCGCGCGCGTCGGGCTCCCCGCGCGATACAGCTTTATTGATTTCCGCAGGCATCGGCAGTCGATCGCCCTTGAACGTGCGGTCCACCACCAGCGCGGGCGTTTTGGCGCTGAACCCGGCACCCACACTGGGTTCGGCACCGATAAACGGGATGAGGCCGATGAAGATGACAGCCAAAGCCATCGCTCCCAACGCGCCACCGAGGCGGACAAATAACATTCTGACCATGGGACCTCTCCCCAGTACCGGCCGATCGATCGGATCGATCAACCAGACGCGCGAAAAGCCCCTCGCCGAATGCCACACCGGTGACCCAACGTTCTCTCAGTCGCGGGGTTCCTGTCGCGGGTTCGGTCAAGCATTTGTGATTGACTGTTATGCTTCCGGGCAAACGGACGCGCACTCGCGCCGATCGATAATTCTGCGAGGAACAAAAGTTCTCATTTCGCTTTGTCAGTGCGACCGGCCATTCTTCCCCCCTCCCCCGTGCTTGGTCGGTTATTCTTGGGCGCAACCGATATGCCGATCGGTTGCGCCCTAACTTTTTGGGCCCTGGGTTCGGTGTCATTGCGCACGCCGCCCGCTTGAGCGAACCGGCGGGAGCCAAAGAAAAAGCCCGGCGCGAGGCCGGGCTGAGTTCACAGCTTCGTGCAGAAACCTGTCGAATTACGCCGTCGCCTGGCGTTCCGCCGGCTTACGGTCGCGCTGCCGTGCCTTGCGGCCGAAAAACAGCGCTTGGCTGACGACAGCCGAGACGACCGCAACCTGAAACGGCTTGGCGATCAGGAAGGCCGGTTCCGGCCGCTGGCCGGTCAGGAACCGCTCCGGATAGGCAGTGATGAAGATTACCGGCACTTCAAACGTGCCGAGCAACTCGTTGACGGCGTCGAGGCCGGAACTGCCGTCCGCCAACTGAATGTCGGCGAGGATCAGGCCCGGCCGTTTCTGCTTGGCCAACGCCAGCGCCTCGCTGTGGGTACGGGCGATGCCGATCACGTTGTGGCCGAGGCTTTCCACCAGCGCCTCGATATCCATGGCGATAAAGGTTTCGTCCTCGATGATGAGGACGTCGGTCGCGATTTCAGCGGCCAGCTCCCGGCCGGATTCTTCGACGAGCCCGCGCAGCGTCGCGAGATCGCAGTCGAGAACTTCGGCTGCGTCCTCCTCGGAGAAACCTTCCAGCGCCACCAGCAAGAAGGCTTGGCGCGGTCGGGGCGTGATCTGAGTGAGATGCTGTTCGGGCGGCAGGATGACTTCGCCGACATCTGCCGTGCCGTTCACCGCCACCGAATTCCAAATCTTCGTGAACAGCCTGTAGAGGCCGACACGCGAATTGGAGGCAGATTCCAATATTTTCGGGCTGGCGATCAAGGATTCGACCGCAGCGACCACGTAGGCGTCGCCGGAGGCCTGGCTACCCGTCAAAGCCCGAGCGTAACGTCGTAGCGACGGCAAATGTTGAAGTACGGCTTGTGAGGTCGACACGCAATCCCTCCCCTTCCACAGTGCTGAGGTTACTGGCAAAAACGCCGCAGCGCAAAAAAAGTTCCCATCGTGGTTCCGGACCGGAACTATGGGGGCTGTCAGTGCGTTAGCGCAAAAGGAGGGGGGAGTACATGATGGCTGAACGGGGGAAAGAAAACGACATGAAGCACCGCAGAACCAACCTCGAACCGTTGGAACCGCGCGCGGAGACGCCGGAGAGGCAGAATCCCATGGATAGAACCACGGCTCCGCAAAAGCCCGAAGCCCGCTTGGGTCGCGAGGTCCAGGCGAGGATCGGGCAGCAATTGCGCGCCATGTACAACGACGTCGTCAGTCAGGGCGTGCCTGACCATCTCGCCGATTTGGTGCGGCGGCTCGGCGATCAGGACACAGAGTAATGGCTGACGAGGCAAGTCCGATGAAGCTCGACCCTGCGATTCGCGATCAGATCCTGGCCACCGTGCCAAGCCTTCGCGCGTTCGCGATATCGTTGTGCGGTAATATCGACCGCGCCGACGATCTTGTGCAGGAGACGCTGCTGCGGGCGCTTGCCCATATCGACAGCTTTCAGCCCGGTACCAATATGCCGGCCTGGCTGTTCACGATCCTGCGCAACCTGTTCCGTTCCGAATACCGCAAGCGGCGGCGCGAGGTCGAGGATGCCGACGGCCGCTACGCCGAGACGCTGAAATCGCATCCCGAGCAGACCGGCCGCGTCGAGTTCGAAGAATTCCGCACCGCGCTGGCAAAACTGCCCTCCGATCAGCGCGAGGCCCTGATCCTCGTTGGCGCTTCCGGCTTTTCCTATGACGACGCCGCCGCGATCTGCGGCTGCGCGGTCGGCACCATCAAGAGCCGCGTCAATCGCGCCCGGACCCGGCTTGCGGATCTCCTCGCCATCGACGGCGTCGACGACTTCGGTCCTGACCGGGCAACGCGGGCAGTGCTGGCCGGCGGCGGGCGAGGCTGAGCTAGCGTCTCGCCGCGACATACCTCCCAGCCGTCACTTCAGCCAGCCGTCACTTCAGCATGTGCGATGGCAGCCACAACGCCAACACCGGGAACGATATCAGGATCACCAGCCGGATCAGGTCAGTGATGATGAACGGCATCACGCCGAGGAATATCGTCGAAAAGCTCACGTCCTGCACAACGCTTTTGATGACGAAGACGTTCATCCCGACCGGCGGGTGAATGAGCCCGAGTTCAACCGTCATGACGATGATGACGCCGAACCAGATGGGATCGAAGCCGAGCTGCGTGATCACCGGAAATATGATCGGGATGGTCAGGATGATCATGGCAAGCGAGTCCATCAGGCAGCCGAGCACGATGTACATCACCATGATCAAGGCGAGCACGCCGTAGCGGTCGAGCCCCAGGCCGGTGAGAAACTCCGTCACCTTCTGCGGTGTCTGGGTCACCGTCAGGAAATAGCCGAACAAAAGCGCTCCGATGAGCACGGTGAGGACGGCCGCCGCTGTCCGCACCGCCTGCAACAATGAGCGCCGGATTTCCGTCGGCGTCAGTTTGCCGCGGGCGATGCCGATCAGGAGAGCGCCGGACGCGCCCATGCCGCCGGCCTCGGTCGGCGTGAACAGGCCGCCATAGAGGCCGCCGATGACGAAGACGAACAGCAGCAGCATTGCCCAGATATCGCGCAATCCGGCCAGGCGCTCGGTCCAGCTATGCCGCGGGGCGGCGGGCAGAAAGTTCGGCCGCACTTTGCCGATAATCACGACGGTCATCATGTCCATCGCGGCGGCGATCAGGCCCGGAATGATTCCGGCGATGAAGAGCTTGCCGATGTCCTGCTCGGTGATGATGCCGTAAACGGCGAGCACGGTCGACGGCGGCAGCATGGCCCCGAGCGTGCCGCCGGCGGCGATCACGCCGGTCGCGAAGCTTTGCGGATAGTTGTAGCGGCGCATCTCCGGATAGGCGACGGTCGCGAAGGTCGCTGCGGTCGCGACCGAAGACCCTGAGATCGCCGCAAAGCCGGCACAGGCCGCGATGGTGGCGATGCCGAGGCCGCCGCGGAAATGGCCAACGAAAGCGTTCGCCGCGCGAAACAATTCGCGGCTCATGCCCGAATTGGACACGAAGGCGCCCATCAACAAAAACATCGGGATGACGCCGAAAGTGTAGTCGGTCACCGTCCGCATCGATGTCAGGCCGATGCTTTTGAGCGCCGCGGTGCCGCCGACGATATAGGCAAAGCCGCTGACACCGACGAGGCCCATCGCCATGCCGACCGGGACGCGCAGCAGCATCAGCGCGAACAGCGCCACAAAGCCGAGGATGGCCACAGCGTCGGTGCTCATTCCTCGGTACTCATTTCTCGGTAGTCATTGCGCACTTCACTCGGATCCGAGCCATCTGCTGCGCCTCACTCGACCGGCTTGATTTGATATTGGCCGCCCAGCAGCTCGGGATGAAAAATCAGCCGGTAGGTGCGCACCGCGATCAAGAACACCGCCGAGACATCGCCGAGCCAGGCGACCAGGAAGAACGGCCATACCGGCAGGCGCAGGTCGAAGGTGAGCACGTGGTCGGCGCGCGTCCCCGTTACCTTGTCGAACAGCGTGTAAGTCTGCACCGTCACTACGAACAACAGCACAAGCGTCGCGAAGACGTCGATGGAACGTTGCAGCCGCGGACCGACATTGGCGTAAAGCAAGTCGACTGTGATGTGGTTACCGCGATAGGACGTCGCCGCGATGCCCCAAAAGATGACGATGCCGAGCAGCAGCCGGCCGAAATCGTAGCTGTCGGGAATCTGGACACTGAAGAAGTAACGCAGCAGCACCGACACGAAGATATCGAGCGCGACGAGGCCGATGAAAAACGCGGCGATCAACTCGATGGTATCGATGAAACGATCCATCACGTTGCGCGGCGGTTTCGCGGGCTGCGTCGGCGAAACAGCGTGAGACTGCGCCATGGGATTACTGATGCTCAGAGCGGCGGCGGCCAAGTCGCTACCGCCGTCCTGCGATGCTGCGGTCAGAAGCCGGCGTTGTACTGGGCGAGCGAAGCCTGCAGCTCCTTGAAGATCGCGTCGGGGTCACCGCCGGCCTTCTTCACGTCGTCTGCCCACTTCTGCTTGAGCGGCTCAGCCGACTTCTTCCATTCCGCAAGCTGGTCGTCGCTGATGGAATAGACGTCCTGGTCGGGCTCGGCCTTTATTTTCTCAAGCCCGGCGTGCTCGAAGTCGGCCCACGGATCGGCGAACTTCGCCGCCCATTCGCTGGTGCAATGATCGTCGATCACTTTCTGCTGCGAAGGCGACATCGCCGCGTAAGTGGCCGGGCTCATCACCCACTGGAACATGACCGAGCCGAGCGGCGCATCCATGTGATATTTGGTGACTTTGTCGAGGCCGAACAGCAGCGTCGAACCCCAGGGGAAAGTCACGGCGTCGGCAACGCCCTTGGCGATGATATCCCGCACCTCAGGCGCGCTCGACTGCACATTGGTACCGCCCAGCGCCGTAACCCAAGCCCCAATAGTGCCTTGGGCCGGCCGGACTTTCATGCCCTTGATGTCGGCCGGCACCAGAATCTTCTTGGTCGAGGAGTGCCACACGATCGGGTCGAGCACGAAGGAGAAGCAATAATGCACATCCTTCATCTCGGCCGCGGCGTATTTGCGGTACCAGGCGTCGATCGCGCGATTGCCGCCCTTGGCTTTACCGACCAGGAACGGCAGTTCGCCGGCCGCGATAATCGGGAAACGTCCCGGCTGATAGCCCGGATTGACGTAGGCGAAATCGGCGATGCCGTCGCGCGCCATGTCGTAATGGTCGAAGGCTTTGCCGAGTTGCTGCGACGGATAGATCTTGTATTTGATGGTTCCGTTCGACGCCTTTTCGACGTCGTCCGCCCAGTCCTGGATCGCCTTCTGCAGCGGATGCGACGGCGGCACCCAGTGTGACAATTTGAGCTCGAAGGTCTTGTCCTGCGCCGACGCGGCCGTGATGCCGAAGATAAATCCCATCGCGGCCAGGCCGCACAGCTTCAACAGGTGCGTTCGCTGCATGACTCAAATCCCCCCATATGCCGTTTATTGACGCTTCGGCCGTTGCGGTACGACAGGCCCATTTAATCGCAGAAATCGGCGTGTGTAAAAGCAATTCCCAAAGCGATCGCTAAAATTGTCGGCACTCGCACGACGATTGTTACACGGTGTTTTCACTTACGGCCGCAGCGAGCGCGGGGCTTAACGGGGTATCAGCAGCAGGCGAGTTAACAACGGTTCCGAACAAAAAGCCGGGACGGCGTGTCCGATCCCGCGGTTCGGGGGCGTCAAATGTTCGGTCGCGTTGCAGCCTGGAGTGTCGCCGTTTTTCTGGCGGTGTTGCCGACGCGTTCCAGCGTCGAGACCGACACGCTCGCTCCGTTTCCCGATCCCACCGCGGTCGTTTCATCCTGGGCCCCGTGGGACGCAGGCGAACTGCCGGGTCTTTTGGCAGAGGCCGACACCGCCTCCCTTGGGGCACTGCCAACCCTTCAGGATTCCGCCGGGCTGCAAGCCCCGGCGGCACGCTTTTCGGCACTCGATCCGGCGGAGCCCGCCGTCACGACGCCGCCGATCGCTGAGCCCTTCGGCCTCACGGCCGCTCGCATCACCGGCGGCGATGTTTTGGCGAAGTGGAGCACGGTGCAGGCCCGGATTCGCGCGGAAAGTGAAATCTTGGCGCGCTGCAGCGACGGCGACCTACCCTGTCCGGAAGCGGCCAAAAATTTTCTCGGCATTATCGACCAAGGACGCGCGCTCAGCGGCCGCGCCCGCATCGGCGTCATCAATCGGGCGATCAATCTTGCGATCGAGCCGATGAGCGACCTCGCGCAATGGGGCGTACCCGATCGCTGGAGTCCGCCGCTCGAAACTTTCACGACCGGCCGCGGCGATTGCGAGGACTACGCCATTGCAAAATACGTAGCGCTGACGGCGGCCGGCGTCGCCGCCGCGGACGTGAAGCTGGTCATTGTCCGCAACACTGCCGCCAATGAGGATCACGCAGTTGCGACCGCCCGGCTCGACGGCCATTGGGTCGTGCTCGATAGTCGGTCGCTGACGCTGGTCGCGGACGCGGACATGCGCGACGCCGTCCCGCTGTTTGTGCTCGACAGCGCCGGGGTGCGGACGTTCAGCGCGCCGATGCTGATCAGCGCGGGGCCAACTCCGGACCCAGCGTCGCTGTAATTATTTCGACTCCGCCGTGTAGACGCCGTCCCAATCCGGCCCGGGCGGATCCACGCGGTATTCCCCGATGCGCTCCTCATACATGTCGTAGAGGCCCGCAACCTCGAAGCCGTTGACGGATTTGCGGCAGCGATCAATCAGTTCGAGCGCGCCGTCCCAGTCCTGTTTGCGGAAACGCGCCAGCATTTGCGCGTTCAGTTCGCGCAACTCGGCGCAGCGCGGGTCCTGCTCGACCTCGGCACGGCCAAGCACTGCGAATACCGCCTCGGGCTGGGTTTTGCCCTTCACCTGGATCAGATCGATCTCCATGGTGGCAAACTTCGCTTTGGCCCCCTCCGCGGTGCGCGAGCCGATGACGAGCGGCAGTCGATAGTCCTTGGTGCGTGCTTCGAGCCGCGATGCGAAATTGACGGTGTCGCCGAGCACCGAATAATTGAAGCGAAAGTCAGACCCCATATTGCCGACCACGCAAGGGCCGGTATTGAGCCCGATGCCAATGCGAAGCGGCATGTATTTGCCGCCGTTCGCCTCGGCCTCCTGCTTGAGCTCGACATTGAGAGCTGCGGCCCGCGCCTGCATTTCGAGCGCCGCTTCGCAGGCATTGGCTTCCTGCTCGTCGTCGTCCACCGGCGCATTCCAGAACGCCATGATGGCGTCGCCGATATATTTATCGATCGTTCCCTTGCGTTCGATGATGGCGTTGGTCAGCGGCGTCAGGAAGCGGTTCATCAGCCGGGTCAGGCCCTGCGGATCGTCCTTGTAGTGTTCGGAAATGGTGGTAAAGCCCCGCACGTCGCTGAACAGGATGGTCATGCGGCGCTCCTGACCGCCGAGCACGAGCTTTTCCGGCGATTTCGCCAGTTGCTCGACCATGTGCGGCGACAGGTAATAGCCGAAGGCGGAACGGATCTGCTGGCGCTGCTTCTGCTCGCGAAAATAATTGACGAAAGTAAGCACCAGATAGATCAGCCAGCTCGAAATCAGCGGATAGGTGAAATCGATAAGCAGATTTTTCTCGACGAACAGGTAGAGCGAAAAGCCGAGCAGGCCGCCGATCAAGACGGCGCCCAGCAGCACCACCACGCTCGCCGACAACAGCGGTGCCGCGACGATGATGGCGAGTCCGAAGATCACGGCAACCAAGAGTTCAGCCCCGATGGCGTAGTCCGGGTGTACCAGCACCGCCTTGCTGAGCGCGCTTTCGAGGATTTGCGCATGAACTTCGACGCCCGGCATCGCCGCCTCGACCGGCGTGGTCTTGACGTCGAGCAGGCCGGTCGCCGACGTGCCGATCAGCACGAGCCGGCCGCGCAGCCGGTCGGGCGGCAGGTTGCCGTCGAGCACATCCTTTGCCGAGACGTAGCGCGCGGCATCGTGCTTGGTGAAATGGATCCAGAACTGCCCGTTGCGGTCGGTCGGAATTTCGAGGCCGGGCACGGCCACGGAGTGGATGCCGGCTTCGTTGACGCGGATCAGGATGGCGCCCGCGTGGCTCGCCACCCGCAGCATTTCCAGCGTCAGCGACGGCACGATCGTATCCTGTGCGACCATGACGACAGGGACGCGCCGAATAATGCCGTCATTTTCCGGATTGATCGAGAACAGCCCGCGTCCGGCGGCGGCTTGCTCGACGGCCGGGACGTTGCGCAGCAATCCCGGGAAGGTCACCAGATAGGGCTTCGGATCGGGCCCGCGGATGGCGAAGCCGGTTTGCAGCGTCATCTCGTCCGGCTTCCGCGGCGTCGGCGTCTGGGCGCCGGCCTGGCCGATGACGACGCGCGAGTGCTTGATGGCGTCGGCGAAAACGTCGTCGTTGTTCGGCAGGCTATCGAGCTTGGCGCGGGTCTCGGCGTCAATGCCGCGAAAGCTCTGTTCCGCGATCGCCGGCGACATACGGTCTGGCTCGGCGAATATGACGTCGAAACCGATGGCGACGGCGCCCGCCTGCGTGAGGCGGGTAACCAGGTCGGCCAAAATCGTGCGCGGCCACGGCCATTGCCCGATCGATTTGAGGCTGGCTTCGTCGATATCGACGATCACGACTGGATGCGTCGTCTGGGCGCGCGGGCGCAGGACCTGGAACAGGTCGAAAGTGCGGACCCGCAGTTCCTCGAGCGGCCGGGGATCGGCGAGACGAAGCGCGACGAGCCCGAACAGGAGCAGGAGGCACACCGCCCGCGCCACACCGAAGCTTCGCGCCCAACGGGCTATCCTGTCCATGGCCGGCAATTCCCCGCACGCTCAACCGAACCGCGCGGTGGCGTTATAGCAAGAGAACCGCGCCCTCAGAAGCGGAGGCCCGGCTACCCGCAGCCGTAAAGGCGGAATGCTGCAATCCTATTTTTCGCGGAACGACCGCATCAGCTGTTCGTGCAGCGGCTTGATCAGGTAGGACAGCATGGTGCGCTCGCCGGTCTGGATAAAGGCTTCGACCGGCATGCCCGGCGTCAACTTGACGTCGCCGAGCCGCTTGAGCTCGTCGGCCGTCATCGAGATCCGGACCAGGTAATAGGTCTGACCGGTACGCTGGTCGGTCGAGGTGTCGGCCGCGATACGCACCACGGTGCCGTTGATCTCGGGGGTGGTGCGCACGTTGAACGACGAGAACCGCAGCACGACGGCCTGACCGAACTGCACCTGATCGATGTCCTTGGGATCGACCTTGACCTCGACCAGGAGATTGTCGCTCTCGGGCACGATCAGCATGATCGGATCGCCGGCGGTGACGACGCCGCCAACCGTATTCGCCGTCGACTGAAACACGATGCCGTCCTGCGGCGCGCGGATATCGGTGCGCTTGAGCTGATCCTCAGCCGTCACCTTGCGTTCGACATATTCGCCGATCTTGCTGTCGGTTTCGCGCAATTCCTTGGCGACGTCGCTCGCCAGGTCCTGGTCGATCTGAATGATTTGCAGCTCGGTCTCGGTGATCTTGCCCTTGGTTTCGGCGCCCTGAGCGATGATCTGGCCGCGTTCGCCTTCGATCTTCGCGGCGTCACGTTCGAGCGACGTCAGGCGATTGAGCGGAATCAGATTCTTCTGCCACAGGTCGCGTACGCCAGCGAGTTCCTGCTCGATCAGCGTCGTTTCCTTATCCTTGGCATCCTGTTGTGCGGTGAGCCCGGACACCTGCTCGCGTAATTGGGAGATGCGTTGCCGCAATTGGTCCTTCTGGCCGACTCGGGCCTGGCGCCGCAAATCGAACAGCCTGCGTTCGCTGGCCAGCGCCTCTTTCACCGCCGGATCGTCGAGATGGTCGGCAAGTTCCGCCGGCACCGCAACCGTATCGGCGCCGTCGCGCTCCGCGGCAAGCCGCGCCTTACGGGCATAGAACTCGGTCAGGCCTTTGGTAACGATGGCCAGATTAGCCTGCGTCACCGTCTCATCGAGCTGAATGAGCATGTCGCCCGCTTTGACATGGTCGCCGTCGCGCACGTAGAGCTTGCCGACCACGCCGCCGGTCGGATGCTGCACTTTCTTTACATTCGAATCGACAACGATCGACCCGGGCGCGATCAGCGCGCCGGAAATCTCCGCGGTCGAAGCCCAGCCGCCGACGCCAAAAACGAGCACGGCGACCAGCACAGCGCCGCCGAAAACATGGCGGCGGATCGATTCGCGGGCGCTATGCGGCGGCGCCGGGTTCCCGACATGCCACGCCAGCGCCGTATGGATGACCGCAATGGCCTTCTTGATCATCCCGCGCCTCCCTGATCCGCCACCTTCAAGGGGCGCGGCGCCGCAGTGGGGGGCGCCAAGCGAGCGAGAATTTCTTCCTTGGGTCCGAACTGTTGCTGGCGACCCTTGGCCATGATCAGAATATAATCGACGCCCGCGATCGCGCTCGGACGATGTGCCACCACGACCGTGATGGCGCCGCGGGCGCGTAGTCCGAGGATCGCGCGCGTCAGCGCTTCATCGCCTTCCGCATCGAGATTTGAATTCGGTTCGTCGAGCACGACCAGAAACGGATCGCGATAGAGCGCACGCGCAAGCGCGATGCGCTGCGCCTGACCAGCGGATAACGCGCTGCCGTGATCGCCGACCACGGTCTCGTAGCCTTCCGGCAGGCTGGTGATCAGATCGTGGACGCTGGCCGCCTGCGCGGCGGCAATGACCGCATCGGCACTCGGCGCATCGTCGAACCGCGAAATATTTTGCGCCACCGTGCCGCTGAAGAGTTCGACGTCCTGCGGCACGTAACCGACATGCCGGCCGAGCGCTTCCGGCGACCACTGATCGAGCGTCGCGCCGTCGAGCCGTATGGTGCCGCGGGCCGGAGCCCAGACACCGACCAGCATGCGGGCCAGCGAAGATTTGCCCGACGCGGTCGGTCCGATTACGCCGAGCGCCTTTCCGGCCGTCAGCGTGAAGTTGACGTCCTGACAGACGATTTTTTGCTGGCCGGGCGGCGCTACGGCGGCGTTCTGGACGACGAGCGTCCGCGCCGGCGGGTTGAGCGGCATCGGCTCGGCCTGCGGCGGCAGGTGACCGAGCAATTTTGACAGGCGCTGCCAGCTCTGCCGGGCGCCGACGAAACCGCGCCAATTGGCGATGGCGAGGTCGACCGGGGCAAGCGCCCGCGCACCAAGGATCGAGCCGGCGATGATGATGCCCGGCGTCGATTGCTGATTGATCACAAGCCAGGCGCCGACCGCCAGGATCGAGGACTGCAGCAACAGCCGCAAGACCTTCGAGATCGAACCGAGGCCGCCGCCGACATCGCTGGCGCGGCCGCTCGCGGCGACGTAATTGCGATTGAGATCGTTCCAGTGCTTGGCGACCCGGCCGACCATGCCCATCGCCGTCATCGCCTCGGCATTGCGCCGGCTTGCTTCGAGCAGCGTATTGCGCGCCACGGCGAACTGCGTGGCGCTGCGGGTTGGCCGCCGGGTCTGCACCTCGGTGAGCACGGTGAGCGTCACGAGGATGATCGCGCCGGCGAGTGCGGTCAGGCCGATATAGGTATGGAACAGAAAACAGATCGCCAGATAGACCGGCATCCAGGGTAGATCGAAAAACGCCACCGGCCCGATGCCGGACAAAAACGTGCGTACCGAATCGAGATCGCGGATCGGTTGCGTGCCGTCGCCCTTCGAGCCGATCTTCAGCGGCAGCCGGACGACGGTCTCGTAGACCCGCATGCTCATCGCCTCGTCGAGACTGTGACCGATGCGGACCAGGATGCGGCTCCTGATCATGTCAATGACGCCCTGCGCGGCATAGAGGCAGGTGACCAGGAATAACAAGGCCACCAGGGTCGGCACGCTCCGGCTCGGCAACACCCGGTCGTAGACCTCGAGCATGAACAGCGCGCCGCTGAGCATCAGAATGTTGCTCATGCCGCTGAACAGCGCGATAGCGATAAATGCCCGGCGGCAGGCCCCGAGCGCGTCGGCAAGTTCGGAACTGGCGGGCTGCTGTCGCAGCGGGCCGATAGGCTGGTTCATGGAAGCTTCGTACCTGGAGCGTGCGTCCCAACCCGGGGGCTGACAATCGGCAGCTAGACTTACAATGGCCGGCGGCTTTCATTCGGACGCCGGAATAGCGGCGCCGAACCGGGATAATATATCCTTTTTTACTGGCTCATTGGGGCAGGTTCACGGCCGTTAGTTAATGTGCCGGCCGCGGACCGGGCAAAACGCGCCCATGCGGGGCGCCAACAGGCACCCTCGCGGACATCATTCCTATAGGGCATTCGCGCGAACGCCGGCCGCAATTGCGGCCGGCGCCAATCGCGCGCAGGCGCTAAGCCGCTCGATACGAACAAAAACCCACACGCCGACGCGCCGGCCTGTATCTGCAGGCCGGCGTCATCACGCTGTGCGAAAACAGATTTGCTCGAAAGATCAGGAGCGAGAGTCGAGTGAAAGCCCGATGCTAAAGGCCTTCTGGCGCGTCGCGCCTTCGGTCCGCTTCAGCTTCTTGGCAATTGCAGATGCCGGAGTCTTCTTCTTCGCCATCGACTTCAGGTCACGGACTTCGACCGAAGTCCACGCACGCCGCTTCTTTGTCCGCTTCGCCATAAAACCTCCCTTTCAAGAAAGGCAGCTTGTATCCCGTACGGGAGTGAAAGAAAAGCCAACAGATGCGATTTAGTTCACCGCGTTTGGCCATTGAACCTTGGCTGTCGAAAGAACCTTGGCTGTCGAAAGAACCTTGGTTGTCGAAAACCTCGGCAGTCGAAACCTTGGCAGTCGAGCTATATCAGTCGAGATATCCTCAATCGTCAACCGTGTCGTATAGTCGACCAACAATCGGCCGCGGAACCATTAGGACGGGAAACCGGGCCGGACAGACTATTGCAGAACATTCTATTGCAGAAAAGACCTTCGGCAGATACGCCAAGCAAGTTAACAAATGCTTTTGTTAGGTTGCTCTTAGCGCGGCCAAGGCCGCGAAGCAAATCCAACTTGCACGCTGACTTGCGACCAAATACTCCGCGGCCGTCGAAGGGAGCTTGTCGCGGCGCACCGAAGATCTGGGATGCCTATCGAGCCGGATGGCTTTTGCAGCGCAGTTGGCTGCCGCGACGAGGTTCATCGAACGTTATCGCCTGACATTATTCAGACGAATTGCTCTGGGTACAGTGACACCGGCTGCGCTGTGCCAACATTGATTCGGGGTTGTTGTGATGGTCGGATTTGCGCGCGCTTTGTTGTTTTGCCTGATCGCTGCCGCGGCATTGCTTTTGACTCAGTGTCCCGGCCAAGCTCAAGAAGTTCGATTTGCGCTGGTGGTCGGCAACGACCACTACCGGACCGGCACGCTGCCTACGCCGGCCAACGACGCCGGCCTCGTTGCCGACGCGCTCACGGCCGCGGGCTTCACCGTCACCGGCGCGCAGAATCTCGATCAGGCGACACTGCGGGAAACTTTCCGCGAGTTCCTCGGCCAGGTTTCGGCCGCGGGGCCGAACGCGGTCGCGCTGGTTTATCTTGCCGGCTACGGACTGCAATTCGAGGGCGAGAATTATTTTGTCCCGGTCGACGCCGACATTCAGCGCGACGTCGACGTGCCACTGCAGGCGATCCGGATCTCGGATTTCACGCAACCGCTCGCGGCGATGCCGGGCCGCGTCAAGATCATCATCCTCGACGCGGCGCACCAGAACCCGTTCGCGCGCGGCGGCCAGCCCTTGGCGAGCGGGCTTGCCCTAGTCGAGCCTCCGCCCAGCATGGCGATTGCTTTTAATACGGCGCCGGGCACGGTCGGGCCGGACGAGCCGGGTCCTTACGGCGCCTACGCAACAGCGCTCACCGAGATGATCGGCACCGGCGGGCTAAGCCTCGACGATATTTTCACGCAGGTTCGCTTGCGCGTCAGCGAACAGACGCAGGGGGCCGAAGTTCCCTGGTACGCCTCGCAGATCGCCGAGCCCTTCTTCTTGACGGAGCGCGCCGCCGATGCACCGCCGCCGCCGAACACAATGCCGCTCGCCCAGATCCGCAACCGGCCGATGCAGGATTTCGGCAATCCGGACGACGCCTATGCGGCGGCGATCGCGCTCGACACGATGGCGGCCTATGAGCAATTCCTCAGCCTTTATCCGGACAGCCCTTATGCGCCGCGCATCGCCGCCATGCTGGCGGTTCGCCGCGAAGAGATTGTCTGGAGCCGCTGCGTCACCGCCGATACGCCCCCTGCCTATTGGTCCTACCTGCGCCGCTACCCCGGCGGTCCGCACGCGTGGGATGCGCGCCGCCGCTTGGCAATGCTCCGGGCCGCCGAAGAACCGCCGCCGGATTTTGCGCTGTTCGATTTTGGCGTACCGCCGCCGCCGCCCGATGAGCTGACCTTCATTGATCAGCCGATCCTGATGTTTGAAGGTCCGCGATTTCGGCCGCCGCCACGGCCGCCGGGATTTTTCCTGCCGCCGCGACCGCGTGAGTTTTCGGCACTGCCGCCGCCCCCGCCGCCGCGCGAACGCTTCGCTTTGCCGGTTCCAGCGACCGCCGGGCTTCCCGGCTTCGCGCGGCCGCCGCGGACCCTTGCAGTGCGGCCGGTACCGCTTGGTGCACCGCCCGGCGGCCGGCCGCCAGTTTCACTTCCCGCAGCCGTGACGCATGCCACACCGGGAGGAGCACTTGCTCATCCGACCGGGCCGGGAGCAGCACCTGCTCATCCGGCCGGGCCAGGAGCGCCGCCTCCCCCGGCGCCGCCGAGCGCATTGGTACGCCCTGAGCCGCTGCCTCATCCGGGCGCACCCGGCATACCGCCGCCGCACCCACCCGGCACAGCTCCGGCCTTCGCGAAACCGCCCACTCCCGGAGCTGGACCACCGCCGTCGGCGCCGCCGGGTCGACCTGAGCCGACGCCGGGCCGTCCGGAGCCGCCGCCACCTGGCCGGCCAGAACCGCCGCCAGCACGTCCGGCCGTAGCGCCTCCGGCACCCCCACCGCATCCGGCTGCGGCACCGCCGCCACCACCCCATCCGGCCGCTGCGCCTCCGCCGCCGCCTCCACATCCGGCTGCGCCTCCACCGCCTCCCCGTCCGGCGCCACCGCCGCCACCACATCCGGCTGCGCCGCCACCGCCGCCGCCTCATCCCGCGCCGGGATGTCCGCCCGGCAAAACCGCCACCCCGCAAGGGTGCAAATAGTTCGCTCTGCCGTTAGACTCGCCCTCCGTTCGAGGGCGAGCCGGTAATGCGTATCGTTTTGCTTTTGGCGCTGAGCGTCACGCTCCTCGCTGCGAGCGCAAACATTGCGCAGGCGCAGACACCGCCGCTCTCGTGCCATGGCGCGCAACAGCCGAAACAGGTGGCGGAATTGTTGTTCGGCCGGGATGTTGGCGGCAGGCTCGGTGTCAGCAAGACGGCCTGGGGGCGTTTTGTGGCGCAGGAAATAACGCCGCGCTTTCCGGACGGATTGACCGTCACGGATGCTGCCGGACAGTGGCGCGATCCCACGACCGGTGCGATCGAGCACGAACCAGCGAAGCGCGTGGAAATCGTACTGCCCGGCAATGCCGAGGATGAAGTGCAGCTCGAAGCCGTCGTCGATGCCTATAAGCGCCGATTTCACCAGCACTCGGTCGGTATCATCGTGCGGCCGGCCTGCGTTGCATTCTGATCCTCCCTGGGGCTTGCGGCCTCGGTGCCGCCTTCCTAACTTCGACGACAGAGCAGAGACAAATTGGGGACGCGGACGCCGATGAGCCCGTGCACGGATGAACTGAAACTCGTCGCTCTCGACAAGGACGATATCGAGGTGGTGTCGGCCCATGTGCAAGACGCCATGGTCAAGGTTGCCGACATCCTTTGGCAGCCGCGCGAGCATCGCTTCGTGATGGCACTGAACCGTTTTGATTGGATGACGGCGGTTGATGCCAAAGCCGCGGCGGATTACCGGCGCTGCCGGACGGCGCTGCGTTTCGAACGCGTCAACGCCTGCAAATGCCGCAATCTCGATCAGAGCGACAAGGGAGCGCGGCTCAATCTGCTCGCCGTCGAATTCGCCGAAAGCGATTCACCCGCCGGCACCGTAACGCTGACCTTTTCGGGCGGCGGCGTCATCCGTCTCGAAGTCGAATGTCTGGAAGCCGAACTTGCCGATCTCGGCGAGGTTTCGGCAGCAGCATTGTGCCCGGACCATTTCGCCACGGGTTCGGCGACGGCCTGACAAAACCTCAGGCGTGTCGCGGCTGCTGCGCCGACGGCGCGGCAAACAGCTTCATCAGCAGGATGATCGTTCCCAGCGTTGCCGCATAAACCACAACCTGCATCGCGGTCGGTTGGTCGACATAGCCGATCAAGGTGTGCAGCGCCCGGCCGAGGAAGCTCGAATCGCTCAAGATCCAGGACGTATCCCACACCGTCTCGTCGCCCACGGTGAGGATGTTGGCCTGCTCGAGAAACGCAATGGCCTGCGCGGCCATGCCGGCGGCGAGCAAAGCGATCAGGGCACTGGTGACGCTGAACAGATAGCGCGCCGGAATGGTGACAAGGCCCAGATATGTCATCAGGCAGACGAGCGAGCCGAGGATGAGGCCGATAAAACCGCCTAGGACCATTGCCCAGCTCGCGCCGCCTTGGGCTGCGGCAACGCCGTAGAGAAACAGCACGACCTCGGAGCCTTCGCGCAGAACCGCGATCGCGACCACGATGGCAAGCGCCAAAAGCGACTTCGATCCGGCGGCGACGGCTTCGCCGGCGGCGCGCAACTCGGCGACCAGCTCGCGGCCATGACGCGACATCCAGACATTGTGCCAGGTCAGCATCAGCACCGCGAAGCCGAGAATTCCCGCATTGAAGATTTCCTGGCCGCTGCCGCCGAACAGCTCCGACAGCCCGCCGGTGAATAGCGCTACGAGGCACGCCCCAAGCACGCCCGCCGTCACGCCGCCCGCGATCCACAGCGTGCGGCCAGCGACGCCCGACGTCACCGCCATCACGATGCCGACGACCAATCCGGCTTCGAACACTTCACGAAACACGATCAACAGCGCGGCTAGCACGGCAACCTCACGACCCGACCTTCACGTTTCAGCGCGGCTTGCATGTCAAATTTCACGGTGCGACCGGACCATCATGGCACAATCAGATAGCCTTGGGTGTCGCGGTGAAAATCGTCGTAAAAATTGTAACGGCCCGGCTGTTGCGGCCGCACATAGACGACGGCCTCGGCGCCGACCGGGACGATTTTCTCGAAATGCAGTTCGCTGCTTTCGAATTCGGACACGATCGGATTGAGGTTCTTGACATGAATGGCGATAGTGTGGCCCGGCGGCGCGTGGAGCTCGGCGGGATCGAATTTATGGTCCTTCATGGTGATCGACAGCGCGACGGTGTCATCCGCGCGCAACTCGGCCGCACCGAGGCACAGAGCCGCGACGAGCGCGCACAAAGCCAACAGCCGGCAGCCGATCTTGCCTCGCGACAGCACTGGCAAAGCGCGTTTCCTCAACGGTGAAAAGCTTGCCTAAGCAGTTGGGGAAGAGCGCCGTTTTTGTCAATCTAAAAGCAGAATATTAGAATTGTTATAATTTCGTTGGACTGCTACTCACCGCGCAGCCTAGCGGTAAAATCGTCATCAGCATCGGCATCATGTCGTCATAATGGCCATCCGCCTCGATATCCGCGCCAGCGATTTCGCCCAGAAATTCCGTGCGTTCCTCGACACCAAGCGCGAGGCGGCGGCCGACGTCGAAGATATCGTTCGCGCCATCGTCGGCGACGTTGCGGCCCGCGGCGATCGCGCACTCGCCGACTACACGCTCAAATTCGATAAACTCGATCTCGACCGCACCAGTCTCAAAGTGAGCGCAGGCGAAATCGCGGCGGCGCGCTCTGCTTGTAGCGGCGAAGCGCTCGGCGCGATCGAGTTCGCGCGAAGCCGCATCGATGCCTATCACCGCCGCCAGGTACCGCGCGACGATCGCTTCACCGATCCGCTCGGCGTCGAACTCGGCTCACGCTGGACGGCGATAGAGGCGGTCGGGCTTTACGTCCCGGGCGGCACAGCGGCCTATCCGTCGTCGGTACTGATGAACGCGGTGCCGGCCAAGGTCGCAGGCGTGCCGCGGCTGGTGATGGTCGTGCCTTCGCCCGGCGGCGAGCTCAATCCGCTGGTACTGGCGGCGGCGGAACTTGCCGGCGTCGACGAGATTTACCGCGTCGGCGGCGCGCAAGCGGTCGCGGCGCTCGCCTATGGGACGGCAACCATCGCGCCGGTCGCCAAGATCGTGGGCCCGGGTAATGCCTATGTGGCGGCCGCCAAACGAATCGTATTCGGCAAAGTCGGCATCGACATGATCGCCGGCCCCTCCGAGGTCCTGATCATCGCCGACCGGAACGGCAACCCGGACTGGATCGCCGCCGATCTTCTGGCGCAGGCCGAACATGACGCAAGCGCGCAAGCAATCCTGATGACCGACAGCGAGGAACTCGCCGCGGCGACTGAACGCGCCCTCGAGGGCCAGCTGAAGGGGCTGCCGCGCGGCGCGGTGGCCGCAGCCTCGTGGCGCGATTTCGGTGCGGTGATCGTTCTGCGCAATCTCGACGAGGCGCTGCCGCTCACCGACGCTATCGCGCCGGAGCATCTGGAAATCGCCGCGGCCGACGCCGACCGGCTGGCCGAGCGCATCCGCAATGCCGGAGCGATCTTTATCGGCGCGCACACGCCGGAAGCGATCGGCGATTACGTGGCCGGATCCAACCACGTATTGCCGACGGCGCGGTCGGCGCGGTTCTCCTCGGGGCTGGGCGTGCTCGATTTCATGAAGCGCACCTCGATCCTCAAATGCGGCCCGGAGCAATTGCGCGCGCTCGGCGGCTCAGCGATCGCGCTCGCCAAGGCCGAAGGGCTCGAGGCCCATGCCCGCTCGATCTCGATCCGGCTCAATCGCTGATGCCGCGGGCCGGACGCGATAAGGAAAAGACCGGGCGTCTCGCCGCGATCACGCTCGATGAGGCGTCGCTCGGCACTCCCAATGACGAGGTCGAGCACGAGCGTCGGGTCGCGATGTACGATCTGATCGAGGCGAACCAATTCCGGCCGTCAGGCGACGACGGCGGACCCTACACGCTGCAGCTCGGCATCAGCGGCAATCGCCTGGTCTTCGATATTCGCACGACCGAAGGCACGCCGGTGGTCGCCCATATGCTGTCGCTGATGCCGTTTCGCCGTATCGTCAAAGATTATTTCACCGTCTGCGACAGCTATTACGCGGCGATCCGTACCGCGACACCGGACCGCATCGAGGCGCTCGACATGGCCCGGCGGGCGTTGCACGACGAAGGCTCGACGCTCGTGCTGGAACGGCTCGAGCGCAAGGTCGAGCTCGATTTCGATACCGCGCGGCGGCTGTTCACGCTGATCTCGGTCCTGCATTGGAAGGGCTGAGAGCCCCCATGGAGCCAGCAGCGAAGAGACCTCTGGCGGTGTTGTTCGCCTGCGGCCTCAATTCGGTGCGCTCGCCGATGGCAGCGGCCTTGTTTGGGCAGATCTTTGGACGTGCGATCTATGTCGGCTCGGCCGGCGTGCGCAAGGGCGAGCTCGACCCCTTCGCCGTCGCCGTCATGGACGAGATCGGCCTCAATATTTCACGTCACAAGCCGGTGACATTCGAGGAACTCGACGACTGGGAGGGCCTCAATTTCGATCTTATGGTCACGCTCGCGCCGGAAGCGCATCACCGCGCGCTCGAAATCACCCGGGTCAGCGGCACCGATGTCGAATACTGGCCGACCGCCGACCCGAGCGCCGTCGAAGGCAGCCGCGAGCAGCGTCTCGATGCTTATCGCGAGGTACGCGACCAGTTGCTCGCGCGAATCCGTCAGCGCTTCCTGACGCGGGCCGGAGGCAATGAATAAACATGGTTTGGATGGGACAGGCACAACTTGATAGAGCGCGGCAGTTGTCGATTGGCCGATCATCCGCTAGGTTCCGCGCCAATTTTGGCCAAGACTATTTTGGCCAGGACTGAAGGGATAAGACTGAAGGGATAAGACTGAAGTTACGCGAATGGCGAAGGAAGAACTTCTGGAATTTCCCGGTGTCGTGACGGAACTGCTCCCGAACGCCACTTTCCGCGTCAAGCTCGAGAACGAGCACGAAATCATCGCCCACACGGCGGGCCGCATGCGCAAGAACCGCATCCGCGTCTTGGCCGGCGACAAGGTGCTTGTAGAAATGACGCCTTACGATCTGACCAAGGGTCGCATCACCTACCGGTTCAAATGATCGGCCGCCCGAAACTCGTCCTCGCCTCCGGCTCGCCGCGCCGGCTGTCGCTGGTCAATCAGGTTGGCATCGAGCCGGACGCGCTCCGTCCTACGGACATCGACGAGACGCCGAAGCGGGGTGAACTGCCGCGCGCCTGCGCGACCAGGCTCGCCCGGCTGAAGGCCGAAGCGGCACTCAATATGGTGCGCATCGACGACGAGCTGAAAGGCTCCTACATCCTCGCCGCCGATACCGTGGTCGCGGTCGGCCGCCGCATCCTGCCGAAGGCCGAGTTGCTCGACGAGGCGGCGCAGTGCTTGAGGCTTCTGTCCGGCCGCAATCATCGCGTCCATACCGGCGTCTGCCTAGTGACGCCGAAGGAGACTTTTCGGCAGCGCCATGTCGAGACCCGGGTCCGCTTCAAGCGGCTCTCCGACCAGGATATCGAAGCCTATCTCGCTTCCGGCGAATGGCGCGGCAAAGCGGGCGGCTACGCGGCCCAGGGCATCGCCGGCAGTTTTCTGGTGAAGATGGTCGGCTCCTATTCCAACATCGTGGGGCTGCCGCTCTACGAGACGCTCTCGCTCCTCGGCGGCGAGGGTTACCCCGTCCATTTCGGCTGGCTCAATACGCTTTGAGGCTGGCAGCTTTCGCTCCACGCCCCATATTTCGCTGATGCCCGACCCGAAGGTCCGCCCAGCGTGCCCGATCTGCCGCAAGCCGCAGGAACAGTTGTTCCGGCCGTTCTGCTCAAAGCGCTGCGCCGACGTCGATCTGCACCGCTGGTTTTCCGGCGTCTATGCGGCACCGGTGACCGAGGATGAGGAAGAAGGCGAGCGGCGCGATGAGAGTGGCGAAATGCCGAACTAGTCCGCCGTGCGGCTCGCGGGCCTATTCTGGACAGCGCGGAATCGAGCCTCTATAAGACGGCGCCCGGAGCATGATCCCGAAAGGTGGATACCGGTTTTCGGAACAGATCATGCTCAAGAAGGCTATGCCCAGGTAGCTCAGTTGGTAGAGCACTGCACTGAAAATGCAGGTGTCGGTGGTTCAATTCCGCCCCTGGGCACCATCCCTCATTTTTGACTCCGCCTAGCTGCGCTTATTTGTCCAACCCGAGCGCCTTCGTGGCCGCGTCGATGATGGTCAGATCCTGGTTCATCCGGCAGTAATCCTCGACGATGTCCTTGTCCTTGCGGAAGGCGCCGATATCGATGGTGGTGTTGCCGCGCTTGCCGTTGAAATAGCCGCTGAGCCAGATCGCGACCTTGGGCGCGTTGGCGCTGATAAAACTGTCGAACAAATATTGCTTGCAGGTGACTTTGGCGAGGTCCACGGCCATCTGCGCTTGCGCGTTTGAACCGGCAAGAATGGCGAATGCGAATGCAAGCATTGCGAGCCGAACACTCATGAGCTTTTCTCCCGATCAGGACGCATCACGTCTTATAAATCCTCATGCGCCAACGGTAGTAGCCGCGCAAGCCTCGCCGCCCATTGCGCCTGCCCGGTGTCGTCCGCGATCAAATCCTGACGGATCTCGACCAAGACGTGATGCAAGCCGCGGCGCTCGGCATGCACCGGGATGGTGTAGTCGCTCGCGTCGGTCACTTGGTAGGGCGCATTGTCGCCGATGGTGAATTCGCGTTCGGCGTTGAGCAGCGCCATCAGGCGATGGGCGAAGCGCGGATCGCGGTTATAGAGTACGGCCGCGTGCCAGGGCCGCGCCACATCCATGAACACCGGCGTGAAGCTGTGCAGTGCGACCAACGCCACGGGGCGCTCGGCCTGCTTCCGGCGGTCGAGCTCGGCCTCGATCCGCTCGTGATAGGGCCGGAAAATTGCGCTGGCGCGCGCTGCCTTCTTTGTTTCATCGAGGCCGGCATTGCCGGGAATCGCCGTGCGTTCGCTGACGGCGGGGATCGACGATGCCGCATCGAGCGGGCGATTGCAGTCGATGACGAGGCGCGAATAGTTCTGCTGAATGAGCGTGGCATCGAGCGCCTCCGCCACGAGACGCCCGAGCCCGGCGATGCCGATATCCCAGGCGATGTGCCGCTGCAATTCCGCTTCGGCGAGCCCAAGCCGGCCGAGCGCGCGCGGGATCACGTTACCGGCATGATCGGCGACCAAGAGAAACCGCGAACGGCCTTCGGCGTTGTAGACCGAAACCGGCGCGGGTTCGTCCGCCGCCAGCAATTTATCGACTGGATCGATCATTTCCATTCACAAAGCCGACGCAATAAGCCGAACTGTTTACCCAACCCATTGTCCCAGGTCCCATCTGGCCCGGGAAATGCATAGCTTTTGGTTGTCATGAAGATACGCGCCGGTTACGAAATTTCCTACGACTGTCCGCAGCCGACGCCGATGATATTGACGCTGAGCGTCCATCCGTCGCGCTTTGCCGACCTCGAAACGCTCGACCGCATGCGGCTTGATCCGCCGATCGTCCCCAATACCTATCACGACAGCTTTGGAAATTTCTGCCATGTGATCCGGGCTCCGGCCGGCCGGCTGACAATGTCGGCGGATTTCCTGGTGCGGGACGATGGCGATCCTGACGCCACGGCGCCGCAGGCGAAACAGCATGCGCTCGAAGACCTGCCGGTCGAAGTTCTGATCTATTTGCTGGGCAGTCGCTATTGCGAGACCGATCGCCTGTCGAATACGGCGTGGTCGCTGTTCGGAAAACTGCCCAAGGGCTGGCCGCTGGTGCAGGCCATCTGCAATTACGTGCACAACCACATCAAATTCGGCTACGAGCATGCGAGCCCGACCAAGACCGCCTGGGATGTGCATGCCGAGCGCCGCGGCGTGTGCCGGGATTTCGCGCATCTCGCGATCACGCTGTGCCGCTGCCTGAACATTCCGGCGCGCTACTGCACAGGCTATTTGGGCGATATCGGTGTGCCGCCGGACCCCGCGCCGATGGATTTTTCCGCCTGGTTCGAGGTCTATCTCGGCGACCGCTGGTACACCTTCGATGCCCGCCACAACACGCCGCGTATCGGCCGCATCCTGATGGCGCGCGGCCGCGATGCCACCGATGTTGCCATCGTCACGTCGTTCGGCCCCTGCACGCTCGCGAGCTTCAATGTCATTACGGAAGAGGTGACGACCCCGGTCTGGGCTTCCGTGCGCTAGAGCCCAATCGCTTCTGCTTGCACCAGAACCGGGCTCCAGCATTTTGCTTGAGCATGATCTTTTCCGAAATCCGATGCCCATCCCGACTCCAGTCCGGGACAGGCTTTTTCTGAATCATCCTCAGAGTGACAGCAACACCGTCCGCGCCATATAGAGAAATAGCGCCCCACCCAACAGCCCGAGCAGTAAGGCGAGTGTGAGATCGAAGCGTTCGCCGGGGCTTGGTACGTCGTTGTCGCTTTCGATGTCCTTGGCCGTTTTCACGAAACGAAAGCCTGAGACCGCGATCATCGCCACGCCGACGATGATGAAGACGAGCCCCGTCACATTGGCAAAGAGCTGGCCTTTCGGCGCAATCTGCTGCTGCGCCGCCTGCGGCACCGCGTATTTTATGAACAGGTCGAAGCGCTCAATCAGAAAGCCGAAGGCCATCACCGCGATGGCGGTACGAACCCAGGCCAAAAAGGTCCGCTCGTTGGCGGCGTGGTCGCTGTAGCGTTTGATCATTGCGTTTCCCCGATGAACGAAGAGCATTATACCGCCGCGTCAACCTGGACGCTTGCCGATCGAAGCCAAAACGGGCAGGTTGCCGGCCACAATTCGCGTACAAGAAACGCAGCTAGGGGGAGTGAAATATGGCCGATTCTGCAGGCAAGGGCCCAGCCACGAGTCCAAGTCGCGGCCGCTGGTATATCCTCCTGTTGATCAGCGTGATGTATCTCATCACCTATCTGGACCGCGTCAATATTTCGACGGCGGCGCCGGAGATCAGCAAGGAATTCGGCTTCGACAAGATCACGATGGGCTATATTTTCAGTGCCTTCGTCTGGGCCTATGCGCTGTTCCAGGTTCCCGGCGGTTGGTTGAGCGACCGCTTCGGCGCCCGCAAGGTCCTCGGCTGCGTCGTCGGTTATTGGTCGATCATGACCGCCCTAACAAGCGCTGCCTTCAGCGCCACTTCGTTCATCGTGATCCGCTTCCTGTTTGGTGTCGGCGAGGCCGGCGCCTTCCCGGGTGCGACGCGCGCCATGCAATTGTGGTACCCGCGACAGGAGCGCGGTTTCGTGCAGGGCATTACGCATAGCGCGAGCCGTGCTGGCGCCGCGATCGCGCCACCGATCGTGCTCTTGATCATGGTCAATCTCGGCTGGCGCTGGGCGTTCATCATTTGCGGCGCGGTGGGCTTCCTGTGGGCGCTGTGGTGGAGCCTGAGCTATCGCAACCTCCCCGAAGAGCACGGCATGGTGAACCGGGCCGAGCTTGAACAAATCCGCGGCGTCGACGCGCAAGGCCTGATCAATCCGCCGCAGATTCAAAAGCAGGCCCAGGTGCCATGGGCGATCCTGCTCCGGTCCGCCAATATGTGGGCGGTCATGCTGGCCTATTTCACTTACGTCTACTGCCTGTGGATATTCTTGACCTGGCT
Source organism: Xanthobacteraceae bacterium (assembly GCA_049282655.1). GTDB lineage: Bacteria > Pseudomonadota > Alphaproteobacteria > Rhizobiales > Xanthobacteraceae > BOG-931. The sequence continues at coordinate 92,840 of JBAPUM010000136.1, forward strand.
GACGACCTATCTGGTCGATGTCAGGCATTTCACGCTGCTCAAAGGCGGACTTTTGGCCTCCTTGCCGCTGTGGGCCGGCGTCGTCGGCGATACTGCCGGCGGGCTGGCGACCGATTGGCTGCTCAAGCTTACCGGGAGTGCCAAGATCGGCCGCCGCACCGTCGCGATCACCGGGCTCCTCGGCTGCGCGGCGTTCATCGTGCCGGCGGCGCTCACCGAGGATCCTTATACCGCCGTGTTCTGCCTCACCGCATCGATGTTCTTCCTCGAATGCACCATCGGGCCGTCCTGGGCGGTACCGATGGACACCGGCGGCAAGTATTCCGGCACGGTTTCGGGAATGATGAACATGGCCGGCAATTTTGGCGGCGCCATCTCGCCGATCGTATTCGGCTATCTGGCCCAAGGCGGTAACTGGCAAGCGCCCTTCATCGTCGCCGCCACCCTTCTGGTGATCGGCTCAGCCATATGGGCGTTCTGGCTCGATCCGGATAAGCAGATTTTGGCCAACTGACGGCGCTGTTGCGGGTGCGTTGCGGTTCGTTAACGAAACGTAAATCGATCGGGACTAGCTAGACCTAGAACGCAACAGCCGTTGGGCGGAAATGCGCGATGTCCCGGGTCTTGACCGGTTTTACGGTTGAGTATGGCTGGACGCTTGCCGCGGTTGGCGCAGCCTGTTTGGTCCTGACCGCCCTTATTGCGATCGCGCGCCGGCGCGCCGCCGGCGGCCGCCTGCTAGCCTTGACGCTGAACAACATGACGCAAGGAGTCGTGATGTTCGATTCGTCAGGCCGGCTCGTCGTCAGCAACACCCGCTATCTACAGATGTACGGACTGTCGCCGGATATCGTCAAACCCGGCGCCAAGCTCGTCGACATCGTTCGCCACCGCTTCGACAGCGGCAGCCTGCCGCGCGACCCGGCGCAATATTGTGCCGAGCTCATGCACAGTATGGCGGCCGGCAAGGTCGTGAGCTTCGTCAGCGAGGCGCGGGACGGACGCGCCATCGCCGTCGTCAATCGCGCCATACCTGGCGGCCGTTACTGGGTCGGAACCCATGACGACATCACCGAGCGCCGCGCGGCGGAGCAGAAAAGCGCGCTCCTCGGCGAGCAGGAGGCCCGGCGCGCCGCCGTCGACGACGCCATCGTCTGGTTTCGCGGCAGCGTCGAGGGCGTGTTCAAGACCGTTACCGACAGCGTTGCGGCGATGAAAGCGACCGCGACCGCACTGGCGGCGACGTCGCGGGACACCACTGCGCGGACCGACGGCGCGGTCATCACATCGAATGCCGCGTTTCGCGGCGTCGAAAGCGCGGCAGCCGCTGCGGACGAATTGTCGAAATCCATCGCCGAGATCAATCGGCAACTGGTCAGCGCCGGCGACGTCATGCGCGCGGCCGGCGCCGAAGCGCAATCGACCAACGACGCCATTGGCGGGCTCGCGCAAACGGCGCGGAAGATCGACGACGTGGTCAAGCTCATTCAAAGCGTCGCCGGGCAGACCAATTTGCTGGCGCTGAACGCTACGATCGAGGCCGCGCGCGCCGGCTCGGCCGGTAAAGGTTTCGCGGTGGTCGCCTCCGAAGTCAAAGCGCTGGCGGTGCAGACCGCCAAGGCGACCGAGGTTATCGCGGCCCAGATCGACGCGGTGCAATCGTCGACCAAGAGCGCCGTGGGCGCCATCGGCAGCATCACCGCCCGCATGGAAGAGATCCGGCAATTCACCGCGGCGATCGCCGGTTCGGTCGAGCAGCAGAACGCCGCGACCGGCGAGATCTCCGAAAATGTCGCGGCCGCCGCATCAGGCACGCAATCGGTCGTCGCCGTGCTGCAGCGCGTCTCCGGCGCCATCACCGACATGCAAAGCTCCGCCGATACGGTGCTGGCCGCCGCCACCTCGGTCGAAACGGCCGCCGAAAGCCTGCGCGGCAGCGTCGACGGCTTTCTGCGCAAAGTGGCGGTGTAGTTCACGAAGCCCGACTGCGGCCGGGTTCAATCGCAACCCGCGCAAAGGTCGAGATGATCTTCATGCCCGCGCGGATCGAGCCCCGTAACGAGCCCGCAACTTTCGAGGAGCCGCCCCGACGCACGCGATAGCCGACCGGCACTTCCAGCACGCGCAGGCCCGACCGCGCGACTCGCATCTGCATTTCGAGATTCCACCCATAGGTCATCTCGCGCATGCCGAGCGCCAGTAAAGTCTCGCGGCGGATGGCGCGAAAGGCGCACATGTCCGTGTAGCGCACGCCGTAAAGGAGCTTGGTCAGCCGGCCGGCAACGAGCCCGGCGAGGATCTGATGCCAGGCCATGCTGCCCGCTTCGCGCTCGCCGCGCGCGCGCGAGGCGATGACGAAATCGAAAGCTCCAGCGCGAAGCGGCGCTAAAAGCGCCGCAATGCCGGCGGGGTCGTCGGCGCCGTCGCCGTCCATGAACACGATGAATTCCGCGCCGTTGGCGGCTTGCGCGCCCATCAGACAAGCGCGGCCGTAACCGCGGCCGACCGCAATCACCTCGGCGCCGGCGTGCCGCGCCGCCTCTTGCGTGCCGTCGGTCGAGCCGCCGTCGGCGACGATGACGTGATCGACAATCGTGCGCGGCAGTTCGGCGACCACCGCGCCTATGGATTCCACTTCATTGAAAGTCGGGATGACGACGGCGACGGAGCCCGCCGGCTGCGGCATGGCTACAAGCTCCAGCGCAGGCCGCAGCTCGCACAGGCGTCCGGCGGCCTGTCCGATTTCAGCGCCTTGCGGAACTCGCTATAGGCCGGACCGGTCCAGATTTCACGCAGCGACTGCTGGGTGGCGTCGCCGAGCGTGTAATTCTCGTAGCCGCGCTGCGAGAACGGCGCAATGCAGCACGGCAGCGCGCGGCCATTGGCGGTGAAATACATCACCGTCCACGGCCTCCGGCATAGCGACCATGGCGTGCCGGCATCGTTGCGCTTGAGGCTGACGCCGGGCTCCGAGGCGCCCCCCGAAGCGCTGAAGGTGACGCCGAGCTTCACCGCGAGCGCCGTGGCGCGCTCGATATGGACCGCCTCCTCGCCAGACAGCCGCTCGTAGAGCGCCTGGTCAGGCCGCGCCATGCCGATGGCGTTGTCGGTGAAGAAAACGAGCCGCTGCAGGTGCACTTCCTTGATGCCGGTCTCGGCCGCGACGCGGACGAAATCCGGCAATTCCTCGATGGTTTCGCGCAAGCCCGTAAGCCACGCCGAGACTCGCGGCTTTACGTGCCCCTCGCGCTCCTGCAGCTCGCGAAAGGCGCGCACGTTTTTGAGGATGCGGGTAAAATAATTCTTGCCGCGGATGGCGCGATAGGTCTCCGGCGTCGCCGCGTCAAACGACACCCGCAATTCGTCGAGATCCGCCGCGATCAAGGCGCGGCCGTTTTTGTCGTTCAGCACCGTGCCGTTGGTGTTGAACAACACATAGGTGCCACGATCTTTCAGATAGCGAACCATACGCGGCAGATGCTTCACCAGCATCGGTTCGCCGACGCCGTGCAGCACTGCGCGATGCAGATTCGGGATTTGGTCGACGATCGAGGTAAACAGCGCCCAGCTCATGTCGGCCGGCGGTTCGAGCTCCTCATAGGTGCGCGGGCAGGTGGTGCATAGAAGATTGCAGCGGTTGGTCGTCTCCAGATAAAGGCACACCGGGTCGTGTTCGGGGATTTCGCGATCCGCCTGCACGCCTTCGAAGTAGCGCTTGGGATCGATGGCCGGCTTCGTCGCCACGCTTTGCATGATGGGTCGCCTCTATTGACGGAGTAAGAAAAGCGCCGCTCAGGCGCGCGCTTCTTCGGCTTGCACCGACTGCTCGGCATGACCGCCGAAATCATGATCGCGCCACAGCCGCTGCATCAGCTTTGCGGTTTGCACCGGAAAATGCGGTGGATAGGAGCTGGGCGACCGCCGCGCCGTATCCTCCCCGAAAAGCTCGCCATGAAGCCTGCTTAAGCCTTCCATGTCGTCGACGTCATACCAGACCGGCAGGCTGTGGACTTCAAGACCGATCTCGCGCGCCCGTTCCAGCGTCTGCGCCGCAACGCCGCCGGTGCTCCAGGCGATGTCCTCGAACATGCGGCGATGCGCGGTTTTCAGCCCGAGCAGATAATAGCCGCCATCCGACGATGGGCCGAGCACCGCGCGATCGCCCGGCCGCGCCAGGACGGCCGCGGTCTCGATCAGGAGCGCGGTCGGCAAAGTCGGACTGTCGGCGTTGAGCACGACGGCCGAGCCATGACCGCGGCCCAGAATCTCACCGACAGTATGAAACAGACACTCGCCAAAATGCGGCAACCAAGCGCCGATCAGGCCGATCGCCGCCGGTAATGTTTCCTGGAAGAAATCTTCCGATCCCGGCGGCCCGTAAGCGGCGTAACCGGCGATTTGCGCGCCGGGTGGGGCGTGGCGTCCGGCCAATACGACGTTATCGGCAATGTCCTGCAAGAAAGTGGTGTTCAGCGCCGCCGCCTCTTCGAAACTTAGCGGTGGAACCAGCCGGGTCTTGGTGCGTCCGGGAGCGGAGGCCTTTGCCATGAAGGCGATGCCGCAGAATGCCGGGCTTATCGCCGCGGAAGCTTGGTCCAAACGCGAGCTAGGATTGAACCCGCCCGAACGATCCATGCGCTTGCCCCCTGAAACCACAAAAATTATCAAGAAACACAGGATACTTGCTTGCCAAAGTGCTTGGCGGCGCGCCAATCACTTCCGCCTCACCTGCTACAAGTCGCACTACACCGAAAAGTTATCGGCTTCACTGTTTCGTGATCGCGCCGTCCCTCATCGGCGGGCGAGCGCCACCTTGATCATCTCGTCATTGCCGAGGACCGTGGCGTCCGACCCGTTCCAGATCGGCGCGGCCGCGAATTCACTCGGCGACATATCGAGCGAGGCGATCTGGCGGCCGAGAGCCCCGACCACCTCGATCGGCACCGCGATGAGACGCGCGCCGATGCCGCACCAGCCGCACCAGGAATTATAAGCGACGATGAGCTCGATCTTGCCGTCCGCCGTCCGCGCCACCTGCCGGACGTATCCAAGAGTCCGGCCATTGTCGTCGAGCACTGGGTAACCGATCAGATCGCCAACCCGTGCCGGCTGGGGATAGCGCTTGTTCATGCGCTCGGCCGCCGCCATGTGGGCCGCCGCCATGGCCTTGTCGGCGTCGCCCATTCCGGTCGGCGGGATCATCGCTTGGGCTACCGCGAAAGCGCCGTCCTGACGCAACGCGATCGCCGCCGCCTCGGTTTGCAGCATTCCGCAGATCGCGACGCCGAGGGCCAAACCGATCCATAGCCTTGGTGCATAGTTCACGGCGCCGATCTCTCCGATCAAACAGTCCACGCGAATTCGTGAACCGGACGCGCTTGCGAATTAAATTGCTCGCCCGTAGTGTCCGCGCATCGTAACGTCGTCACAGCGCACGGTCCTAACAAATTGTTGTGACGCGCGGCTTCCTCTGGGCGGCGCTGCCGGCACTGCTGCACAATTTCAGTTCTACTAAATCGAGGAATGCGGACAGATCGATGTCAACGCCGCCAATCACATCGGTCGCGCCTGCCCGCCGCCTCCATCCGCGGCCGCTGCGGATCATGCATTGGATCAATGCGGTCGCTATTTTCATCATGATCGGCAGCGGCTGGAAGATCTATAACGACGACGCGATCTTCGGCGCGTTGCATTTTCCCGACAGCCTCGTCATCGGCAAATGGGCCCAGCACGGGCTGCAATGGCATTTCTTCGGCATGTGGATTTTCGTGCTTAATGGGCTCGCTTATCTGACTTACGGGATTACGACCGGCCGCTTCCGGCGAAAACTGTGGCCGATTTCGGTGCGTGAACTCCTGGCGACGATCGGCGACGCGTTGCGATTTCGTCTCGCGCACGACGATCTGACCCATTACAACGCCGTACAGAAGATTCTTTACCTCGGCGTCATCGTCATCGGCATCTGCATCGTGATTTCCGGCCTGGCGCTATGGAAGCCGGTGCAGTTTTCCGAGCTTGCCGATCTGTTCGGCAGTTTTCAGACCATCCGGCTGGTGCATTTCCTGTGCATGTCGGCGATCGTGGGCTTCGTTCTCGTCCACGTGACGCTCGCATTACTGGTGCCGCAAAGCCTCGTCGCCATGATCAAGGGCGGGCCGGTGGTATCCGATGCGGAGCCGGCCGGCGCCGTGACCGACATCAACGCAACGCACTGACACGGGGAGCCGATGCTGAGAACGCCCACGCCGTCGCTATTTCGTCCGCGCCGTCCGGTCGATCAAGGCGTGCTGCGTGAGCAGCGCAAGCTCGTTGAGGACATCAATCGCCGCGGCCTGCTGCGCGGCGCGCTGAGCCTTGGCGCCTTGACGCTCCTGACCGGCTGCGACGTAACCGAAGACGATTCCGTGCAAAAAGTCTTGCGCACGGTGTCGGCCTGGAACGACCGCGTGCAACAGGCGATCTTCCGGCCTAACCATCTGGCGCCGACATTCTCGCCGTCGCAGGTGGTCAAGCCGCCGCGCTTCAACGCCTATTACGACATCGAGGAACTGAAACCGGTCGACGGCGCGACCTGGACCCTGGAGCTCGCCGGCCTCGTCAAAGACAAGCGGCCGTGGACGGCACGGCAGATTTATCAGCTGCCCGAACAGGAAATCATCATCCGCCACGTCTGCGTCGAGGGCTGGGATTATATCGGCCAGTGGTCGGGCCCTAATCTGCGCCAATTTTTCGAGCGGGTGGGCGCCGACCTCACCGCCAAATATGTTTATTTCATCTGCGCCGACAATTACACCGAGAGCATCGACATGGCGACGGCTTTGCATCCGCAAACCATTCTCGCCACCAAATATGCCGGCGACACGCTCGCCGACCCGTTCGGCTTCCCGCTGCGGCTGCGGACCTCGACCAAGCTCGGCTACAAGAACGCCAAATGGATCAAGGCGATCGAAGTCAGCAACGATTTCCGCGAAACGTTCTGGAGCAAGCAAGGCTTTAACTGGTTCGCGGGAATTTAACGCCCCGCGGACGCGGCAAGCACCTTCAGATAAATGCGCCACTGGCCGTCGCGCGATTCCGCCAGCCGATAATCGGGACTGACGGCGAACGGATCGTTCGTCCAAGCGCCGTCCTGCGGCACGACCACAACGACATCGCAGGCGAATGTCTTTGCGAGTTCGTCGATGTCGCCCGGCTGAGCTTTGCCGTCGAATACCCGGATGAATTGGGTATTGATCGCTTCGCGGCGCTCGGCCGGAAGGCTGGCGAAGGCCAGCGCCAATTCGCGGCCGGCGAAGCACGAGCTGCGATCGGCAAGGAGCGCCCAGCTCGCATTTACCGGCCAGGGTGTCAGATCCTGCAAATAAAGCGGGTTGTTGGCGACCCGCGCGGCAGGCGGCGCGTAGCGGCGCACCGCGGTCCATAATTCCGGCGCTCGCGCAAAGACGCTGCCGTCCGGCGTGGCATGCCCGGCGATATTGGAGCGGATCATCGTCACGGTGTCGGGCAGACTGAGCAGGCAGCCGGTAAGCGCCACTGCGGCGATCGCAGCGCGGCAACGGGACAGCATCATGCCAGCCGCCGTGGTCGCGATCAGCACCATGGCGGCCGGCAGCACGGCGCGGAGCCCGAGATCGTTATTATCGCCGAGCGTACCGACAACGAGCCAGGAGATCGCAAGACCGGCGCCGGCGAGTGTTGCGAGAACGGCCACAGCGGTCTTTTCACGGCCGGCGGGAGCGCCGCGCCAAGCCAAAAGCGCCATCGTGCCTGCCGCGAATGTCGCCGGGAACTCGATCGGCATCAGAATGAGCCAAAAACCCGGCGCATCGAGCATGCGGCGTAGCGCTGGCGAAAACATATTGCCGAGAACCTCCACGGGATGGAACGCGATCGGATCGCCGCCGCCGCGCGCCGCAACCGTCGCCAATTGATCGTGGATAAACGGCGCCGCGAGACCGAGCGTCAGCACCGCCGCGGCAGCCAGACCGGCGCCAAGGCGCACCCGCCCGGCGGGCTCGATCGCAGCGAACAAAATCGGCGCCGCCGCTAGCGCCGCGACCGCGAAGGTCACCCCACCCACATAAGATGAGCTTTCGAAACCGGCGGCGACGGTAAGAATCAACGCGAAAAGTCGCAGCGCACTTTGCCGCTCGGCATAATGGACTAGCAGCATCATGGCAGCGACCGCGCAGGACGCCGACATCAGATGCTGCGGCGCCCAAGCCGCCTGAAACAACCAGCCGGCAAAGCCGTTGGACTGCTGCAGAAACGGTTCGAGATCGCGGCTGCCGAACAGAAAACTGAACGTCGCGCGCAGCGAAGCCGCGGCCGCGAGAACGACGACAAGGAATGCGACGGCAGAGCGCTTGCTCAGCCACACCCCGATTGCCATCATCAAAGCGAGCGAAGCGAAGCCGGTGAACCAGGTCAGCGCGATATCGGCTTCCCAGCCGGTGACGTGCAGCGCGAGTGCCCACTCCGCCGCGCTGAAGTGCCACAAATAATAATAGGCCAGCCGGCCGGTCGCCCCGAACACCGGATTGACCGGCGGCAAGCGCTGGCGCGCCATGGCGTCGATGATGGCGATTTTGGAATGATCGAAAATCGGGGCGGCCAAGCGCACCGCGCCTGCAGAAATCTTGGGAGCGATCGCGCTGGCGGGCACGAGCGCGAGAACACCTGCGGCAGCGAAAGCGACCGGGGGAATGTTCGGACCGAGCGCCGTTTCGGCTGGCAACCGGCGTAGCAGGAGTGACAGGCCGGCAACGATCATCCCGAACGCGGCGAGGCCGATGACGGCGGGTTGCGAGAATCCGACCAGCGTCAGGATCGGCAACGATACGGCGCTGCATGCTGCCCAGCCGATCACGGGCGCCGCGCCGACCGCGACGACGCGCGGCAAAACCTCGCGGGCGAGCGCATAGCCCAGCAAGCTCCAGAACGCGGTCGCCGCCAACGCACAAAAAACAGCACTCAGCGGCGACGCCATGGAGCGGCCTTGTCGAGGTCTATTGCCAGACTGCGAAGAATATCAGATCGCCGCGCGCGCAGGAGCCACGTTGGGACAAACCCAAGTCGATGTTTACTGCTATCGCATTTGCGCTAAGCGAAATGAGCGAACGGGCTTTATAGGCAATCGTTGGCCCTTGGGCTCAACGGTCCCGGTCCGACCCGCCTTCGCATTTGTCGTAGATGCTGGTCCAATGTTCGACCGCCTGCCGCGCGTCGCGGACCGCCTCGGCGAAGGCCTCTTCCTTCTTGTAGTAGTGACGCCATTGGCCGCTGTCGTACATTTCGACGAGGTGCGACAAGGCCCGCCGCGCGCTGAACAATTGCAGTTCCGCATTGCTGCGCAGGGCGTCAACCGTGAGGGCTTTGGTCATGGAGGGTAAGTCTGACCCAAATGCGTAAAAATTGAATCAAAACCTCAATATCCGTGCCATTGGCAGCGTTTCCAGCTATGGCAGGTCCGGCGGCGATTTATTAACAAAACGTAAATAACCGCGTTGTTAACGGCACCGCTGCCGACAGAACCGCTGTTCAGCCCGCACGTTTGCACTACAATCGTCCTCCTTTGGGGAGGTCGGCATGAATCATTCTGGCCAAATGAAATTTAGGTTTGGTTCCGATCATGGCCTGTTCTTTGGCATCGTCGGCGCGGTGATGCTCGCGAACCCCGGCGCCGCCTATAGCGGGCCATGCACCGCGCAAATCGCGCAACTCGAGCGGCAAATCAGGGTCACTACGCCCGGACCCGAAAGCGGTCCCATGGCGCCGCAATCGGTCGGCGCTCAACTGCATCACCAACCGACGCCCGGCGCGGTCGCCCATGCCGAGCACACGGCCAACAAGGATGCGGATGCAGCCCTCGAGCGCGCCCGCAAGGCGGACGCCGCCAACGACGCCGCGCTATGCCAGGCAGCTCTCATCGAAGCGCGGCGCCTCTACGACATCAAGTGAAAGGCCACGCCGGTTCGAGCATGATCCCGAAAAGTGGAAGCCGGTTTCCCGCCTTCGCGAAGCCATGCTCCCCGAGCGCGAAAATCGCTTCGGCGGGCGAAGCAAGGTCGGATAAGATCATGCTCAATTGGAAAATCTAGTACGCCTCGTCGGCATAGATGGGGTCGATCGAACCACCCCAGGCGCCGTAATATTTTTCCAGCAGTTCCTGCGCCGGCGTCGTGCCGCGCGCGACACGATCGTCCAGCACGTCGAGATACCGCGTCTCGTCCTGGCCGCCGGCATCGAGGCGTTTGCGGCGTTCGAGCCCGGCCCGCGCAAGTTTCAGGAATTCGGCGGCGATCTCGACGGCGGTACGGCCCGCAATCTTGGCGGCAAGACCGAGCTTTGGCACATCGTCGCGGAGCTTCTGCCGCTCCTCGGCGGTCCAAAGCTTGACCACATCCCACGCCGCATCGAGCGAAACATCGTCGTAGAGCACGCCGACCCAGAGCGCCGACAGCGCGAGCAAATTGGGCAAGCTGCCGGAATCGGCACCGCGCATTTCCAGATAGCGCTTGAGCCGCACCTCCGGAAAGATCGTCGAAATGTGGTTTGCCCAATCCGAGATCGTGGCCCGCGCCCCCGGCATCGCCGGCAGCTTGCCGGCCAATAGATCGTGAAACGATTGACCCGAGGCATCGACATAGTCGTCGCCGTGCTTGACGAAATACATCGGCACGTCGAGCGCATAATCGACCCAACGTTCAAAGCCCATGCCCGGCTCGAACACCCAGGGCAGCATGCCTGCGCGCGCGTTATCGGTGTCGCGCCAGATTTCCGAACGGAACGACAGGAAGCCGTTCGGCTTGCCTTCGGTGAACGGCGAATTGGCGAACAGCGCCGTCGCCACCGGCTGCAGCGCGATCGACACCCGCAGTTTTTTGACCATGTCGGCTTCCGACGAGAAGTCGAGATTGGTCTGCACCGTGCAGGTGCGGTACATCATGTCGAGGCCGAGGGTGCCGACCTTCGGCATATAGGCGGTCATGATCTTGTAGCGGCCCTTCGGCATTTTCGGCATTTCGGCGCGCGTCCAGGTCGGCGTCATGCCGAGGCCGAGAAACCCTATCCGCAACGGCCGCGCCACCTCGCGCACTTGCGCCAAGTGCGCCATCAGCTCGCTCGAGGTCTGGTGTACGGTGCGTAGCTGCGCGCCCGACAACTCGAACTGGCCGCCGGGCTCGAGCGAGATCGCGCCGCCGCCGGTGACGTCGAATAGCCCGATCGGATTCGGGCCTTCCATGATCGGCTGCCAACCGAGCAAATGCTGCATGCCTTCGAGCACGGCGCGGATGCCGCGCTTGCCCTCATAGGGCACCGGGTGATGGCCATCGAGCGTGAAGACGAATTTTTCGTGTTCGGTGCCGATGCGGAATTGCGATTTTGCTTTGACGCCCTCGGCAAGCCAAGACACGAGATCGTCGCGCCGTTCGATCGGCGTCAGGTCGACTTGATCACGCGCCATTGAGGTTCCCGGGAAAATCGGCCGCGACCTTATACGCGGCGCACACGTGAGGGCAATGCGTGGGGATGACGGCTTTGCGACGGGCCGTTATGCGACGGCCTTGCGCTTGTCGGGCGCAAAGCGGCCGTAAAACGTCTCGCCCTTCTTCGCCATATCGAGCAGAAGCGCGGATGGCTTGAATCGATCCCCATAGGTCCTGGCCAACCCATTGCACAACTCGACAAAGGCCTTTGTGCCCATGCCGTCGATATAGGAGATCGTGCCGCCGCTGAAAGGTGCAAAGCCGAAGCCGAGGATCGAGCCGACATCGGCCTCCCGCACGTCGGTGACCACGCCCTCCTCGATGCAACGCGCCGATTCCAGCGCCTGGATCGCCAACAGCCGCTGTTTGAGAACCGTGATATCGATCGTGTCGGGATCCAGCATTTTCGGCTGCAATTCGCGCAGGCCCGGCCATAACCGCTTCGGCGCGTTCTGCGGATAATCGTAGAAGCCCTTGCCGTTCTTGCGGCCCAGCCGGCCGCGCTTTTCCACCAAGCCTTCGAGCAGCGCCTTCTGCTTCGGGTCGACCATTTTCGGGCCGAGATCGGCCTCGGTCGCTTTGAGGATTTTCCAGGCGAGGTCGACGGCGACTTCGTCAGTCAGCGCCAGCGGACCGACCGGCATACCGGCCATGCGCGCGACGTTCTCGATCATCGCCGCCGGTACTCCTTCGGTGAGCAACAAATGGCCTTCGCGGATATATGTGCCGACGACGCGCGAGGTATAGAAGCCGCGCGAATCGTTGACCACGATCGGGGTTTTGCGGATCGCGCGCACGAAATCGAGGGCCAGCGCCAATGCGGCGGGCCCGGTCTCATTGCCCATGATGATCTCGACCAGCATCATGCGCTCGACCGGAGAGAAGAAGTGGATGCCGATGAAGCGGCTGCGATCCTTGAACGCTGCGGCAAGCGATGAGATCGGCAGCGTCGAGGTGTTGGAGCCGAAGATCGCGGTTTCACCGAGCACATTTTGCGTCCGTGAAATTACCTCTTCCTTCACTTTGCGATCCTCAAACACCGCTTCGACGACAAGATCGCAATCCTTCAGCGCGACGTAATCCGCCGTCGGCTTGATGCGTGCCAGCACGGTGTCGCGGTCGGCGGTCGTGGCGCGTCCGCGATTGACCTGCTCGGTCATCAGCTTTTGCGAATGGGCCTTGCCCTTCTCGGCAGTCTCCGGATCGCGATCGATCAGCACCACCTCGATCCCGGCCAGCGCGCTCACATAAGCGATTCCAGCGCCCATGAAGCCGGCACCGAGCACGCCGATTTTCTTGATCGGCTTTGCCGGCACATTGGCCGGCCGCCGCGCGCCTTTGTTGAGGTCCTGCATCGAGACGAACAGCGAGCGGATCATCGCGGCGGCTTCCGGCGAGCGCAAAATCTTGGCGAACCAGCGCGATTCGACGCGCAAGGCCTGATCCATCGGCAGCTGCAAGCCCTCATAGACGACCTGCATGATGGCGCGGGCGGCCGGGTAGTTGTCGTAGGTCTCGCGCCGGTAGATGGCGTTCGCCGGCGCAAACACCTGCAGACCGGCTTTCGAATAGACCGGACCTCCCGGCAGTTTGAAGCCGTCGGTGTCCCATGGTGCTTTTGCCGTCGGACCAGTCTTGATCCAGTCCTTCGCCGCCTTGATAAGATCGCCGGGCGGCACCACCGCGTCGATGAGCTTCATCGCCTTGGCGCGGCTGAGTTGGAGCTGGTCGCCCTTGAGCAAAAATTGCAACGCGTCGGCCGGCGGCATGATGCGAGCCACGCGCTGTGTGCCGCCTGCGCCCGGGAACAGGCCGATCTTGATCTCGGGCAATCCTAACCGCGTGCGCGGACTATCGGCGGCGATGCGGCGATGGCAGGCGAGCGTCAGCTCAAAGCCGCCGCCGACCGCGGTACCGTTGATCGCCGCGACCCAAGCTTTGCCGCAGGTCTCGATGCGGCGGCAGAGCAGCGACCATTTGCGGCTATCCTCGAACAGCCGGACATTCGCCGCTTCCTCCCCCTGCGACACGACCAGCTCGGCGAAACTGCGGCTCAGGTTCTCCAGCACGCTCAGATCGGCGCCGGCGCAGAACGACTCTTTCCCCGAGGTGATGACCGCGCCCTTGACCGCGCCGTCGGTGGCGATCTCCTCGACAATGGCCGACAGCTCCTCGGTCACCGCCGCATCGATGACATTCATGGTGCGGCCGGGCGAATTCCAGGTGACGAGCGCGATGCCGTCACCATCGATATCAAGGCTGAAATTGATGTAGCTCATTCCCCGCCCTCACTCATACGGATCGCCGTTCTTGTGGGTGTAGCGCATGCCCTGGTCGTCACGGATGACCATCAGGTCGACCCCCGGATAGTCGACGCGCTCGTGCTTGGAACGGGTGCCGATCTCGAGATAAACCGCGTTGTGATCGGATCTGTTGACGAGCTGGTGACCATTGCGGCTATTGGCCTTGAAGCCCGCGGCATCGCCGGCTTTCAGCACGGTCTCGCCGTCGTCTTCCACCAGGACGACCTCGCCTTCGAGCATATAAATCAGCTCGTCTTCACGTTCGTGCCAGTGCCGCAACGCGGAAGCGGCGCCTGGTTTCAGCGTTGTCAGATTGACGCCGAACTGGTCGAGACCCGCCGCATTGCCGAGCCGCTTGCGCTCGCGGCCCACGACCACGCGATCGAACGGCGCCGGATAATTGGTGCGCGTGTCGGTCGGCAACTTGCCGATATCGATCTTCGGCATCGGCTCACACCCGCTCGATGATCGTCGCGGTGCCCATGCCGGCGCCGATGCAGAGCGTGACCAGACCCGTGGAAAGATTACGCCGCTCGAGCTCGTCCACCAACGTGCCGAGGATCATCGCTCCGGTCGCGCCGAGCGGATGACCGAGCGCGATGGCGCCGCCGTTGACGTTGACCTTGGCGTGATCGAGGTCGAAAGCCTGCAGATAGCGCAACACCACTGACGCGAAGGCCTCATTGACCTCGAACAGATCGATGTCGGAAAGCTTCATGCCGGCTCGCTTCAGCGCCTTCTCGGTCACATCGACCGGTCCGGTCAGCATCAGCGCCGGATCGGAACCGATATTGGCGAAGGCACGCACGCGAGCCCGCGGCTTGAGGCCTGCTTTTTCTCCGGCCTCTTTGTTGCCTAGGAGGACCGCGGCTGCGCCGTCGACGATGCCCGAGGAATTGCCGGCATGGTGCACATGATTGACAAATTCGACTTCCGGATGAGCCTGAATGGCGACCGCATCGAAACCGCCGAGTTCACCCATCTGCACGAATGACGGCTGCAGTGAGGCCAGCGACTGCATCGTGGTCGAGGGCCGCATATGCTCGTCCTTGGCCAATATGGTCAGGCCGTTCGGATCCCTAACCCGCATCACCGAGCGATCGAAGCGGCCGTCGTTCCAGGCCGCCGCGGCACGCTTTTGACTCTCGACCGCATAGGCATCGACATCGTCGCGCGAAAATCCGTATTTGGTGGCGATCAGATCGGCGGAGATGCCCTGGTGGAGGAAGTAGTGCGGGACGGCGATCGACGGATCGACCGCCCAGGCACCGCCCGCAGCCCCGATGCCGACGCGGCTCATCGATTCGACGCCGCCGCCGATCGCCATGTCCTGCTGTCCCGACATGATTTGCGCCGAGGCGAAATTCACCGCATCGAGACCGGAGGCGCAGAAGCGATTGATCTGCACGCCCGCGACGCTGTCGCCAAAGCCCGCAACCAGCGCCGCGGTGCGCGCGATATTGCCGCCAGCCTCGCCGACCGGATCGACCACGCCCATCACCACGTCATCGATCAGACCGGGGTCGAGGTTATTGCGGCTCTTGACGGCACCGAGCGCCTGGCTCGCGAGATTGAGCGCGGTGACCTCGTGCAGCGCGCCGTCGACTTTGCCGCGGCCGCGCGGCGTGCGCACATGATCGTAGATGAAGGCGTCGGGCATAAAATCCTCTCACTCCTGTTCCCGCGAGCGCGGAAATCCCTGACCGCAGGCCTTAATCGATTTTATTCGCCGAGGTTATAGGTCCCCGCCTGCACGGGGACGATGTTGATATAATCATCCATCCCAATAGCTAGAATGCCTCGGCGGGTAATGCCATGGTGCTCGTGGCGCCGGCCTTGATGCGGGCGAGATGCGTGGCGGTGGCCGGCAGCATGCGTTCCATGAAGAAACGGCCGGTCACCAGCCGTTGCGTCATCCGCTCCGTCCCACTGTTCCCCGCCGCAGCCCTCGGCTTCGCGGCTTCCGCGATCAGGCACCACATATAGCCGAGCACGACCAGGCCGAAGAGCTGCATGTAATCGGTGGCGCCGGCGCCTGCATGATCGGGATTGCCCAGCGCGTTCTGCACGAACCACATGGTAGCCTGCTGCAATTCGTCGAGCGCCTGACCGAGCGGCTTCACATAGGGCGCCATATCCTTGTCGGCGCCGCGCTCCTTGATATAACCCGAAACCTCGGCGAAGAAGGCCTGCAGCGCGCGACCGCCGTCGCGCGGCAACTTGCGGCCGACGAGATCGAGCGCCTGAATCCCGTTGGCGCCCTCGTAGATCATCGCAATACGCGCATCGCGCACGAATTGTTCCATGCCGTGCTCGGCGATATAGCCATGGCCGCCGAACACCTGCTGCGCAGCGACCGTATTGGCAAAGCCTTGATCGGTGAGCACGCCTTTAATCACCGGCGTCATCAGGCCCATGTGATCTTCGGCGGTCTGCCGCGCCTTGGCGTCTTCCGAGCGCTGCGCGACGTCGCTTTTGAGCGCGGTCCAGATCACCAGCGCGCGGGCCGCCTCGTTGAAGGCGCGGATGCCGAGCAGCATGCGGCGCACGTCCGGATGGACGATGATCGGATCGGCCGGCTGCTGCGGAAATTTCGCGCCGCTCAAGGCCCGTCCGGCAAGCCGCTCCTTGGCGTAGGCGGCGGCGTTCTGGTAGGCGACCTCGGAGAGCGCCAGCCCCTGCACGCCGACGCCGAGCCGGGCTTCGTTCATCATCGTGAACATCGCCTGCAGTCCGCGGTTGGCCTCGCCCATGAGCCAGCCGGTGGCGCCGTCGTAATTCATCACGCAGGTCGCGTTGCCGTGGATGCCCATTTTCTCTTCGATCGAGCCGCAGCTCACGGCGTTGCGCGCACCAAGCGCGCCGCCGCTGCCGGGCAGAAATTTCGGCACGATGAACAGCGAAATCCCCTTAGTACCTTCGGGGGCGCCCTCGATGCGGGCCAGCACCAGATGGACGATATTGTCGGTCAGGTCGTGCTCGCCCGCGGAAATGAAAATTTTGGTGCCGGTGATTTTGTAACTGCCGTCGGTCTGTGGCACGGCACGGGTGCGGACCAATCCTAAGTCCGTGCCGCATTGCGGCTCGGTCAGGTTCATGGTCGCCGACCATTCGCCGGAAACGAGCTTTGGCAGGTACAGCGCTTTTTGCTCGGGCGACGCATGCGAGATGAGCGCCGCAATCGCTCCTTGGGTGAGGCCGGTATACATGGCGAACGCCATATTGGCCGAGCACATGAATTCGCCGACCGCCTGCGCCAGCACCACCGGCAGGCCCTGGCCACCGAACTCGACGGGCGCGGCGAGGCCGGTCCAGCCTCCGGCCGTCAGCTCCCTATAGGCGTCCTTGAATCCGGAAGGCGTCGATACCGAGCCGTCCGCGTGGCGACGGCAGCCTTCCTTGTCGCCGACGCGGTTGAGCGGCGTCAGCGCGCCCTCGCAGAATTTCGCAGCTTCGGTAAGGACGGCCTCGACAATGTCGGGGGTGGCATCGGCGAAACCCGGCAGATTGTTGAAGCGCTCGACATGGAATACGTCGCCCAACAGGAACAGCACGTCGTCGACGGGAGCCTTGTAGCCCGGCATGTCCGCTCTCCGCACTCTGTCCGGCTTCTGGAGGCCGGATCGACCCGCCTTTAGCCTAGCCGATTCACGACCACGTCACGATGGCGATTTAGGCCTCCTGCCCGGGGCCAAAACGCTGACGAAGATTAAGAGATTTACCTGTTCGGCCAGCCTCTTAACCACTTGTTTACTCTAATCCGGAAAAGTCGGCGCCGAGGACAGAAGACCGCGCCCTTCCCTTCGTCTGTTAACGGGCCAAGCCCTGTTGGCGAGTCAAGGCTCAAGACAGGGCCATCCCTCGTTCCTCGATGTGGTTATGCGCGCAATGAAATCCGGTGGTCCGTGGAATCTCAGAGGCCTCCGTCCCGAAACTCGCGAAGCCGCCCGTGATGCCGCGCGCCGGTCCGGCATGTCGGTAGGCGAATGGCTCAACAGCGTCATCCAGCGGGGCGACGCCGATTACGGCGACGAGATGCGGTTCGCTGATCATGACGACGAGGATGACGATGGCTGGCGCGACGAAACGCGCCGCGAATCGCGTCGCGAATCCTATGACGAGCACCGGCACGCACCGCGAGCCGAATATCGCGGGCCGCGCCGCCGCCGTCATTCGGAGCGCGACCGGGAACGCGACTATGTGCGCGAACTGCCGGTCGACCGCGGCCCGACGCTCGCCCGCGAGGAATTCGGCGAAGTCCATGCTCGGCTCGATCAACTGACCCATCAGTTCGAACGCCTGGCGCGGAGCGGCGTGCAGCGGCTGACCGGCGCGCCCGTACCGCCGCAGCGCAGCCGACCCGCGCCGATGCCGCAGCCTCAACCGCAGGCGCGTCAGACCCAGCGGCCGCCCGCGCGCGGCAACGGCGTGACGGTCGACGACGCCGTTGCCCAAATTGCCGAGCGTCAGCGCACCCTCTATGGCGAGCCGGCGGCACCGGCGCCGTTCGTCGCGCAGGAGCCGTTGCCGGAGGAGCGATCCCCGCCAATGGCGCCGCCCGCGTTCACACCGAGCCCGCCGCAGCGGTCGGAACCGGGCGTCGATATCGCCGGCCTCAAAGATCAATTGCGCGACATGACGGCGCGAATCGAATCACTGCGGCCGACCAACGATCTCGGTCGGGCCATCGCGGCTATTCACAAGGACCTCGACGAAATCCGCCACCAGCTTACCGACGCGCAGCCGCGCCACGTCGTCCAATCGCTCGAGAACGAAGCGCAGGCGCTCGCCCAGCGCATCGATTATTCGCGCGATGCCGGCGTCGATCCGGCGGCTGTTGCGGGCATCGAACGCGGACTTGCCGAAGTCCGCGATGCGCTCCACGGCCTGACGCCCGCCGAAAGCCTGGCGGGTTTCGACGACACCGTGCGCTCGCTCGCGCAGAAGGTCGATCTCATCATTGCCCGCGAAGACCCGGCGGCGCTCGAACAGTTGGAGACGGCGATCGGCGCGCTGCGCGGGATCGTGTCCCATGTCGCCTCCAACGACACGCTGAACAGAGTTGCCGAGGATATTCGCTCGCTCAGCCTCAAGGTCGACGAGCTTGCCCACGGCGCGGTCAGCGGCCAGGCCATGTCGGCGCTGGAAAACCGAATCGAAACGCTCACCCATGCGCTGAGTGCCTCGGCCGAGGCTGGCCACGCGGTGCCGCACGAGCTTGAGAAATTGCTGTCCGGGCTGATCGAGAAGCTCGAATGGGTTCAGCTCACGCATACCGATCACGCGGCGCTGGGCAATCTCGAGGATCGCATCGCGCAACTGATGAAGCGGCTCGACGCCTCCGACGCCAAGCTCGGCAATCTCGAAGCCATCGAGCGCGGGCTAGCCGATTTGTTGGTGCATCTCGACCAAGTCCGCGGCGGCAGTGCCACCGAACCAAAGCGCGGCGAGCGCCGCACGCAGAACTCGCTCGAAGATTCGCTCGAAGCAGTGCACGGCACCGTGGAGCAGGTCGTCGACCGCCTGGCCATGATCGAAAGCGGTATTCACGACACCGCACGCCCGGCTGCGCCGAACCTCGTTGCCCGGCCGGCGGTTGGGGAAAAAGCACCGCCATCGGCCATCGAAGCCGAGCCGGCAAAACCCGCCGCCCCCGCGCCTTTCGCACCGGTGGCGAGTTCCGCGCCGTCGCCCGAGCAAGTCGCCGAAGCGGCAGCACTTCGCGCCACGCCGCGCAAGCCGATCGACCCGAACTTGCCGCCCGATCATCCGCTCGAGCCCGGCTTCACGGCCGGCTCTCGCGGCGCGCCGTCGGCTGCCGACCGCATTGCTGCGTCCGAAGCAGCCGCCGGTTATGGCAAGCCCCCGGTGCTTGCCGAGCCCCGCGAAAAGCCGAATTTCATCGCCGCGGCGCGCCGTGCCGCGCAGGCTGCCGCCGCCACTGCGCCGGAGCGCCAGCCGTGCGCCGAGATCGAGGGCCTGCCGGGGGAAAAGTCGACGCCACGGCTGCGCAAGCTCCTGGTCGCCGGCGGCGCCATCCTCGTCTTGTTCGGCTTCGTGCACGTGGCCCTGCACATGTTCCAGGATCCCGGTGCGACCACAGCGCCCCCGTCGGTGGAAAAATCGGCGCCACCCGCCGTACTGCCCGATTCCGATCCCGCCAATTCCCCGCCGCCACCGTCAGGCCCGCTGGTGCTTCCGATCCCGGGCGGCGCTACTGGTTCGGCGCCCAGCGTATTACCGAGCGAGCCGCAGAGTATCGCGCCGCAGGCGGTTCCGAACCAGCAGTCCGTCACGGCGCCGCCGCCCGCACCCGCGATTTCACCCGCGCCAGCGGCACCAATGGCCCCCGCGCGGCAATCCTCGCTGCAAACTTCAGCTGATGTCACCGGCTCGCTGCCGCGGCGCTCGCCGGCGCCGCCGCCGGCCGTCATCGCCCCGGCTCAAGCGCCTTCCGACGCCGTAGCGATCGAGAAGCTGCCAGTTGCCATTGGCGGACCAACGCTGCGCGCGGCAGCGCTCGCCGGCGATGCCGCGGCCGAATTCGAAGTCGCGACCCGCTTCGGCGAAGGCCACGGCCTGCCGCCGAGCAACGAAGAGGCAGCGCGCTGGCTCGACCGCGCCGCCAAGCAGGGACTAGCCCCTGCACAATTCCGCCTCGGCGGGTTTTATGAAAAAGGCATCGGCGTGAAGAAAGACCTCGCGGCGGCGCGCGATCTCTATCGGGCCGCCGCCGACAAGGGCAACGGCAAGGCGATGCACAATCTAGCGGTGCTCTACGCCGAGGGCATCAATGGACCGGCCGACTACCGGTCCGCAGCGCATTGGTTCCGCAAGGCCGCAGACCACGGCATCACCGACAGCCAGTATAATCTTGCCATCCTGTACGCCCGCGGCATCGGCGTGGAGCAGAATTACGCGGAATCCTACAAATGGTTCCTGATCGGCGCCAATGCGGGCGATAGCGAAGCAGCGAAGAAGCGCGATGAAGTCGCCTCCCACCTCGACCCGCAGTCGCTCGCGGCCGGCCAAGCCGCCGCACAGAAGTGGACCGCCGAGCCGCAACCGGATGACGCAGTCAACGTCAAACTGCCGCCCGGCGGCTGGGATCCGCAGCCAGCCGCCAAGTCGAAAGTGCGCGTCATCGGCGCCAAGCCCGCCGCGGTAGAATCCAAGCTGAACTGAGATCTAATCCGCAACGCAGCGCGCGGCGGGAACGGCGTATAGCCGCGACGCGCCGAGCATATGGGCGGTGAAGGATAGCGCGCCGAATACCGACACGATGGCGCGGTCGCGCACATTCAGCCCGCCCGCATAGGCGCCGAAGGCCGGCATGATGAGGCGCTTGCCATCGCAGGCGAAGCAGCGCCGGCTCACCGCGCGGCCGCGCCGCGCCACCCGCGCCTGCGGATGCAGATGCCCGGCGATTTCGCCGTTGCTTGGTTTCGGCGTCGGCTCGTGACGGAAGCTCAGCGCCCCGAACGCCACCGCCTCGGCGAAGCGGCCGCCAATATTTTCCGCCGGATCGGGATCGTGATTGCCCGTGATCCAGATCCAATCGCGACCGCGCTGCAACGCCGTAAGCGCCACGCGGCTGATATCGGTCATGCGCGCCGGCCCGCCGCCGTCGTGAAAGCTATCGCCGAGTGCGATGACGAGCCGCGGCGCATACCGCTCGACGAGACGCGCCAATCGGCCGAGCGTCGTCGCCGTATCGTAAGGCGGCAAGAGCACGCCGCGCGCCGCGAAGGCCGAGCCTTTTTCGAGATGCAGATCGGCGACGACGAGTAATTTCTCCTCAGGCCAGAACAACGCGCCGGCCGGATCGGCCACGAGCGCGACGCCACATAGCGCTATCTCCGCCGCAGCGGCTCGCTGCTCTCCTCCCCCTTGTGGGGAGGAGATGGAGGTGGGGGTCGGGAGGATAAGCCCATGCGTCGACGCCAGCGCGTCACCTCGCGACCCCCATCCTTCTCCCTCCCGCACAAGGGGGGAGGGAGGAGCAAGCGTTGCGCTCGCGCGTACCCTCACTGCATTGCCTCTTTCACCAATTCGGCCTCGGTTTCGGCGAGCAACGTATCGCCGGCCTCGCCGTAGACCGCCTCGCGGCCGATTTCCAGCATCACCGGGACCGCCAGCGGCGAGACATGATCGAGCGCTTTATGGACGATTCGGCCCTTGATGCGCGAGAGCATTTCGCCGAGCCGGCGCACATCGAGGAGGCCTGTCGCCGCATCGGCCCGCGCCGCGCGCAGCAGCACATGGTCGGGCTGGTGGCTGCGCAGCACGTCATAGACGAGGTCGGTCGAGATCGTCACCTGCCGCCGCGACTTCTCCTCGCCGGGAAAGCGCCGGTCGATCAGTCCGGCGATAATCGCGCAATTGCGGAAGGTGCGCTTCATCAGCGCCGATTCGGCGAGCCAGGCTTCAAGGTCGTCGCCGAGCATGTCCTCATCGAACAGCGTGCCGAGCGACAGTTCACCGCGGGCGAGCCATAGCGCGACGTCGCCAAGGCCCCACACCGCGAGCGCATATTCGTTGGCGACGAAACCGAGCGGCCGCAGTCGGGCGCGTTCGAGGCGGCGCGTCAACAGCATGCCGAGCGTCTGATGCGCGAGCCTGCCCTCGAACGGATAGCAGACGAGATAATATTTGTTGGCGCGTGGAAAGGTCTCGACCAAAAGCTCGCGCCGGCCGGGCAATTGCGAGCGCCATTGCTGGATCTCGAGCCATTCGCCCACCTGTGTCGGCAAAGCCCTCCAGGCCCGCGGATCCGAGATGATGCCGCGCACGCGGTCGGCGAGATAGGTCGAGAGCGGAAATTTGCCGCCCTCGTAGGCCGGCACTTTCGGATCCTCCGCAGTGGTGCGCGAGACGTAAACTTCGTTCTCGACCAGCGCCTCGTATTTGAGCACCTCGCCTGAGAACACAAAAGTGTCGCCCGGCACCATGGTCTCGATGAAATATTCCTCGACTTCGCCGAGCAGCCTGCCCCCACGCGGGATCATTTTCGAAGCGCGAGAGCGCACAAGCCGCACTTTCAACATGTCGGCTTCGACGATGGTGCCGACATTCATGCGGTAGCGCTGCACCACGCGGGGGTTGGCGACGCGCCAGAGCCCGTCTTTGCCTTGGCGGATGCGCGCGAAACGCTCATAGGCCTTCAGCGCATAGCCGCCGGTGGCGACGAAATCGACGACGGCGTCGAAATCGTCGCGGTTGAGCGCCGCGTAGGGCGAGGCCGTCGTCACTTCGGCGTAAAGTTCGTCGCTCGCAAACGGCGCGCCGCAGGCGCAACCAAGGACATGCTGGGCGAGCACGTCGAGCGCGCCGATGCGCGCGGCCGGCGTGTCCTGCGCGTTCACCGCAATGGCATCGAGCGCGGCGCGGCATTCCAGCACCTCGAAGCGGTTGGCGGGGATGAGAACGCCCTTGGACGGCTCATCCATGCGGTGATTGGCGCGGCCGATACGTTGCATCAGTCGCGACGCGCCTTTCGGCGCGCCGACATTGACGACCAGATCGACATCGCCCCAGTCGACGCCGAGATCGAGCGAGGAGGTGCACACCACCGCGCGCAGCCGGCCCTCGGCCATTGCGGCTTCGACCTTGCGGCGTTGCGCCACGTCGAGCGAGCCGTGGTGGAGCGCGATCGCAAGATTGTCGTCGTTGATGTGCCAGAGGTCCTGGAAAATACCCTCGGCCTGGCTGCGGGTATTGACGAAAACCAGCGTGGTGCGGTGCGCCTTGATCAGCGTGTAGAGTTCGCCGAGCGCATAGCGCGCCGAATGGCCTGCCCAGGGCAGCCGCTCGATCGTTTCCAGCATGGCGACGTCGGGCGCGGCCCCTTGGTCGGCGACGATCAGATCGGCCATCGTGGCATCCCGCTGCGGCACCATGAAGCGGCGAAGATCATCGGGATCGGCGACGGTTGCGGAGAGCCCGATGCTGGTGAGTCCGGGCGCGATGCGAAATAACCGCGCCAGCCCAAGCGACAGCAGATCGCCGCGCTTCGACGTCACGAGCGCGTGCAACTCATCGAGAATGACGCGGCGAAGCGAGCCGAACAAAAACGGCGCGTCGGCGGAAGCGAGCAACAGCGCGAGCTGTTCGGGCGTGGTCAACAGGATATCGGGCGGATCGCGCCGCTGGCGCTGGCGTTTCGAGGTCGGCGTATCGCCCGTGCGCGTCTCGATGCGGATCGTCAGGCGCATTTCGGCGACCGGCGCGTCGAGATTGCGCGCGATATCGACCGCCAGCGCCTTCAGCGGCGAGATGTAAAGCGTGTGCAATCCGCCCGAGCGCCGCACATCACGGCCGGTGGAGAACAGACGCAGCTTAGCCGCTCGCTCTTCCCCTCCCCCTTGTGGGGAGGGGATAGGAGTGGGGGTCGGGAGGCGATGCGCAACCGTCGACAAATGTTCGTCACCTCTCGACCCCCTTCCCCCACCCTCCCCCGCAAGGGGGGAGGGAGCGGACTGCGCGAGGGGAGCGGCGCGAGATCGCGTTCGCCCGCTCAATTCCACCAAACTCGGCAGGAAACCCGCCAGCGTCTTGCCGCCGCCGGTCGGCGCTATCAGCAGGACCGAGCGGCCGGCTTGCGCTTTGGCCAAGAGCTCGAGCTGATGGGCGCGCGGATTCCAGCCGCGGCTGGCGAACCATCGCCTAAACGGTTCGGGAAGAATGAGGTCGCTGTCGATAACGGTCACGCACCAGAACTAATAGGCCTAGCCACAGCGGTCGAGGCCCGCGCCACCACCACGCGGCCATCGACCGGAACGCCCTTCTCGGTGCGGATTGCGACTTGATCGAGGGTGAGCAAAGCCAGGCCGGCTTCCGCAATCGCGCCGCGCAGATAGGCCTCGCCATACGCGTAGCGCAGCGTCGGCAGAAGCTTTGCGCCTTCGCCGGAATGCGTCTCGACCGTAAAAGCGAGCAAGCCGTCCGGCGGGAGAAGGCGCGCAGCGGCGGCGATGATCGGGGTGAGATCGTTCACATAAACAAAGACATCGGCGGCGAGCACGAGCTGATAGCGCGTTTCGGCGGCGGTTTCGGCTGTAAGAAATTCGGCAAGGTCGGCGCAGACGAGGCGATCG
Source organism: Xanthobacteraceae bacterium (assembly GCA_049282655.1). GTDB lineage: Bacteria > Pseudomonadota > Alphaproteobacteria > Rhizobiales > Xanthobacteraceae > BOG-931. Next base: position 117,728 of record JBAPUM010000136.1, read on the forward strand.
TAGAGCTTTTTCGCTTTCGCCTGTTCGATCATCGCCGGCGAAAGATCGACGCCGGTCAGGCGGTCGGCCAGCGGCCGGAAGGTAACGCCCGCGAGCCCGGTGCCACAGCCAAGATCGAGGATTCCCGCGAAATGGAGCGGCCGGTCGGCGGCCCGCTCCGCCGCCGCAACGGTGTCACGCAAGATGGCCGGCCCGCGATAATTGAGATGTTCGGTCAATGCTGCGTCGTAACGGCCAGCGTATTGGTCGAACAGCCGCTTCACATAAGTCTGGGTCATGGCGGGTGCCGAATCGCCCCAACCGAGCCGGGCCAATTGCAGCCGGGCGCCGTGGTAATCTTCCGCATCGGCATCGCGAGCGCGCGAGAACGCGGCGATCGCGCCTTCGCGTTCGCCGAGCCGATCACGGATGGCGCCGAGCGCGAACCACGCGGTGGCAAAGCCCGGCACGAGTTCCAAGGTCTGCTCGAGCACGTCGGCCGCGCCTGAAAAATCGCCGCGCGCGGCGAGATCGAGGGCCCATTTGTAGCGCCGGTCGGCGATCAGATCGCCGGAAGAGACGAATAGTGGGCCGGTGTCGGACATTGGCTTCTCGCGCCTCGAAGCGGAATGACTATTTATCACCGACGATGCGTGCTGAAGACATTTTGCTGCCGACACCGGGGGGCCTGTGCTGCAAGCCCGGCGGCTTTCATATCGATCCGACGCGACCGGTCGAGCGAGCGCTGATCACGCATGCGCATTCCGATCACGCCCGTGCCGGACATGGCGCGGTGCTGGCGACGCAGGAGACGCTCGATCTGATGCGGCTGCGCTACGGCGACAATTTCGCCGGCTCGACGCAGGCCATAGGCTATGGCGAGACTGTCGATGTCGGCGCCACCAAGGTCACCTTCCACCCCGCCGGGCATGTACTCGGTTCGGCGCAGATCGCAGTCGCGGCCAATGGGCTCTGCGTCGTCGCCTCCGGCGATTACAAGAACGTCGCCGATCCGACCTGTGCGCCGTTCGAGCTTGTCCACTGCGACGTTTTTATCACCGAGGCCACTTTCGCTTTGCCGGTATTCCGCCACGGCGATGTGGATGGCGAGATCGAAAAGCTCTTGCATTCGGTCGCGGTGTTTCCCGAACGCGCGCATCTGGTCGGCGCCTATTCGCTCGGCAAGGCGCAGCGCGTCATCGCGCTGCTTCGCAAGGCGGGTTACGGGGCGCCGATCTATTTGCATGGCGCGATGGAAAAGATCACCGATTACTACGTGAGCCGCGGCATTGTGCTTGGCGAATTGCGCCCGGTGCGCGGCGCAAGCAAGACCGAACTTGCCGGCACCGTCACGCTCTGCCCGCCGTCGGCGCTGACCGACATCTGGGCCCGGCGTTTTCCCGATCCGGTCACGGCGTTTGCTTCGGGATGGATGCGGGTGCGGGCGCGAGCCCGCCAGCATGGCGTCCAACTGCCGCTGGTTATTTCCGACCACGCCGACTGGGACGGCCTCACCGCTACCATCGCGGCGACCGGCGCCGGCGAAATCTGGGTCACCCACGGCCAGGAGGATGCGCTGGTGCATTGGTGCACGACGCGCGGCTTGCAAGCGCGGCCGCTCGATATCGTCGGCTATGGCGACGAAGATGAGGAAGTCACCCAACCCGAAGGCGGCGAAGTCGCATGAACCGCTTCGCCGAACTGCTTGATCGGCTCGCTTACGAGCCCGGCCGCAACAACAAGCTGCGGCTGATGACGGATTATTTTCGCAACACCGCGGACCCCGAGCGCGGCTGGGCGCTCGCAGCGCTGACCGGCGCGCTCAACTTCCCGCACGCCAAAGCGGGCCTGATCCGCGGCCTGATCGCCGAACGCACCGATCCGCTGCTGTTCGGCTTGTCCTACGATTATGTCGGCGACCTGTCCGAAACCGTTGCGCTGATGTGGCCCACACCGCTCGCGCGGCGAACTCCCTCCTCCCTTGTGGGGGTGGGTTGGGGTGGGGGGTCGCGAGGTGACGCGCAAGCATCGACGACTGCGCACGACCTCACGACCCCCACCCCTGGTCCCTCCCCGACAAGCTTGCACTCGGGCGCGCGCAAGCGCGACCCGGGTGGGGGAGGGGAAATTTCCCTCACCACGGTCATCGAAACCCTCTCGACCCTCGGCAAAGCGCAACTGCCACAGCAACTCGCGCGCTGGCTCGATGCGCTCGACGAGACTGGCCGCTGGGCGCTGATCAAGCTTGTGACCGGGGGATTGCGTGTCGGTGTCTCGGCCCGGCTTGCGAAAGCCGCCGCGGCGGCCCTCGCGGATAAGGACGCGGAGGAGATCGAATTGCTATGGCCCGGCCTGATGCCGCCTTATCGCGAGCTGTTCGCCTGGCTCGAAGGCAAAGGCGAAAAACCGGTCAGCAGCGATCCGGCGCCATTCCGGCCGCCGATGCTCGCGCATGCGCTCGACGACGCCGACCTCGCTAGCCTCGAGGCGAGCGACTTCATGGCCGAATGGAAATGGGACGGCATCCGCGTCCAAGCCGTCGCCGCGCCGCCGCTTGCAAGACTTTACTCCCGCACCGGGGAGGACATTTCCAAAAGCTTTCCCGATCTGCTCGACGCGCTGCATTTGCCTGGCGCCATCGACGGCGAACTCCTGATCGTGCGCGATCGTCGGGTGCAATCGTTCAACGTGCTCCAGCAGCGACTCAATCGCAAATCCGTCACGCCGAAGCTGATCGCCGAATTTCCCGCCCATCTGCGCGCTTACGATCTGTTGGCCGACGGCAACGAAGACTTGCGCGAACTGCCATTCGCGCAACGTCGCGGGCGGTTGGAGGGTTTTGTCGCGCGGCTCGACGACCCTCGCGTCGATCTCTCTCCGCTCATCCGCATTGCCGACTGGGACGAACTTGCTGCCGCGCGGAAAGATCCGGCCGCCGCCGGGGCCGGCGCCGATGCGGCAGCCGTCGAAGGCGTCATGCTCAAGCGCCATGATGCGCTTTATCTGCCCGGACGGCCGAAAGGACCGTGGTGGAAGTGGAAGCGCGACCCGTTCATCATCGATGCGGTTTTGATGTATGCGCAGCGTGGCCACGGTAAACGCTCGTCGTTTTATTCCGATTACACCTTCGGGGTCTGGACGATTGGTCAGGAAGGGGAAGAACTTGTACCCGTCGGCAAAGCCTATTTCGGCTTCACCGACGAGGAACTGTTGCGGATCGACCGATTCGTACGCAACCACACGACGGACCGCTTCGGTCCGGTGCGCGAAGTGGTGCATAAAGCCGACGAGGGCTTGGTGCTTGAGGTGGCTTTCGAGGGGCTGCAGCGTTCGACGCGGCATAAATCGGGCCTCGCGATGCGATTTCCCCGCATCAGCCGGCTGCGCTGGGATAAGCCGCCCGGCGAAGCCGACCGTCTGGAGCGCCTGGAGACGATGCTTGAGCACATCGAACGGGGCCGGCTTGCGGGTCAGGTATCGTGAAACGAATGGTGTGGCCGTCACTCCAGGTGAAACTCCGGCGCGGCCGCATGAGCGATGTCGATGCGTTGCTCCGACTGGAGCGGCAGGCCTTCAAAGCCGAGCCTTTGTCGCGGCGAAGTTTGCGCCACTTTCTTATTTCGCCGCACGCGACCTTCATCGTGGCGGAAGATCGAGGAACGCTCGCCGGCTACGTGTTGCTGCGTTTTTCTTCGCGCCACGCGCTTGCACGCGTCTATTCCATTGCGGTCCACCGGAATTTTAGGAGGGTGGGGTTGGGTACATGCCTTTTGGCGGCGGCGGACAAAGATGCAACCCGTCACCGTTGCAGGGCAATTCGGCTCGAAGTCCGTCATTATGCCTGGCCGGCCATTAGACTGTACAAACGGTCGGGCTATCTTTGTTTCGGGGAATATCCGGAATATTACGAAGAGCGCTTTAAAGCGCTGCGTTTCGAAAAGCTGCTTCATCCGGAACCACGCGGCCGTCGAGGCGTCAGCCCTCGATAACTCCGGCTCGCTCCACGAATCGCTTTTGGCGGTGGACATTGCCTCGGGCGCTGTCGCCAAGCGTTTTGAATCCGGCTATGAGGAATCGTGCCGTGCTCGACTTTGAACGCATGATCGGCCCCGCCCCGCAGAACTGTTTCGCCTCGAAAGGAACCCATCCATGACCGGATGGGTGATACTGGTCGACCAGCCGCGCGATCTGCCCAACGCCGAGACCCCCCACAAGGTCATCAGCACCAGCGAGTATCTGGCGCGGCCGCGGCTGTTCGAGATCGGCCGGCCCAAGCTCGTGAATCTGGCGCGCTCTTATGCCTATCAGTCCAAGGGCTATTACGCCTCGCTCTTGGCCGAGGCGCGCGGTCATCGCATCGTGCCGACCGTCGAGACCATGTTGGAGCTGCGCGAGCAGAAACTCTACGAATATGCGCTGCCCGATCTCGAGGAAGAGCTCAACCGCTGCGCCCGGCGTGCCGATTTCCAGTCCGACGGCGAATTCAAGCTGTTGGTTTGTTTCGGTATCGCCCGCGACAATCGCTTCGAGCCGTTCGGGCGGCTGTTATTCGACACCTTCCGCTGCCCGGCGCTCGAAGTGACGATCGATACCGGCGGCGCCCGGCTCTCCATCGATCGCATCCGGCCGCGCACCATCACCCGGCTCGCCAACGGCGAAGCCGCGTTCTTTCGCGATTGCCTGCACAGCCACACCAAGCGCGAATGGCGCGATCCGAAAGCGCGCTCGCTCGCCAAATACGATCTCGCCGTGCTCTACGATCCCAACGAGAAAACTGCGCCCACCTCGCAGGCCTCGCTGAAGCACCTCGTGCGCATTGCCGAGAAGTTGTCGGTCGACGTCGAGCCGATCACCAAGCGCCAGCTTGCCGGGCTTGCCGAATTCGACGGGTTGTTCATCCGCGAGACTACCTCGATCGACAATCACACCTATCGCTTCGCGCGGCGCGCCTGGCAGGAGGGCATGCCGGTTATCGACGATCCGATCTCGATGATCCGCTGCACCAACAAGGTGTTCCTGATGGAACTCATGCAGCAGCATCAGGTGCCGACGCCGCCGACCGTGATCATCGCCGAGGATACCGACCTCACCAAAGCCATCGACGAACTCGGCCTGCCTCTGGTGGTCAAGATCCCGGACGGCTCGTTCTCGCGCGGCGTGCATAAAGTCGGGTCGGCCGCCGAGTTTCGGCGCATCTGCGACGAATTGTTCGAAGAGACCGACCTGTTGCTGGCGCAGAAATTCCTGCCGACCGATTTCGACTGGCGCGTCGGCGTGCTCGCCGGCGAGCCCTTGTTCGTGTGCCAATACCGCATGGCCCGCGGCCATTGGCAGGTCGTGAAATACCGGCCCGACGGCTCGTCCCACGAGGGCGGCTTTCGCGCCTTCGGTCTAGATCAGGCGCCGCGCGACGTCATCGACATCGCGGTGCGCGCGGCGCGGCCGATCGGCGACGGTCTTTACGGCGTCGACCTCAAGCAGACCGACCATGGCATCGTGGTCATGGAGGTCAACGACAACCCCAATCTCGAGCACGGCATCGAAGACGCTGTCGGCAAGGACGAAATCTGGATGCGGCTGTTGCGCTGGTTCATCGACCGCTTCGAGCAGTAGCACTCTCGGCTGCGACCTTCGTCACCTGCTCGAGCGGCCAGCGGGCGCGCGGCGCAAAGTCGAGCGGATCGGTCAGACCGAGCGCGAGCCGTTCGGCGCCGGCCCAGGCGATCATGGCGCCATTGTCCGTGCACAGCGCCGGCGGCGGCGCCACCAATTCGATACCGATTTCGAAGGCGACGCGGTGCAAGATCTTGCGGATCGCCTGATTGGCGGCGACCCCGCCGGCGCAAACCAGCGCCGTGGGCGGCCCGATGCGAACGCGGAACATGCGCAAGCCGTTGCGCAGCCGGTCTTTGACGACATCGACCACGGCTTGCTGAAACGAGGCGCAGAGATCGGCGACGTCCTGGTCGCTCAGCGGCGCGATCTTCTCGGCCTCGAGCCGTAGCGCCGTCTTCAGTCCCGACAGCGAAAATTCGGCGTCGCGCCGTCCGCTCATCGGCCGTGGCAAGGCGAAGCGTGCAGCATCGCCATTCGCCGCTTCCCGTTCGACCAGCGGACCGCCCGGATAGCCGAGGCCCAGGAGTTTTGCGGTCTTGTCGAAAGCTTCGCCGATGGCGTCGTCGACGGTGCCGCCGAACTTTATGTAATCGCCGACCCCGCGCACGCCGAGGATTTGGGTATGCCCGCCCGACGCCAAAAACAGGCAATAGGGGAACGGCACCGCATCGGTGAGCCGCGCCGTCAGGGCATGAGCTTCCAGATGATTGACGGCGATCAACGGCTTGTCATGCGCCAGTGCGATCGCCTTTGCGGTCGTCAGCCCGACGATGACGCCCCCGATCAGCCCGGGTCCTGCCGCCGCGGCGACCCCATCAAGGGCGCGGAATGAAATTTGCGCCTCGGCCATCGCCCTGGCGATGATGTGATCGAGCGCCTCGACGTGGGCGCGGGCGGCGATCTCCGGCACCACGCCGCCGAATTCGGCATGTTCGCTGATTTGCGACAAGACGACGTTGGACAATATATGTCCCCGTCCGTCCGGGTCGCGCCTTATCACGGCGGCCGCGGTCTCGTCGCAGGTGGTCTCGATGCCGAGGATGACCATCGGTGTAATATGGGGTTAGGTTCGCCGCCCGTATGGCGGTTGCGGCGTAGCATTTGAAGGTCCGATGGTACAATCCTCGATAAATTCTCCCGTTTTGCGGATCGGTTCGCGCGGCTCGCCGCTGGCGCTCGTGCAAGCGCGCGAGGTGCAAAGCCGCCTCGCCAAAGCCTGCGGACTTGCCCCCGAACAGATCGAAATCAACATCATTCGCACCACCGGCGATGCGATCCAGGATCGGCCGCTGGCGGAAGCCGGCGGCAAGGGCCTGTTCACCAAGGAAATCGAGGAGGCGCTGATGTCGGGCGCCATCGATCTCGCCGTCCATTCCTCGAAGGACATGCCGACGGTTTTGCCCGCGGGGCTCATTCTCGCGGCGTTTCTGCCGCGGGAGGATGCGCGCGACGCCTTTATCGGCCGCGCGGTCAAAAACCTCGCCGAATTGCCGCAAGGGGCAACCGTCGGCACCGCGTCGCTGCGGCGGCAGGCGCTCCTCAAGCATATGCGTCCCGATCTCATCGTCGCGCCAATGCGGGGCAATGTCGAAACGCGGTTGCGCAAGCTCGCTGCCGGCGAGGCCGACGCGACGCTCCTCGCCGTCGCCGGCCTGAAACGGCTCGGCCTCATGGCGGCGGCCACCCAGGTGCTCGATATCGATGAGTTTCTGCCAGCGGTCGGCCAGGGCGCGATCGGCCTCGAAACGCGGGCGGACGATGCGCGGACGCTGGGGCTCGTTGCCGCGATCAACGACCCGGATACCGAGACCGCGTTGGTTGCCGAGCGCGTTTTCCTTGCCATGCTGGACGGCTCCTGCCGCACGCCGATTGCCGGCCACGCCCGCATCGACGGCGATGCCATTTATTTTCGCGGCCTGATCGCGAAAACCGATGGCAGCGCGGCGCTCGAAGTCACGCGCAAGGGCCGCCGCGCCGAGGCGGCAGCGCTCGGCGCCGATGCCGGCCGGGAACTTAAGAGCCGCGCCGGTCCCGGCTTCTTCCGCACGGGCTGATCGTGCGCCTGTTGCTGACCCGCCCCGCCACCGACGCCGCACGCACCGCCGCGGCCTTGCGCGCGCGCGGCCACGAGCCGGTCATCCTGACGCTCCTCGATATCGAGATTCTTTCCGACGCCGAGCTCGGCGCCGGACCGTGGACGGCGGTCTTGGTGACCAGCGCCAATGCGGTGCGCGCCATCGCCGGCCATAAGCGCCACGGCGAGTTGCGGGGCGTCGCGGTCTTCGCGGTTGGGGAACGGAGCGCGCAGGCCATGCGCGATGTGGGATTCGCAAATGTGACCGCGGCGGCCGGCAATGTGACCGATCTCGCCAGGCTTGTCGTCGCGCGCATGAAACCGCCGGCGCGGCTTCTTTATCTTGCCGGTGAAGAGCGATCGGGCGATCTCGCCGGCCTCCTCCGCGCCCGCAACTTCGCCGTGGATATCGCGCTCGTCTATCGCGCCGTCATCAAAGAAATGCCCCAAGCTACCGCCGCATTTGCCGCCGACATTGACGGCGTGTTGCACTTCTCGCGCCGCAGCGCCGAGGCGTATCTGGCGGCGGCAAGCGACGCCGGCCGCCTCGAATCCGCACTCAAAAAGCCGATCCATTATTGCCTGTCTGCCCGGGTCGCCGAGCCGTTGCGGCTCGCCGGCGCGGCCCGGCTGCAGATCGCGGCGCGGGCTGACGAGGCAGCCCTCCTCGACCTTTGCGATTGAAATTCGGCGTAATTCGCCATGTTGCCGCTATCTACTGCCCGTACTATGCCGTCACGTGCTGGCCGGTTTCCTATGATTCGGTAAGCGCGCGAGTGGCGTGCCTGCCTTGAGGACAAGATGACGAGCGAGCCTGACAGCAAACCAGGCCGGCGGCCGCCGACCATCGAGCTCAAAGCGACCGAAGTCGAAAACCCGGCTCCGGCACAGAATACCGGCCCAGCCGAGCCGACGGGTGCGGCGGCGCATGAATCGACGGCGGAGCCGTCGTCAGCCGCGCCGCCCAGCGGACGCTCTCGCAGCCGGTTGAAGTTCTATGCCGTTGGCGCGAGCGCCAGTGCGCTTGCGGTGATCGCGGTTGCCGCCGGACTTTGGGCCACCGGCTATCTGCCTACGGGTTCGGCCATCGCGCCAGCGGAGACGCCGGCGCCTCGCGCGGGTGTGTCCTCCCCCACGATCGACGGCGACATCACGGCGCGCCTCGACAAGATCGAGCGCGCCGTTCAGGCGCAGCACCAAGAATTGCAGCATCAAGAACCCGCGGCCATCTCGCCCGCGCTCGGCAATCGGCTGGCGGCCGCGGAAGCGCAAACCAAATCGCTCGCCGATCAGCTTGCGGCAGAGAACCGCCGGATCGACGACCTCACCGCTGCAAGCCGTAGCGCCGCCCAACAGGCTGGCGCGGCAGCAACAGCCGCCGACGCCGCCAAGCAGGCAGCCCAGGACGCCGCGAGGGACACCCAAAAGAGTGCTGGCCAGGGTGGCGTGCAACAAAGCGACATCGACGCGGTTACAAACCGGATCGCGGCGCTCGAAAATGCCATGAAGGCACTCTCCGATAACGCCGCGCATCCCTCGGGAACCGCCGCCGACACGGCCGCGCGACTATCCGTCGCCGCCGAAGCGCTTCGTGCGGCGGTCGAACGCGGCGCACCCTATCGGGCCGAGCTCGGCACCGTGCAGTCACTCGGTGCCGACCAAACCAGCCTTGTGCCGCTTGAGCCATTCGCCGCAAGCGGCGTGCCGAGCGCCGCTTCGCTCTGCCGCGAACTCGCAGCGCTCACACCCACGCTCCAGGAAGCTGTCCACGCGACTCCGTCTGAAACGACCTTCCTCAGCCGACTGGAGGCCAACGCGCAAAAACTCGTCCGCGTCACGCCGGTCGATGCGCCGACCGGCAACGATCCGTCGACGGCGATCGGGCGCATCGCCCTCGACGCCGCACGCGCCGACGTTCCGGGGGCGCTGACCGACATTGCGGCGCTGCCTGACTCCGCCAAGCCGCTCACTGCCGACTGGGTCGCGAAAGCACAAGCACGCGATGCCGCGATCGCTGCGAGCCGGCAGATTACCGCCGACGCGCTCGCGGCTCTTGCCAAACCGGCCTCGCAATGATCCGCGTCGTCCTTTTTCTCGTCGTCGTGGGAGCGCTGGCCCTTGGCGTTGCCTGGTTTGCCGACCGGCCGGGCGACGTCATCGTCACCTGGCAGGGAATGCGGATCGAGACCTCGCTGATGGTCTTGGGCGCGGCGCTGCTCGCGGCGATGGTTGTCCTTGCTCTTATCTGGACGCTCCTTCGCGCCATCTTCCGATCGCCGTTTTTATTCACACGATTCATGCGCCATCGCCGCGGCGTACGCGCCTATGAGGCGATTTCCAGCGGCCTCGTCGCCGTCGGCGCCGGCAATGTCGCGGCCGCGCGCAAGCTCGCCAGTGACGCGAACCGAATCGCGCCACACGAGCCGCTGTCGCTGTTGCTGCGCGCCCAAGTGGCGCAGCTTTCGGGTGATCTCGAAGCCGCCGAGCGCACATTCCAGACGCTCGCGAGCCGCGCCGACACCAAGGCGCTCGGCCTGCACGGCCTGTTCATCGAGGCGCGGCGCCGGAACGACCTGGTGAAAGCGCGCGCCGTTGCCGAGGAAGCGGCCCGGACATCGCCGGCGCTCGGCTGGGCCGGACGCGCGGTGCTGGAATTCCGCTGCGCCGCCGGCGATTGGGCGGGCGCGCTCCATCTCCTCGAACAAAACATGGCGGGTTTCGCCAAAGACGCCTATCGGCGCCAGCGCGCTATTCTCCTCACCGCGCGCGCGCTCGCCGCCGAGGAGACCGACCGCGACGCCGCCAAAAGCTTTGCGCTCGAAGCCAACAAATTGGCGCCGGCTTTGGTGCCGGCGGCCGCGCTCGCCGCAAGGCTCCTCGCCGAGGCCGGGCAATTGCGCAAAGCGCACCGCATCGTCGACAAGGCCTGGGCCGCCAATCCGCATCCTGAACTGGCGCAGGCCTATATGGACCTGCGCGCCGGCGATTCGGCGCGCGACCGGCTCAAGCGGATTGAAGCGCTGGCGAAAAAAGTGCCGGGGCACATCGAGGGCTCGCTCGCGGTCGCCCAGGCCGCGCTCGGCGCGCAGGAATTTTCCAAAGCGCGCTCAGCGATCGCGCCCTATCTGCAGGCGCCGACCAAACGCATCGCGTTGTTGATGGCGGAACTCGAGCGCGTCGAGAAAAACGATGTCGGCCGCGCCCGCGAATGGGTCGCGCGCGCGCTTCACGCAGCCCCCGACCCGGCCTGGACCGCCGACGGCCATGTCTCCGATCGCTGGCTGCCGGCGTCGCCGGTCACCGGGCGTCTCGACGCGCTGGAATGGCGGGTGCCGCTCTCCGGAACGTTGAGCGCGCCCGCAATCGAGCCCGAACCGCCGCCGGCCCTGCCCGCGACTGAGCCACCAGTCGAAGTCGAGGCCGCGCCGCCAACCGCCATGGGAGTAGCACCGGCCGAGGAGACGCCGCTAAAGGCCGACCCCAAAGCCGAAGCCAAGCTCGAACCCAAACCCGAACCGATCATCCCGCTGGTGCACGCACCCGACGATCCGGGAACGGATCTGGGCGAGGAAGGCGACGCGTCGGCCGGCCGGATCAGCGGTTGGCGCAAGATCTTCGGTTAAAAATGTCTGGCTGAAGCGCTGCGGCTCGCTTGTCCTCGTCTGGCGTCCCGTGCGATAACCAATATGCATTATAATGCATGACGCAGGACCGTCACCGTGGACGACGCCAAGCCCAAAATCACCCGCCTCGCCGCGCCTGCCGTGCCCAGCGGGGCTGTGTCGGACGCCGACTTCCTGGCCGCGATCGGGCGCGAGGTGCGGCGACAGCGTGCCAAGCGCGGCATGACGCGCCGGCAACTGGCCCAGGGCTCTGGTGCCTCCGAACGCTATCTCGCCCAGATCGAAAGCGGCAGCGGCAACCCGTCGGCGAGCGTGTTGCGGGCCATCGGCCGCGCGTTGGATGTTCCGGTTTCGGCTTTGCTCCCGGACACCGGCGCGCACCCGGCCGCGCTCGGCAAGATTCTCGATCTGCTGGCGCAAGTACCGGAAGGCGAATTGCCGGAGCTTGTCCAATTGATCGCGGCGCGCATCGCGCATGCAGGCAGTGCCGACCGGGCGCGGCGCATCGCACTTGTTGGTTTGCGCGGCGCCGGCAAATCGACGCTCGGGCGCATGCTGGCGCAACATCTCGGCTGGCCGTTCATCGAGCTCGACCGCGTCGTCGAGGAAGATTACGGCGCCAGCATTCCCGACCTGATGGAGATGGCGGGCCTTGCGACCTTCCGTCGTCATGAGCGAAGCGCGCTCGACCGCATGATCGGAGCGCACCAAGCCGCCGTGATCACCACCGCGGGCGGCATCGTCTCGATCCCAGAAACCTACGCCGTCCTCCTGCGCAGCACCCATACGGTGTGGATCAAAGCGCGGCCGGAAGACCATATGAGCCGCGTCATGGCGCAGGGCGACTTCCGCCCGATGGCGCAAAATCGCGACGCCGGCTCCAAGGGCGCGATGGCCGACCTGGTCGCGATCCTGGAAGCCCGCCGCGCCGATTATGCGCGCGCCGAAGCCGAGGTCGAAACCTCAGGCGATACGGTGGAACAGAGCTTTGGCAAGCTGTTGCGGGCCGTCAGTCCGTGGATTTCGGGACCATCGCTGACCGGAAGCCACGCGCCGTGACGCTTGCCGACTCAGGTTTCCTCGATCTTGCGCCGCTGCGGCTCGAATACCGCATGATCGGGCCGCGGCCCGATGCGGCGCCGACCATCGTGATGCTGCACGAAGGCCTCGGCTCGGTCGAGTTGTGGGGTTCATTTCCCGAGGAGCTAGCGGCGGCGACCGGCACCGGCGTGTTCGCCTATTCGCGCGCCGGCTACGGCCAATCGCCCCCCGACAAGCTGCCGCGCACCACCTCGTTCCTCGACGAAGAGGCGCGCGACGTGCTGCCGCGCGTACTCGACACAATAGGCTTCCAACGCGGCTTCCTGCTCGGCCATAGCGACGGCGCTTCGATCGCCACGATTTATGCCGGCAACGTGCAGGATCATCACGTGCGCGGGCTCGTCCTGATCGCGCCGCATTTCTTCACCGAGGAAATGGGCCTCGCCGAAATTCGCCGCGCCCGCAAATCATTCGAGTCCGGTGCGCTGCGCGAACGGCTCAGCCGCTGGCACGCCGACGTCGACGCGGCCTTCCGCTCCTGGAACGAGCCCTGGCTCGATCCGGACTTTGAGACGTGGGATATCACCGATACGCTCGGCTACATCCGCGTGCCGATGCTGATCGTGCAGGGTGACCAGGACCAATACGGCACGCGCAAACAGATCGAGGCGGCGGAACAAGAATGCACCTGCCCCGTCGAGGTAGCGCTGCTACCCGGCATTCGCCATGTGCCCTATCGGGAGGCCCCCGAGATGACGGTGAAGACCGTCGCCAGTTTCATCAACCGGCTATTGCGCGATCACCACGAGGGCGAGGCGGGCAAAACTTCGGGGCTTGCCGCGCAGTGAATTATAATGCATCTTCCGGCTTTGCATGCATTATAATACCTCCCGATGTCTTCCCTGCGGGTCGAAGCGTCGCGAGGACCGATCGGGTCGAGGCCCTCGATGGCGAACGGCAAAACGCGGATCGACTTTCAGACCGAACCCGGCCGCTATCGCCATTGGCGCCTGACGATCGATGGCGACGTCGCGACCCTCGTCATGGACGTCGACGAGAAGGGCGGGCTGTTCGACGGCTATGAGCTAAAACTCAATTCCTACGATCTCGGCGTCGATATCGAACTCGCCGACGCGCTCGAGCGGCTGCGCTTCGAACATCCGCAGGTGCGGGTCTTGGTGCTGCGTTCGGCGAAGCCGCGGGTGTTCTGCGCCGGCGCGAATATCCGGATGCTCGCCGGCGCGAGCCATGCGCATAAAGTCAATTTCTGCAAATTCACCAACGAGACGCGGAATGGCATCGAGGATCTGAGCGCGCATTCCGGCGTCGCGTCGATTTGCGCCATTAACGGCACCGCGGCCGGCGGCGGCTATGAGCTCGCGCTCGCGACCGATTACATCATGCTGATCGACGACGGCGCGGCGACGGTGTCGCTGCCGGAATTGCCGTTGCTCGCGGTGCTGCCCGGTACCGGCGGCCTCACCCGCGTTTCCGACAAGCGCAAAGTACGCCGCGATCATGCCGACGTATTCTGCACCACCGAGGAGGGCATCAAAGGCAAGCGCGCGGTCGAATGGCGGCTGGTCGACGAAGTAGCGCCAGGCTCGAAATTCGACGACGCTGTCGCTGCGCGTGCGAAAAGTCTTGCCGCCCAATCCCGCCGCAACAGCCCCGGAGCCGGCATCAAGCTGAAGCCGCTACAACGAGCCTTCGCGCCCGACAGTGTCGACTATGCCAGCGTCTCCGTTGCGTTCGCCCGTGATGCCAGGATCGCGACGCTGACCTTGCGAGGGCCCTCCGAGGCGCCGCCCGCCTCGGCCGACGCGATGGCGGCGCTTGGCGCGGACTTCTGGCCGCTCCAATTGGCACGCGAACTCGACGACGCGATTCTCAATATCCGGCTCAACGAGCTCGATGTCGCGGCGATCGTGTTCAAGTCCTCCGGCGACCCCACGCAGGTGCTCGCCTACGAACACTTCCTCGATGCCAATAAAAAGCATTGGCTGGCGTGCGAAATCCGGCATCTGTGGAAACGCGTGCTTAAGCGCGTCGATCTGACCTCGCGCTCGCTGGTGACGCTGATCGAACCCGGCTCGTGCTTCGCCGGCACGCTCGCCGAATTGCCGTTCGCGAGCGACCGCTCTTACATGCTCATCGGCGGGCGCGACGGCGACAACAAACCACCAGCGACGATGTTGCTGGCCGATAGCAATTTCGGCGCCTATCCAATGTCGAACGGGTTGACGCGGCTGCAGTCGCGATTCCTGGCCAATCCCGCCGACGTCGATGTCGCCAAGGCGGAATGCGGCAACGGCGTCGACGCCGAACGCGCGGAAGAACTCGGGCTCGTGACGTTCGCGCGCGACGACATCGATTGGGACGACGAAGTCCGCGTCTTTCTCGAAGAGCGCGCGAGCTTTTCCCCGGACGCGCTGACGGGTCTCGAGGCCAATCTGCGCTTCGCCGGACCCGAAACCATGGAATCAAAAATCTTCGCCCGCCTGACCGCGTGGCAGAACTGGATTTTTCAGCGCCCCAACGCCATCGGCGAAGACGGCGCGCTCAAGCGCTACGGCACCGGCCAGAAACCGGCATTCGACACCAAGAGAGTGTGAGGACCGGCCATGAACATCCAGGACGTCGATTATTCGACCAAGATCCCGAACAACGTCAATCTCGCCGAAGACCGTCAGGTGTTGCGGGCGCTCGAAAGCTGGCACCCGGGCTATATCGACTGGTGGAAGGATATGGGGCCGGAAGGTTTCCAGGACGCGCTGGTCTATCTGCGCACCGCCGTGTCGGTCGACCCGAAGGGCTGGGCGAAATTCGATTATGTGAAAATGCCAGATTACCGCTGGGGCATTTTGCTGGCGCCGCAGGAGGAGGGTCGCACCATTCCGTTCGGCCGCCATTTGGGCGAGGCGGCCTGGCAAGAAGTGCCCGGCGAATATCGCGCCATGCTGCGGCGTCTCGTCGTCATCCAGGGCGATACTGAACCCGCGTCGGTCGAGCAGCAGCGCCATCTCGGCAAAACCGCGCCCTCGCTCTACGACTTGCGCAATGTGTTTCAGGTCAATGTCGAGGAAGGCCGTCACCTCTGGGCCATGGTCTACATTTTGCAGAAATATTTCGGCCGCGACGGCCGCGAGGAAGCGGCCGAGTTACTGCAGCGCCGCTCCGGCTCGGTCGACAAGCCGCGCATGCTCGGCGCCTTCAACGAAGAAACGCCGGACTGGCTGTCGTTCCACATGTTCACCTTCTTCACCGACCGCGATGGCAAGATGCAGCTCGAAAGTCTCGCGCAATCGGGCTTCGATCCCCTGTCGCGCACCTGCCGCTTCATGCTCACCGAAGAAGCCCATCACATGTTCGTCGGCGAGACCGGCGTCGGCCGCACCATTCAGCGCACCTGCGAGGCGATGAAAACGGCCGGCATCGAAGACCCGAACGAGATCGAGAAAATCCGCGCGCTGGGCGTCATCGACCTGCCGACCATCCAGAAAAAGCTCAATCTGCACTACACGCTGTCGCTCGACCTGTTCGGTTCGGAAGTCTCGACCAATGCCGCCAACACTTTTACGGCGGGGCTCAAGGGCCGCTTCCACGAAACCAAGATCGAGGACGACCACCGTCTTGAGCATGCCACCTATCCGGTGCTCAAATTCGTCGATGGCGCGATTAAGCGCGTCGACGAGCCGGCGTTGACCGCCATCAATATGCGGCTGCGTGACGATTACACCGCCGATTGCCAGCGCGGCCTCGATCGCTGGAACAAGATCATCGAGCGCATCGGCGTGCCGTTTCGACTCGAACTGCCGCATGTCGGCTTCCATCGCCAGATCGGCGAGTTCAAGGACGTGAAAGTATCGCCGGCCGGTGAGCTGATCGACGAGGCGACCTGGAATCGCGACAAGAGCGCCTGGCTGCCGTCGAAGGACGACGGCGATTTTATCGGCAGCCTGATGCAGCCGGTCACCGAGCCCGGCCAATTCGCTAGCTGGATCGCCCCGCCCCGCGTCGGCATCGACAACAAGCCCGGCGATTTCGAATATGTGAAGATCGCGGCGTAGATAGCCATCCGCTAGCCGCGGTTACGCGTCGCCTCGAACAGGAACCAGGTGCGGCGCTCGGCCTGGTCGATCCAGTTCTCCAACAGACTCGCGGTGGCGACGTCGCCGTGCTCGTCGCACAGACCGTGCGTTTCGCGCATGCTCGCCGTCAGTTGCTTATTGTCGTCGCGCAGTTCCGACAACATGTCTTCGGGCGTCACGTAGTCGGCATCATTGTCCAGTAAGCGTTTGAGCCGCCCGATATGGCCGATCGAGCGGATCGTGGTGCCGCCGATCTTGCGCACCCGCTCCGCGATATCGTCGGTCAT